>DATFHN010000236.1:0-31151 GCA_035248365.1 Pseudonocardiaceae bacterium | reverse complement strand
TGATGGTTACTTCTTCACAAACTTTTTGGGGTGAGGTAGGTAACGAGGATGATACTCAGGCGAATCGGACTTCTCGCGATCGCCGGTGTGCTGGCCCTCGCGGGGTCCGCCGCGCTGGCGCCCGCGCTGTCGCCAGAACTGGCCCACGCGGACACACCAACGGTATTGAAGGTGGGCCTGACCGAGGACGTCGACACCCTCAATCCGTTCACCGCGGTGTTCGCGTCCAGCACGAACATCGGCCGGATGATGTACGAGTTCCTGACCACCTACGACCAGAAGACGCAGGCCCCGGTCCCCGCGCTGGCCGATCGCTGGTCGCACTCGGCCGACGGCCTGACCTGGACCTTCCACATCCGCGACGGCGAGAAGTGGTCCGACGGGCAGCCGGTGACCGCCAAGGACGCGGCGTTCACCTTCAACCTGATGATGACCAACACCGACGCGGCCACCGCCAACGGCAACTTCGTCGCCAACTTCACCAAGGTCACCGCGACCGACGACAGCGATCTGGTCATCAACATCAAGCACCCGCAGGCCACCATGCTCGCGCTGGACGTGCCGATCGTGCCCGAGCACGTCTGGTCCGGGATCAAGGACATCGGCAAGTTCGCCAACAACCCGAGCCCGGGCCACCCGGTCGTCGGCGACGGCCCGTTCATCCTCACCGACTACAAGCAGGGCCAGTACGTCATGCTGCAGGCCAACAAGAACTACTGGCGCGGCGCCCCCAAGATCGACCAGCTGGAGTACCTCAAGTTCGACAACAGCAACGCCGCCTACGCCGCGCTGATCAAGGGTGACGTCGACCTGCTCAACAACCTCACGCCGACCCAGTTCAACACCCTCAAGCACACCAAGAACGTGGCCACGAACCAGGCCGAGGGCAACCGGTTCGTCGACATGATCATCAACTCGGGCACCGCGACCAACACCGGCAGCCCGATCGGCACCGGAAACCCGAACCTCAAGGACGTCAAGCTGCGCCAGGCCATCGCCGAGGCGATCGACCCGGACGAGCTGGTCAAGAACGTCTACGGCGGCTACGCGCAGCCCGGCACCAGCTACATCCCGCCCCGCTTCGCCACCTACCACTGGAACCCGACCGGATCGCAGCTGCGCAAGTTCGACCCGGCCGCGGCCAACGCCGCGCTCGACGCCGCCGGCTATCCCAAGGGTCCGGACGGCATCCGGATCGGCAAGGACGGCAAGCCGCTCAACCTGACCCTGATCGGCGACTCCAGCCAGACCCAGGACAGCCAGGAAGCCCAGTACATCAAGGGCTGGCTGCAGGCCATCGGCATCGGCGTGAACATTCAGCTGGCCACCACCAACAAGGTCAACGACCTCACCAACGGCGGCGACTTCGACCTCGCCCTGTCCGGCTACGGCGTCGACCCCGACCCCGACTACGTGCTGTCCATCCAGACCTGCGCGCAGCGCCCCAACTCGGCGGGCCTCGGTGGCACCACCGAGTCGTTCTTCTGCAACGCCCAGTACGACCAGCTCTACGCCGCTCAACTGTCCGAAATGGACCCGGCCAAGCGGGCGGCCGACATCAAGCAGATGGAGCAGGTCTTCTACGACCAGGTGCCCGAGGTGACCTTGCTGTACAAGGCCAACCTGGAGGCCTACCGCTCCGACCGCTGGGCGCCGTTCGCGATCCAGCCCGACCCGGGCGGCAACATCATGTTCCAGAACGGCTACTGGAGCTACCTGGAAGCCACCCCGCTGACCGCCGACTCGACCAGCTCGGGCGGGGTCAACGTCGGCCTGATCATCGGCATCGTGGCCGCGGTCATCGTGGTCGGTGGCCTGGTCGTGTTCTTCGCCCGCCGTCGCCGCGTGGCCGGCGACGACCGGGAGTGATCGCGTGACGGCACTCGCGTCCGGCGACGTCGTCGCCGAGGTGGCCGGGGGCAACGAGCCCCCGGCCTCCCGGGGCACGGTCCGGTTCGTGCTGACCAAGATCGGCGGCGGCATCGTCAGCCTGCTGCTCGTGATCGTGCTCGGCTTCTTCCTGTTCCGGATCCTGCCCGGCGACCCGGTCAAGACCATGACCCACGGGCAGCCGATCGGCACCAAACAGCTGCTCGCGCTGCGCGAGCAGCTCGGCCTGGACAAGCCGCTGATCGTGCAGTTCTTCGACTACCTCGGCAACCTGCTGCACGGCGACTTCGGCACGTCCTACTTCTACAACCAGCCGGTCGGCCAGCTCGTGCTGGCCGCGCTGTGGCCGACCGTGCTGCTGGTCGGCACCGCGACCATCATCGCGGTCGCGCTGGGCCTGTGGCTGGGCACGCGCAGCGGCTGGCGCCCCGGCTCGACCTTCGACAAGACCTCCACCACCATCGCGCTCACCCTCTGGTCGGTGCCGCAGTTCTGGCTGGGCATCATCCTGCTGCTGGTGTTCGCGCAGGGCATCGGGCCGATCCCGGGCCTGTTTCCGGTGCAGGGCATCTTCTCCGGCAACGTCGCGCCCGGCTTCTTCCCGCACCTGGCCGACCTGCTGCACCACCTGGTGCTGCCCTGCCTGACCCTGGTCGCCGCGGTCTACGCGCAGTACCAGCTGATCATGCGGTCCTCGCTGATCGACGAGATGGGCGCGGACTACCTGGTCACCGCGCGCGCCAAGGGCCTGCGCGACGACATCGTGCGCCGCCGCCACGCCGTGCCCAACGCGCTGCTGCCGACCGTCACGTTGATCTTCCTGCAACTCGGCCTTGTCGTGAATGGCGCGGTCGCGGTCGAGGTCGTCTACAGCTGGCCGGGCCTCGGTCTGCTGATGTACAACGCGCTCAACGTGCCCGACCTGCCGCTGATCCAGGGCGCGTTCATCACCCTGGCCGGCGCCGTGATCGTGATGAACGTGCTGGCCGACCTCGTTTACCGGCTGCTCGACCCGAGGGTGCGTGCGTCATGACCGCCATCGCAACGACATCCGCCCGCCGGGTCACCTGGACGCGGCGGCGCCAGTCCGCCGCCCGGGTGTGGAAACAGTTCGCGGCCAACCGTGCCGGCCTGTTCGGCCTGATCGTGCTGGTCGTCGTCGGCCTGCTCGCCATCCTCGCCCCGGTGCTGACCAACACCGACGGGCTGGACGTCACCAAGGTCAACGGCCCGCTGCTGACCGGTCCGACCGGCGGCTATCCGCTCGGCACCGACAACAACGGCCGCTCCGTGCTGTTGCTGCTCTGGTGGGGCGCGCGGATCTCGCTGTTCGTCGGCCTCACCGCCGCCCTGCTCACCGTCGGCATCGGCACGCTGGTCGGGCTGGTGTCCGCGCACTTCGGCGGGTGGCTGTCCGGGGTGCTGATGCGCATCACCGACTTCTTCCTGGTGCTGCCTTCGCTGGTACTGGCCATCGCGCTCGGCGCGGTGCTCACCCACGGCGAGGTCACCATCGTCGTCGCGCTTGCCCTCACCTCCTGGCCGACCAGCGCCCGGATCGTGCGCGCGCAGACCCTCACCATCGAGACCCGGCCCTACATCGAACGCGCCCGCGCGCTCGGCGCCGGTCACTGGCACATCCTGGGCAAACACGTGCTGCCCGCGGTGATGCCGCTCGTGCTGGCCAACGCGACCCTCACCGTGGCCGGCGCCATCATCGGCGAATCCACCCTGACCTTCCTCGGCCTCGGCGACCCCACCCAGGTGTCCTGGGGCGGCATGCTCGACGACGCCTGGAAAACCGGCGCGATATCGGCCAGCGCCTGGTGGTACCTGTTGCCGCCCGGACTTGCCATCGTGGTGGTGGTGCTCGCGTTCACGCTGTGCGGGCGGGCGCTGGAAGCCGTGCTGTCGCCGGGAATGCGGACCAAGGCGGGGAAGAAGTGACGATGACCGACGATGCCGCCCCGCTGCTGGAGTTCCGCGGCACCACGATCACCTACCGGGGCGCGCGCGGCACCGTCCCGGCCGTGCGCGGCGTCGATCTCACCCTCGGCGCGGGCGAAACGCTTGGCCTGGCCGGAGAATCCGGCTCCGGCAAGTCCACCCTGGCCATGTCGGTGCTACGGCTGCTGCCCGCCCAGACCAAGATCGGCGGGCAGATCCTGCTCGACGGCGAGGACATCACCGCGATGAAGTGGGGCAGGCTGCGCGCGGTGCGCTGGGCCGACGCGTCCGTGGTGTTCCAGGGCGCCATGCACGGCCTCAACCCGGTGCGCCGCATCGCCGACCAGATCGCCGAACCGATCGTCCTGCACAGCAAGGCGACCGGCCCGGACGTGGACAAGCGAGTGCGCGAACTGCTCGACCAGGTCGGCCTGCCCAACCGCCGTGCGGGCGCCTACCCGCACGAACTGTCCGGCGGGCAACGGCAGCGCGTCATGATCGCCATGGCGCTGGCCTGCGACCCGCGCCTGGTGATCGCCGACGAGCCGACCACCGCGCTCGACGTGATGATCCAGGCCCAGGTGCTCGACCTGCTCGCCGCGCTGGTCGCCGACCGCGGCGTCGGCCTGCTGATGATCAGCCACGACCTGTCCGTACTGGCCGAGACCTGCGAACGGCTCGCGGTCATGTACGCGGGCCGGATCGTGGAACACGGGCCCTCCGCCGACGTCGTGCGCGATGGACGACACCCGTATACGCGGGCGTTGTCCGGCGCGTTCCCGACCATTGGCGATCCGGCCTCCCGGCTCGCCCCGCGCGGGCTGCCGGGCGACCCGCCCGACCCGACCGACCTGCCGACCGGCTGCCCGTTCCACCCGCGCTGCGCCAGCGCCGTCGACGAATGCGCCACCGTCGACATCGGCAGGCGCACGATCACCCCCGACCACGACGCCGCCTGCGTGCTGGTCGACGAACTCGAGGCGGCCCGCTCGTGAACGACCTCCTGCTCAAGGCCGACGACCTGCACGTCGGCTTCGCCACCCCCGGCGGCGGGCGGGTGCGCGCGGTCGCGGGCGTCAACCTGGACCTGCACGCCGGCGAGATCGTCGCGCTGGTCGGCGAATCCGGCTGCGGCAAGTCCACGCTGGCCCGCGCCCTGCTCGGCCTCTACCGGCCCGACCAGGGCAGCGTCTCCTTCGAAGGTTCGACGCTGCCTGCGTCCATGCGCGGCCTGCGGGCGTTCCGGCGGCAGGTGCAGCTGGTGTTGCAGGACCCGACCGGCGCGCTCAACCCGCGCCACTCGGTGTACGAGGCGGTCGCCGAAGGACTGCGCATCCACAAGGTGCCGGGCAACGAACCCGAACTCGTCGCGGAAGCCTTGTCCCGCGCGGGTTTGCGCCCACCCGAGCGGTTCATGCCGCTGCTGCCCGGCGAACTGTCCGGCGGCCAGCGCCAGCGCGTGGTGATCGCAGGCGCGCTCGCGCTGCAACCGCGCGTGCTCATCGCCGACGAACCGGTCGCCTCGCTGGACGCGTCGGTGCGCGGCGAAATCCTGGCGCTGCTGCTGCGCCTGCGCGACGATCTCGGCCTCGCGTCCCTCGTTGTCACCCACGACCTCGGCCTGGCCTGGAACATCGCCGACCGCATCGCGGTGATGTATCTCGGCCGCATCGTCGAATCCGGCCCGGCGCCCGACGTACTCACCGCGCCGCGCCACCCCTACACCAAGGCGCTGCTGTCGGTGTTGCCCGAATCGCCGGAGCGCATCGTGCTCACCGGCGAACCACCCGATCCCGCCCGCATCCCCGCCGGTTGCCGCTTCCACCCGCGCTGCCCGGCCCTCGCCTCCGGCGAAGCCGCCGCCGTCGCCGACCGGTGCCGCACCGTCGATCCCACTCCGTTGGCGGCCGACGAGACCGGCGTCGCCTGCCACCTGGTCAACGCCGCTGTAAGCCAGGTGTAATCGCCGGTTCCTAACCTCCCGGCATGGACGTGGCACCAGGGGATTACCTCCAGCAGCTGGTGAACGACATGGCCGCCGAGAGCGCCGAGGCCCGGCGCATGGTGGCGATCCGGGCGAGGGCCGAGAAGCTCACGTTCACCCAGCAGTCGCCGGACGGAACGGTACGAGTGACCGTGAACCGGGCGGGCGCCGTCATCGACCTCGCCTTCGCCGACTCGGCGGGCCGGCTGGACCCGCGCAGGCTGTCCGGCACCGTGATGGGCGCGATCCGGCAGGCCAAAGCCGGCATCGCGGCCCAGTACGAGCGGATCGTGCGCGAGTCCGGCGTCGCCGAGGCAACGGCCGACCGGTTGATCGGCCGGTTCCGGTCGGCCCAACCGCACCCCGTGGCACCCCAGGCCGCGCAACCCTGGCCGCAACCCACGCCACCGCCGATCGTGCCGCCACCGCCCGCGCCGC
Source organism: Pseudonocardiaceae bacterium (assembly GCA_035248365.1). Classification (GTDB taxonomy): domain Bacteria; phylum Actinomycetota; class Actinomycetes; order Mycobacteriales; family Pseudonocardiaceae; genus CAJCJE01. The sequence continues at coordinate 24,892 of DATFHN010000236.1, read as the reverse complement.
AACGGCCGGCCCGGCCCGCGCCCCAGGAGGCCGAGGACGACTTCGGCGACACCTTCACCGTGCTGCAGCGCGGCTACCGCAAGCCCTGACCAGGAAGGGAACGACCATGGCCGACGGTTTCGTCGCCGACCCGAAGATGATGCAGGAGTACGCGAACCAGGTCGGCTCGCTGGCCGGCCAGTTCGCCGAGGCCAGCGGCGCGGCGAACACCGTGCTCAACGAGAACGCCTGGCGGCCGCCCAAGGACCTGGAGTGGGCCAGCTCCACCGTCAACGGCCAGTTCGACCGCGCGTACGGAGTCGTCTGCCAGCCGGCCGGCCAGATCATGCAGGAAATCCAGGGCCAAATGATCAAGGCCCTCACCGCAACGCTCGGCCTGATGCAGGACATGCAGCGCAAACTGGCCGAGAACGCAACGAACTACCGGCAGGTGGACGAGCAGAACGCGAGCCTGCTGAAGAAATCGGCCCATCCCGTGAACGTTCCCGGCAAGGGCGGACCCGAGTAGACCATGACGGATTCGAGCGAGCCGCTGGTCGATCCCGGCTCGAAGGAAAGCATCGCGCCCTACTACGAGTCGTGGGACAAAGCGAGCGCCAAGGCGCACAGCCCGGCCGGGTACGCGGGCGCCGCGGGCAGCTACCTGTTCATGAAGGGCGACGACTACAAGCGACCGGACGGCACCGACCTCGCGCAGACGGGTTGGGCCACCGGCATCCCGGTCTCCGACGACATGATGGGCATGCTCAATTCGGGCAGCAGCCTGCTCTCGGCCGGCGATGCGGTCGTGCACGCGGTCGAGCAGGGGCAGTGGCCGACGACGAAGCAGCTGGTCGCGGCGATCGCGGCGGCCGCCGGGGTGGTCGCGAGCGATGTCGCGGTCCAGGGCGACATGGCGACCGCGGCGGACCCGATCGGCATGGGCGTGCAGTGGGCGGTCTCGTGGCTGTGCAACCACTTCCGGCCGCTGCGGGCGGCATTGGACGGCCTGATCGGCAATACCGACGTGATCAACGCGTACGCCCAGAGCTGGAGCAACATCGCGGAGTACATCGCGGGCATCGGCCGGGACCTGGGCAAGACCTACCGCGACGGCATGGGTGCGTGGCGCGGGCCCGCCTACGCCGCCTACCTCGGCATGGCCACCACCGTGCTGGCCGCGCTCGATGCCTGCGCCAAGAGCGCGGCGAGCATGTCGACCCTGATCACCGGGCTCGGCGAGCTGGTCGCCGGGGTGCACGCCCTCGTCGTCAGCGCGATCGCGGACGCCGCCAGCGAACTCCTCGACGCGATCGAGACGTTCTGCGGCTTCGAGGAGCAGGCCGCCTCCGGCACCGAGGGCAAGATCGCGGAGCTGCTCGCCCAGGTGGCCAAGCTGACCGAGAGCTGCGGGAAGACGGCGGACACCGTCGCGAACGTGCTACCCGTGGTCGCCTCGCTGGTGGGCATTCTGAGCCAGGTCGGGGGAACCTACGCCGGCTCCTGAGCCCTCACCAGGGCACCGGCGGCTTCGCGCACGTCGCTGACGTGCGGACGTCCTTCTGCGCGGCCGCCACGATCTCCTCGCGCAGGCTCTGTCGCGCCATGTCGCGCCTCGTTTGCTGGTTGGGTCAGGATTGCGGGGCGTAGGCCGGGGCGTCGAGGTTGGCCAGCAGCTGGGTCTGCCGGGCCCGGTAGGCCGCGACGTTGCCGAGCTTGATGTCCTCGTAGCCGCGCACCTGGTCGGGCAGCTCGGCCAGTTCGGCGAGCGCGGCCTTGTTGCCCGAGGTGAACGCGCGCAGGATGCTAGCCCGGTACTCCTCGACCAGCGCGCGCTCGACCTTGCGCACCTCCGTGTGGCCGAACGGGTCGAACCAGCGCCCGCGCACGCCGCGCAGCGCGTACAGCGTGCGGAAACCGGGCCGGAACCAGGCGCCGAGGCTGATCTTGCGCTTCATCCCGAGCGCGCGCAGCACCGGCGGGTGCAGCCGGTAGGCGTAGCGCGTCTCGCTGCCGAACCGGTTCTTCAGGTCGGCCAGCACCTTCTCGTCGAGGCAGAGCCGCGCGACCTCGTATTCGTCCTTGTAGGCCATGAGCTTGTGCAGGTTCCGCGCGACCGCCTCGGTGACCGTGGTCGCGCCGCCCTCCAGCACTCGCGCCTGTTCGACGAACTCCGCGTAGGAGCGGGCGTAGTCCGCGTTCTGGTAGGCGATCAGCTCGGGAATGCGGATGTCCAGCAACCGGGCCAGTTCCGTGCCTGCCGGTGCCGCGACCAGGGCGCGGATCCGGGCGGCTTCGGGGGAGAGGGGCTCGGGGGCATCGGGGGTCGGTTCGGTGGTGATCGCGTCCGGGTCGGCGACGAGCTGGCGGCCGCGGCGGAACGCCTGCAGGTTCTGCTCGACGGCGGTGCCGTTGACCGTGATCGCCTGCTCGATCACCTCGGCGGGCAGCGGGATCGAGCCGGTCTGGAAGGCCGCGCCGAGTTGCAGGATGTTGGCGAACTGGTCGTTGTCGAACAGTTGCTCGGCGAGACCCCGCGCGTCCAGCGAGACCGTGCGCGAGACCGCGTCGGCGATGGCCGAACGGACGGCTTCCTTCGCGGGGAAGGTCACGCTGGTGTCGGTGATCATCGCGCCGGTCGGCACCTCGGTGGTGGACACGACGGCCGTGGTCCGGCCGGGATCGGCGACTGAGAGGTGGGTGGGGTCGGCGGCGACCAGGGCGTCGCAGGCGAGGTAGAGGTCGCATTCGCCGTCGGCGATCTTGGCCGCGCGGGCGATCGGTTCGGCGCTGACCTTCACGTCCGACACGACCGCGCCGCCCTTCTGGGCCAGCCCGGTCTGGTCCAGCGTGCGCACCTGCCTGCCGCCGATGACGGCCGCTGTCGCCAGGATCTGCGCGACGGTGACCACGCCGGTGCCGCCGATACCGCTGATCCGCACGGTGAAGTCCTCCGGCGAAACCCGGAACGCCGGTGCCGGGATCGCGTCGGCGGCCAGCGGGGCGAGGACGCGGCGCGGTTTGGCGCCGGCCGGTGTGACCGTGAGGAAGGACGGGCAGTCGCCGTTGAGGCAGGAGTAGTCCAGGTTGCAGGACGACTGGTGGATGGCGGTCTTGCGACCGAACTCGGTGGCGACCGGCTGCACGGAAAGGCAGTTCGACTTGGTGCCGCAGTCGCCGCAGCCCTCGCACACCCGCTCGTTGATCACGACCTTGGTGCTCGGCGTGGGCTGCTTGCCCCGGCTGCGCTTGCGGCGCTTCTCGGCCGCGCACTCCTGGTCGTGGATGAGCACGGTGACGCCGGGGATCGCGGCGAGTTCCTCCTGGCTGCGCAGGAGTTCGTCGCGGTGGCGGATGTCCACGCCGCGCGGCAGACCGGCCCGGCGCAGGCGTTTGGGCTGGTCGCTGGTGATGATCACCTTGCGCACGCCCTCGGCCAGCAGCATCGCGGCCAACCGGCGCAGTGGCAGCGCCCCGACCGCATCCTGGCCACCGGTCATGGCAACCGCCGAGTTGTGCAGCAGCTTGTACGTGACGTTGGTGCCCGCCGCGACCGAGGCGCGGATGCCGAGGCTGCCGGAGTGGGTGAACGTGCCGTCGCCGATGTTCTGCACCAGGTGATCGGCCTGCACGAACGGCGCCATGCCGATCCACTGCGAGCCTTCGCCGCCCATCTGGGTCACGCCGATGACGTCGCCGACCTGTTCCTCCGGCATGAACAGGGTCATCGTGTGACAGCCGATGCCGCCGCCGACCAGCGTGCCGTCCGGCACCTTGGTGGAGGAGTTGTGCGGGCAGCCCGAGCAGAAGTAGGGCGAGCGGGCCAGCAGCGGGATCGAGATCCGCTCCCGCCTGCGCCGCTGCCGCCACGCCACGACCGGCTCGATGTCGCCGAGCCTGCGGGCCAGGCCGCCCGCGACCTTGTCCGGGTCGAGTTCGCCGAGTTCGGTGAACAGCGCCTTGCCGGACACGCCCGGCGCGTTCGCCCGGCCGTAGAGGATCTCCTTGACCTGCGACTCGATGAACGAGCGCTTCTCCTCGACCACGATGATCTCGTCGAGACCGGTGGCGAACTCGCGGATGATGCCCGGCTCGACCGGGTGGATCGCGCCGAGCTTGAGCACCCGGATGCCGAAGGTCCACAACGCCTGCTCGTCCAGGCCCAGCGCGGCGAAGGCCTGCATTACGTCCAAATAGGACTTTCCTGCGGTGACGATGCCGATCCGGTCGGCCGGATGGGTCGCGGTGATCCGGTTGACGCCGCTGATCCGCAGGTATTCCAGGGCGAGCGGGACGCGCACGGTGAACAGGCTGCGCTCCAGCGCGGCCAGGTTCGGGCCGAGCAGCTTGCCGCTGGGGGTGTGCTGGTAGGCGGGGAAGTCCGGGCTGAACCTGGGCGCCGTCCACTGTGGAGTAACGGTGGCGGTGCTCGCGGCGTCGGCCACGTTGGCGACGATCTTCATGGCCGACCAGATGCCGCTGGCCCTGGACAGTTCGATCGCGTGGGCGCCGAAGTCGAGCAGGTCCTGGCTGTCGGATGGGAAGAAGATCGGCATGGCCAGGTCGGCCAGCGCCAGCTCGGAGGCGCACGGGATGGTGGAGGACTTGGCGTTCGGGTCGTCGCCGACCAGGGCCAGCGCGCCGCCGCGCGGGTCGGTGCCCGCCATGTTGGCGTGCCGCAGCGCGTCGGTCGCGCGGTCGAGGCCGGGGGCCTTGCCGTACCAGACGCCGAGCACACCGTCGTGTTCGCGCAGGCCGACGCCGGTGGCGAGCTGGCTGCCCATGACCGCGGTCGCGGCGAGTTCCTCGTTGAGGCCGGGGCGGTGCACCACGTTGTGCGCGGCCAGCAGCTTGGCCCGCCTGCCCAGCTCCAGGTCGTACCCGGCCAGCGGCGAACCCTCGTAACCGGACACGAACACGCCCGGGTTGCCGCCCGCGGCGCGGTCGGTGCGCACCCGGTCGAACAGCAACCGGACCAGGGCCTGCACCCCGGTCAGGTAGACGGTGCCCTCGTCGCGGAGGTAGCGGTCTTCCAGGGTGAAGGCAGGCACGATTCGGCTCCCGTCGGCGCGCAGCGGCAGGTCAGGCACAGATCACACCCGTTCGTGGTCGGACGCAACAAGCATCCTCGAACCGAGGTGTGACGCGCAAAAAACCGGAGGGGCCATGCTGACGTGCGCTGATTCTTTGCGTAGCGTGCGTGCACTATGGCCGAGGAACTGGACGAGACCGATCACGAGATCCTGGCGCTGCTGGTCGAGGATGCCCGCCGCACCCTGTCCGACATCGCGGAGCGGGTGACGCTGTCCACGGCCGCGGTGAAGCGCCGGGTCGACCGGTTGCAGCGGATCGGCGTGATCACCGGGTTCACCGCGCAGATCGACCACTCCAAGCTGGGCTGGGGCATCGAGGCCTTCGTCGAGCTGCGCTTCTCCGGCACGTCCAAGGTGAACGACATCTTCCGCACCACCACCCGGATGCCCGAGGCACAGGCCGTGTTCACCATCGCGGGAGACCCGGACGCGCTGGTCTGGCTGCGCGTGCGCGACCTCGCCCACCTGCAGAAGACCATCGACGAGATCCGCAGGAACCACCAGGTCACCGGGACCAAGACGCTGATCACCCTGGACTCGTGGTCGGCGGGCCGGCAACGTCCGGCCGATGTGTGATGACGGTCACATCGAATCGAAATGTCGATTCGGGCCGGGCCTGTTCGACGCAACGATGACAGCACCTCGCGAACATCCCGGAAGGATCAAGCCATGACCAGCGGCTACGTCGACGTGAACGGCCTGCACCTGTACTACGAGTCGCACGGCAGCGGCACGCCGCTGGTGCTCTTGCACGGCGGCGTGATGACCATCGACCTCAACTTCGGCGCCATCCTCCCGGCTCTGGCCCAGACCTACCAGGTGATCGCCGTCGAAATGCAGGGTCACGGCCGCACTGCCGACATCGACCGGGCACTCACCCCGGCCAACATGGCCAGTGACATCGTCGGCCTGCTCGATCACCTCGGCATCGACCGGGCGCACGTGCTCGGCCACAGCTTCGGCGGGGCGGTCGCGCTCGAACTCGCGGTGAGCTACCCGGACCGGGTTCGCTCGATCGTGCCGATCTCCGCCAGCGTCCGGATCGAGGGCATGCACCCGGACATCATGGATCCGAGCAAGTACGCGACGTCCGATCGGATGCCGACCCAGGAGGACTTCGGCGCGATGCGCGCGGCGTACGTGCGGCTGTCTCCGCACCCCGACCAGTTCGACGCCTTCATCGCCAAGATGGGTGGCAGCGCCCACGACCTGAAGGGCTGGAGCGATGAGCAACTGGCCGGCATCACCGCGCCGACCCTGATCGTGCAGGGCGACAACGACTTCATCACGGTCGAGCACGCCGCGCTGATGCAGCAGCTGATCCCGGGATCGAAGCTGGCGGTGCTGCCGGACACCACGCACATGCAGGTCACCAGGCGCGCCGACTACCTGCTGCCGATGCTGGCGTCCTTTTTGGACTGAGGGCGAGCACGACGGGGCGACCACACCCGTGGCCGCCCCGTCTCTGTGCTGAAACTCAGCTGGTCGTCAGAGCCAGGTCGTCAAGGACGAACGAGGTCTGCAACGAGCTGTCCTCGGTGCCGGTGAAGTTCAGGGTCACGGTCTGACCGGCCAGACTGGACACGTTGTAGGTGTGCTGGGTGTAACCGCTGTTGTGGTTGAGGTTGGAGAAGGTCGCCACCGTCGTCGACCCGACCTTCACGGTCAGCTTGTCGAACGCCGTGGTCGTGGTGGTTTCCGAGGTGTCGATGTGCAGGTAGAACGACAGCGACGCGCTGCATCCGGCCGGAATGGTGACCGACTGCGAGACGGTGTCGGTGTGGGTGGTGCCGTAGCCGTCCATCCAGGCATCCCAGCTGCCCGAGTGCGCGGGCTCGGAGGGACCGTTCTGGCCGATCACGGCCGGAGTCGCCGACCACACGGTGTTGCCGGACTCGAAGCCCGGGTTGCCCAGCTTCTGGCCCGGCGAGGTGCAACCGCCGCCACCGCTGGGGTTGATTTTCCAGGTGAACGAGGTCGACCCGGTCGCGCCGGTGCTGTCCTTCGCGGTCGCGGAGACGGTGAAGGTGCCCGCCGTGGTCGGCGTGCCCGAGATCGCGCCGCCGCTGGAGATCGACAGGCCCGCGGGCAGGCCGCTCGCGGTCCAGGTGTAGGGAGCGGTGCCACCGGAAGCGGACAGTTGCAGGCTGACCGCGGTGCCGACGGTGCCGGTCTGGTTACCGGGGTTGTTGGCGGTGACGCCGCCGCCGGTGCTGGTGCCACCGAACGCGGCGAGGCCGTTCGGGGTGCCCTCGCCGGTCGGGCCGTCGTAGCCGGTAGCGGCGGTGCACAGGTAGGACGGGCTGCAGGACCCGTCGGCGCCGCTGGTGACGTCGTTGAGGTTGGCGGTGTGCTGGTAGATGTCCTGCGCGGGGTTGCTGCCCGCGTTGCCCGCCAACGCGTACATGGCCGCGATCATCGGCGAGGACGCGCTGGTGCCACCGACCTCGGTCCAGCCACCGTTGCCGTTGGACGTGTCGTAGACGGCGAGACCGGTGCTCGGGTCGGCGTCGGCCGAGATGTCGTTGTCGGTCCGGCCGGAGCAGCCGGTATCGGTCTGCCAGGACGGCTTGGTCTCGTTGTTCGAGCAACCGGAACCGGTGCCCTCACCGCCGGAACTGCTGCCCCACACCGTTTCCGTCCAGCCACGCGAGTTGGACGCGGTGTTCAGCGCGGTGCCACCGACCGAGACGACGTAGCGGGAGGTCGCCGGGTAGATCACGCCGTAGCCCGAGTCGCCGGCGGAGGCGGTGATGACCTTGCCGGGGTGGTTGAAGTTGGTGTCCAGGCTGGAGTCGCTGGAGGAGTCCGTGCCACCCCACGAGTTGGAGATGTAGCCGGCCAGGTTGGCCGCGGTGTTCTCCGCGGTGTAGAGGCCGGTGCCCTGGTCGTCCTGGGCCTCGACGAGCACGATCTTGCAGTTCGGGCAGATCGCCGAAACCATGTCGATGTCGAGGGATTCTTCCAGCGTCCAGTCGTCGGTCGACGGTGCCTCGGAGGGCAGCGGCGAGGTCTGACCGTTCTGGTTGACCTTGCTGAAGTTCGCGGCGGGCAGGCCGGCCGCGGACCGGTAGGCGGCGAGGTCGCTGGCCGCGGACGGGTCGTCGTAGGCGTCGACCAGCGCGACGGTCGCGTTACCGCCCTGGCTGGCCGCTGCCGACGCGATGTTGTAGGCGGACTGCAACTGGGAAGGGCCGTAGCCGACGCCGGACGGAATGGTGTTCGGGATGGCGACCTGGCTGGCTAACAATGGTTTCTTGTCGGTTCTCTTCAGCGCCAGGCAGGCAAGCTTGCCGGGCTTGACCGTCGTCGGGCAGGCGTGAACGGTCGGGGCGGAGCTGGTGGCGGTCGATGTCGTTGCTGCCGCGCTCGTCGCGGGATTCGCTATCGCCGTTGCCGACCCGAAGGTCAACGACAGCGCGGCGATCCCGGCGAGCGTCAGCATCCCTCGCGTGACACTTCGCACTGTTCCTCCAACACATGGCAACAATGGCCCACGGGCGGATACCCGCCGGCGTCATGTGTGTACGCCCTGTGTGAGGTCAGGAGTGTCCGAGGCGTGTCAGTGACACAAAAGTGACAGTAACTTTCTGATTACCAATGTCTGGCAAAAGCCTGGTATTGCCTGTTCAGCAAGGGGATTCACGCGGCCCAGCCGCAGCCGTGGTGATCATGCCTGCGGTTCCGTCGAATGGGCTACTTCGAATTCCATGAGTTCGGCGCCGGTGGTCACCGGCCGGCCGCCGCCGCCGTGCGCGGCTGTCGCGGAGCCCTTGCGCCACGCCTGATAGGCGTCCTCGGACTCCCAGCGGCTGTAGACGAAATAGCGGGTCTCCCCGGCGACCGGACGGAGCAGTTCGAAACCCAGAAAGCCGGGCTGCTCCCGCAATGCTTCCATCCGCGCGGCGAACCGCGTTTCCATTTCGGTCCCGGCACCCTCCGGAACAGTGAGCGCGTTGATCTTCACGACGACCATGGCTTCGACGGTACGCGCACCGTTCACGCGGCCGGTTTCCAGCCGAGTTCCGGGCCCAGCCTGGTCGCGAGGTCGGTCAGGATCTGGACGTAGTCCGCGTGCCCGAAGGTGAACGGCAGCGCGAACACCACCTCCTCGACCTCCTGGAAACCGGCGTGCGCGTGGAGCTGCTCGGCGATCTGCGCGGACGTGCCGACCAGGTCGGTGGCGAACAGCATCTGCCGGGGGCCGATCGGCGCGGCCGTGCGCGGTGTCCGGGACTCCACGTAGGCCCGGTATTTCTCGCGTTGCGCCGCGTCGGCCGAGTCGGTCGGGATCACCACCAAGCCCTGCGACACCCGCCCGGCCGGGTCCGCCCGCGCGGCACGGAACGCCCGGATCTGGTCGCGCTGGATCTCCGCGAAGCTCGCCGCCGACCCCTCCGCCTGGATCACGTTGCTGCTCAGGAAGTTCAGCCCCTGCTCACCGGCCCAGCGCGCCGAGCGGAAACTGCCGCCGCCGTACCAGATCCGCTGATCGAGCCCGGCCGCGTGCGGCTGCACCTGATCGGAGAACACCTCGATCCCGTCGACCCCGCTCCAGTCCGAGACCTTGTCTCCGCGCACGCACGCGAGCAGCCTGCGCACCCGCTCGTAACTGAAGTCCTCTACCTCCGCGCTGTCCGGATGGAGGGCCTGCTTGATCCGGTCGTAGTCGCGCGGCGGTCCGACGCTGATGCCGGGGTTGAGCCGGCCACCGGAGAGGATGTCGACGGTGGCCAGGTCCTCGGCCAGGCGCAGCGGGTTCTCCCAGCCGAGCGGGATGACCGCGGTGCCCAGCGCGATCCGGCTGGTCCGCTGGGTCGCGGCGGCCAGCACCGCGACCGGCGACGAGATGCCGAACTGGAGGTGCCGGTGCCGCACCCAGGCGCTGTCGAAGCCGAGTCGCTCGCCGAGTTCGATGATGTCCAAAGTCGACTCGTGACCGGCCCGGGGGTCGGCTTCGTCGAAGAGCCCGATGGTGAGAAAACCCAGCTTGCGCAGTGGCTCCGTCGCTCGTGGCACCGCATCCTCCGTCTTGTTCGTCCCCGCTGGAAATTCTCCCAGCCGATCTTGACCCGTACCGCCTGGTGAGAGCGGCCCGGCGCAAGTCGCCGGTAAGAACTGCAAACCAGCTGCATGTCGATGTTCGTTACTTGCAGTACCAGCGGTCGGCGTGCATCGGCGAACTTTCCGGCAAGGCCTTCCCGAACTGCCACGATGCGGCCGGTAGCTGCGTGGACGCCGCTGGAACGCCCGGTTCAGTACTGCGCTCGTTGACCCATCAGAAGTCGTCGATGTCGCAAATTTGCGTTCACACGTATGACTTTATCTGTCATGTATCTGGTTATTGCGCTGTCGTGTCGACGGAGTTACCGTCCCTGAACCGGATCGGTGTCCGCTCACCCCTCCTGTCGAAAGTGAGCACCTCGCAATGGCGCGAACCACTCGAACCCTCCGATCAATGACCGTGCTGACGGCCGGGGCGGCCTTGTTCGCCGCGGGCGCGGCAACCGTGGCCGCGTTACCCGCGGCAGCCGCCGCCGCGACCGGTGGCAGCGGCGCGACCTTGCCCTATGTCGAGGTACAGGCGGAGAACTCCGCGACCAACGGCACGATCATCGGCCCGAGCTACACCCAGGGACAGCTCGCCGACGAAGCCGCGTTCCGCAAGGCGGTGACGTTGCAGGGCAGCGGCAAGTACGTCACCTTCACCACCCCGATCGCCACGAACTCGATCGACTTCCGCTACAGCATCCCGGACACCTCGGACGGTTCCACCTACACCGCGCCGCTCTCGCTCTACATCAACGGCGCCAAGCAGACCGACTTCACACTGACCAACGAATACAGCTGGCAGTACGGCAGCTACCCGTTCACCAACTCGCCGGGCAGCAACCCACACCACTTCTTCGACGAGACGCACCGGCTGTTCGGCCAGACCTACCCGGCCGGAACCACGTTCTCGCTCCAGGTCGACTCCGAGGACACCGCGGGCTCGTACACGATCGACTTCGCCGACTTCGAGAACGTCGGCGCCGCCTTGCCGCAGCCCTCCGGGTCGGTCTCGGTGACCAGCGAAGGCGCCGACCCCTCCGGCAGCGCCGACTCGACCGCCGCGTTCAACGCCGCGATCACCGCTGCCGGTTCCGGTGGCACGGTGTGGATCCCGCCGGGCACCTACAACATCCCTGGCCACATCAAGGTCAACAACGTGACCATCGACGGCGCGGGCATGTGGCATTCGACGGTCACCGGCGCGGCCCCGGGCTTCTACGGCTTCGGCGAGCCGGACAGCTGCGGCGTCGGCGGTGACAAGGGCTCCAGCAGCAACGTGCACCTGGCCAACTTCGCCATCTTCGGCCAGGTCGGCAGCCGGGTCGACTGCGATCAGGACAACGGCATCGGCGGCGCGCTGAACAACTCCTCGGCCAGCGGCATCTGGATCGAGCACGAGAAGGTCGGCGCCTGGATGGACGGCCCGATGACCGGGCTGACCTTCAGCGGCTTGCGGATCAGGGACACGTTCGCGGACGGCATCAACTTCCACGGCGGCGTCACCGGTTCGACCGTGACCAGCAGCGACATCCGCAACACCGGTGACGACGGCATCGCCACCTGGGCCGACTCCAGCCTCGGCGCGGACGCCAATGACACCATCTCCAACAACACCGTCGAGCTGCAGATGCTGGCCAACGGCATCGCGATCTACGGCGGCCATGACAACACCGTCACCGGAAACCTGGTGCAGGACACCGGCATCACCCAGGGCGGCGGCATCCAGGTCGGCCAGCGGTTCACCTCGACGCCGGTCGGCACCACGACGATCTCCAACAACACCATGATCCGCGACGGCAGTCTCGACCCGAACTGGCAGTTCGGTGTCGGCGCGCTGTGGTTCGACGGCAGCCAGGGCGCGATCACCGGCCCGATCAACGTGAGCAACGCGCTCATCGAGCAGAGCCCGTACGAGGCCATCCAATGGGTGGAAGGCACGATCAGCGGCGTCAACCTCAACGGCGTCACCATTTCCGGCGCGGGCACGTTCGCCTTGCAGGAGCAGACCGGTGGCGCGGCGACGTTCCAGAACGTGGTCGCGACCGGCGTCGCGCAGACCGCCGCGCCCAGCTACAACTGTGAGGGCAACGGCTTCGCCATCACCGACAACGGCGGCAACTCCGGCATCAACCCGACCCAGTGCAACGGCTGGCCCGCCCCGGTCTACCCGCCGTACCCGCCCAGCGGCGTCACCGCGCAACCGAGCGCGTTGAACTTCGGCTCGGTCCCGACCGGCAGCACCAGCGCCGCGCAGACCGTCACGGTGTCCAACCCGACCAACGCGGCCGCGAGCGTCTCGGGCATCTCGATCACCGGCGATTTCAAGCAGACCAACAACTGTGGCTCGTCGATCCCGGCCAACGGCTCGTGCGCGGTCAGCGTCACCTTCGGTCCCACCGCGACCGGAGCAAGATCCGGCACGCTGACCGTGAACGCGGGCGGCATCACCAACACGGTCAGCCTCTCCGGTACCGGCACCGCGCCCGGACCGGTACTGAGCCCGAACCCGGGCAGCCTCGCCTTCGCCGGCACGGTGGTCGGTTCGCACGCGAGCCCGCAGACCGTGACGATCTCCAACACCGGCACGACATCGGCGACCGTCTCGGGTGTGTCGGTCACCGGCGACTTCAGCCAGACCAACAACTGTGGCACCGTCGCCGTCGGCGCCTCCTGCGCGGTCACCGTCACCTTCACCCCGGCCGCCGGTGGCACCCGCACCGGCACGCTGACCGTGACCAGCAACGCCAACAACAGCCCGACCACGGTCGGCCTGTCCGGCTCCGGCATCGACAGCAGCACCAACATCGCGGCAGGCAAGCCGGCATCGGCCAGTTCCAGCAACGGTTCCTACGTTCCAGCCAACCTCACCGACGCGGACCCGTCGACCTACTGGGAGAGCGCGAACGGCTCGTTCCCGCAATGGGCCCAGGTCGATCTCGGGTCGAACTTCGGTGTCGGCAAGCTCGTGCTGAAGCTGCCGCCGTCGACCGCCTGGAGCGCCCGCACCGAAACCCTGTCCGTGCTCGGTTCCACCGACGGCTCGAACTTCGCCACCATCGTCGGCTCGGCCGGGTACACGTTCGACCCCAGCGCCAACAACAACACGGTGACCATCTCGTTCCCGGCCGCGACCGCTCGCTACGTCCGGGTGAACATCACCGCGAACACCGGTTGGCCCGCCGGGCAACTGTCCGACTTCGAGGTGTTCCCGGCCGGCAGCGGCGGCAGCAACCCGGCCACGCTCTCGGTCGTGCCGACCTCGCTGAGCTTCGCCAGCCAGAACGTCGGCAGCACCAGCGCCGCGCAGTCGGTCACCATCTCCAACACCGGCTCGGCCGCCGCGACGGTCTCCGGGATCAGCACCACCGGTGACTTCGCCCAGACCAACAACTGCGGCGCGGCCATCGCCGCGAGTGCCTCCTGCACGGTCAACGTGACCTTCACGCCGACCGCGTCCGGCACCCGCGCCGGCAACCTGACCATCGCCAGCAACGCCAGCGACAACCCGGTGACGGTCGCGCTGACCGGAACCGGCGCGGGCAGCGGCGGCGGCAACACCAACCTGGCGCTGAACAAACCGGCCAGCGAATCCAGCAACACCCAGAACTACGTCGCGGCCAACGTGACCGACGGCAACCAGAACACCTACTGGGAAAGCGCTAACAACGCGTTCCCGCAATGGGTTCAGGTCGATCTGGGCTCCGCGCAATCGGTCGGCAAGGTCGTGCTGCAACTCCCGCCGTCCACATCATGGGCGACACGCAGCCAGACCCTCTCGCTGCTCGGCTCGGCCGATGGCTCGAATTTCTCGACCGTGGTCGGTTTGGCCAGTTACACCTTCGACCCGTCGACCGGAAACACCGTCACCATCACGTTCCCGGCCACCAGCCAGCGTTACCTACGGGTCAACGTCACCGCGAACACCGGCTGGCCAGCCGGTCAACTCGCCGAGTTCCAGGTGTGGAACAGCTGAATTTGACATAAATCTGTAGTTGGAGGCCCGCTTGATACCAAGCGGGCCTCCAGCCATTTCGCTGAACTACTTGTGGTACCTGCCGAGGTGTCAACACCCCCATTTGGCCGATCCAGCAGGCGTTTCGCCGCCACGGGCGAAGGAATATCGAAGACGGGCGGTATGAGACGGTCTGCGTCGGGTATTCCCTGCGGTGTCGGCCGATACGCCACGGTCGAGTTCGTCGTGCGCGGCACGATGCAGGCATATTGCTGCAATATCGCTATCGTCAAAGGGAGATGACCTAGTGTCCTCCACTGTTCGGGAAACCGGCCGGGACGCCGAGGAAGCCCGCAGTGCGCGCAGAGCAGGCATCGCTCTGGCCGTGATCGTCACCTGCCAGCTGATGGTGGTGCTGGACAACACGGTGGTCAACATCGCCATATCCCAGATCCATGCCTCGCTGCACTTCTCGACGGCGGGCCTGTCCTGGGTCATCGACGCCTACGCGCTGACCTTCGGCGGGCTGCTGTTGCTCGGGGGCAGGGCCGGCGACATCTTCGGCCGGCGCCGCATGCTGATACTGGGGCTGGTCGTGTTCTCGATTGCCTCGCTGGCCGGAGGTCTGGCGGTCTCGTCAGCCATGCTGGTGACCGCGCGAGCAGCCCAGGGCGTCGGCGCGGCCATGGCCGCACCCAGCACCCTCTCGCTGATCGCGGCCACCTTCGCGGAGGGCAAAGCCAGAAACAAAGCCCTGGCGATCTTCTCGGCCGTGTCGGCCGGCGCCGGTTCGCTTGGCCTGATCCTGGGCGGGGCGTTGACCGAGCTGTCCTGGCGGTGGGTGCTGTTCATCAACGTGCCCATCGGGCTGGCCATCATCCTGCTGGCTCCCCGCTACGTCATCGAGTTGCCACGCAAGAACGGCCACCTCGACCTGCCCGGTGCGCTGCTGTCCACCGCCGGTCTGACCGCGCTCATCTACGGGTTCATCCGGATCGGCCAGGGCGGCGCGGGCACCGGGCTGATCGCAGGCCTTTTCGTGGCCGCCGCGGTCCTGCTCGGCCTGTTCATCGCCTGGGAGGCCCGTAGCTCGTCGCCGCTGATGCCACTGCGGCTGATCGTCAACCGGACCAGGGGGCTCACCTACCTGGTCATGCTGGCGATCTCGGGCGCGGTGTTCGGCATGTTCTTCTTCATCAGCCAGTACGCCCAGAACGGCCTGCACTACAGCGCTTTGCGCACCGGTCTGGCCTTCCTGCCGCTGACCATCGCCGTGTTCGCGCTGAACCGCGTCATGCCCAAGGTGATCGCCAAGGTCGGTGCCCGGCTGCCGCTGCTGTGCGGGACGGCCTGCATCGCCATCGGCCTGGTCTGGTTGGCGCTGACCCCGACCTCGACCGGTTATCTGGCCGGCCTTTTCGGACCGCTGCTGTTGTTCGGTATCGGCGTTGGCCTGTCCTACCTGCCGATGAGTTCGACCATCCTCAGTGGTGTCGACCGTGACGACAGCGGTTCGGCATCCGGGATCTACCAGGCCATGCAGCAGATCGGCGGTTCGGTCGGACTGGCGATCCTGGTCAGCATCCGCGTCGGCCACACCCAGGCGACCGCCCTGGAGACCGCCGCCGTCTTCGCCGCGCTGGCCTTCGTGCTGACCGTGGCGGCGACAACCGGCCGGCGCGCCCAAGTGTCCCGCAGTTGACAACCAAGCAGAGAGGATTGATGTGACCCAGCACGGAACCGCCCCACCCGACTACCCGATGGTCCGGGACTGCCCGTTCGACCCACCACCCGAGCTGGCCCAGTTACAGCGGGAAAGGCCTATCTCGAAGGTCCGCATCTGGGACGGCAGCACGCCCTGGCTGATCAGCCGGTACGAAGACGTGCGAGCGGTGCTCGGCGATCCCCGGGTCAGCTCCGACATCGACCGGCCCGGATATCCGAGGGTCAGCCCCGGTATCGCGGCCCGGCCGGACGAGTCGAAGACCTTCGTCAACCTCGACGAACCGGAGCACGCCGCCCAGCGTCGCGCGCTCACCTCGGACTTCCGGGTCAAGAAGATGGAAACACTCCGACCCAGAATCCAGTCCCTTGTGGACGGCCTGATCGACGACATGCTGGCCGGATCACCGCCGGCCGACCTGGTTGAGGCGTTCGCCCTCCCACTGCCGTCCATGGTCATCTGCGAACTGCTGGGGGTTCCCTACGAGGACCGGGACTTCTTCCACAAGATCAGCAACACGATCATCTCCCGCGATTCGACGCCGGAGGAGTCCGTCAAGGCGTTCGACGACGTCCTCGCCTATCTCATCGGATTGTTGGAGCGCAAGAACGACGAGCCCGGCGACGACGTGTTCAGCCATCTCGCCGTCGAGCAACTCCGCACCGGCAAGCTGACCCGCCGCGAACTGGGGCCGATGGCGGCGCTGCTGTTGGTGGCCGGCCACGAGACGACCGCGAGCATGATCGCGCTGGGGGTCGCGACACTGTTCGAGCACCCGGAGCAACTGCGCGAGTTGCGCGACACCGACGACCCGGCCCTGATCGCCGCCGCGGTCGAGGAACTCCTGCGCTATCTGTCCATTGTGCACGCTGGACGGCGCCGGGTCGCCCTGGAAGACCTGGAGGTCGGCGGTCAGCTGATCCGCAAGGGCGAGGGGATCATCGCCTCGATCGACATCGCCAACCGGGACCAGGACGCGATGGCCGATCCGGATCACCTGGACATCCATCGCGGCAACCGCGATCACGTCGCCTTCGGCTACGGCGTGCACCAGTGCCTTGGTCAGCCGCTGGCCCGGATCGAGCTACAGGTCGTGTTCGGCACCCTGTTCCGCCGGATCCCCACCCTGGCCCTTGCGGTGCCGCAGGAAGAACTGGAATTCAAACACGAGGGCGAGGTCTACGGAATGCGCGCCCTCCCGGTGAGGTGGTGAGCAGAATGAAGGTACACATCGCCAACGACCAGTGCGTCGGCGCGGGCCAGTGCGTGCTGAGCGCGCCGGAGGTGTTCGACCAGAAGGACGACGACGGTACGGTCATGCTGCTCGACGACAGACCGGCCGAGGCTGTGCAGGGCAGGGTCAGGGATGCAGCGCACCTGTGCCCGGCGGGGGTGATCGAGGTCGATGAGTAGCGTGAGCGCGAAGACGACCCTCGGCGCGTTCGAGGTGCTCCAAGTCGCCGATCCAGGCGACGCGAACGCGCTCGCCGCGCAGGTCGCGCTGAGGTTCAAGCAACTGGACTACCAGACCTCGCACGTCTACGTCAGCAACGACGGCACGCAGGTCGTGCACTGTGCCGAGTGGACAACCGACTCGCCGACGCTGCCGACCGCGAGCCCGGGCGATGACATGTTGCCCGGCCTGTCAAAGGAATTCGGCGCCGAAGTCGTGCGGAACTTCGTCGGCTCGCTGCTGGTCAGCATCGACGGCCCGGCAGCCGCGGCACCACCCGGTGTCGCGGTGCTGGCCACCCGCCACGTCAAGGACGCGGACGCGGCCGGCGCGCTCGGGGAACTGCTGGTGCAGAGCGGGGAGTGGAAGCAGTATCTCCCCGGGTTCATCGGCGCGGCGGCCTACCTCAGCGCCGATGGCCGCGAATTCCTGAACTACCCGCGCTGGGTAGACGCGGCGGCCTACGACGCCTACATGGCCGACCCCCGGATCGCGGAGGGCCAGAACGCCATCGCCACCGTCGAGGAGGCGAAGCCCGAGTTCATCAGATGCCACAGTGTGGCTGGTCAGACCGCCTGAGCCCGGCTGACCGGCAGTGGCCGCGCGGCGCCTCCAAGCCGCGCGGCCACTCTGCGCTGATCGGCCCGCGCGACAGCCCAAGTGCCGCCTCCAGTGCGCCTCCGGTGCTGCCTCCGGTGCCGTTGTGTAACGATACACAGCCCCTGCGAGCCCGCCCCTGTGTAACGATAAACAGCCCCCGCGAGCCCGCCCCTGTGTATCGATACACAGCTCTCGCGAACCCGCCGCTGTGTATCGATACACAGCCTTCGTCAGCCCACCGGTGTGTATCGATACACAAGCGGAGCCACCGGGCGCGCTTTCAGCTGGTGGCGCGGCGACGGCGCGTGGGTGGCCGCTTTCCGCTTCAGTCTGCGGCGCGGCGACGGGCATGCGGCGGTCGTTTCCGCGCGAGCTTGCGGCGCGGTGGCGGCGTGGGTGGCTGTTTTCCGCTTCAGCTGGCGGCGCGGCGTCGGCGGGCGCGCTGGCGGCAGGTTGGGCCGCAGTAGCGGGGCGGGCGGCCGGTGGTGTGCACGCGCAGTCGGGTGCCGCATTCCCCGCAGACCGGCGCGGCGCCCCGGGTTTCGTGACGTGCTGCGGTGCCGGTGTCACGAAACAAGCCAGGTTTCGTGACCTCGCGGGTACGCAGGCCATCCAGCAACTGGCGCACGAGCCGCCTGCCTCTCGCCCTATCCCGGTGCGCCGCTTGGAGAGCCGCGCCGCCCAGGGCGATCGCGGCCAGGTCGTCGGGTCGCACGTCGGCGCGGATCGAACCGGCCCGCTGGGCGCACCTGAGCAACCCGCTCTGCGCTTCGCGGAACCGGCTCACCTCGGCGCCGAGCACCGCGCGGGGCCAGCTGTGGTCGGCGGTCAGCGCGTCGCAGATGTGCTTGCGGGCCACCGATTTCTCGATCACCTCGGTCAGGAAGCCGATCAGCGCGTCGCCCGGTTCGGCACGACGCGACCAGCCCTCGGCGGCAACGGTGAAGGTCGACACCAGGTCGGCCAGCACCGCCTCGACCAGCGCCTCCTTGCTGGGAAAGTGCCGGTAGACGGTGCCAGCGCCGACCCCGGCCCGCTCGGCGATCCGAACGAGCGACACCGACATGCCCTCGTCGGCGAACATGTCCGAGGCGACGCGCAGCACGAGTTCGCGGTTGTGGCGGGCGTCCGCGCGCATGTCACGCAACTCTTGTCCAGGTGCTGGAAACGGGTGAAGCATTCCGCATCGTGACAGTATCCTCCCTTTCTGGAAATGACGCGGCCAGTAGTGATGCGCCGATCCTGGTCGCGGGCGCGACCGGCAACCAGGGCGGCGCCACCGCGCGCCGCCTGCTCGCCGATAGCAGGCGGGTACGCGCGATGGTCCGCGATCCGGCCGCGCCCGCCGCGGTCGCGCTGGCCGAGACTGGCGCGGAACTCGCGCGCACCGACTTCGACGACCCGGCGAGCCTGGCGTGGGCGTTCGACGGCGTGGGTGCCGCGTTCGGCATGCCGCCGACCGCGTTCGGGCCGGGCGGCTTCGACTCGGAGACCGAAGCCCGGCGGGGCCGGGACTTCATCGACGCGGCCGCGGCGGCCGGCGTCAGGCAGATCGTGTTCAGCACGGTCGCTTCCGCGTCCGGCTCGGCGAAGGCGTCGGCCGGAACGGTCGGCAAGCTGCGGATCGAGGAGTACCTGCGCGAGCACATCGAGCAGGCGACCGTGCTGCGCCCGGTCCGGTTCATGACCAACTACCTCAGTTTCGGCTTCGCGGGCATCGACGGCATCGACGGTGGCGTGCACCGGCACCTGTTCCCGCCCGACGAGCCGGTGCAGGTCATCGCGCTGGAGGACATCGCGGATTTCGCGCTGCTCGCGTTCGCCCAGCCGGACCGCTTCGCCGGGCGGACGCTCGAACTGGCCGGCGACCAGCCAACCCCGGTCCAGGCCGTCGCCGCGATCACCGAGGCCACCGGCCTCCCGGTCCGGTATCAGCAGTTGACCGAGGACGAACTCACCGCGATCAGCCCGCAGATCGCCGAGACCGGACGGCGCTGGCGCGACGGCCAGCGCTGGCACGCCGACATCGAGGCGCTGCGGGTGATCCATCCCGGCCTGCGCAGCTTCGCCGACTGGCTCGCCGAGTCCGGTGCCGCCGCGCTCCGCGAACGGTATTCCACTGGGTGAGAGCCGGAATGGAGCCAGCCGAATCGGTGTTGGCCGCGATGTGACCGAGTGGACAGACGTTTTGGCCAACCCCACCTGGGCCGCGCTCAACGGTGCGCACGCCCGCTTCGCCCAGTGGAGCGGGCGGGTGGTCCGCTACGACCCGGATGTCGCGCCGTTTGTGGCGATGCCGCCGGACGAGGATCCCGCCATCTGGACCGACATCGCCAAGCTGGCCGGTCCCGGCGCCGTCGTCTCGGTGCCCCACACGCTCGACCTGCCGCCGGGCTGGGACGTGGTCATCCGTATCCCAGGCGTGCAGATGATCGACGATGGCATCGCCGCCGCCCCGGACGCCGAAGCCGTTCGACTCACCACGGCGGACGTCCCGGACATGCTGGAGCTGGTCGAGCGGACCCAGCCCGGACCGTTCCGGCCCCGCACCATCGAACTCGGCACCTATCTCGGCATCCGGCGCGACGGCGTGCTGGTGGCGATGGCGGGGGAGCGGTTGCATCCACCGGGCTGGACCGAGATCAGCGCGGTCTGCACCGACCCGGCCGTGCGTGGTCAGGGCCTCGCGACCCGCCTGGTGCTGGCCGTCGCCGATGGCATCAGGGCGCGGGGCGAGACGCCCTTCCTGCACGCGGCGGCGGCCAACACCAAGGCCATCGCGCTGTACGAGTCACTGGGTTTCCGGCTCCGGCAGCGCCCGACCTTCACCACGGTGCGGGTTCCGCTCACCGCATAGATACTTGACCCGGTCTCGGTTAAAACTATAATCAATAGTAAATACTATTGAGAGAAGTCGTGGCATGGTCGAGACACCCGTCTACATCAGCGGTACCAGCGCCGACCCGGTCGTACTGGCGAGCGCCGTGATCCGCGGCGAGGCCGAACGGCGTTTGTCGGCCTACCAGGCCAAGGCCGCGCTGATCACCGATCTGCGCCTGGATGGTTCGGTCCGTCATGAGGCGCAGGCCGACCTGGTCGACTTCACCGTCGGTCAGATCCGTCCCTACCTGGCGGCGACCGACCGCGTCCTGTACGCGGCCGCCGCGGGAGCGGCCGGAAGCCGGCTGCTGGTGCGGGCGCTGCGCAGGTTGCGCGAGTCGATCGACGGGCACATCGAGGCGTTGATCGGGGCGGCCACCCCGGATCAGTTCGCCGGGGCCGCCCACTCGGTGGGCGTCGAACTGGCCGCCGCCATCGACCTCGACCTGACTGTGCTCGTTCCCGCGCTGGCCGAACTGCCCGGCGCCGATCTTCCCGGGCTGGCCACCGATCTGCGCACCGTGCTCGACGGCGGCGACCTGGATACCCCCGACGTGCTCGACGTGCGCCCGATCCAGCACGGTCAGCGCCACCCCCGGATCTTCGGCCGCTACGCCCGGCTGGCCGCCGGTGAGGCGTTCGTCCTGGTCAACAACCACGACCCGAAACCACTGCGCCGCGAGTTCTCCGCCACCTATCCGGGTGAATTCACCTGGGACTACCTGGAGTCCGGGCCGGAACAGTGGCGCATCCGCATCGGGCGCGCCTCGTAGCTCTCAGCCGCGCGGCCGCAGGTGGGCCAGGCACAGCGACGGCTCGACGAAGGGCTCCAGCCGGTCCGCGGTGAGCGGAGCCCGGACCTCGTCCAGCACGCCGCGGATCAAGCCGAGGTGCAACGAACACACGACATCGCGGTGCTGCTGCGCCACTTCCCGGAACGGGCAGTGCCGCAACGCGATCACCGGACGGCTCTGATCGTCCACAGTGTCCGGTGCGAATCCCGCGTCGGCCAGCACCGTCGACAACCGGTGTACGCCCTCCCGGGCATCGATCCGCTGTGATGGCGCAGGTCGGTCGGCCAGATAGCGGCCCCAGGCGGCACCGGCCGTCTCGGCCGCTTTGGCTGGCTCGGGCAGCGTGTCGGCGATCAGGCCGGTGAGCATCTCGGCCAGCAGGCGGTAGCTGCGCTGTCCGGTTGAGCGGTCGGTTGTCGAGGCGACGTAGACCGTGCGCGGGCGGCCCGGCTGGTCGCGGTCCTCGGATCGCCGTTCGGCGAAGCCGGCGTCGACCAGGCCGTCCAGGTGGAAACGGGCGGTGTTCGGGTGTAGGCCGACCCGCTCGGCGACGTCCTGCACGCCCACCGGTCCGTCCGAGGTGCGCAGGACGTCCAGCACCCGCCCTCGGCTCTCGCCCAGCGCGGGACCGGTCGGCGGATCGGTCAGCCCGTGCGCACTCATGTCGGTATTTTAGCCGAGCGTAGTAGTAAAAACTATCGGCGAGCGCCGGACTGCCAGACGCCGATCACGTTGCCCGCCGGGTCGTTGATGGTCGCGACCCAGAGGCTGCCTTCGGGGTACGGGGCGGTGACGACCTTGGCGCCGTGCTCGGCGGCTTTGAGCAGGGTGTCGTCGAGGTCGGTCACGTAGATGTAGGGGATCACGCCCGCTTCGCCGACCGCCGGCAGGTCGGTGCGCCAGCGGCCGATGACGTGGCCGGAGCCGTCGCTGAAGCTCGGGTCTTTGGCGTCGCCGCCGAGCTGCCAGCCGAACACGTCGCGGTAGAACGCCGCCGAAGCGGCGATGTTCACCGACGGGATACGCAGATAGGACACGCCGCCGGGGCGGGCGACGCTGGATTCGACACCGGGGTCGTGTGGCTCGTTGATGGCGGCACCTCGTTTCGCTGCGGACCTCGATTGTGCTCGACTGGGGCTCATGACGGGCATGCAGCCGGAATTGTGGGTCGATCGCGCGGCCAGCGCGGTCGAGTTCTATCGAAACGCGTTCGGCGCGATCGTGCTGCACCAGGTGGGCGATGGTGAGGACATCGTCGCGCAACTCGCCGTCGGCGACGCGCTGTTCTGGGTGTCCACCGGCGGCTCGACCGGGCAACGGCGCCATCCGCTGGCCGTCGGCGGCACCACCGGGCGAACACTGTTCGTGGTGGACGAGCCGGATGCGCTGTTCGAGCGCGCCGTCGCCGCCGGTGCCATCGCGACCTCGCCGCCCGCCGACGAGCACGGCTGGCGGCTGGCACGACTGATCGATCCGTTCGGTCACGAGTGGGAGCTGGGTCACCCGTTGGGCACCTGGCCGCCACCCTGACGCAACCTTCCGGGCCAAGTTCATCTACATTTATGTAAATGAACTGGAATGTCTCGACCTTCGACGCGATCAACGGCCTGGCCGCACACACCGCCTGGCTGGACCCGGTCGTGGCCGCGTTCGCGCTGTGGGCCGGGCCGGTCCTGCTGGTGCTGCTGCTCGCCGCCGCCTGGTGGCGCCACCGTGACCAGTGGGTCAAGGCCGTGCTGGCCGGGCTGTCGGCGGTCGCCGCGCTCGGCGTCAACCAGCTGGTCGCGTCCTGGTGGTTCGAGCCGAGACCGTTCGTCACGCTGCACGGCGTCACCATGCTGCTCGCGCATCCGGCCGACAACTCGTTCCCGAGCGATCACGCGGTGATCGCGGGCGCGCTCGCCGTCGGCACGCTACTGTTCGCGCGGCGCTGGGGGATCGTCGCGGTGATCGTCGCGGTGCTGCTCGCCTTCGCCCGGGTCTTCGCGGGCATGCACTACCCGATCGACGTGCTGGCGGGACTGGCGATCGGCGCGGTCGTCGCGCTGATTCTGGTCGGCGTGGTGGCCAGGCCGGTCGAGTCTTTCCTGCGCGAAAAGCACTTGCTGGGAGTTGGCTGAGGATTGGCCGCCGGTTCTCCTACAGTCTGTAGGATACGGACGTGGGGTCGTTCGCGGTGCTG
The DNA here is from genome assembly GCA_035248365.1 of Pseudonocardiaceae bacterium. Classification (GTDB taxonomy): domain Bacteria; phylum Actinomycetota; class Actinomycetes; order Mycobacteriales; family Pseudonocardiaceae; genus CAJCJE01. Next base: position 1,184 of record DATFHN010000236.1, on the reverse strand, counting down.
GCCGCGCTGTTTTCGTCCGCGTGTTCGGCTTCGGCCAGTGCATTGCAGCACCACGCCGCCGTCGCCGTGCGCGCAACGGGTGGCCGGGCCCTGCGCGCCACGTTGACCCACCGGCTCTGGCTGGTCGCGTTGCTGCTGCAAGGCTGCGGGTTCCTGTTGCACGCTACCGCTCTCGACCTCGGTCAACTGGTCGTGGTGCAGCCGCTGCTGGTCTGTGTTGTGCTCTTCGCGCTGCCGCTCAACCGGCTGCTGCGCCACGAACCGATCACCGCCCGCGAGGTGGGCTGGGCCGCGCTGCTGGTCGCCGGACTCGCCGGGTTCCTGGTGACCGCCGCACCCAACGTCGTGCTGGGACCGGAAACCGCGGCTACCATCCCCGCTGTCGTAGCGGGCGCGATCGGCGTGGCCGCGGTGGGCGGGTTGGTGATCGTGGCAAGTAGACCTTGGTGTCTGGGGCACTGGCGGGCGCGGCTGCTCGGAGCCGCGGCCGGGATCCTGTTCGCCACCCAGGCCGCGCTGCTGAAATCGACGGTCGGCGTGCTCGGGCACGGAATCGGCGGGCTGCTCACGAGCTGGCAGCCCTACGTGCTGGTCCTGGTCGGGCTGAGCGGGATCGTCTGCTGTCAGGTCGCGTTCCGGGCCGCGCCGCTGGCCACCAGCCTCCCGGTCGTGAACACGGTCAACCCGCTGCTGGGCATCGTCGCGGGCGCGGTCATCTACCACGAGAACGTGCACTACTCGGGCCTGCCGCTGCTGGTCGAGACCGTGTGCCTCGGTTCGCTGGTCGCGGCGACGCTGTCGCTGAGCCGCCTCGAACATGCCAGCTGAGCCCGCGCCCTCGCCAGCGCCGTCGCCCGAGCCGTCGCCCGCACCGTCACTGTGGACGGTGCTGCGCGAGTGGGGCCGGATCGGCTGCCTCGGGTTCGGCGGGCCACCGACGCACATCGCCATGCTGCGGACGTTGTGCGTGGACCGCAGGCAATGGCTGTCCGGGCGCGAGTTCCAGGACGCGGTGGCCGCGTGCAACCTGCTGCCCGGGCCCGCCTCCACCCAGCTGTCGATCTTCTGCGCCTGGCGGGTGCGCGGCTGGCGCGGCGCGCTGGTCGGCGGCGTCGCGTTCATCGTGCCCGGGCTGATCGTCATTCTCGCGCTGGCCGCGCTGTTCCTGACCGGGACGCCGGCCG
>DATFHN010000235.1:0-3031 GCA_035248365.1 Pseudonocardiaceae bacterium | reverse complement strand
CAGCGCGTGATGGCGGAGGCGTTCTCGCGGGTGCTGGAGCATCTGAACCAGCTCGGGGAGTGATCCGCCGACCGGCTACCCTTGGCAAGCACCGGGAAGCGTGGCAGAGCGGCCGAATGCACTCGCCTTGAAAGCGAGCGTTGGGAAACCAACCGGGGGTTCAAATCCCTCCGCTTCCGCAGCTGTGACCAGGTCATATGCCGGGTGAGGCATCTTCGATTGCCGTCCCGCCATCTGCCCTGGTCTCATTTCTGGTCTCATTTGCGCGGTGGTTGGTGCCCAGCTCCAGGAGGACGGTGGCGGCTGTGTGCCGCGCATCGTGCAAGCGCGCCACGCACATTGGCGTCGGCGAGCAGGCGCTTCCAATGGGATTGATCGGTCCGAGCGTTGAGCTTTCGGCCCAACTCGTCCGCGAAGATCCAACCGGTCTCCTGCCACAGCTCCTGGGCCGCCGCCCGTTCGAAAGTCTCAAGCCAAGCCGCAAGTCTGACCCGTTTCGAAGTCCCCCAGTTGCGCAGATGGCCCACCGTGTCACCTCACCCAAAGTGACGGACGTTATGCCGACTTGAGCCCCGGGTAACTCTCGGAGCAAGTCGGGCGGGAGTTGCCGCTTGATGCTCGCCGAAGCGACATCGGTATCTAGGATCACGCGGCGGGCAGGGGTGGGCATGTACCTGGGTTTCGTGAATGGCGCGGCAGATCTGCGGCCTCGGCGGTCAGCACGGCGCGGACTCTCGGTGCCTGGCGATGTCGATGACAGCCGGTTCAGGAGGTGAGGGCCGTGAACCGTGCTCGCGACAGGCTTCGCGCGGCGAGCCAGCATCCGATCAGCACGATCAGGCCGTGAACCATGCGAACCGGGCCGGGTGCGAAGAACTGGGGCAGGTAGAGGACGAAACCGAGAGCGAATACGGCGCCGCCGAACGGCATCATCACGCTCGAACGTGAGAGGGCCCTGGCGGCCATGACTGCGCCCGCGGCGAGCAGTACCAAGCCCAGCCCGAACATTGTGATCGCGGCGGGGTTGTACCGGACTGTGTCCACGAGGTGCAGGAGCGCTTCGTTCCGGTCGTTCCACGCCTGTCCGCTGATCGCGTGGAGGCCGAAGACCTCGGCCCCGTAGTAGGGCAGGAGCAGTCCGATGCCGACCCAGGTGACGACGAGGCTGCGCAACGCGATGGGCCCGCCGCGGGCGCGGCGCGTGGCGGAGTGGATGGCCAGGATGCCGAGGCCGAACAGAATGAAGCCGCCGACCGCGAAAAGGTGGGCCACGATCCAGAGGGTGGAGCTCATGGCCCGAGCGCCGTCCAGGCTCTTCTCGTCGGAGTACGGCCGGAGAACCGGATAGAGGAGAAAGCACACGCCACTGAGAGCCAGGGAGAGAACCCCCGGCCAGCGCGGGCTCCGGGCGAGCGGGTCGGTCGACGAGGCGAGGCCGTCTTCCGAAGTGCGAGTCGTCATGGTCACTCCGTGAGCACTAGTCGTTTTCGAGAGCAGCGCTCTCCCGTACAGTTAAAACGAGCGACGGCCCTCGTGTCAAGAGCACTGATCTCGTTTCCGATTGCTGCTCCGCCAGGTCGACGGCGACCCACACGGTTCCCTCTCCCGTGTGGGTCGTGGGTGGCCCCTTTGAACGCGCCCAGCGACTACCCGGCGGCTGTGGGGCCAAGATCCGGGTTTCGTTCCGGCGTCCACGACGCGGCCGTGGGGAGGGCTGCACAGGGTGAACCGAGACCGGTCTGCCGCCAACCCTGTCGACACTTCTGACGCCGGCCGCACGAGCGGGCTGGCCGCAAGGCGCGTTCCTGCGTAAGGGCTGGAAAGGCGGCTCCACCAAGCAGAACCGGCGCCAGACGGCCGCACCGGACCTGGTCACCGGCAGTTCGACGCCGATGCCCCGAACCGGCTCTGGGTGGCCGACCTGACCCGGATCATGACCGCAGAAGGGGTGTTGTGGCTGGCCTCGATGCGGGATGCGTTCTCCAACAAGGTCGTCGGCCGGGCCACCGCCGCCTGCGCCGACACCAGCCTGGTGCTCACAGCGCTGGATTACGCCCTGCGCTCCCGCGACGTCCATGATGGACAGTTGATCCATCACAGCGACAAGGGCGTCAAGACACGGCTGGCCCGGCAGAGCAACGGCAACGACGCCCGCGTGCTCGGCGTGCTGCTGGCGCTCGCCCGCTGGCTCGGCCGGTAGCTCGGCGCCAAGGCCGGATCCGGTGGGCCACAGCGGGCGGGATGTGCAGGGCAGCCGCCGCTCACGCTCCAGCCACCCGCGTTGGTGATCCGGCGCGTCTGCCGCTGGTGTCATTCCCTGGCGTACGCACTCGTACGGGGCCGATCCGCTAGAACGTGAAGACGCAGGTCAGCGGGTCGGCGGACCCCGGGGAAGGTGGCATCGCACATCTTGAAAGCCGTTCAGGGTCTCGACGAAGGGAATTCGGCCCTGGCCCGTTCGCCCCGTTGCTGGGCGACCCTGGATGCATTGCCCGTGGGCGGGATCCCACTGGTCGTTCTCTGGGCTCTGGGGGACGAGGAGTATCTCCTCAGTGCGCTGTTCGGCGCGCTGTTGGCCTTGCTGGCCGACCCGGGCGGCGACGGACACCGCGCGTCGCCGTGTTCGCGCTGATCGGCGCGGGTTCAACCGGCCAGGGGGTCGCTATCGGCGGCAGCGGTGGGGCTGGCCGGCGCTTGCCGCGTTCGCGGTCACGCTGGCCGCGGGCCCAGGCCGTCGCGTTCGGGGCGAATCGGTGCGCTGATCGGTGCCGTCGCAGCCACGCTGCCACTGCTGATACCCGCGAACGAATATGGATCCACTCTGCTCGCGATCATCCGTGGGCTCGAACTGGTTGCGTTCATCGTTCTGATGCACGGCCAATCCGCCGCCGCACCCTGATCGCATTTCGGGCGCACTGTCACATGCCCCGATCTTGATCACTATGCGTGGTTGGGCAAGATGGGTGAAGTGCAAGTTGCCTTCAGGAACCCGCCCTACTCCGCGGTCGTCGTGCGGTAGGCTCGCCCGCGC
>DATFHN010000234.1:0-101271 GCA_035248365.1 Pseudonocardiaceae bacterium | reverse complement strand
ACCGAGGGAGCGAGTAGCGCGTCGCCCGCGGCGACGGATCGGATGCCGGAGATGAGGTCTTCCGGCCGGGCGTCTTTGAGCAGGAAGCCGCTGGCGCCCGCGGCGAGGGCGTCGAAGACGTACTCGTCCTGGTCGTAGGTGGTGAGCACGAGTACCCGGGGGGCGCGTTCACCCGCGGTGATGCGGCTGGTCGCGGTGATGCCGTCGGTGCCGGGCATCCTGATGTCCATCAGGACCACGTTGGGGCGCAGCCGGCTGGCGGCGGTGATGGCGGCGGCTCCGTCGGCCGCGTCACCGACGATGTCGATGTCGGGCTGGGTGCTGAGCAGGGTGCGCACGCCGGCCCGGACGAGCGGCTGGTCGTCGCAGATCAGGACGCGCACGCTCACTGGCGTAGCTCCGGTACTGGCAGTGTCGCTTGTAGCCGGAAGCCGCCGTCGGGCGATGGGCCGGCGTGCAGTCGGCCGCCGTACTGGTGCACGCGTTCGCGGACGCCGACGAGACCCTGGCCGCCGGCTCCGGCGGTGAGTTGCCGCCGGGCCGGGCCGGTGTCGGTGATGGTGATTTCCAGTGCGGCGGGCTCGCGGCGGAAGGTGACCTGCGCGGTGCGGGCCGCCGAGTGGCGGGCGACGTTGGCGAGGCCTTCCTGGACGATCCGGTAGGCGGTGAGGTCGAGGCCGCCGGGCAGTGGTCCGGCGGCGCCGCTGATGGTGACGGTGAGCCCGGCGGGTGTCATGCGGCCGGCGAGTTCGGGTAGTTGGGCGAGCCCGGGCAGGGGAGCGGCGCCGCCGGGGGTGGATCGGATGACGCCGAGGGCCTGCCGGATCTCGATCATGGCTTGGCGGGCGGCGGTTTCGATGGCGCCGAGGGTGGCGGGGTCGGGGCTGTGGCCCGCTTCGGCGAGCATGCGGGCGGTGCCGGCTTGCAGGGTGACCACGCTGATGTGGTGTGCGGTGATGTCGTGGAGTTCGCGGGCGATGCGGGCGCGTTCTTCGGCGGCGACGGCGCGGTCGTGTTCGGCGGCTTCGGCTTGTTTGGCGGCGATGCGCACGGCGGCGGTTTCGCCTCGGGCGTTGACCACGTCGCCCAGCATCCAGGCGGTGACCAGGGCGAGCACGGCGATCAGGCCGTTGCGCAGGACGTCCCACTGGCTGCCGTCCCAGCGGCCGCCGAGCCCGCCGTCGACCCACCAGATGGTGGCGATACCCAGGACGAGCACCGAGCCGATGACGGCCAGCTTGCCGCGGACGATGCCGGTTCGGGCGACGGTGTAGACGGCGACGAGCATGGCCGGCCAGATCACCAGCGTGTAGGCGGTGAGCTGGTGTCCGTTGCCGAAGGGGTCGGTGCTGTTGCCCGCGGTGAGCAGGATGGCGCCGGTGCTCACCGTCACCAGCAGGACCCGCAGCGGATGGGCTCGGCGCCAGGCGACCGAGAGAGTCAGCACCGCGCCGAGGATGGCAGCGAGGATGTTGCCCGGTCCTCGGTAGCCGAACAGCAGACCCGCCGAGCCGGCGAAGTGCGGCACTTCGTACAGGACGCACAGGCCGGCCGCCAATAGGCGGTCGCCGCGCGAGAGCGCGGGTTTGGCGGCGGAGACGCTCAGAACACGGCCTGCGTGGCTGGTCACGGTCATACCGTACGCGGCGGGCGACCCGATGGCGTCAGTCTCACGGTGTAGCTGATCTCGCTCGTGAGAGTGAGTTTGTCATCGCGGCGACCAGGCCGGGAACCGCTCCGCACGGCGATGTGTCACCAGGCCCGGGATTTCTAGCGTGATCATGTGCCGTTGATTCATCCGATCGCCGCGCTGGTCAGGTTGCTTGCTCGACGCGGGTGGTGGCTGGAGCCGGAATTAACCGGTCTGTCGGAACTGGTCGGGCCGGGCGATGTCTGTGTCGATGTCGGTGCGGCGGCCGGGCTTTACACGGTGCTGCTGGCTGACCTGGTCGGTCCGGCCGGTGAGGTGCACAGCGTCGAGCCGTTGTCGTTCGCGCATCCGGTGTGGGCGCGGGTGCTGGGTGCTCATGCCCGGCCGAACGTGCGGCGTCACCGGTTGGCGTTGTCGGCGCAGCCGGGGGAGACCGCGCTGTCGGTTCCGCTCGGCCGGTTCGGCCCGGTCACCGGCCGGTCGTTTCTGACCTGGCAGGCCGACGGTCTTGGCTCGAACGCGGAGTTCCGTGGCCACACCGAGGTCGTGGTGCCGGTCGACACGCTCGACCAGTTGTGCCAGCGGGCGGGCCTGACCCGGCTCGACTTCGTGAAGATCGACGTGGAGGGTGCCGAGCTGCATGTGCTGCGCGGTGGTGGGCGCGCGATCGAGGAGTTCGGACCGGCCTTGTTGCTGGAAATCGAGGCGCGGCATCTGACCCGCTACGGCTTCGCGGTGCGGGACGTGACCGAGTGGCTGACCGGGCGCGGCTACACCATGCACGTCTGGCAGGGCGGCTGGCAGCCGGCCACCGCGGTGTGCCCGCACGCCCGCAATTATCTGTTCCGGCGGGGCTGATCATGGTGCGGCTGGGGGAGCGGGTCGGGTCGGCCGGGCCGGTGTTGCGCTGCGGGGCGATCGTGGTTGCCGCCGTGGTCGCGGTGGGCGCGGTGGTGTTCTGGCTGGCGGGTTGGCCGCTCGGCCTGGATTGCGCGGTCTACCGGGCGGGCGCGCTGGCCGTGCTGCACGGCTCACCGTTGTACGGGACGCTGCCGTTCCTGCCCTCGTGGGCGACCGGGATGCCGTTCACGTATCCGCCGCTGGCCGCGCTGGTGTTCGTGCCGTTGGCGTGGCTGCCGCCGCAGCTGTTCTGGGGTGTGCTCGCGGTGGCGTCGGTCCTGGCCATAGCCTTGGTGCTGACCAAAGCGATCGGGCCGATTCCGTTGCCTCGGCTGGTGGTTGTGGCGGTCGGGGCCGGATCGCTTGCGCTGGAACCGGTGTGGCGCGGGATCGGCTTCGGCCAGATCGATGCGGTGTTGATGGCCGCGGTGGTGCTGGATGTTCTGGTGCTGCCGGAGTCACGCTGGCGTGGTGTCCTCATCGGACTCGCGGCGGCGATCAAGCTGACGCCGCTGGTGTTCGTGCTGCACCTGTTCCTGATCGGCCGCCGCGCCGATGCCGTGCGCGCGCTGGGAGCGTTCGCCGGGTTGACGGTGCTGAGCCTGCTCGTGCTGCCCGCGGACTCGATCCGGTACTGGAGTACGCAGGTGCTCGGTGGCCCGCTGTTCAGCGCGAACCCGGTGACCAACAGTGCGCAGGTGGCCGATCAGTCGTTGAACGGGTTGCTCGAACGCGTGTCCGGCCGGGCAGGCTGGGCGTTTCCGGTCGCCATCGTGCTGGGGCTGGTGCTGCTGGCCGTGATCGTGCCGGTGGTCCGCCGGCTGGCCGGGCGCGGGGCGCAGTGGGAGGCGTTGCTGGTCACGGCCGGGTTCGGGTTGCTGGTCAGTCCGGTTTCCTGGACGCACCACTGGGTTTGGGTGGTGGCGTTGTTCGGGTTGGTGGTTGGGCGGTATTGGTGGCTGGCCGGGGTGTGGGTGGTGTTCACCGGTTGGTTTCAGCTGGTTGTTCCGCATGGCGACGGTGCGGAATCGCAGTGGGGGATCGGGGAGTCGATCGTCGGGAATGCTTATGTGCTGGCCGCGCTGATCGTCATTCTGGCCCGCTCAGCAGTCCTGCGCTACGAAATACCTACTTTCGGCCGGAGCCGATTCGTCCGGAATTCTCGAGACTGTTGCCGCATTGTCAGCGGAGCAGGGGAGTTCCATGCGGATCAACAGAATCTCACTCGCGGCAGCATGTTCGGCCGCCGCGCTGGTCGCCGGGGGGATCGGTCTCGCGCAAGCGGCGCCGAGCGAGGTCGTCGTGGCCGGTTCGGTCGCCGGCGCGGTGGTGTCGAGCCCGCCGGTCGGGACCGTCGCGGCCGGGCAGAACCTGACGGTTCAGCTGTGGCTCAAGGGCAACGAGACCGGCGCGACCGCATTCGCCGACTCGGTCAGTGACCCGAAGAACCCGAGCTACCGCAAGTATCTGAGCCCGGCGGCGTTCACCGCCGCCTACGGCCCGAGCGCGGCCGACGCCGCAGCGGTGTCATCGTGGCTGGCCCAGCAGGGCTTCACCGAAGTCACCACCGACGCACAGCGGTCCTACGTGCGGGCCAGCGCCTCGGCGGCGACCGTGCAGAACGCGTTCAAGGTGCAGCTCAAGACGTTCAAGGTGGCCGGTCAGCCGGCCCCGGTCATGTCCAACGACCGGGCGATCACGCTGCCCGCGTCGATCGCGAACCACGTTGTCGGCGTCACCGGGCTGGACAGCGCCCAGCCGAAGCGGGACATCGAGGCCGCGCCGCAGCCCACCTCGGGCGTGCCGAACTGCTCGAACTACTGGGGCCAGAACCAGCAGACCGTGCCCGAGGTCGACGGGGTCACCAGCGTGCCCACCCGGGTCTGCGGCTACACCGGTGCGCAGCTGCGGGCCGCGTACGGCATGAACGACACGAACACCGGCAAGGGCGTCACCGTCGCCTACATCGAGGTCGGCCAGCCAGACAAGATGTTCCAGACGCTGACCACCTGGGCGGCGGCCAACGGCCTGCCCGCGCCGAAGTCGCAGAACTACTCCGAGCTGCTGATCGGTTCCGGCGGTGCCTGCGGCAACGGGTTCGACATCGAGGAACAGCTGGACGTGGAGTCCGGCTACGCGATGGCCCCTGACCAGCACGAGCTGATGGTCGGCGGCGACAGCTGCGACGAGCGGCTCGGTGGCCTGCAGGCGCTGATCGACGCGGACAACGCGGTGCTGGACGGCAACGGCAACCAGCCGCTGGCCTCGGCCACCTCGAACTCGTGGGAGTCCTTCGACGAGAGCGCGCCCGGCGAGACCAGCAACATCATGCACTCGGTGCTGCTGCGGGCGGCCGCCGAGGGCGTTGGCATGTACTACTCCTCCGGTGACGGTCCCGGTGTCGGCGAGCCGTCAGACGACCCGTACGCGACCGCCGTCGGTGGCACGTCGATCGGGCTGGACGCGAACAACAACCGGCTGTTCGAGACCGGCTGGTCCAACGACGAGAAGGACGTCAACCCGGACAACACCCTGACCGACCAGGGCATCCAGGGCGGTGCGGGCGGCGGCGTCAGCCTGTTGTTCAACGAGCCCAGGTACCAGAAGGGTGTTGTGCCGCCGAAGATGGCGTTGCCGAAGGCGGGCAACCGGACCACGCCCGGCCGGACGCTGCCGGACGTGAGCGCGGACGCCGACTCGTTCACCGGCATGAGCGTCGGCTTCACCGAGCCGGGCGCGAACGGTGGCCCGGACGTCTATGACACCCACCCGGTGGGCGGCACCAGCCTGGCGGCGCCGTTGTTCGCTGGCATGGTGGCCGCGGCGGATCAGGGTCAGCCAGCCAGTTTCGGGTTCATCAACCCGTTGCTGTACTCGGTCTACGGCGGCAACGCCTACCACGACCCGCTGCCGTTCACCGCGTCGACGCCGACCGCCTACCGGCACGGCTACTCCCCGGCCATCGACTTCCTCGGCCGGAACAAGCCTGCCTACGTCGCCACTCTGGACGACCAGGACCCGACGTACACCGACCAGGTCACGGCCAAGGGCTTCGACACCATGACCGGGGTGGGCACGCCGAACGGCCAGAACTTCGTCAACGCTCTGCGCAAGGTCTGATAAGATCTATAATTTCAGTGATAACTGAAACTAATCCCCTCTCGCCACTACAGGCCGAATAACGCCACGATCCGGTCAGGCTGAACGGCCCGTACGTGGTGACCACCGCTGGTGGCAAAGTGGACGGCGTCGTGTCCTATCGGGACGTTCCCTATGCCATGGCGACGACCGGGCCGGTGCGGCTGCGTGCTCCGCAACCGCCCGCGCCCTGGGACGGCGTTCGGCCGGGTGCGGCGTTCGGGCCGATCCCGCCGCAGCCTGATCCGCCGTTCCCCGGCATGTCGACGTGGCACGCCGGGGAACGGCGCGGACATCCTGACCGTGAACGTGTGGCGGCCGGAGCCGCGCGAGCTTGGTCTGCCGGTGCTGGTGTGGATCTACGGTGGCAGCTACACCGACGGCTGTGCCGACATGTACGCCCCGGCTGCTCTGGTGCGGACAATCGCGGGTTCGGGTGGCGGAGCCCGGCGTTGGGTGGGGTGCCGGGTGGGCCGTTGCAGGATTTGCTGGTGGGCGGCGTTCGCGGCCACCGGGGATCCGGGTTGGCCTGCGGTGACCGCGAACGGGACGCCGGTGCGGGTGTGGGATCGCATTGACGGGATGGTGTCGGATCTGGGGCGGCAGGCGGTGTGGCGGGGGTGGAGTTCGCGCCGGTGGAGCTAGACGAGTGAGGCGGTGAGTCCGCCGTCGAGGATGTAGTGGCTGCCGGTGATCCAGGTGGCGCGGTCGGAGGCGAGGAACGCGGCGACTTCGGCGATGTCTTGTGGGGTGCCGAGCCTGCCTTGTTTCATGGCGACGAGGTCGCCGAAGGGGATCTGGGTGGCGGCTTCGAAGTCGGGGACGAGGCGTTCGACCATGGCGGTGTCGGCGAAGCCGGGGCAGACGGCGTTGACGCGTACGCCGGTGGCGCGCATTTCGACGGCGGCGACTCGGGTGAGTTGGATGAGGGCGGCTTTGGTGGCGCAGTAGGAGCCGAGCAGGGGGCTGCCGCCGACGCCTGCGATGGAGGCGATGTTGACGATGTTGCCTTTGCTTGCCATGAGGTGGGGAATGGCGGCTTTCATGGCGACGAAGGGTCCTCGGACGTTGACGGCGAAGATCTTGTCGAAGCTGTCGGTGGATTGTTGCAGTAGTGGTGAGGAGACTTCGATGCCTGCGTTGTTGACGAGGACGTCGAGGCCGCCGAGGATGTCGACGGTTTGCTGAATGGCGGATTGGACTTGGGTTTCGTCGGTGACGTCGCAGTTGGCGATGCCTGCGGCGCCGATGTCGTCGGCGGTTTGTTTGGCGGAGTCGGCGTTGATGTCGCTGACGACGACCTGGGCGCCGCGTTCGATGAACAGGGCGGCGATGGCTTTGCCGATTCCGGCACCGGATCCGGTGACGAAGGCCCGCTTTCCTTGGAGTTCGGACATGTGGTGTTTCCCTTTCGGTGTCGTGGCTGGTCAGCTGGCGTCGATCTTGGGCATGATGTCTTCGGTGAGTCGTTTGAGGTCGTCGAGGGTTTTGGTGACGGGGACGTCTTGGAAGGGTGGCCAGAGCAGGGCCATTGTCATGCCGGCGTCTTGGTAGCGCTTGAGCATGTCGGTGATCTGGGCGGGGGTGCCCGCGAGCAGGTTGGTGCCTTTGCCCATGGGGGTTTGGTCCATTTCCTGATCGGTGATGACGAACCAGATCATGCTGGCGATTTCGAGGTCGTCGATGGAGCGTTCGGTGTCGAGGTTGTCGAGTTCGTGCTGGATTTCGGTGCGCCAGCGCTGGATGTCTTCTGGTGAGTCCTGGATGCCGATCCAGCCGGAGAGTCCGTATCGGGCGATGCGGGCGGCGGTGCGTTTGGGGTCTTTGAGGCCGCTGAAGAAGATGGGTGGGTGGGGTTTCTGTACGGGTTTGGCGCCGAAGCCGCTGCGGTCGAAGTCGGCGAATTCGCCGTGGTATTCGAACAGGTCGTTGGTCCAGATGCCTTGCATGATCTCGATGGTTTCGCGAACGTGCTTGTGGCGTTTGGGGTAGATGTGGGTGGCGCTGGCGGCGGCGAATTCTTCTGGCATCCAGCCGGAGCCGACGGCGACGTTGAGTCGGCCGCCGGAGAGGTGGTCGATGGTGGCGAGTTCGGCGGCGAGGACGCCGGGGGCGCGGTAGGGGGTGTCGATGATGCTCATGCCGATGCGGACTTTGGTGGTTTTGGCGGCGAGCCAGGGGATGAGGGGCATGCCTTGGAGGAACTGGCCTCGGGCGGGGACGGGGAGTCCTCGGGGGAATCCGTCGATCATGCCGAAGGCGTACTGCATTTGCTGGGTGTCGGAGGTTTCGGGGACGATGATGCGGTCGAGGGTCCAGACGGAGTCGAAGTCGAGGTCTTCGGCGAGCGCGGTGAGGTCTTCGAGTTCGCCGACGGTGACGTTGTCGCGGAAGTTCGGCAGGTAGAGCGCGAGTTTCATGATGGGAGGGCCTCCTTGCTGCCGGTGAGGGTGGCGCGGATCTCGGTTTTGAGGATTTTCCCGATGGTGGAGCGGGGTAGGTCGGGCCAGATCTCGATTTGTTTGGGTGCTTTGATGCTGCCGATGCGGTTTTTGACGAAGGTGATGAGTTCGGTGGTGTCGAGTTGGGTTTCGGGTTGGAGTTGGACGACGGCGGTGACGCGTTCGCCCCATTTGTCGTCGGGTAGGCCGATGACGGCGCAGTCGCGGATGGCGGTGTGGGCCATGAGGGCTTGTTCGACTTCGGCGGAGTAGACGTTGAAGCCGCCGGTGATGACCATGTCTTTGGCGCGGTCGACGATGTGCAGGTAGCCGTCGGGGTCGAGGTAGCCGATGTCGCCGGTGTGGTGCCAGCCGTGGGTGGAGGCTTCGGCGGTGGCGTCGGGGTCGCGGTAGTAGCCGGCCATGACCAGTGAGCCTTGGACGCAGATTTCGCCGCGTTGCCCGGTGGGGACGGGTTGGCCTTGTTGGTCGAGGATGGCGACGGTGACCAGGGGTGATGGGTGGCCTGCGCTGGTGAGCCGGTCGGTGTTGATGGTGCCGTCTGGTTTGCGGTGTTCGGCCGGTGACATGGTGGCGATCATCATGGGTGCTTCGGATTGGCCGAACAGTTGTGCCATGGGGCCGATGCGGTCGAGTGCTTCGGCGAGCCGGGCGGCGGAGATGGGTGCTGCGCCGTACCAGAAGCAGCGCAGTGAGGTGAGGTCGGTGTGGTCGAGGGCGGGGTGGGCGAGCACCATGTAGATCAGGGTCGGGGGCAGGAACGTGTGGGTGACGCGGTGGCGTTGGATGAGTTCGAGGAATCGGCCGACGTCGGGTTTGGCCATGATCACGACTTCGCCGCCGCAGGCCAGGATGGGGAAGCATAGGACGCCGGCGGCGTGGGTGAGCGGGGCTTGGGCGAGGTAGATGGGGCGTTCGCCGAAGGGGTAGCTCATCAGCGTGATCGCGGACATCGTTTCGAGGTTGCGGTCGGTGAGCATGACGCCCTTGGGGCGGCCGGTGGTGCCGCCGGTGCCGACCAGGGCGACCAGGCCGTCGGGTGGTGGGGCTTCGGCGGCGGGGTCGTGGCGGGCGGCGTCGAGCCAGGGGTGGAAGCCGGTGGCGAGGTCGTTGCCGGGGCCGAGCCGGATCAGGGTGGTGAGGGTGGGCAGGGTGGGGGCGATGGTGGCGACGAGTTCGTCGTAGGCGGGCTGGTAGATGAGGGTGGTGCAGTCGAACAGGTCGAGGAGTTCGGTGGTTTCGGCTGCGGCGTTGCGCGGGTTGATGGGGCACCAGACGGCGCCGGCCCGGGCGATGCCGAAGACGCAGGTGAAGGCGGTGGGGTCGTTGGCGGAGAGGATGCCGACCTTGTCGCCGGGCCGGACGCCGCTGCGGCGTAGTGCGCGGGCGATGGCGTGGGAGAGGTCGGCGACCTCGCGGTAGGTGAGGGTGACCTCGTCGAGGGTCAGGCAGGGTGCGCCGGGATCGAGGGAGGCGCCCTTGTCCAGGTAGAAGGTCAAAGACATCGGAGACTCCGTTGTCTCGTTGTTGTCTTGTCGTCGGTGCCGTGGCTGGCAACTCCCGACCCTGGACCGCGTTTGGACAGATGTCAAGAATTTCTTGGACGATTGGTCAGACAAGGGCTGGGAGGTATCGTGTCCTGGTGAAAAGCGCAGCAGCGAGGCGCCGCACCCCAGTCGACAAGTTCGAGGATCGTCGCCGCGAACTGGCCGACGCGGCGCTGCTGACCTTGGCCGATCTCGGCTACGCCCGTACGAGCCTGCGCACGATCGCGGAGAACACCGCGTTCTCCCACGGGCTGCTGCACTACTACTTCGCCGACAAGGTCGAGCTGATCACCTACTGCGTGCGCCGCTACAAGGCGGCCTGCGTGCAGCGCTACGAGGGCGCCATGGCCGACGCGTCCACGCCCGGGGAACTGGCCATCGCCTGCGGCGAAGGGCTCGCGGCCACGCTCGCCGACGCGCCGCTGATGCACCGGCTCTGGTACGACCTGCGCTCGCAGTCGATGTTCGAGAAAGCGTTCCGGGACGATGTCAACGAGATCGACGAGAGCCTGGAGCAGATGATCTGGGGCATCGTCACCGCCTACGCCGAGCGCACCGGCACCGACCCGACCTGCACGTCCTCCGAGGCCTACGCGATGTTCGACGGCCTGTTCCAGCAGGCGCTGCTGCGCCACCTGGCCGGTTCGGAGCAGGCGCTGGAGGATTTGCGGCGCGGCTGCCGCGAACTGTTGCCGCGCCTGGTCAGCTGAGGTTCACCGCGCCACCGATTCGGTGATCTCGGTGGGCCGCGCCGACCGGTTCGATGCAGCCGATCCCCGATTTCATGGATCTTGTCGGCGATGCCTCAGCGCAGCGGCCAGGTCCGCCGTGGGGTGTGTTGAATCGCCGCGATCAACCCTTCGGCGCCGGCCGCGGTGAAGTCGCTGACCGGGAAGTAGTCGGCGGTCTGGGGCCGCAGGAACAGCGGCAGTTCGCCGACCGGCTCCCCGGGCAGCACGACCGGCAGCAGGTAGTCCTGCCACTTCGGATACCGCTGCAGCAGGTTGCGGATGATGTCCAGCTCACTGCGGATGCCCGCGTGATCGGTGGCGTCGTGCCGGCCGTCACCGACCGCCCGGCACACCGGTGATCCGACGATGAGCACGAAATCGGCTTCGGTGATCTGGGTGATGGCCCAGTGCTGCCAGTCCCGGCGGCGGCCTTCGTCCCACGTGTCGAGGTGCACGTCGATGTCGTTGTCCAGCAGCAGCCGGGCCAGGTCCCGCACGGCCAGTTTGTGCGCGGGATCGTCGTGCGCGTAACAGATGAACACGCGAGGCGCGGCGTCGACTCGTTCGGCGGCCGGTGTGCCGGTGCTCGGCGCGACCGAGGCGGCGGGCTCGCCGAAGCCGCCGCTGTGCCCGAGACCGCGGGCAGGCCGCAGGGTCAGCGGGAAGCGGGCCGGACGCTGAAACGGCGTCAGGTCCGGCTGTTCGTCGACGTCGTAGCGGACGGCCAGTTCGATCGGCTGCTCGGACCGGTCGTCGTCCACCAGCAGTACCAGCCAGGCGACATAGGCGTCGGGCTGGACACCGGCCGGGTCGAGAGCGGTGTGCCGCCAGCGGATCTGCGAACTGCCGATGCCGTGGACGGTCACGGCGGTGACGGTGGGCGGCTGGAACGCGTCGACCGCCGCGGTGTCACTGGTCGGTACCAGGTCCAGATGTTTGCTCAGCACGTGCGCGGCGCCCGGCATCGGCATACTTGAGGTGCGGGGCAGCGCGTCCAGGATCGTTGCCTGGCCGAGCTGGGTTTCGACCAGGCTCAACCCGAACTCGAACCAGCGCAACGGCGCCAGGTCCAGTTCCAGTTGGTAGTTGACCTTTACCAGGTACGCCGACTGGCCGTCGAAGACCGCGGGCGCGGCCTGGATCGGATGGACCTGCCAGCGGCGCAGCCGCACGATGCCGACCTGGACGCGTTCGGTCGTGCTGTCCAGGCTGCGAACGATCAGGCCTGCGGCCGCCGGGTCGATCTCGATGCCGATCTCGATCTCGTCACCTGGCCGCACGTCCCCGACCTCCCTCTGCCACCCGCGCCGTCCAGACTAATCAGCCGGTACATCCGCTGCCGTTCGTGGCCGGTTTTTGGCGTTCCGGCCACGAACTGGCCAGTTTTCGTGCCGCGCTCACGTGTAGCATTACGGTCCCATGGACGTCAGTCTTCCCCCTGGTATTCGATTCCTGAAAACCCAGCACAACGCGACGGCCACCTATCAGGTCTACAGCGGTCCCAGCCAACGCGCCGCTCTCGCGTTTCTCCGCACGACACCGGTCCGGGAAGAACTCGTCTACAACATCGTGGAAACGCCGGAAGGCAATCTCGGCCGCGACTTCATCTATATCTTCCGCGAATCCGACGGCACACCGATCGAACTCGTTTCGCGTGACCAGAACACGCGGCCGACGCCCTCGGACACCCGGTGCGCCTGGTGTGGCTATTTCATCAAACCCAGCATGGTTCCGATCAACGAGGACAACGTCGGCAGCTTGTACACCTACCACGTCTATGACGATCTGCGCAGCCTGGTGAAAGTCGGCGGCGGACTGCGGTGCGAGGGCTGTTCGCTGTTGCAGTGCGCGGTGTGCAACGGGCTGGCCTCGCCGAGCTGGCAGCCGGAGCAGCTGCGTTGCCGCGCCTGCGGCGAAAACCTGACCATGTACCAGGAAATCGGCGTCGACCCGCGGCGGATCGCGCCGGTGCTGGGGGTCCGGAGCAGCGACGGCCGGACCGTCTCGTTCCCCGCTGATCCCGACGGCGACGAACTGTGGGGCATGGCGCCGCTGCGCGTGCCGTGGAGCATCGACGTCGCAGGCCTGCTGGCCCGGGGCGACCTGCCCTACCTGTGGACGGAGGAACGCTACCGGCGCTACATCGGCAGCGGGGAGCAGGCCCAGGGGCTGCTGCGGGCCAGCTGGATCAACGTCTTCCTGCACCACCCCAACCCCGAGGTCGTCATCGCGTGCCTGCGACACGCGCCGCCGGATGGCCCGCTGAACCTGGGTTCGTTCGCGGACCTGCTGGCCTCGCCGATCTCCGGCCCTGCCGTGAAAGACGAAGCGGTCCGGGTCTTCTGGGGGCTCAGCGAGGGTTCGGCCCGCTTCACGCTCAACGTTCTGCTCTCGCGCGGGCAGGTGAGGTCCAACTACGACACGAACACGGTGCACGAGATCATGCGCGCGCTGCGGGCGAGTTGCCCGCCGGAGCGCAGGCGGTGGCTGGACGACCTGCTGACCAGCCCGGACGACGACTGACCACAGTAGACGGACTCACGCTCCGATGTGGACGTAGGAGGCCCAGAAGAACGGGTGCCGCGTCGCTGTAGCCGAGTCCCGGGCCGCGCGAGTGGCCCGGTGCAGCGAGTGCGCGGCCTGGTCGACGTCGAACGTGCCGTCCGCGGTCCGCAGCTGCCCGTAGAAGTCGTCGGCGACCCGGACGGAGGATCGGTCCTCGATCTCCCACAGGGTGCTGATCACGTGCCGGAAACCGGCGATCTGGAACGCCGACGCCAGATGGATCGACTCGTCCAGCAGCGCCAGCGGCCGGGTCGCCGCCGTGCTGCACGCCGACAGGTATGCCAGCTGCGCCCGATCGAGCGCGACCGGCCCCAGGCTCGCCGCCGTGAACGGATCGCGCTGGTGGTCCTGGAGCAGCAGCCTGCTGTGCGACGGATCGGACTGGTCGCTGTGGCCGTGGCAGGAGAAGTGGGCCACCGGATGATCGGCCAGCCGGGCCAGCACGTTGTCCTTGGTCGGCGCCGCGCTGGCGTTCTCGACGGCCTCCCCGGCACCGACCAGCACGGTGAGATCGGGAAAGTACCCGCGCAACATCCTGATCTCGTCGGGAACCGACGGCAGCCGGCCAAGCCCGGGCATGCCCGGCGTGGTCGGCATCGCCACCGCGAGCACCTCGGGCCTCGGGCGCGAGGTCGCGGACCGGCCGTGGGTGTGGATGAGGGCGCGCAGTGATGGCGTGTAGGAGGACACGACGCGATCGATGACCGTGCGCGGCGCCGGATCGGCGGCCGTGGCCTGATAACCGGCGGCGTGGATCGGGAGCAGGCCGAGCAGCCCGCACGGCACCCACCACACCCGAGGCCAGTCGCCCTCCGCCGGCCGGCTCCGGTAGCCGAGGGCGTCGAGCACCGGCCCGGCCACCGCGTCCCACAGCCACTCCAGGACGTTGACCATGTCGGACCCGCCCTTGGCCCGGCGCGAGCCGTAACCCCGGATGAACGCCTCCCGGCCGGACAGAAACTCCGACGCCCGCTGCACCAGGCTGTCCTCGGTCAGCTCGGGCAGCGGCAGCGCGGTCACTCCGGTGCTCGTGACCAGCAGGGCATGGTTGCCGTAGGCGCTCACGTTCAGCACCACCACCGGTCCCTGGCGCGCGGCCGCGAGCAGGTCACCGGTGCCCGGTGGCTGACCGAACGACGCCAACCCGTCCAGTTCCCGGATGTGGCGCAGCGTGGCGGCGAACTCGGCGGCCAGTTCGTGCCGGTCGCGGCTACCGACCTCGGCGACCGCCGGATCGGCGCCCAGTTCGGCGGCCGGCGCGGGCAGGCCGGGTTCCCACTGCCGGTCGAGCTGATCACGCAGCTCGACGAAGCGCTCGGCCAGTTTCGGGTCCAGGCGGCGGAGTTCGGAGAGGTCGTCGCGGCCATCGAGGGTCTGGCTGATCAGCACCGCGCGGCCGGTCTCCAGCAGGCTCAACGCTTTTCGTGCCCGATCCGGCTCGGCAAGGCGGGTATCGGCCAGGACGAGCGCGGCCGCCTCACCGGCCAGACCGGCCAGACCCGCGAGCGCGTGCTGCTGGTCGCCGCGGTGCAACCGGCGTGGCGAGACCTCGGGCAGCAGGCGCACGGCGTCGTCGAGCAGATCGGTCGCGCGCGGGAGGTCGCCGGACGCGACCAGTGCGGCCGCGGCGGACCTGGCCACCCCGACCCGCTGCCACGCTGGCGCGGATTTCACCTCCGCCGCCTCGACCTCCGCCGCGATGGCGGCGTTCTCATCGACCGCCGCGCCGGTGAGCTGGTGGCGGCAGCGCAGCGCGTCGCCCAGATTGGCCAGGAACTTCGATCGTTCGGGGTTGCCGGCGGTGATCAGCGCGATGCTGGTGCGGCCCGCGTCGACCGCGTCGTCCAGGTCCGCACGCTGCCCCGTCCGTTTGAACCGTGTGGTCAGCATGGCGACCAGGTTCGCGTGGTAGCGGGCCAGGTCTTCGTTCGAGCGGACGGGCGCGGCGATCGCGGCGCGGGTCGCGGTGATCGCCTCGTCGAGATCCTCGATCGTGCCGTTGCGCCGGAACCGCGCATCCAGCGCGGCCGCGAAGTTGGCCAGCAGCCGCGCCTGGTCGAAGCGGTGCGCGGTGGCCGCGACCGCCTCCCGCCCCAGCGCGATCGACTCGTCCAGGTCGCGCCCGTCCCGGGTGCGTTCGTAGCGCGTCCACAGCAGCATGCCCAGCGAGGACAGGGTGTCGGCCCGGTGGCCGCGGTCGGTGCCGCGGGTCTCGCGCAGGGTGCGCTGGTACGCGATGGCTTCGTCCAGGTCGGCCAGGGAACCCAACTGCCGGTAACGCAGGAACAGCATGGCGGCCAGTACCTCCAGGTACGCCTGCCGCACATGGGAATCCTCGGTGATCAGCGCCGTGCCGGCCCGGCCGACCGCCACGCCTTCGTCCAGGGCGGCGAAGTCGCCGCCCCATTCGTAACGGGTCCGCAGGGCCGCCATGAGGATCAGCGGATAGCCGCTGGGGCCGGGATGTTCGGCGACCGCTTCGCGGGCCAGCGTCACGGATTCGTCGAGTTGCGCGGTGTCTCCCGAGCGAACGGAATACGCGCCCAGACGCAGCACCAGGTGCGCGAGATAGCGTTCCCGGCCCGGACCGGCGGCGGGCGTGATCTCGACCGCGGTGCGGCTGCACGCAACGGCTTCGGCCAACGCGTCCAGGGAGTTGTCGCGTTCGGCCAGACGCTCCAGCACGTGGCCGAGCCCGTCGAGGGACCTGGCCTGCTTGCGGTCGTCCTGTGGCCGGGCCTTGACCGCCCGCCGGCCGAGCGTGATCGCGTCGTCGAGTTCCAGCGGTTCGCCGGTTTCCTCGAACAGCGAGCACACGTTCCGGGACAGGCCCAGCAGCAGGTTCTTCCGGGCCTCGCCGGGCTTGCTCAGCGCGAGCGCGGAGCGTTCCAGTTCGATCGACTCGGTCAGGTCCTCCATCGCGCCGAACAGTTCGTAGCGTGACCGCAGCGCGGCAGCGAGATTCTCCAGCGACTTCTGGCCGTCCGAGGGCCTGGTCGGCGGCAGGCTGGTCGCGATGCGAGCACATTCCAGGGCCTCGTCGAGATCGGCGGTCCGCGCGAAGGCCTGGAACCGCGCCAGCAGCACGCCGCTGAGCGCGGCGAGATAACCGGCGTTGGTGCGGGCGAGCGCGACGGCCGCGCGCGCTGCGGCAATCGCGTTCTCCAGATCGGCCGGGTCGCTGCCCAGGTCGAATCGGGCGTGCCAGGGAGAAACGAGGTGATAGAGGTAGATCGCGCGGCCGGGATCGTCGACGGGAACCGCGTCGGCCGCGGCCTGGAAACACGAGATCACGTCGTCCAGGTCGGCGATGGCGCCGGTTTCCTCGAACCGGTCCAGCGCGAGATTGGCCTGCTCGGCGTGGCGCCGCGCTTGGTTGGGGTGCGACACCGAGCCGACCTCCGATCCGGACACCGCATCGTATCGGTCCGGCCGGAGTCAGGTGGCCGGGTTCAGCTCGCTTGCCGGTACCGGTCCACGATCGCGGTCCGCAGCGTCGGCGCCGACGTGCCCAGGGCGGCGAGGATCGGTCCGACCAGGCCGCCGCTGATCGCGATCAGCCCGAGCGTCACGTGCTCGACACCGATGTGCTTGTCGTTGCGGGCCTGCGATTCGCGAACCGTGTTCTCCAGGCATTTCTTGGCGCGGGTGGTGAAGGGCAGGTGACCGGTCGGCGCGGGGCCGGGCGCGCGGTAGCGGCCGGTCGCCTGCGGCGGCCGGGTGTTCGCGACGGCACGGAACCGGCGGCGCCGCAACCGGCGGACGAGCACGGGCGGGATCGCCCGGCGCGGGTTGAGCCGGGACCGTGGCCGGCAATGGATGTCCTCGGCGGCCTCGGTGAGGGCGTCTGCGCCGAACTTTCCTTCGATCCTGGCCCGGACCGCGTCCAGGTCGATGCCGATCGCGGCCAGCGCGGCGGCGTCGAGGTCGGCGAACAGGCTGGCGCCGGTGCCCAGGCCGACCTGGCGGACGATCTGTTCCTCGACGTGTTCCGGGGTGACGCCGTGTTCGCGCAGCACCGCACCGGCCGGCGCGTCGGCCGATGAGACGGCGAGCAGCAGGTGCTCGCAGCCGATGTAGCGGTGGCCGAGGCGGCGGGCGTGCTGCTGGGCCTGGATGACGATGGTGCGGGCGTCGGTGGTGAACCGCTCGAACATCATCGCCTCCCGAGCCGGCGGCCGTGCTTGCGGTGCACGGTCTGCTTGGTGACCCCGAGGCGTTCGGCGATGTCCTGCCAGGACCAGCCGAGTTTGCGGGCGTTGTCGACCTGCAGGATCTCCAGTCGTTCGGTCAGGGTCCGCAGTGCGGCGACCGAGCGGAGTCCGATGTCGGGGTCGTTGCTGGCGGCCCCTTCGGCGATTTCCAGTGTCGTCTCCATGCCCGTCAGCATATGCTGACGGAGGGTCGGGCGTCAACATATGCTGACGGCGCGGTCTGTGGCTGGCGCTCAAGGCATCGCGCGCCTGGCAGCACGAAGTGCTCGCCGCCGACGCGGGAGCCACACCCGGTACATCAACTGAGCGAACGCCAGCATCGACAATACGAATGCAAGCGACAAACCGATCATCAGAGTGGCAAACGTCGAGTGGACGTAGACGGTATCCAAGCTCCGCCGGTAGTACCCGGTGACGGAAGAGTTCAGAAGTGCCTGACCGTCACCCCCGACTTGCACGTCCGAGAGATTCAGGCTGCCGTCATCGGATCGGAACGAGCCATCGCACTCCGAGGTCTTGCCGACTGATGTGCACTGCGTGACGATCACCGTGCCGCGGATGCCCCGGGGCGGTGTGACCAGCGCCCAGGTCGTGAACCCGATCACCGCGACCAGCAGAAAGATCGTCAGGACGAAGAATGCCCACAGCCACGGTGCGGGCTCAGGCTCGTCGCTGTCGCGATCCGACGCGGTCACATTCCCCACTGTGGCATAACTCGTAGCGGTTCTCAGACGATACGCATCGGCCGGTAGCGCTCGGCGCAGAAGATCCGCAGTCGCTCGGCCAGCTCGGCCAACGCCCCAGCGGCGTGATGCCGGGGTGACCAGGCGGCGTGCAGGCTGATCCGCAGCGGGGCCTGGCCGGTGTCGATGTGCAGGCCGTGCAGGCCGAACCGGGCATCGTCGGACACCACCGCGACACCCCGGCCCGCCGCTGCCAGCGCCTGGGCGACCTGGGCGTTGCCGCACTCGACGAACTCCGGCACGGCGAGATCCGCCGCGGCGAGCGCTTCCTGGAACAGTTGCCTGGGCCGCAGACCCGGTTCCAGCACGATCAGCGGCTCGGTGATCAACTCCGCCAGCCGCACCGACCTCCGCCCGGACCACGGGTGCTCGGTGCGCACGTAGGCCCAGACCGGCAGCACGGCCAGCGCGTACCGCGTCCACACCGCTTCCGGTGGCTGGGTGACGATCGCGAGATCGGCGCCCTCGCGCAACGCGAACGTGCCGTCGGCCTCGATCACCGTGGGCAGCGGATCGTCCGGGCCGAAGGTGGCCAGGAACGGGGCGATCACGTCGGTGAAAGTCGTGGACGGCGCGGCGATGGTGAGCCGGGTCAGTCGCCCGGCCGCCAGCGACTCGGCCGTCGCCGCCGCGTCGTCAACGTGCCGCAACGCGTCGCGGGCCACCGCCAGGAACTGGCGTCCGGCCGCCGTGAGCGTGAGCGGTCCGGGACCGTGGTCGAACAACGCGATCCGCAGCTCTCGTTCGAGCTGCCGCACCTGCCGGGACAGGGCAGGCTGCGTCACCCGAACCACGGGGGCGGCGGCGCTGACCGACCCGTGCTCGGCGACGGCGACGAAGTAGCGCAGTGTCCGTAGCTCCACCCGAACCAGTATGCATCAGCAGCATGGACTGTAGGCAGAGTTGGCATTGGACGGCATAGGCTCACGGCCGGATCATTCGGCTATGACGCTCACGACGGCTCTCCCGCAGACCCGCAGGCTGGTCACCGAGATCCCCGGTCCGCGCTCCCGGGAACTGATGGCGCGCAAGCAGAACGCCGTCGCCGCGGGCGTCGGCACCACGATGCCGGTCTTCGCGGTCCGCGCCGGCGGGGGAGTCGTCGAGGACGTCGACGGCAACGTCCTCATCGACCTCGGGTCGGGCATCGCGGTCACCACGGTCGGTGCCAGCGCGCCGCGCGTGGTCGATGCCGTTGCCGAGCAGGCGGCGGCCTTCACCCACACCTGCTTCATGGTCACCCCGTACGAGGGGTACGTCGCGGTCGCCGAGCGGCTCAACCGGCTCACCCCGGGCGGCCACGCCAAGCGCACCGCGTTGTTCAACTCCGGTGCCGAGGCGGTGGAGAACGCGGTCAAGATCGCCCGCGCCCACACCGGGCGGCAGGCAGTGGTGGCCTTCGACCACGCCTATCACGGCCGCACCAACCTGACCATGGCGCTGACCGCCAAGTCCATGCCCTACAAGCACGGCTTCGGACCGTTCGCGCCCGAGGTCTACCGGCTGCCACTGTCCTATCCGTACCGGGACGGCCTGGACGGCGACACCGCCGCCCGCCGCGCCATCGACATCATCGACAAGCAGGTCGGACGGCCTGCCGCGCTGATCATCGAGCCGATCCAGGGCGAGGGCGGGTTCATCGTGCCCGCCGCCGGTTTCCTGCCCGCGCTGGCCGCCTGGTGCCGGGCCAACGACGTGCTGTTCATCGCCGACGAGGTGCAGACCGGGTTCGCCCGCACCGGCGCGATGTTCGCCTGCGAACACGAGGGCGTCGTCCCCGACCTGGTGGCCAGCGCCAAAGGCATCGCCGGTGGCCTGCCGCTCTCGGCGGTGACCGGGCGCGCCGAGATCATGGACTCGGTGCACGCGGGCGGCCTCGGCGGCACCTACGGCGGCAACCCGCTGGCCTGCGCCGCCGCGCTCGCGGCCATGGACACCATCGAGGCCGACGGCCTGATCGAGCGAGCCCGCGAGATCGAGACGCTGATGACAACGCGGCTGCATCGCTTGCGGGACAACGACAACCGGATCGGCGACGTCCGCGGCCGAGGCGCGATGCTCGCCATCGAACTGGTCAAGGCCGGCACCGGCGAACCCGACCCGGCGCTGGCCAAGGCGATCTCGACCGCCTGCCACGCGGCCGGGGTGATCGTGCTGACCTGCGGCACCTACGGCAACGTGCTGCGCTTCCTGCCGCCGCTGTCGATCAGCGACGACCTGATCGACGACGCACTCGACGTTCTGGAAGGGGCCTTCCGTGGCTGAGTCCACCGTGTTCGCCGTGTTCGCTGTCGACAACCCGGCCACCGGCGAGGTCATCGACCGCGTCCCGGACGGCGGCCCGGCCGAGGCCACCGCCGCCGTCGATGCCGCCGACGCGGCCGCGCGCGGCTGGGCCGCCACCCCGGCCCGCCGCCGCTCGGAACTGCTGCACCGGACCTTCGAGCTGATGCTGCGCGACCGCGACGAACTGGCCGCGCTGATCGTCGCCGAGAACGGCAAACCCCGCGCCGACGCGCTCGCCGAAATCACCTACGCGGCCGAGTTCTTTCGCTGGTATGCCGAGGAAGCCGTGCGCCCGGCCGGGCACTACGGCCCGGCCCCGGCAGGCGGCGTCCGCACCGTCGTCACCCAGCGCCCAGTCGGGATCGCCGCGTTGGTGACGCCGTGGAACTTCCCGGCCGCGATGGCCACCCGCAAGATCGCGCCCGCCCTCGCCGCGGGCTGCACCGTCGTGCTCAAACCAGCCGCCGAAACCCCGCTCACCGCGCTGGCCATCGCCCGCCTGCTCACCGAAGCAGGCATCCCGGACGGGGTGGTCAACCTGGTGACCACCACCGACGCCGGCGCGGTGGTCACCACGTGGCTGGAGGACATCCGGGTCCGGAAGCTGTCGTTCACCGGTTCCACTCCGGTCGGGCGCCTGCTGTTGCGCCAGGCCGCCGACCGCGTGATCAACACGTCGATGGAGTTGGGCGGCAACGCGCCCTTCGTCGTCACCGCCGACGCCGACCTGGACACGGCGGTAGCCGCCGCGATGACCGCGAAGTTCCGCAACGGCGGCCAGGCCTGCACCGCCGCCAACCGGTTCTACGTGCATGCCGACGTGGCGCAGGAGTTCCAGACGAAACTCGGCGAGCGAGTGGCGGCGCTGCGCGTCGGTCCCGGCGACGACCCGAAGACCGACGTCGGCCCGCTCATCACGGCCAAGGCCGCCAAGGGCGTGACCGCACTGGTCGAGTCCGCGCTGGCCGCCGGTGCCCGTGTCGTGGCGCGCGCCGAACTGCCGGTCGGCGCGACCGACAGCTTCGTCGCACCGGTGGTGCTCGCCGACGTGCCCGCCGATGCC
The DNA here is from genome assembly GCA_035248365.1 of Pseudonocardiaceae bacterium. Classification (GTDB taxonomy): domain Bacteria; phylum Actinomycetota; class Actinomycetes; order Mycobacteriales; family Pseudonocardiaceae; genus CAJCJE01. Next base: position 79,971 of record DATFHN010000234.1, on the reverse strand, counting down.
GACATCGTCCGGCAGGAGATCTTCGGCCCGGTCGCGCCCATCGTCACCTGGCAGCGCGAGGACGAACTGCTGCGCCTGGTCAACGACTCCGAACTGGGATTGGCGGCCTACGTCTGCTCGGGTGATCTCCAGCGGGCGATGCGGCTCGGTGAGGCGATCGAGGCGGGCATGGTCGGCATCAACCGTGGCCTCGTCTCCGACCCGTCCGCGCCCTTCGGTGGCGTCAAGCAGAGCGGGCTCGGCCGCGAAGGTGCCCGCGAGGGCCTGCACGAATTCACCGAAACCACCTACCTGTCGGTGGACTGGCCGGACGCGCAATAACGTAACGGCCATGGCGTTCCTGCACCTCACCGCGATCATCGTCGAGGACTACGACACGGCGATCGACTTCTTCACCCTGGCACTGGGATTCGAACTGGCCGAAGACTCCCCATCCACGACCAACGACGGCCGTCCCAAACGCTGGGTGGTCGTCCGCCCGCCAGGCGGGCAGACCGGCATCCTGCTCGCCCGCGCCGACGGCGAAACCCAGGCCGCCGCGATCGGCAACCAGCACGCGGGCCGAGTCGGCTTCTTCCTCCAGGTCGACGACTTCGAGGCCAGCTACCAGCGCATGCGCGCCGCAGGCGTCGAATTCCTCGGCGACCCGCGAACCGAGGCTTACGGCCAGGTCGTCGTCTTCCGCGACATCGCGGGTAATCGCTGGGATCTGCTCGGCCCGGCCGCGTGCGGCGCCCGGTAACCGGGCGCCGCACTCGACTCACTGCACGATCGACCACACGAAGGTCGCCGTGCCGGACACACCGGCCGAGTCGGTCGCGGTCACGGTCACCGTGTACGTGCCGAGCGTGCCGCTCGAACCGGACATGGTGCCGTTCGCGGCGATCGTGATGCCGGGCGGCAGGCCCGAGGCCGTGAACGTCAGGTGCTGGGCCGGGTTGGAATCCTGCGCCTGCATCGTGAACGACACCCCCGCGCCCTTCGGGCTGGCGTAGCCGAACGGGTTGACCACGCCCACGGTTTCCGAACCCGGCACGCCCGAGTTCGGCGTGACGTTCGCGCTGACTGCGGTGTTGGCCAGCGAAACCCCCGCCCCTGACGCGCCCGCCGCGACCTGCCCGGTCAACGTCTGGGCCAGATTGACCGAACCGCTCAACGGCAGGTTGCTGGACGCGTCACCGACCTTGATCGAGTAGCCGCCGGACTTCGCCTCCCACTGGTTGTCGCCCGCTGACCAGGCGGCGAGATCGTGGATGGTCAGCGGGAACGACACCGTCGCGCTCTGCCCCGGACTGAGCATGACGCGCCGGAAACCACGCAACTGCTCCGGCGGATCCTGGCTGGCCGCTGGATCGCCGACATACATCTGCGCCACGTCCGCGCCGGCCACCGACCCGGTGTTGGTGACCGTCGCGGTCACCGTGGCCGTGCCGTTGGCGTTGAAGCCGCCGACGGTGAGGTTGGAGAAGGCGAACTTCGTGTAGGACAGGCCGAAACCGAACGGGAACGCGGGCGTGATGTTCTGCGACTGGTACCAGCGGTAGCCGATGTTCACGCCCTCGCTGTAGGTCACCCCGGTCGCCGTGCCCGGCCACTGCGCGGTCGTCTGCGCCGGGACCTGGCTGAGACTGGCCGGGAAGGTGACCGGCAGCTTGCCGGACGGGTCCGCCGTGCCGAAGATCAGCGCCGCCACCGCCGCACCGGTTTCCTGGCCGCCGTACCAGTTCTCGAACACCCCGGCCACATTGTTCAGCCACGGCATGACCACCGGCGAGCCGCTGTTGAGCACCACGATCGTGTTCGGGTTGGCGGCGGCGACGTCGGCGATCATCGTCTCGTCGGCACTGGAGAGGTCGAGCGTTTTCAGGTCGCTCTCCTCGCCTTCCGGGGCGCTGACATAGATGATCGCGTCGGTCGCGGCCTGGGCGGCGGCCACCGCCTGCGGGATGTCGGTGGTGCCGTTGTCGTCACCGGGGGTGTAGGTGACCTTGATGTTCGGCCCGGCGGCGTTCTGGATGCCGGTCAGCGGCCAGACCGTGTTCGACCCGTTCACGCTGCCACTGCCGCCGCCGGAGATCTCCACCCCGGCGCCGCCGTCGGTGCCGATCACCGCGATCGACTCGTTCCCGTTGGCGTTGAGCGGCAACAGACCGTTGTTCTTCAACATGACCGTGCCCTCCTCGCCCATCTGCAACGCGGTCTGCTGGTGCGCTGCGGTGGTCACGGTGGCGGACAGCGACCCGGTCTGCGGGTTGTCGAACATGCCGAAGCTGAACATCTGGGTGAGGATGCGCGCCACGATCGCGTTGAGGGTCGACTGGTTGAACGTGCCGTTGGCCAGCGCGTTGCCCAGATCGGTCGCGTAGGAGTTGAACGGCATCGCGATGTCAAGGCCGCCCTCCGCGTCCGCGACGGCGGGACCGGCCGCGCCCCAGTCGGAGACGATGAAACCGCCGTAGTTCGCCTGCTCGTCCAGCCCGTTGTTCAACATGTCCGCGTTCTGGCAGGAGGAGAAGTTGTTGACCACGGCGTAGGAACACATCATCGACGCCGGTGCCGACTGTTCGATCGCGGACTGGAACGGCGCCAGGTACAGCTCCTCCAGCGCCTGCTGGCTGACCGTCTCGTTGTTGGTGCCGTTCGGGTACTGCTCCTGGTCGTAGGCGGCCACATGTTTGACGTCGGCCATCACGTCCTGGCTCTGCAACCCGGTGACCTCCGACGCGGTGATCTGACCGGCCAGGAACGGGTCCTCGCCATAGGTTTCGTAGGTCCGGCCCCAGCGCGGGTCGCGCACCAGGTTCGTTGTCGGGCCGAGCGAGATGTTCACGCCCTTACCCGCGAACTCGGCGCCCTTCGCGGTGCCCTCCTGCTGGACCAGCGCCGGATCCCAGGTCGCGGCCGCGTTCTCACCGTCGGGGAAGGCGGTCACGTTGCCCGCGCCGTCACCGACTCCGGACGGGCCGTCCTCCAGGTTGGTCTGCGGGATGCACAGGTTCGGCACGCCCGCGACATGGCCGATGTAGGAGGAGGTGCCGTCGCCGGCGACCAGCGTCAGTTCCTCGGACTGGTCCATCGTGTTGAGCACCTGCTGGACCCGCTGCGCCAGTGGCGCGGTCGAGCCGACCCACGGGCAGACCCCGTTGCCGCCGTTACCGTTGCCGCCGGTCACCGGCGCGGTCGTGGTCAGGCCGTAGACGTCGAACTCGAAGATCGAATAGCCGAACTGGGTACCGCGCGCCATGCCGTTGAGCTTGAGGTAGCGGGCGGTCACCGAGACCGGGATCGTCTCCTGCCCGCCGGTTCCCGTTGTGGTGGAGTAGATGGTGTTCCAGGACGAGTTGTCGTTGGAAGCCTGGATGGTGAAGGCGGTCGCGTAGGCGGCCTCCCACAGCACGCCGAGGCTGCAGATCTGTTGCTGGGCACCGAGATCGACCTCCAGCCACTGCGGGTCGCTGGCCGCGCTGGACCAGCGGGTGCCCGGGTCGCCGTCGGTGGCGTCGCGCGCCGGGTAGTCGGTGGCGTCCTGGGTCGAGGAGGCCGTGGTCGGTTCGTCCAGGGCGAGGTCCTGGGTGCCGCAGTATTCGGTCGGGCCGGTGCCGCTGCCCTGGGAGAAGGCCAGGTAGTGGAAGTTCCAGCCGTTCGCGTCCTGATCGAGGGTCAGGGTCTGCTGCCCTGCGGGCAACGTGATGCTGGCGGTGACCGTGGCCCAGGTCTGGTAGCCGCCGGTGTTCGGCACCGCGACCGCGCCGGTCAGGTTGGCACCGGCCGAGTTCGCGATGTGCAGCCCGTCGGCCGCGCCATACGGTGAAGCGACTCGGAAACTGACCGTGTAGACGCCCGCTGTCGCTACTTCGACGGTGTAGTTGAACCATTGGCCGGGCGTGGTCCAGCCCAGGTCGTAGGCACCGCCCGCCGGGCTGGTGTCCTGGGTGTCGGCGGTGTTCTCCAGGTCGATGCCATCGGCGCGGTAGCCATTGGCCGAACCGTTGCCTGCCGCGGTGTCGTAGGCAACGCCCTGGCCGCCGGTGTCGTAGTTGGCCGCCTGCACCGAGCCGGGCACGGGCGCGGGCGTACCACCGAAAGGCTTGTCGCCGCCCGGGGTGCCACCGCCCGAGCCGAGGGTGAAGGCCAGGAAGTGGAAGTTCCAGCCGTTGGAGTCCTGGTCGACGGTCAGCGTCTGCTGGCCCGCCGGGAGCGTGATGCTCGTGGCCACGGTGGTCCAGGTTTCGTAGCCGCCGGTGTTCGGGATGGCGATCGACCCGGACAGGTTCGTGCCCGCCGCGTTCGCGAGGTGCGCCGCGTCGGCCAGACCGTAGGGCGAAGAAACCCGGAAGGCGACGCTGTACGTCCCGGCGGTGGCGACGTTGACGGTGTACTTGAACCACTGACCGGGTGTCGTCCAGCCCATGTCATACGCGCCACCGGGCGCGCCGGCGTCCTGGGTGTCGGCGGTGGTTTCCAGGTCGACGCCATCGGCGCGGTAGTTGTTGGCGCTGCCGTTGGTCGAGGTGACGTTGTAGGCGACGCCCTGGCCGCCGGTGTCGTAGTTCGCGGCCGGCACGACGCCCGGCACGGCGGCCGCGGTGCCGCCGAACGGAGCGCTGGTGGCGGCGTTGGCCGAGCCGGGGAGGGCGGTCAGCGACAAGGCGGACAGGGCGGCGACCACGACCAACGAGCGAAATGTCGGTCGCCTGCGCGATCTGCGTCGCGGCGCGGGTAAGGGGAGAGGCACCGTTGCGTTCCCTTCGATGGTGGCTGAGCGAGGCCGATCAGGGCGAACTGTGCTGCGGGTGAGAGCGCTCTCAACACTGAGATCTAAGGCAGGAAACCGGTCGTGTCAATCGTCCGGATGGCCGCGCGCGGCTGATCAGGCGCGCGCCGGCCCGGTGGTTCCCCTGGCCATGAACTCGACCGGCAACAGGATCTGCGTGCCGGTTTCCGGTGCGGTGCCGTGCAACCACGCCAGCAGCGTGCGGGCGGCCAGCACGCCCATGTTGTGCAACGGGATGCGGACCGTGGTGAACGCCGGAGTCAGCCTGCGCATGAACTCGACGTCGTTGTAGCCGGTGATCGACACGTCGCGCGGACACACGATGCCGTGTTCGGCCAGGGCCTCGGCCGCGCCGATGGCCAGCAAGTCGTTGCCGGCCACGATCGCGGTGAACTGCGTGCCCTGCGCGAGCGCCTGGGCCACCGCGTCGGCGCCGGCGTGTTCGGTGAACGACGGACATTGCAGGACACTGCGGGCGGAGAACCCGTTGCCGCGCATGGCCTGCCGGAACGCGTCGGCGCGGGCGCGACCGGTCGAGGTGTCGGCCGGGCCGGCCAGGTGCAGGATCGACCGGTGGCCCAGTTCGCGCAGGTGCTGCACGCACAGTTCGATGCCGTGCCGGTCATCCGTGCCGACGAACGGGAACGGGCCGCTCTCGTTGTGCCGGTTGACCAGCACCGTCGGGACCCCGGCGGCGACCAGTTCGTCTACAACCGGGTCCTGCCAGCGGGCGGTGGCGACGATGAAACCGTCCACGCCGCGCGCTCGCATGGCCGAGACCTGCGAGCGTTCGGTGTCCGCGTCGTTGTTGGTGTCGGTGAGCACCAGGGTGTAGCCGGCCTCGGCGAGCACCTGCTCGGCGCCGCGCACGATGTAGGGGAACAGCGGGTTCGTGATGTCCGGAACAACCAGCGCGACCACGAACGAGCGCGCGGTGCGCAGCCCTCGCGCCACGGTGTTGGGCGTGTAGCCGAGCTTGCGGGCGGCGCGTTCCACCTTGCGCACGGTCTGCCTGCTCACCGAACCGCGCGCCGCCGGGTTGAGCGCGCGCGACGCGGTGCCGGCGTGCACCCCGGCCTCACGCGCGACATCGACCAGGCGGACCTTGTTCACTCCGCAATAATAGCCGCGCTTGTCCGCAATCGATTGTTTGTGTCGGCCGCGTGCTGATGCTGGTCACGCAAATAGGCCCTTGACGTCCTCGCCGACTGGGTGGAGTCTTGCTGCAATCGTTTGTCGACCACCGCCTGGACCGTGCCGGTATGGTGCGTGACGCACGGTCCGGATCTCCATCCATGCCCGGGGAGGGCGTGTTTGATGAACAACGACAATCGTTTGTGGCGGATCGGCCTTGTCGTCGGAGCGCTCGCGCTGGTCGCGGGTTGCGCGTCGGGCGGCGGATCGACCGGTGGCAGCGGCTCGGGGCCGCTGGTGATCGGCGCGTCCGTCTCGCTCACGGGTGACTTCTCCGACTCCGGCAAGGCCGTCAAGAACGGCTACGAGTTATGGGCCAACACCGTCAACGCGCACGGCGGCATTCTCGGCCGCCAGGTGCGAATGGACATTGTGGACGATGCGTCCAGCCCGACGCAGGTGGTGACCAACTACCAGAACCTGATCAACAAAGATCACGTCAACCTGACCTTCGGCCCGTTCTCCACCCTGCTGACCATCCCCGCGTCCCAGGTCGCGAAACGCTACGGCTACGCCTTTCTCGCCCCGGCCGGTGGTGGCCCGGCCGTCTTTCAGCAGCACCTGAACAACTTCTTCTTCGTGCAGCCCGCGCCGACGGTGCAGTCCGGCGACGTGTTCGTCGACTACCTCAAGAGCCTGCCGCCCGATCAGCGGCCGGCCACCGCCGCCTACGCCGAACTCGACGACCCGTTCGCCGCACCGCTGGCCGAGGACATCCGGCAGAAGCTGGAGGCCGCCGGGGTCCGCACGGTCTACAAGCAGGTGTACCCCTCGGAAACCATGGACCTGTCCCCGGTGATGGGCGCGATCGCGGCCCTCCACCCGGACCTGATCGTCGGCGGCACCCAGAACGAGGACGCCTACAACCAGGTGAAAGACCTGGTACAGCTCAAGTACAGCCCCAAGTTCATGTTCCAGTCCAACGGCGCCAACTCGCCGCTGGAGTACCCGCCCGCGGTCGGCGCGGCCAACACCGAAGGCATCTTCGCCCCCGCCGACTGGTATCCGGGCTCGACCGCGACCGGCAGCGCCGCGTTCACCGCCGCCTACATCAAGGCCTACGGCGGCTCCGCCCAGAGCGTCGACGACAGCAGCGCCGAGGCCTACGCGGTCGGACAGGTGATCGAGGCGGTCGCCGCCAAGACCGGCAAGATCGACAACAACACGATCATCAGCACCCTGCACAGCGGCGTCTGGCCCACGCTGCTCGGCAACCTGTCCTGGTCGGCCGATGGCGCGCCGACCGGCCGGTTCAACCTGGTGCAGTGGCAGGGCGGCAAGCTGCTGCCGGTCTATCCGGCCTCGATCGCGCAGGCGAAACCCGAGGCGCCCAAACCGAACTGGGGTGGGTGAGGCCGGGTGCACGCACTGATCCAGGGCGTGATCCTCGGCGTGCTCACGGCCGGCGTCTACGCACTGATGGCATCAGGCCAGACGCTGATCTTCGGCATCATGCGGGTGGTCAACATGGCGCAGGGAGCCATGGTGATCCTCGGCGCCTACCTGTCCTTCCAGCTGTTCACGTCCTGGGGCGTCGACCCGTTCCTCGCCTTGCCGATCACCACCGCCGCCCTGTTCGTGGTCGGCGTCGGCGTGCAGTGGCTGTTCCTGCGGCCGCTGCACGCCGGTGACCGGTCCCAGTTGAGCGTGCTCGTCACGTTCGCGGTCGCGCTGCTGATCGAGGGCGTGATGAGCGTCGTCTGGAACACCACCGACCGCGACACCAACACCAGCTACGTCAACGCCAGCTGGACCGTGTTCGGCTACCGGATCACGCTGGTCCGGCTGTGGGCGTTCCTGCTCTCGCTGTTCGTGCTGGCCCTGCTCTACCTGGTGCTCAACCGGACCCGGTTCGGCCGCGCGGTCCGGGCCAGCGTGCAGAACCCCGAATCGGCGCGACTGCTCGGGGTCGAGTCGGAATGGGTGTCGGCCATCGGCTACGGCCTCGGCACCGCGACCGCGGCCGCGGCAGGCTCGGTCTACGGCATGCTCTACCCGTTCAACCCGAACAGCCACTACGACCTGATCTCGCGGCTGCTGTCCATCGTGCTGCTCGGCGGCCTGGGCAGCATCGGCGGCGCCATGATCGGCGCGCTGGTGATCTCGGTGTCCTCGTCGATCGTGGCCGCCGTCGTCTCGCCGATCTGGTCGCAGATGACGTTTTTCATCGTGCTGTTGCTGGTGTTGCTGATCCGGCCGCGCGGGCTGTTCGGCTCGGCCGTCCGGGGCGCCATATGAGCGCGGGCCGGGCCGTTCTGTTCTTCGGGATCGTCGGCTCGCTGCCATTGTTCGGACTCGCCCACTGGGCGATGAACATGCTGGTGTTCACGCTGATGTTCGCGGTGATGTCCAGCGCCTGGAACCTGCTCGGCGGCTTCGCCGGTTATCCCTCGCTCGGGCACGTCGCGTTCTTCGGCATCGGCGCCTACGCCGAAGTCCTGTGGTTTCACCACCACGCCATCGTCACCGGCTACGAGCCGTTCTGGACGCTGCCGCTGATCGGCATCGGGGTCGCCGTGGTCGGCCTGCCGATCGCGGCACTGTCCATGCGCACCAGGGCCGATGTGTTCGCGATCGTCACCATCACGCTGCTGTTCGTTGTCCAGACGCTCGCGTTCAACCTGCGCGGGCTGACCGGGGGAGCGCAGGGCGCCTCGATCACCGTCGCGCCGTTCCCCGCCGACACCTTCGAACAGCCCTTCTACTACGTGCTCCTGATCATGCTGGCCTTCGCCATGGGCCTGACCTGGGCCACGATGCGCTCGAAGGTCGGGCTCTCGCTGGCGGCGGTGCGCGCCGACGAGGACAAAGCCGCCGGGATCGGCGTGCGGGTCCAGACGGTGAAGCTGCTCGCCTTCAGCGTCAGCGTCGGCCTGACCGGCATGGTCGGCGCGGTCTGGGCCTACTACGAGAGCTTCGTCTACCCACAGTTCGCGGTCGACCCGCTGATCACCGTCGCCATCGTGCTGATGACCTTCCTCGGCGGCCGCGCGACGTTGTGGGGGCCGGTGCTCGGCGCGTTCATCCTGGAACTGGCGCAGCAGTACCTCGCCTACAGCCTCGGCGGCAGCCAGTTCTACCTGATCGCCTACGCGCTGGTGTTCCTGGTGGTCATGCTGGTGTTGCCCCGCGGCATCATACCGTCCATTCAGGACAGACTACGGCGGCGACGACGGCGCAGGGCGGTGGACGCGGCATGACGGCACTGCTCGAAGTCGACGGCCTGTCCCGGTCCTTCGGGGCCGTGCAGGCACTGCGCGACGCATCGCTGCGGGTCGAACCCGGTTCGATCACCGCGCTGATCGGGCCGAACGGCTCCGGCAAGACCACCCTGTTCAACGTCGTCACCGGCTACCTCAAGGCCGACGCCGGCCGGGTTCGGTTCGACGGGCACGACGTGACCGGCGCGAAACCCGCGCACCTCTACCGGCGCGGCCTGTGCCGCACCTTCCAACAGGCCCGCGTGTTCAGCGAGCTGACCGTGCTGGAGAACCTGGTGGTAGCAGGCGGATTTCCGTTGTTGCGCCGCCGCATCGCGCGATCAGACCGCACCAAAGCCGGCGCGCTACTGGATGAATTCAAGCTCACCCAGGTCGCCGACCTGTACGCGGCCGAACTGTCCTACGGGCAGCGCAAACTGCTGGAGTTCGCGGCCGTGCTGATGAGCGAGCCGAAACTGGTACTGCTGGACGAGCCGACCGCGGGCGTGAACCCGCTGCTGATCGAGACGATGGCCAAGCACATCGGCGCCCGGCACGCGGCCGGGGTCACCTTCCTCATCGTCGAGCACGACATGAACTTCGTGATGCGGCTGTGCGATCCGGTCGTCGTGCTGGATCAGGGCCAGGAGATCTGTGTCGGACCGCCGCACGTCGTGCAGGACGACCCCGCCGTCCTCGACGCCTACCTGGGGGCCTGATGGCGCCCTTGCTCAGCCTGCACTCGGTCGTCGCCGGTTACGGCGCGGGCGACATCCTCAAAGGCGTCGACCTCGACGTCGACGCCGGATCGGTCACCTGCCTGATCGGGCCGAACGGCGCCGGTAAGTCCACGGTGCTCAAGTGCGTCAGCGGGTTGCTGCGACCCAGCAGTGGCCGCGTCGTCTTCGACGGCACGCCGATCGACGGGCTGCGTCCCCGCGCGCGGCTGCGACGCGGCATCGTGCACGTCCCACAGGACCGCAGCCTGTTTCCGGCCATGTCGGTATGGGACAACCTGCTGATGGGCGGCTACGCCCTACCCGACCGCAAACTCCTCCGGCAACGGGTGGACGCGGCCGCCGACGCGTTCCCGATCTGCCGCAGGCGCGCCCACGACCATGCGGGCGCCCTGTCCGGCGGCGAACAGAAACTGGTCGAACTGGCCCGGACGCTGGTGCTCGATCCGGCGCTGGTGCTGCTGGACGAACCGTCGATCGGGCTGGATCCGAAGTCCCGCAAGCTGGTCTTCGCCAGCATCCGCGACCTGGCCAAGCGGGGCATCACCGTGCTGCTGGTGGAACAGAACGCCCGCAGCGGCCTGGCCGCGTCGGACGTCGGCGCGGTGCTGGAGGCCGGGGTCGTGCGACTGGTGGACAGCGGCCCGAGCCTGCTGGCCAATCCCGAGGTCGCCCGGCTCTACCTCGGCGGCCGCGCGATCAGCAAGGAGAGCACATGAACGCTCGCATCGGCTGGATCGGCACCGGACGCATGGGTGCCGCGCTCGTCGGCCGCCTGCTCGACGCCGGGCACGACGTCGCCGTCTACAACCGGACCCGCGCCAAAGCCGAAGCACTGGGCGGCACGGTCGTGGACACGCCGGCCGACCTGGCCGGACGGGACGTCGTGTTCATCATGGTATCCGCTTCGGCCGACCTGACCGAGGTCACCACCGGCGACGGCGGCCTGCTCACCCACCCGGCCGACTCGCCGCGCATCGTGGTGGACACGTCCACGGTCTCGATGGAAGCCTCCAGCCTGGCCCGGGACCGGGCCCGCGCGCGCGGATCGGAGTTCCTGGCCGCGCCGGTCAGCGGCAACCCGAAGGTGGTGCGGGCCGGTCAGCTGACCTTCGCGGTCTCCGGCTCGCGCACGGCCTACGACGAGGTGCGCGACCTGTTACTGGTGCTCGGGCGGGGCGCGACGTATCTGGGCGAGGGGGAGGTGTCGCGGCTGGCCAAGATCTGCCACAACGTGTTCCTCGGCGTCGTCATCCAGTCCCTGGCCGAGATCACACTGCTCGCCGAACGCGGCGGCACCACCCGCGCGGCGTTCCTGGAATTCCTCAACGACTCGGTCATGGGCTCGACGTTCAGCCGCTACAAGACCCCGGCCCTGGTCAACCTGGACTTCACCCCGACCTTCACCATGCCGTTGCTGGCCAAGGACTTCGACCTCGCCCACGACGCCGCCCACGACCTTGCCGTGCCGATGCCGCTCGCCGCCGTCGCCGCCCAACTCGTCGAAAGCGCGGTCGGCGCGGGCCACCGCAACCTCGACTTCGCCACGCTGATCCTGGAACAGGCCCGGCGCAGCGGCATGACGCTGGAACCCGAGCACGTCGACGTCGACGACGGCCTGGCATGACCACGCTGCGCCTCGGCTACTTCTCCCGATCCCCGGTCCTCGCCCTGGCCGAGGCCAACGGACTCGCGATCGCCGCCGAGCCGGTGGCGTCCTCGCCCGCGCAGTTCGCCGCGCTGAGCGCAGGCAGCTACGACCTCATTCTGACCAGCCCCGACAATCTCGCCGCCCATCCGGAGCTGGACGTGCGCATCGTCCGGGCCGTGGACGGCGGCATGGGCCTGTCCCTGCTCGGCGCACCCGGCGTCCGCGACCTCGACGACCTGCGCGGCGGCGTCATCGGCGTCGACGTGCCCCACTCGGGCTTCGCCTTCGCCCTCTACGAACTGCTGGCTTCCCACGGCCTGCACCGCAACGCCGACTACGACGTCGTGGCCCTCGGCGCGACACCCAAGCGAGCCGTCGCGCTGCGAGCGGGCCGCTGCCACGCCACCCTGCTCAACGGCGGACTGGTGCTCACCGCACAACGCGACGGCCTGGCCAACCTCGGCCGCGTCACCGACGTCGTCCGCCCCTACCTCGGCACGGTGCTCGCCGCGAGCGGCCGCTGGCTCGACGAGCATCCCGAGCTGGTCCGGCAGTTCACCCGATCATGGCAACGAGCCGTGACCCAGCTGCTCGGCGCGGGGGAGGAGATCGACCCACTGCTGGCCGACGTCTTCAGGCTGCCGCAGGCGCAGTTGCCCGCCATCCGCGACGTCCTGCACGATCCCAGTGAAGGCCTTGTCCCGGACGGCGAAGTCGACCCGGCCGCCCTGGCCAACGTCGCACTACTGCGCGCCCGCTACGGCCGGAAGGGAGCACCGTGCGGCTCACCGTGAACGACACCGATCACGCCATCGACCGCGACCCGGACACGCCGCTGCTCGCCGTGCTGCGCGAGGATCTCGGCCTCACCGCGGCCAAGTTCGGCTGCGGTATCGGCCTGTGCGGCGCGTGCACCGTTCTCGCCGACGACCACCCCGTCCACGCCTGCGACACCCCGATGTGGGCGGTGCGGGGCAAGCGGATCCGGACGCTGGAAGGACTGCGCGACCATCCGCTGCCGCGCGCGTTCGTCGCCGAGCAGGCCATGCAGTGCGGCTACTGCATCGCGGGCATCATCATGACCTCGGTCGCGCTGACCGAACGGGCGCCGAACCCGGACGAGGCAACGGTCCGGCAAGCCCTGGACGGCAACCTGTGCCGGTGCGGCGCGCACAACCGGATCGTCCGCGCGATCCTGGCCTGCCATGACTGAGGACGTCGCCAGGTGGCTGGCGTTGCGGCCGGATGGCACCGTCGACGTGCGCAGCGGCAAGGTCGAACTCGGCCAGGGCGTGCTCACCGCGCTGGCCCAGATCGTCGCCGACGAACTCGACGTCGACATCGCCCGCATCCGCATGCGCCCGGCGGTCACCGACACCAGCCCGGACGAGGGCTACACCGCGGGCAGTCTTTCCTTGCAACAGTCCGGCGCCACCCTGCGCCAGGTCGCCGCCCGCGTCCGCGCCGCCGCGCTGGCCACCGCAGCCGCCGACCTGCACAGCACCCCGGATCAACTCACCGTCAAAGACGGCGAAATCCAGGCGCCGCACGGCGAATCCACCACCTACTGGGCGGTCGCCGACCGGCTGACCATCCCCGCCGAAGCGGACCCGATCACCGCGCACACCGTCGTCGGCCAGAGCGTCCCGCGCATCGACATCCCCGGCAAGGTCGACGGCACCCGCGCCTACCTCCACGATCTCCGCTTCCCCGGCCAACTCGACGGCCGGGTGCTGCGCCCGCCGGCGCGAGGTGCCCACCTGCTCGACCTCGACGAGGCAGCCATCGGCGACCTGATCATCGTCCGCGACGGCGATTTCCTCGGCGTGATAGCCGAAAACGCCGACGAAGCCCTCGCCCGGCTCGCCCAGCACACCCGCTGGACCCGCCCAGCAACCCTGCCCGAGCAACAAACCCTCGTCGACTATCTCACCACCGCCCTCGCCGACACCACGATCCGGCACCAGCACGGCGATCCACCAACGACCGCGCCGACCCTCCGCGCCCGATTCCACCGCCCCTACCTGGCACACGCCTCGATCGCGCCGTCCTGCGCGATCGCCCGCTGGGACGGCGACACGCTCGCCGTCTGGTCGCACACCCAGGGCGTGTACCCGCTGCGCGCCGAACTCGCCCGCTGGTTCGAACTGCCGCTCTCGGCGGTGCGCGTGGAGCACGTCGAAGGCGCGGGCTGCTACGGCCACAACGGCGCCGACGACGTGGCCGGCGACGCCGCGCTGCTGGCCCGCGCCGTGCCGGGCCGGCCAGTGCGCGTGCTCTGGAGCCGCCCGGACGAGCTGGCCTGGGCACCGTTGGGTCCCGCGATGGTCACCGAGGTCGCCGTCACGCTCGACGACGACGGCGCGATTCGCCACTGGCGCCAGGAGATCTGGAGCAACGGCCATTCCAGCCGCCCCGGCGCGACCGGCAACCCGCCGCTGCTCGCCGCGCTCCACCAGGGCGCCACACCGGTCCCGTCATCGGACCCGCCACTCTCGCGCGGCGGCGGATCGGACCGCAACGCCGTGCCCGGCTACGACCTGCCCACCAGTACCGTCGTCACGCACGTGCTGCGCGAGATGCCGCTGCGCACGTCGGCCCTGCGCGCGCTGGGCGCGCACCTCAACGTGTACGCCATTGAGTCCGTTGTGGACGAACTGGCGGCCCGGGCCTGCGTCGACCCGGTCCGGTACCGCCTGCGCATGCTCACCGATGAACGGGCCCGAGGTGTCCTGGAACGCGCGGCCGAGGCGGGCGACTGGGGCGCCCCGACCGCCGAGGATCACGGCCGGGGGATCGGCTATGCCCGCTACAAGAACAGCGGCGCCTACTGCGCCGTCGTCGCCGAGGTCGAGGCGGTGGCCACGATCCGGGTGACCCGGCTGACCATCGCCGTCGACGTCGGCCAGGTCGTCAACCCCGACGGTGTCCGCAACCAGATCGAAGGCGGCGCGCTCCAGTCGCTGAGCTGGACGACCAAGGAACAGGTCCGATTCGACCGGCGCACCGTGACCAGCCAGACCTGGCAGGACTACCCGATCCTCCGGTTCTCCGAGGTGCCACCGGTTCGGGTCGAGCTGATCGACCGGCCGGACCGGCCGATGCTGGGCGCGGGCGAGGCGTCGATCGGGCCCACCGCGGCCGCGATCGGCAACGCGGTCCGGGCCGCGCTCGGCGTCACCGTCCGCACCCTGCCGCTGATCCCGGCGAACGTCATCGCCGCCGGGTAGCAGCGTCAGTCAGTCAGCCAGCTTGGCGTTCAGCGTCACCGTCTCGACGCCCGCGAGCGCCCGGGTGACCAGGCACGCGGCCTTGGCGTCCTGCGCGAACTGGGCGAACTCCTCGCTGGACATTCCCGGCACGACACCGACCGTGTCCAGCGCGATCTTGGTGATCGTCGGCTTCTCGTCGACGATCTCCAGGGTCACGTGCGCGCTGGTGGAGACGCTGGTCGGGTTCTTGTCGGCCGCGGCCAGCATGGCCGAGAGCTGCATCGAGTAGCAGCCCGCGTGCGCGGCCGCGATCAGCTCCTCGGGGTTGGTGCCCGCGCCCTCCTCGAACCGGCTCTTGAACGAGAAATCGCCGGTGTAGGCGTTGTTGCCGACCGCCATCTGGCCGCTGCCGTTCTTCAGGTCGCCGTTCCAGACAGCCTTCGAGGTACGTGCGGGCATGCTCAGGTCCCTTCGCCAGGTTTCCGGCTCCGCCAGACTCGGTGAAGCCGCGCGGCCCAGTATTTCGCCCGCGACAGCCGCACCGCACGCCGGGCATGTAAAGGCCGCCTTGACACGGCGAGGGCGTAAAGGCATCCTTGACACGTGACCGAATTACCGTCAAGCCTGACCGAGCTGACCGCCCTGCTCGCCGAGCAGGCCGCGGTCGTGACCGAGGACGTGCGCAGCCCGCTGGCCGCGCCCCGCTACCTCGACCTGATCCGGCACGCCCAGCGCGCCCACGGCCTGGCCGAGCAGGTGCTCAAGCTCTGCGTGCAACAAGCTCGCGACGCCGGACACACCTGGCAGGAGGTCGGGGACCTGCTCGGTGTCACGCGTCAGGCCGCTTTCCAGCGGTTCGGCAAACCCGTCGATCCGCGGACAGGAGAACCCATGGACAAGACCGTGCACATGACCGACGCCGGGCCACGCGCCGTCGCGATCGTCACCGACGTGCTCGAAGGCCGGCTGGACCAGGCCAGGGCGTCGTTCAACGCGCAAGTCGACGCCGCACTGACCGAGGACGTGTGGGGCAGCGGCCAGGCAACGGTCGCCGGCCTGGTCGGTGCCTTCGAAGGCTTCGGCGACGGCGAACCGTTCGTCCGCCGCATCGGCGATCACACCGTCGTCGACGTCCCACTGCGCTACGAGGCAGGCGACATGAAGGCCCGGGTCGCGTTCGACACCGACGAGAAGGTCGCCGGCCTGTTCATCCTCGCACCGGAGACACCGTGATGAACGAGAACAAGCCGGCCTACGACGACGGCGGGATCGTCTGCGACGACCGAGGACTGACCATCCGCCGCTACTACCCGTGGGGTGCCAAGCACATCCCGTACAGCGCGGTCAAACACGTCACCACGCTGCCCCTGTCCGGCATGAACTCCGTGCGCCGGTGGCGGATCTGGGGTTCCGGCGACTTCCTGCACTGGTGGAACCTCGACACGCACCGCCCGGACAAGGACCTCGCGCTGGTGCTCGATCTCGGACACTGGGTGCGCCCCACGATCACCCCGGACGATCCTGGTGCGGTCGAGCGCATCCTGGCTGAGCACACCCAGTAACTACTCGTGCTTGCGGGCGATGGTGTGCGTCCCGGTCATCACCACCCGGGGCGCGCCATCCCGCTCCACCCACTCGCCACACGCGCCGCCACCCTCGCTCACGTCGAGCCGCAGCGGTGTCCCGTCCATGCGCAGCGCCGGGTGGTAGTACTCGGCGACCTGCCGCGCGTCGCCCTCGATGTAGTGGCCGATCAGCGCGCGGCGGAACCGGTCGGCGCTGGTGTTCGGCAAGCTTCCGTGCACCATCGATCCGTTGAAGAACAACACGTCGCCCGGTCCCATGTGGACCGGAATCGCCTCGTGCCCGGCCAGTGGCACGGTGACATCGGTGAAGCTGACCCGGGTGTCGGCCTTCTCGGTGCACAGCACCGGCCACCGGTGACTGCCGGGCACCATCATCATGCAGCCGTTGGCCTCGTCGGCCGTGTCGAGCGCCATCCACGCGGCCACGCAGGTGCCCGGCTCGGCCCGCAGGTAGAAGTTGTCCTGGTGCAGCGCCTGCCCTCGGGACCCGGCCGGCTTGAAGTAGACCATCGACTGCACCGCGTACGGCTCGGCGCCCAGCAGCAGCGTGAGCGCGTCGGCCAGCCGCCGGTCGAGCAGCCAGCGCAAAGTCAGCTCGTCCCAGCGGTGCAGCTGCGCCATGCGCGGGTAGCGGCGCAACGGATCACGGCTGTCCGGCCGGACACCGACCAGATCGTTGGCATAGGACCTGCCCAGCCGCAGCGCCATGACGTGCTCGCGCAAGCCGTCCACTTCGGCTTCGCTGAACAGCCCTCTCGCCACCGCGTACCCGTCCGCCGCGAACGCCGCCTTGAATGATTCGCTCATGCCGACAACACTGCAATCCAGGTATGGCGAAACACATCGGTTATCCGCGCATGGAGTTGGCAGATTGACTCATCCGGACCTCGTCCCCAGCTCGGCGCTGCGGCTGCGCACCCAGCCGACGTACTGGCGCTGCGAGCGCACCTGGTCGTGGTGCCCACGCCCGCTCACCGACCATCTGCTGTGGTGCGTCCTGGACGGGATCGGCACCCTCGAACTCGACGGCCGTCGCTGCGATCTGGAACCCGGCCTGAGCATCGTGTTCGCGCCCGGCGACACGCCGGCTGCCCGGCACGACCCGAACCGGCGACTGCTCGTGTTCGGCGTCCACTTTCTCGCCGACGGCCCGGTATCTCCACCGCAGCGCTGGGCGCTGGTCCGCGACCTTGGCCTGCTCGAATCACTGGCTCGGCACAGCGACCTCGCCCACCGCCGCGGCGACCCGCTCGGCCGCCATCAGACCGTGCTGTGCCTGGCGCAGATACTGTGCCTGATCTGGGAAACCGCGCTGCATCCACCGTCCGATCTGGTCGACGCCGCGCTCGCCGACATCTCCAGCGCCATCCGCCAGGACCCGGGCCGGCGCTGGACCATCGCCGAACTCGCCGCGCGCGCGTCGTTGTCGCGGGCCCAGTTCACCCGCCGATTCGCCGCCCACACCGGCCTGCCGCCCGGCCGCTACGCGGTCCACGCGCGCATCGCCCGCGCGACCGAACTGCTGGTGGAGACCACGATGTCGGTCACCCAGGTGGCCGCCGCGCTGGGCTACACCGATGTGGCGTCGTTCAGCCGCCAGTACAAGTGGATCACCGGGCGGACCCCGAGCGCGGCTTAGAGGTGTTAGCACCTCTTAGGGTGGTCGGCATGGACCCACTGACAGAGTTGTCATTGAGCCAACTGCGACAGCGCACCAGCATGAAGTGGCGGGCCCACCCCGAGGACGTGTTACCCCTGTGGGTCGCCGAGATGGACGTGCTGCTGGCTCCGCCCATCGTGGCCGCGCTGACCGAGGCGATCGCCCGGGGCGACACCGGTTACCCGATCGGCACGGCCTACGCCGAGGCGCTGAGCGACTTCGCGGCCGACCGCTGGGACTGGGATGGTCTCGCCGTCGAGCGGACCGCGATCGTGCCGGACGTGATGATGGGCATCGTGGAGGTCCTGCGGCTGCTCACCGAACCCGGTGACGTGGTCGTGGTGTGCGCGCCGGTCTACCCGCCCTTCTACGCCTTCGTCACCCACGCCGACCGGCAGGTGCTGGAGGCACCGCTCGGCACCGACCGGCGAATCGACCTCGACGCCCTGGGCGAGGCGTTCGCGGCCGCCCGCGCCACCTGTGGGCACCCGGTCTTCCTGATGAGCAATCCGCACAATCCGACCGGCGTCGTGCACACCCGCGCCGAGCTGGAGGCGGTCGCCACTCTCGCCGCGCGGCACGGCGTCCGGGTGATCTCCGACGAGATCCACGCCCCGCTGGTGCTCGACGGCGCCCGGTTCACCCCGTACCTGTCCGTCGACGGCGCCGGTGACGCGTTCGCGCTGCTCTCCGCCTCGAAAGCCTGGAACCTGGCCGGGCTCAAGGCCGCCATCGCGGTGGCCGGACCGGACGCGGTCGCCGACCTGGCCCGGTTGCCCGAAGAGGTCAGCCACGGCCCCAGCCACCTGGGCGTCATCGCCCACACCGCCGCCTTCCGGGACGGCGGCGACTGGCTCGACCAGCTGCTGACCGGTCTCACCGCCAACCGCGCCCTGCTCGACCGCCTCCTGGCCAGCGACCTCCCCGACATCGGATACGTCCGGCCCGAGGGCACCTACCTGGCCTGGCTGGACTGCACCCCGCTGAACCTGGACGAGGGCCCCGCCCCGGACGGTCCCGGCATCGTCACCGACGTCGCCGGTCCGGCCCGCTTCTTCCTGGATCACGCGCGGGTCGCGCTGAGTTCGGGTCACGTGTTCGGTGCGGGCGGCGCCGGTCACGTGCGGCTCAACTTCGCCACCCACCCCGACCTCATCACCGAGGCGATAACTCGGATGAAAATTTCTGTCGCGGATGTCGATTCCGGGCGAGCTGGTTCGACGCATAGATGAAGGCGTCGAACACCCCGGAAGGAGCGCCGTGATGAACGTCCTGATCGAAATGACCGCGCTGAACCTGAACCGCCCCGCGCCCAACGCGACCTCGGAAGTCGTCGCGGCCTGGTTCGAAGCCAAGGCCCTGCTGCACGAGCACATCGCCGCCGAGGGCGGGTCGGATGCCGGACAGCAGAGCGCCTGGGCGATGGCCGCCCACGAACGCGCCCGCACCGTGACCCTGGGGAGGGCGGCATGAACGCGCGACTGGCCATCCTGCCCGCGACCGGCCTGTCCGCCCGGCTGGCCATCGAGGATCAGGCCGAGGACGCCGGTCTGGTGCAGCCCGACCAGCGACTGACCTGCCCGGTGCATCGGCGCTGGATCCACCAGTGCGTCGCATCGCCGGTGCACGTCAACCAGGTCACCCGGCACCGGTGGTGCCGACGCTGCGCGTGCGCGCTGCCGGTCGCGGTCGACGAGCTGACCGCCACGGTGACCATCCAGTGCCCGAACTGCCAAGCAGGCGGCAGCGCCGCCACCGACCGCCTGATCACCGCCTGCCAGCGCAGCATCGCCGCCGCCCGCGGTCTGCGCGCACCGGCCGCGGCCTGAATCAGAACAGGGCCAGCGGCTCGGTGGGCAGCGGTTCCGGCAGCGGCTCGATCTCCGGCACGCGGGCCCGTACCTCGTCGTGGAACCGGCGGGCGAGCCAGAGCGCGTCGACGTTGTCCGGGGTGTGCACCATGACGGTGGGCGAGCGGCCCTCGCGCAGCCAGTCGACCACCACGTCCAGCCACGGCTGCCAGCCCTCGACGGTACGAGCCACGTCATCGCGGCCGATATAGCGGACCATCGGATGATCGGTGAGCGCCGCGGTCCGACGCGGCAGGCGCGGTTTGCGTTGCCAGGCCTCCCGTTCCGCGTCACTGGCGGGCGAACCGGTGAACAAGACGGTGGTATCGAAACTCACCCACTCCGCGCCGACCTCGCCGAGTACTCGCTCCAGTTGCCGCGCGCACCGCTGCTCCTCGAAGAACGCGCGGTGCCGGACCTCGACGGCGCAACGGTATTCCGGCCGTAGGCGTCGCAGGAACGCCGCCAGCGCACCGAGATCGGTAGGGCCGAAAGCGGGCGGGAGCTGCGTCCACAGCGCATGGGCGCGGGGGCCGAGCGGTTCGATCGCGGTCAGGAAATCGCGCAGCGGTTCGTCGATGTCGCCGAGCCTGCGTTCGTGGGTGATCACCTTGGGCAGCTTGAGCAGGAAACGGAAATCCGGCGGGGTCTGCGCGGCCCAGGAGCGGACCGTGTCCACGGTGGGCGTGGCGTAGAAGGTCGTGTTGCCCTCCACCGCGTTGCACCAGCTCGCGTAGGCCCGCAACCGGTCCTTCACCGGCAGCGGATGCGGTAGTTGACGGCCCGGCCAGGCGGCGTGCGTCCACATCGCCGCGCCGACGTGTAGCTGCATGACCGCAACCGTACGCGCAGGCCACGGCGGGACGTTGCACTTGCCCTGACATGATGTATATGCAACACTGCATTGTGAGCACCTCCTCCGTCGACGAGATCGTCGAGGACTGCCTCGCGGTGCGTACCCGGCTGATCAGCCGGGCGCTCACCAGCGTGTACGACGGCTTCCTCGATCGCCATGGCCTGACCATCGCCCAGGTGAACCTGCTGGCCGCGCTGGGCAAGGCCGGTCCGTGCGCGCCCGGGCTGCTGGGCGATGTGCTGCAACTGGAACGGTCCACGGTGAGCCGGAATTTGGCGCTGCTGCTCAAACATGGCTGGATCGAGGTCGTCTCGGCCGACGCGAAGGGCATGCGGGAAGTCGAGTTGACCCCTGCCGGGCGGGAGAAGGTCGAGTCCGTGCTGCCCGACTGGCGGCAGGCGCAGGAGCGGGCGGCGGAACTGCTCGGGCCGCCCGGCGTTGACGCGATCCACGCGATCGCCGCCGCTCTGGGTTACCCACCCGGCCGCTGACCGAACAGATTCTGGCTTGGTGCAACGACATGAGTCAACGTTGTATATACAACAGAAGGGAGTAGGACGATGAGCACGTTCTTTGCCAACAAGGTGGTGCTGGTCACCGGCGCTTCCCGGGGAATCGGGCGGGCCGTCGCGCTCGCGTTCGCCGGGGAAGGGGCCCGGCTGGTGCTCGCGGCCCGGTCGGTGGACCGGCTCGACCAGGTGCACAAGGAAGTTCAGGACCTCGGCGCCGAAGCGCTGACCGTGCCGACCGACGTGACCTCGCCGGAGGCGGTGGCGGCGTTGATCGACACCGCGATCGGCCACTTCGGACGAATCGACGTGCTGGTCAACAACGCCGGCATCGGCAAGGTGGGCGCCATCGAAAGTCCCGGGTTCGAGGACAACGTCCGGGACACCCTCAAGGCCAGCTTGTTCGGGATGATCAACGTGACACGACGCGTGCTCCCGATCTTCCGGCGCCAGGGAACCGGCGCGATCGTCAACATGTCCTCGGTGATGGGCCGCAAGGCGTTTTCCCGGTTCGGTTCCTACGCGATCGTGATGCACACGGTCTCGGCCTTCTCCGACAGCCTCCGGCAGGAAGTGGCAGGCAGCGGCATCGGCGTCTCGGTGATCTATCCGGCGCTCACCGCGACCGACCTGTTGCGGGAGGCCAAAGAATCCGAGATGCCACCGCCGTTCCGGCACATGACACCGCTGTCCGCCGAGCAGGTCGCGAGCGCCGTGCTCGCCGCGGTCCGGCACGGCAGGCGCCGGGTCGTGTTGCCGCGAACCGCCAACATGCTGCTGCTCGGTGAGGCCGTTTCACCGCGCATCGGCGACTTCATCGCCACCGCCCTGACCAGGCGGCCCATCGCCGCACTGCTCGGCATGACCAGCGGAAAGACCTACCACCAGACAATTCTGAGCGCTCAGGGAGAATGAAATGACAACTGTGCCGCAGCCGCGGATTTCCCGCCACCTCACCGCGGAAGCGCTGATGGCCGGGGCTCGCTGGCCCGATGCCGCACCGCCGGTCGTGCTGGCGCTCGCCGGGTTGTTCACGGCAAGCCGCCGTTTCCAGGAGGCGTACGAGTTCTTCGACGAACTGGCCGGGCAGCAGCCGGACAAACCCCTGTTCCTCGCGGTCGCCGGTGCGTTCGAGGCCAGGATTCCCGGTCACCTTGAGCAGGCCATCGACAAACTCGACGCCGCGGTCAAGGCCGCGCCGGGACTTCCGCACTACTTCCGTGGCCTGACCCTCGCCGAGGTGCCGCTGGAGGCCGGCCGCGCCACGGACGCCATCGCCGACCTGGAACTGGTGCTGTCCCTCGGCGATCGGTTCCCGGTCGGCCTCCGGCGAGCGGTGTTCCGCGCCCTCGGCCAGGCCTACGACCTGCTCGGGCGGTCCCAGGACGCGCGGGACGCGCGCCGCAAGGCCGGGCTCGACGTCCAGCCGGATCTGCCGCCGCTGACCACCGACAACTGGGTCACCGAAGCGGACGGGTTCCGGTTCGGGCCACGGAAATTCCGTGAGCTGGCCGACGGCGTACACGTCACCCAGGGCTTCGGGTTCGGCGAGATCGCGTTCATCGTCACCGAGACCTCGCTGGTGGTGATCGACGCGGGCAGCACGAACGAGCAGGCCCGGGCGGCCCTGCTGGCGATGCGCGAGATCTCGGCGCTGCCGGTCAGCCACGTGATCCTGACCCACGGCCACTGGGACCACGTCGGGGGACTCGACGAGCTTCGCGGGCCCGGCGTCGAGGTGATCGCCCAGACCGGCTTCGCGGCCGAACTCGAAGTGGGAAACTCGGTGTCCGTCCGGTGGGGCCGGTTCCTCCCGGCCGGGACCGACCGCCAACTCGCGGTCGTGCCCGACCGGTTGGTCGGCGAACCGGAAACCCTGACCGTGGGCGGAGTCGAGTTGCGCCTGCTGCCGGTGCACGGCGGGGAAACGCACGACGCGCTGCTCATCCACCTGCCAGCCCGCGGCATCACCTTCGTCGGCGACATCCTGATGCCGCATCTCGGCGCGCCGTTCTTCCCGGAGGGGTCGCTCGACGGCCTGCTCGACACGCTCGCGCTGATCGACGACCTCAAACCCGCCCTGCTGGTGCACGGGCACGCGCCGCTGACCGCCGGGTTCACCGTGAGCGCGCTCGCCGGGTTACGCCCCGCGCTGCACGAGCTGTACCAGGTGATCCGCGACGACATCGCCGCGGGCCGCTCGGTGTTCGACATCCTGGGCCGCAACCACATGCCGGACGTGCTGCGCACCCACCCGGACGCCGTGCTGCCCTACATCGTGTTGCGCGACAACGTCATCCGGCGCGTGCAGCGGCAGCGCACCGGATACTGGCAGCCCGACCTGGACAGCATCGATCCGATCTCGCTGCCCGAGTGGGCCGCCGTGCTGGAATTGGTCAGTGGCGGCAAAGTGGACGTCTACACCGGCGCGATCGCCAACCTGCTCGACCGCGACGACCTGACCTTGGCGCTGCGGCTGGCCGACGCCGCGCTCGAGAACCACCCCGGCGACGCCGCGATCGCCGAACTCCGCCAGCAGACCCTGCTCCGGCTGACCCAGCGGCACCAGAACCAGGCACCGTTCAAGTTCATCGTCTACTCCGAGTTGGCCGGTATCACCGTCCCGGAGCTGACCGACTGACCCGAGTTGGCCCGAGCGAACACGGCGACCGCGGCCCAGTTCCCGCGGTCGCCGTGTAACACGGGCTGTCCAGTGGACAGAACTGGCCGTAGCCGTTGTCGGCGCCTGCCACGCTCCCGTACCTTCCCGTCCAGGGCATCAGCGTGACAACGTTGTCAGGAGCGGATCAGATGGGCGCAGCGGCTGGCTTATCCCGGCAGGGCAGACGAATCACCGCGCTCGCGGCAGCGGCTGTCGCCGTGTTCGCGCTGGGCGCGGGCGTCGCGGTCGCCCAGGACGACCCGAACGCGCTGGTCGCTGACCCAGCGTCGCTGGTCGACCCGATGATCGGCACCGGATCGGGCGGGGACGTGGTCGGTCAGGTCGACACGATCCCCGGCGCCGCAGCGCCGTTCGGCATGCTGACCTTCAGCCCGGACACGCCGTCGCGGCCGGACGGCGGCGGCTACAACTACGCCGACAACGCCACCAGCGGCTTCAGCCTCACCCACATGTCCGGTCCCGGCTGCGCCGCGTTCGGCGACTTCCCGGTCTTACCCACGCTTGGCGCGCTCGGCGCCGACCCCGCCGCCACGACCGAGCCGTTCGACCACACCCACGAGCAGGCCAGCCCTGGCTCCTACTCGGTGACCCTCAACCCGGGCACCGCGAACGCGATCCAGAGCGACCTCGGCGCCACCACCCGCACCGGGTTCGCGCGCTTCGGCTACCCCAGTTCCGCCTCGGCCAACGTGCTGTTCAAGCTGGGCGACGCCCAGTCCGGCAACCAGGCGGCCGACGTCGAGGTGATCGGCGACAACGAGATCACCGGCACCGAGACCGCTGGCCAGTTCTGCGGCAGCCGGGGCACCTACCCGGTGCACTTCGTGGCCCAGTTCGATCGCCCGTTCAGCTCGTTCGGCACCTGGCACACCGCGCCGGTCGGCGCCAACGTGTTCACCACGCCGACCGGTCAGCTCAGCTGGAGCTACCACGCGATCTCCAGCGGCGGCAGCGATCCGGCCATCACGCCGACCACCACCAGCGACGGCCAGAGCGCGATCTCCTGGCAGCAGAGCAACGCCCTGGCCAACACCTGGATCCAGGCGACCCCGCCCGCGCTGACCCAGGGCGACCAGTACGAGGCGAGCGCCACGCTCACCGGTTCCGGCCAGGTCTACCTGGACTTCTACAACGGCCAGCAGGACATCGACGGGAAGACCGTCACGCTCTCGTCCACCCCGCAGACGGTCACCGTCGACGCGACCATCCCGACCGGCCCGATCGGCACCCCGCAGTTCCAGGTGCGCACGCCTACCGCCGAAGCCGTGAACGTGGTCGCCTCGGCCGCGTCGATCCGCCAGGAAGCCGTGGTGACCACCCCGGGCACCGCCTCGACCAGCAGCAAAGGCCCCGGCCAGCAGCGGGTCGCCGCCAACACCAGCGGCAAGCCGGTCACCGCGCTGAACCCGGAGGGGATCGAGCCCAACGGCACGCAGACCCGCACCCAGGTCGCTGGCACGAGCGGCCTGCAATCCGGCGCCTGGGTCACCTTCGACACGCAGGCGCGGCACGACGTGCAACTGAAGGTCGGGATCTCCTACGTCAGCACCGACGACGCCAAAGCCAACCTGGCGGCCGAAGATCCACAGTGGAACCTGAAACGGGTGCGCCAGCAGACCCGCAACGCCTGGAGCCAGCTGCTCAACCGGATCAGGATCGGCGGCGGCACACACGAGGAGCAGGTCGAGTTCTACACCGCGCTCTACCACGCCCTGCAGGAACCGAGCGTGTTCTCCGACGCCAACGGCGCCTACCTCGGCTTCGACGACAAGGTGCACCGCACGCCACCCGGCCAGGACCAGTACGCGAACTTCTCCGGCTGGGACATCTACCGCAGCGAGATACCGCTGCTGGCCACGATCGCGCCCGACCAGACCAGCCAGATGGTGACCTCGCTGCTCAACGACCAGGCGCAGGGCGGCTGGCTGCCCAAGTGGGGCTTCGCCAACAACTACACCGACGTCATGAACGGCGACGCCGCCGACCCGGTGATCGCCGACGCGTACGCGTTCGGCGCGCGCGGCTTCGACCTCAAGGCGGCGCTGGCCGCGATGGTCAAGGGCGCGACCGTGGACCCGGCGCCGGGCCAGCTCGGGCAGGGCTGGTACGACGAACGGCCACAACTGGCGCCGTACCAGTCGCTGGGCTATGTGCCGAACACCCAGGAAAGCTCACTGTCCCCTGTGGACAACGGCGCCTCCGAGACGCTCGAATACGCCACCGCCGACTTCGGCATCGCCCAGATCGCCAAGGCCGCCGGGGACAGCACGACCTATCAGAAGTTCCTGCTCCGCTCGCAGAACTGGACCAACGTGTTCAACACCGCGGCCGGCTATGTCGAGCCGCGCGACGGGACCGGTGCGTTCCCGGCGGACAGCCCGACAACGGCCGGGATGAGCAGCTTCGGGCAGAGCGGCTTCCAGGAGGGCAACGCCGCCCAGTACACCTGGTCGGTCCCGCAGGACCTGCACGGCCTGATCACCGCGCTCGGCGGCAACGCCGCCGCCGTGTCCCGATTGGACAGTTTCTTCACCTATCTCAACGCCGGTCCGAACCAGCCCTACGAATGGGCCGGTAACGAGCCGTCCTTCGGCACGCCGTGGATCTACGACTACGCCGGTGCGCCGTACAAGACCCAGGCGATCGTGCACCGGCTGCTCACCTCGGCCTACGCCGACACCCCGGGTGGCGAACCGGGCAACGACGACCTCGGCTCGATGAGCTCCTGGTTCATCTTCTCCAGCATCGGCCTGTATCCGCAGACCCCGGGTGCCGCCGTGCTCGACGTCGGCGCGCCGATCTTCCCGAACGTCCAGCTGAACGTCCCGCACGGCCACCCGGTCACCATCACCGCGCCCGGCGCGAGCACCAGCACCTATGTGCAGAGCCTGAGCGTCAACGGCCGATCGTGGTCGAACGACTGGGTGCCTGCCGGGCTGCTCGCCCAGCCGGCCACGCTGTCCTTCACCATGGGCGCCACGCCGAACACCAGCTGGGGAGCGGCGGCACAGGACGCGCCGCCCTCCTACGAAGCCGCGCCGCTGAGCTTCCCGCCCGGCCGCACCCCGATCGTGCTCGTGCCCTCCGGCCCGAACCTGCTGGGCACCGCACCGACCGGTCAGCTGAACTGGCAGGGCCCGGTGGAGAACGGGGTCGGCTCGGTGCCGGGCACGCTCGCCGCCGCGACCACCCCGCAGGGCGCCAGCGCGATCCACTGGACCGAGCCGGACGCGGCCCCGGACACCTGGGTCTACGTGCAGCCGGGCACCGAACTGACCGCGAACCAGACTTATCAGGTGTCGATCACTCTGCAGGGCACCGGCAACGTGTTCCTGGACTTCTACAACGGCGCCGAGGACCTGGACAGCATCGCCGTGCAACTGAGCGCGACGCCGCAGACGCTGACGCTGCGGGGCGAGGTGCCATCGGCGACGACCAACACGCCGTTGCAGGTGCGCACCGGCGATGCCGGTCCGGTCGACCTGTATGCCAGTGCCGCGTCCATTCAGCTGCTCGTCCCGCAGTCGGGCAGCTGATCAGGCCCGGATGTCGCGCGGGCAGCGCCGCGCGTTTCAGCCGGCGGCGAGGCAGCGCGGCGGCAGGTGGAACCAGCGCAGCGTCTCGAACTCGGCGGGCAACCCGGTCGGCCCGTCGTCGATCCGGTCGGATCGGGCGGCCAGCAGTTCCCCGGCCTCCCGCAGCTGGCGCGCCAGCGCGTCCTCACCGAGGGTGCGGCGCTCGTTGGGCCAGCGCAGCTCACCCCGTTCGTCGTAGTACGCGTCGGCCAGCCGCAACCTCGGGCGGGCCGGCCCGGCCGAATGCCGCCACAGCCCGCTGCGCGGGTCGAACCGGTAGTCGGGCAGCAGTCGATGACCGTGCCGGGACAGCAGCTCGACGGCGTCGATCAGATAGTCGCGGACCGTGTCGGAGATGAAGTAGTTGAAGTTGATCCGCACCCAACCGGGCTTGATCCCCTCGTAGCCCTGGCTGATCACGTCCCGGAAGGCGCGGGAGCGCTGGGCGTTGATGGCGAGCAGCCGGTGGCCGTAAGGCCCCGCGCAGGAGCAGCCACCGCGCGCCTGGATACCGAACAGGTCGTTGAGCAGCGCGACGACGTAGTTGTGGTGCAGGTAGCGTCCGGCCACCTGGGCCTGGAAGGACACAATGGACAGTCGTCGGGCGTGCCGGTTGCCCAGGATGTCGATGTTCGGGTTGTCCTGCCAGCGATGCAGGGCGTGCTGCCACAGCTGTTCCTCGCGATCCCGGATCTGATCGGTGCCCACCGCTCGCTTGAGGTCGAACACCAGCCCGGCCCGGATCGACTCGACGATCGCGGGCGTGCCGCCCTCCTCGCGGGCGATCGGGTCATCCAGGTAGCGGTGCGCGACCGGGTCCACGAACGCGACCGTGCCGCCGCCCGGCGCGGTCGGCACGAGGTTGCGCACCAGGTCTCGCCGCGCGACCAGCACGCCCGGCGTCTGCGGGCCACCCACGAACTTGTGCGGGGACAGGAAGATCGCGTCCTTGTGATCGTTGGCGCCCGGCGCCGATTCGCGCATCCGGATCGGCACGTACGGTGCCGCGGCGGCATAGTCCCACAACGACAGCGCGCCGTGCTCGTGTAACAGCGCGGCGATCCGGTCGGTGTCGGACAGGACTCCGGTGACGTTCGACGCGGCCGAGAAACTGCCGATCAGCAACGGGCGTCCGGCATACCGGAGGAGTTGCTCGGCGAGTTGCGCGGTGTCGATGTGGCCGTCCGCGTCCTCGTCGATCACCACCACGTCCGCGATCGTCTCCCGCCACGGCAGCTCGTTCGAATGATGCTCGTACGGTCCGACGAACACCACCGGGCGATCGTGTTCCGCCGGCCGGTGGTGCCGGTCGGATCGCAGTTCGAGAATGCCGATCAGCTTGTTCACCGCCGCGGTCGCGCCGGAACCGCAGAAGATCACCAGATCCTCGCCGGTCCCGCCGACACCGTCCCGGATCCGCCCGCGAGCCTCCTCGCGCAGCCGGCCGGTCTGCAGACCGGTGCCGGAGCTCTCGGTGTGCGTGTTGGCGTAGCAGGGGAGCACCGCGTCGCGGATGAAGTCCTCGATGAAATCCAGCGCCCGGCCCGAAGCCGTGTAGTCGGCGTAGGTGATCCGTCGCGTTCCGTAGGGACCGTCCATTGCTTCGCCGTCGCCGATCAGGCCGCGCCGGATGCGTTCGATCAACGGCGAGATGGACGCGGCCGGTCTGGCCGGTTCGATCGCGGTGCTCATCGACTCAGCATGCGCCCGGCGAGCCCGTCTTGTCCCGTCTCCCTGCGCGGTCCCGTACCGACACCCGACCGCTACGCCCGAGGACGTAGCGAGTGGGCACGCTCCACGGCGGATGTCGTCAGCGCGGCAGGGGACCATGCTCAGTACATGACCGATCACATTCTGGCTCATCCGGGCTTTGGCTGGGGTTGGGGCGGCGGACCGTGGTGGGGATTCGCGCCCTGGTGGGGTATTGGCACGCTCGCCCTCGTGGCCGTGGTCGCCGCCGCCTTGATCGTGTATTACGCGCGCAGGCCGCGGTGGCGGAGTTTCGGCGGATCGGGTGCGGCGGCCAGCCTCTCGACGGCTGAGGAGTTGCTGGCGCGGCGATTCGCGGCAGGCGAGATTTCCGAGGAGGAATACCTCTCTCGGTTGTCGGTACTGCGCCGGCCCCCTCAATGAGAATATCCAATTTCGGCCGGGGGAGCGGTTACGCCGTTTGGCTGCTTTCCCCCAGCGGCGCCATGTGCCATCACATATCAGCATTACCCGCACAATAGAACTGCGATACGTATCACACCCACGGCTTGGGCGACCCTACTTTAGTTGGTGTTCGCGGTCTCAGCGTGAATTCATCATTGCTGCCGTCACCTGTTCTCCGGCCCGCGCTCTGGTCATTTCCCGTCAATTACCGGCCTGCGGGACGGTACGCGCTGCCCTTTTGCTGCGAGGGGCGAATCGGCGGCGTGCGAACACTCGAACACCAGAGAGGAATCCCTGCACAATGGACTACACCCGCACCACGCGCGCCAGATGGCGCGCGGCCCGGGCCGGGGTGGTGGTGGCCGCGGTGGCCGCCGGCTCCCTGGCCTACGCCGGATTAGCCCAGGCCGCTCCCGCCGCCCCACTGGTCGCCGTGCCCGGCTCCGCGTCGCCCGGCGCGACCGCGCACCGCGACAGCGCCGTCGACGCCAATCAGCAGGTCACGGTCGGCGTCAGCCTGAAACTGCGCGATGCCGCCGGGCTGGCCGCGTTCGACGCCGCGGTGTCCACTCCGGGCAACGCCCAGTACGGCCACTACCTGACCGCCGCCCAGTTCGCCGCGACCTACTCGCCGACGCAGAGCCAGGTCGACCAGGTCAAGCAGTACCTGACCGAGGCAGGCCTGAAGGTCACCGGCGTCAGCGGCAACCGCCAGGTGGTGGACGCCAGCGGCACCGCAGGCCAGGTCAGCTCGGCCTTCCACACCACGCTGTCCAACTACACCAGCGGCAGCAAGCACTACCGCACCAACGATTCCGCGGTTTCACTGCCGTCCTCGGTGTCCGGGCTCGTGCAGGGCGTCAGCGGTCTGGACAGCCGGGCCGTCGCGCACCCGCAGCTGGTCGCGCCGAAGGTCACCACCCCGGCCGCGACCCCGAGCGGGTACGGCCCGTCCCAGTACGACGGCGCCTACCGCTTCAACAACGTCGGCGAGGACGGCACCGGCATCACGGTCGCCCTCTGGGAGTTCGACGGTTACACCGCGAGCGACCTCACCACGTACAACTCGCAGTACGGCCTGTCCGGCCCGGCCGCGACCACGGTCTCGGTCGACGGCGCGAACTACGACTCCAGCCCCGGTCAGGGCCAGGGCGAGGTCGAACTGGACAGTGACATCGTCCGCGGCGTCGCACCGAAGGCCGCGCAGCTGGTCTACGAGGCGCCGAACAGCAACCAGGGCCAGATCGACATGGCCAACGCGATCGTGTCGCAGGACCGGGTCCAGGTCATCTCGATCTCCTGGGGTGGCTGCGAAGCCGAGCAGGGCACGTCCGAGATGACCTCGACCGACAACGCGCTGAGCCAGGCCGTCTCCGAGGGAATGACGATCTACAGCGCCTCCGGCGACAACGGCTCGGCCGACTGCCAGAGCGGCGCCACCGGCGTCGACTACCCGGCGTCCAGCCCGTACGTGTCCGGCGCGGGCGGCACCACGCTGAGCGTCTCCGGCACCACCTGGTCCGGCGAGACCGCGTGGAGCGGTTCCGGCGGCGGCGTGTCCACCGTGTACGCGAAGCCGTCCTGGCAGACCAGTTCCGGCAGCAAGCGCACCGTCCCGGACATCTCCGGCAACGCCGACTACCCCGGCAGCCCGTACGCCATCTACATCGCGGGCTCCTGGCAGCCGGTCGGCGGCACCAGCTGCGTCGCGCCGCTGTGGTCGGGCTTCACCGCGCTGGTCGACCAGAAGGCGAAGGCCGCGGGCAAGGCCACCATGGGCCTGATCAACCCGAAGCTGTACGCGGCGGCCACCGCGAACTACTCGGCCAACTTCCACGACATCACCTCCGGCTCCAACGGCGGGTTCAGCGCCGGTACCGGCGTCGACGACGTCACCGGTATCGGCTCGCCGGTCGGTGACACCCTGGCCAACACCCTGGTCAACGGCGGCAGCACCGGCGGCAACACCGTCACGGTGACCAACCCGGGCAACCAGAACACCGCCACCGGCGCCTCGGTCAACCTGACCGTGACCGGCAGCGACTCGGCGGGCGCCGCGCTGACCTGGTCGGCGAGCGGCCTGCCCACCGGCCTGTCCATCAACGCGTCCAGCGGCGTCATCTCCGGCACCGCAGGCACCGCGGGCACCTACTCGGTGACCGTGACCGCGAAGGACAGCACCGGCGCCTCCGGCTCCGCCTCGTTCACCTGGACGGTCGGCAACTCCGGCGGTGGCTGCACCGCGGGCCAGAAGCTGGGCAACCCCGGCTTCGAGTCCGGCAACACGGTGTGGTCGGCCAGTGCCGGTGTCATCGGCCAGAACAACTCGGCGGGCGAGCCCGCGCACTCCGGCTCGTGGGACGCGTGGCTGGACGGCTACGGCACCACCCACACAGACAACGTCTCGCAGTCGGTGACCATCCCGGCCGGCTGCACCGCCACCCTGTCGTTCTACCTGCACATCGACACGGCGGAAACGACCAGCACCACCCAGTACGACAAGCTGACCGTCAAGCTCGGCAGCACCACCCTGGCCACCTTCTCCAACCTCAACGCGGCCAGCGGCTACACCCAGCACAGCTACAACGTCTCGTCCCTCGCCGGCCAAACCGTGACCCTCACCTTCACCGGCACCGAGGACTCGTCCCAGCAGACGTCGTTCGTCCTGGACGACACCGCGCTCAACGTCAGCTGAGCAGACGGCATCGATTGGGCGGGGCTTCCTTCGGGAAGCCCCGCTCTTGGCTACCATGCCGAGGGGGACGAAGGGGGGCGCTCGTGCGTCGTCGGGGAATCGCGGCGGTGTTCGCGGTGGCCGCCGGATTGCTGTTGGCCGCAGCGCCATCGGCGGGCGCATCGACGCAGGCACCGGCCACCTATGGTGACTTCTCGTTGATGTTCGGCAAGTCGGCAGGCCAGTACTTCGCCGGCGGCACCGTCGCCGGGCAGTGGGCCTGGAGCCCGGAGAGCGCGACCACCAGCGACATCTCCTGGGGCGATCCGGCGACCTGGCCGCCAGCGTACGCCGAGCGCTTCATCCTCAGCGGCAACTGGGTCGAACTCGACGGCTACTCCAACGGTGCGGGCCAGCCGGTGACCGAGGTGCAGCGGGTCAGCTCGGAAACCATCGGCGACGCCAACTGCGCCAACATGGTCCCGCTGCCCTCCGACGGCGGCCGCCAGCACTACGTGCGGTGGACCATTCCGGCCGAGGGCTACTGCCTCGACGCCATCGGCACCATCACCTCGACGGCCAACGGCTCGATCGTCCACTTCGAACACAAGCAGCAGTGGGGCGGCCCCGTGCCGTGCGCGAACGCCTACCTCAGCGGCAACACCTGCATCACCCAGCACGAGCAGTGGTCCGACGACAACGGCCACCCCTACGGCCCGCAGATCGACCGCACCCAGTACATCGCGCAGGGCCTCGGCATGGCCTTCGAGATCCGCAACACGGTGCCGATCGACTGGGCCGCCGACGGCCGCTACTACTGGAAGTGGCAATGACCTGGTCGAAACCACGACGCAGCACCGGCCCCGAACGCGAACAGCTCGAACTGGGCCTGGACCGCAACCGGGCCGAGCTGATCAACACGGTGCGCGGTCTGCCCGAGGCCGCGGCCCGCCGTCGCCTCGTCCCGTCGCTGACCACCCCGATCGGACTGATCAAGCATGCCGCGGTCGCCGAACGGATCTGGTTTCAGCACGTCCTGGCCGGCCTGCCGGAGAACGAATGCGACGGCGGCACCACCCCCGGCGACCCCAGTTTCATCGTCGGCGACACCGAAACGGTGGCCGGCGTGATCGCCGAATTCGAGCGCGCCAGCCGGCGTTCCCGCGCGATCGCCGCCGAGTTCGACCTCGACCACCTCACCATCCACCCCCGTCTCGGCGAGGTCAGCCTGCGGTTCATCTATCTGTTCCTGGCCGAGGACTTCGCGCGCCACGCGGGCCACGGCGACATCCTCCGCGAGCTGATCGACCAGTCCAGCTGAGCACAGTTCCGGGGGAGGGCGGGCATGCACGAGTCGTACGACGTCGTTGTCGTCGGTGGAGGAGCGGGCGGCATCGGCGCGGCGGTCGGCGCCGCGCAGTCGGGAGCGTCGGTGCTGCTGGTCGAGCAGTATCCGTTTCTCGGCGGGGCGGCCACGACCAGTTCGGTGCTGACCTACTGCGGTTTCTTCGACCAGCGCGGGGAACGCGTGGTCGCCGGGGTGGGCGAGCAGGTCCTGCGGCAGTTTCGCGACCTCGGCGTCTACGAGGAAAAGCTGATGAAGTGGACGGGCAACCGCATCGTCCTGCTCGATGCCGAGTCGACCAAGCTGGCCTGCGATCGCGTCACCGCCGCCGCTGGTGTCGATGTCCTGCTGCACACCACGCTGATCGGCGCCCGGCGCGACGACGGCCAGGTGATCGAGGCCGAGCTTTATCACCGGGGTGGCCGGGAACGGGTCACCGCGCGGGCTTTCGTGGACGCCAGCGGCGACGGCGCGCTGCTGGCCGCCGCTGGTGCGGGCGTGCGGGTGGCGCCGGTCGAACAGCGGCAGACCAGCACGCTGGCATGCCGGTTCGGCGGCGTGGCCCCCGACGCCGAACTCTCCCGGGACGGACTGCGCGCGGCCATCGCCGCCCACCACCGCGCCGGCGGCACCCCGCTGGCCCGGGACTACGGCATCGCGGTGCACCTGCCGGTCACCGGGGACGTGATCGCGCTGCTGGTCGACGAGCAGACCGACGTGCTCGACGCCGAAGCGCTCAGCCGCGACGAGGCCGGCGCCCGCCGCCAGGCCTGGCAGTACCTGGACGCGCTGCGCAAACACCTCCCGGGCTGGTCCGGCGCCTACCTGATCGAGACCGGGCCTCAACTCGGCATCCGGGAGTCGCGGCACCTCGCCGGTCGAGAAACCCTCACCGAGTCCGACGTGCTGACCGCACGCAAGCGGCCCGACACGTCGATCGCCCGCTGCGGCTGGCCGATCGAGGATCACGCGGGCCCCGGCGTCAACCGCTACACCGAACTGGCCGGGCGCGGCTGGTACGACGTCCCCTACGACACCATCCGCTCCGCCGACACCGGCAACCTGTGGGGCGTCGGCAGGCTGATCAGCGCCGACCCCCAGGCCTACGCCTCGGTCCGGGTCATGGGTACCGCGTTCGCCACCGGCCACGCCGCCGGAGTGGCGGCGGCCCAGTTCGCCGACGGCTCCCCGCACGATGTCGCCGCGATCCGCACGGAACTCGCGCGGCAGGACGCGATCGTCTGACCCGCCAACCCGACTGGCCGGCCTGCGCGACGACCGGCCCCGCCGGACCACCGAGATCGGTGATTCCGGCGAGGCCGTCTCCCTCACCCCGGTCAGCCGTTGGCACAGAGCAGCGGACGGGAGCTGAGCGTGGGCTGCTGGTTGGGGCCGAGGATGGAGTTGCCGTCGCCGAGGTGCAGGTTCAGGTACCAGCCGCCGGCCGCCATCGCGGGCACGCCGGTGACGGTCCTGGTCTGGTTGACGATGTCGCCCTTGGCGTCGGCGGTGTAGTCCATCAGCATGTACCGCACCGAACCCTGGGCCTGGCACGTTCCATTGTGGACGTGCGCGGCGTGGTTGCCCGGACCGGTGCCGGTCGCGTTGACGGTCACCGTGAGGGTCTGCTTGGCCGGGTCGTAGGCGAGGGTCGCGGTACCGGCCAGTCTGCCGGAGGCGCCCTGGTTGACGGCGGTCAGCGCGGTCGGCGAACCGTGCGGGACGGACGGCAGGGGAGCGCTCTGCCCGATCACCGCACCGGCGTTGTCGCCGATCCTGATCACGAACCGGGCCCCGGAGGGGAGCCTGCCGCTCGTTGCGACGGATTCGACATTCGTGTCGACGACGCCGGTGCCGCTCGCGGTCACGGCTGGGAAGCGGACGACCGGCCCGGACGGGGTGTCGATCTCCACCTGGTGGGCCGATCCCGGCGTGAAGCCGTAGGCGTTCAGGTGCGCGGTGAGGTGACCGTCGCGGGTCTGGGCGATGGCGACGGTACCGTTCGGCATCGCCGAGAGGTTCAGCCGTTCGGTGAATTCTCGGCTGGGCTTGGCCAGCATGCCGTGCGTGTTTCCCGCGCCGTCGACGTAGAAGCCGACCAGGACGCCCGCGTCGTTGACCCCGTTGACCGTGGTGGTGCTGATGCCGTCGGGATCGTCGACGGACTTGAACCCAGCCTTCGCCGTCCAGGTGAAACCGTGGGTCGCGGCACCCGAGCCGGCCTGGTACACGCCGACCACCTCACCGCGATTGTTCAGGCCCAGCGCCTGGGTCATGTTCGCGCCGGGGTAGGCCAGTACGGTGATCTTGCCGCCGGAGTCGCGCAGGAAACCCTGGGTGATCCCGGCCGCGTTGGTGTCGAATCCGGCGAGCTGGCCCCGGTCGTTGATCGCGGCCGCGGTCACGCTGCCCGAACCGGGCACCGTCACCGCGCTGAAACCGCCGCGCCGGGTGTTGATGGTGTAGCCGTGGTTGTTGCCTGCCGAGTCCGTGTAGAAGCCGGCCGCGATGCCGTCGTCGTTGATGCCCAGCAACTGGTTGACCGGCGGGTTCGCGTTGTCCTTGGCCGGGAACGACACCGGGTGGAACGCGCCGCCGCGCAGCACGAAACCGGTGTTGTCGTTGACCTGGTTGGCATTGTTGGCTCGCGAGGAGAACCCGACCGTCGCACCGAGATTGTCGATTCCGGTGACCTGGGTCTGCACCGAGCCCGGCACGTTCTCGCCGGCGAACTTCCCGTCCCGCACCAGATAGCCCTTGTTCGGATGCCCCGCCGCGCCCGAACCGAAGTATCCGGCGATCTGGCCCTGGTCGTTGATGCCCAGCAGTTGGTTGAAGGTCGGGTCCTGGGGATCGTCGACGGTCCGGAAGGTGTAGCCGCCGGGTTGGCTGTCCAGCATCGGTGCCGACATCGCGGCGACCGGGCCACCGGGCGAGGACAGGTCGACGAGTTGCGCCGGACCGCCCACCTCGGGCACTGCCGCGACCGCGGTCGGCTGGGACGCCGACGACGAGCACGCCGACAGCACACCGGCGCTCGCGACGAGCGCGACAGCCGCGCCCACAACTGACTTTCGCATGATTGGTCCCCTCCGCCTGCCCCGGTTGTGATTGCCCGGAAATCGTCGCCGTTCGGGACCGGTGGTTGCGACGGTGCAGACATGCGGACCGGATGGGGGTGCAGGCCTCCCCGGCGACGTTCGCCCAGGCACCCTGGGCATTCGCGGCGAGCTTGGCCAGACTTGCTGGCGTTACCGGTGGGAGCGGGCGTCCAGCAGGGTCAGCACGGCGGCGACCCGGCGGTCGACGTCGGTGCTGTCGCCCAGTCCCAGCTTCGCGAACAGGGAGTTGATGTGCTTCTGTACCGCGCGATCGGTGAGCACCAGGGACTTGGCGATGGCGCCGTTGTTCTTGCCCTGCGCCATCTGTTCAAGAACTTCACGTTCTCTGGGCGTCAACGCCGCCAGCGGCGAACCGGCGGTGCGCTCGTTGCGGGAAACCAGCGCCTCCACCAGTTGCGGGTCCAGCGCCGAACCGCCGGAGGCGACCTGGTGCAGCGAGCGTTCCAACTCGGCGATGTCGCCGACCCGCTCCTTCAGCAGGTACCCGGCCCCGGCCGCGCCACCGCGCAGAAACTCCTGCGCGTACTGCGGATCGGCGAACTGGGTGAGCAGAATGACGCCGGTACCGGGAAACCGCTGGCGGATCTGCGCCGCCGCGGTCAGTCCCTCGGTGGCGAACCCCGGTGGCATCCGGATATCGGTGATCACCACGTCCGGCCGGTGACGTTCGACCGCTTCGAGCAGTTCGCCCGCGTCGGCGACCGCCGCCGCCAGCTCGACGTCGTCCAGGGCGTTGAGGAGGGCCGAAGTGCCTGCGCGCAACAGATAATTGTCCTCAGCGAGCACGACGCTGATCGGCATGATCACTCCCCCTCCACCCCTCGACCCACAATACGGCGCCACCGGAGCAGGCAAGGACACGACGAGGACACGGCGCAGCGACTGAAGGGACTCGGGCATGGCCAGGATTGAGGTCCTCCGGTGGCTGCCGGTCGCCATCCGGTGGGCCGCGGAACTCGTCGCGATGGCGATCTTCGTCGTCGCGGTCTACGAGGCCGTCGTCGCCGGTGCGCTCACGCTGTGGCCCGATCTGACCGACAGCTGGATCCTGTTGCTGTGGATCGCCGCGGCGACCATCGCCGGGCTCGGCCTGTCCTGGCTGCACCGGTTCGTCGGCGGTGGCATCCGGCGCGTGTGGCCGGCCTCCGGGGGAGCGTCGGCCGCACTGACGGCGGCCAGCCTGGCCGACGGCGTTCTCGATGAGGTGGCGTCGTTGCTGGTCGCCGGAACCGGCGCGCACGACGCCGAGGTGTGGGTGGCCGAGCCGGACGGCGAACTGCGCTTCGCGGGCAGCTGGCCGAGCGGAAGCGAGCAGCAACCGGGCGTCGTCGCCGTGGCCGATCCGGACGAACTCCGGCAACTGAGCGGAGCCGGCCACGTCGAACCGGTCTCGGACGCCGACGGCCTGCTGGGCGCTCTGGTGCTTCGCGCCGATCCCCGTAGGGGTCTGACCAGCGCCGATCAGCGGCTCGCGGCCGAGGTCGCCAACTCGGTCGCCCTGCTGCTGCGCAACCAGCGGCTGGCCACCGATCTCGACACCGCGCTGCGCGAGGAACGCGAGCAGAACGAGAACCTGGCCCAGTCCCGGCGCCGCCTGGTCCTGGCCCGCGATGTCGCCCGGCAGCGGCTGAGCACGGAGATCAAGCGCCGCGTCGACGAGCCACTGGCCGGCTGTGCCGACGACGTCGACGAGTTGATCGGCAACCCGGCCATCGACGAGGAACACCGCCGGACGATCCTCGACCGAGTGACCGCGCGCATCGACACGGCGGTGGCCGACTTCCGCGACGTCGTGCACGGTTTCTATCCCGCCGCCCTCAACGACCACGGTCTCGCGCCCAGCCTGGACAACCTGGTCGCCGAGCTGCCCGGACCAGCCTCTTGCTCGGCGCCCGACCTGCCCCGGCTCGATCATCAGGTCGAAATCGGCGTGTACTTCTGCATCGCCACGCTGGTCGGTCACCTGCGCGGCCGGTCGGCCGGCCCCGGCACGAACCTGACGCTCGATCTCGGCCTGAGCGAGGACACGCTCTCGGCCACCATCGTCGCCGAAGCGCCCGAACCGCCCCAGATCGAGCCCGACGAACTGGAGGCGATCACCGACCGGGTCAGCGCACTGGCCGGAACACTGGAGGTCTCGACCGAACCGGGCCTGCTGCGCGTGCACATCGCCGTAGCGGTGGAGCGATCATGACCCGCGAGGTGCCGTGGCGGATCGGCATGACGCTCTACGCCCTGTTCGCCGGCGCCTGGCTGATCCGGGGCCTGGCGCCCGGCATCGGCGCCGGTTACCCGATCGCCGAAGTCATCCAGGATTACGCCTTCAGCGCCCTGCTGCTCATCCCGGCCGTCACGCTGCTCCGCCACGCCGAACGCCGATGGGCCTATCGCTTGTCCGGGGTCGGACTGATCGGCGTCGCGGGTGCGTACAACCTCCAGGCCCGGGTGGCCGATCACCGGTTCGCGGTCTGGGATGCCGTGTTGCTGCACGGAGTCGGCACCGCCGCCTGCGTCGCCGGCTTGCTGCTGTTCACGATCGGCCCGGCCGACGGCGCGGTCCGGTGGCGGGTCGCGGTGAGCGCGGCCATCGCTGGAACGATCGGCGCCCTCCTGGCCACTTCCGCCCCGTCGCTCGGCTTTCTGGCGACCTGCTGCCTGCTGACCCCGCTGCTCGCGCTGGTCCCGGTCGGCGAGGCGGGCCGGAACGCGCGGCTGGTGCGCTCGATCTCGGCCGCGCTCGCCGGTCTGACCGTGCTGGTGGTCGGCGCCGCCTGGATCACGCAGCGTTTGCAGACTCCCGGGCTGCTCGGCGAGATCAGCGGGATCAGCCGCTCCGGCCCGGAGATCTGGCACTATCCGGCCGGTCTCGGCTGGCTGGGCGGGCAGGTGGCCGCCTTCTGGGTGTGCCGGTTCCTGGCTGTGCTCGCGTTCGCCGCGCTGGCGGCCGGCCTGGTCCGGGGCCGGGCCATGGACGTCGATCGGCTGACCAGTCGCGCCGCCGTGTACTCGCTGCTCATCGCCATCGTCGGTGCGGTGTACGTGCTCGGCGTGGTCCGGGTCGATGCCGCGTTCGGTCTCGACTCGGACTGGCTGGCGCCGCCGCAGGTGGCCGCGGCCGGACTGGCCGCTCTCGCGGTCCAACCGGTACGGACCGTGCTGGCTCGCTTCGTCGACCAGGTCGTCTACGGCCGGCGGCTGTCGGCTCGCGAGGTGCTGAAACAGGTCGGCGCACTGGCCCAGACCAGTTCCGGCGGCACCGAGGCGCTCCGCTCGCTGGCGAGCCTGACCGCGCGAACCCTCGGCGCCGACGAGGCCGCCGTCCACCTCACCCTGGCCGGCGACACGGAAGTGACCGTCCGCTGGCCCGATGAGGACCGAACCCTGGCCAACGAGCAGCGAACGCCGGTGAACTTCCATGGCGTGCCGGTCGGTGCCCTGGCTGTACCGGCCCATCGCGGTTCGCTGCCCCGGCATCGTCGCGTGCTGCTGGCCGATCTCGCCCAAGGCGCGGGCGTGGTCCTGCACAACACCGCCCAAACCCTGGACCTGCGCCAACGGCTGGCCGACGCCGAAACGCGTTCGGCCGAAATCCGCGCCTCCCGCTGGCGCGTCGTCACCGCCCAGGACCGGGAACGCCGGGATCTCGAACGGGACCTGCACGACAGCGCCCAGCCCGCCCTCACCTCGGTGCGCCTCACGCTCGGCCTGGTGAACCACTTGGCAGGCGGCGGCAACGACAGCGCGTACCGCGCGGCGCTGTTACGCCTGCGCAACCAGATCCAGGTCGCCACCGCCGGCCTGCGCCGCACGCTGCGCGGCATCGACCCGGCCACGCTGACCTCGGCAGGCATTGTCGCCGCGCTGCGGGAAAGCGCCGAAGCACTCGGCGCCGACGTCGAATTCGACATCGACCCGGACACTTCCGATAAGCGATTCGACCGGCACGTCGAGGCGGCGGTCTATTACTGCTGCGCCGAGGCGTTGCAGAACGCGGTCAAGCACTGTCCCGGCGTCACCGTCCACCTCCGGATCGCGTTGCCCGGCAACGGAACGACGCTGCGATTCACCGTGTCGGACAGCGGCCCCGGATTCGATCCCGATTCGGTCAGCGGCGTTTCCGGTTTGCAGAACATGGCCGACCGAATTGCCGCGGTCGACGGAAAACTCATCATCGGTTCATCGCCGAAAGCGGGCACCCGAGTGGAAGGCACCGTCCCCCTCGACATGTCCGGCGCGTAACGATGCGGTGGTCAACATCGAAAATCGTCAAGACGAACGGGATTTCCGAGACGTGAAAGGGGATCGCGATGGGTCGACGACTGCGGTTAGGTGTGGCGCTGGTGGCGGCAGCGGTCATGGTCGGGTTCGCGGCACCCGCCTCTGCGGGGTTGCTGCCGGGTGCGGTTCAGTTCGTCGAGGCGACGTCGTTCTCCCCGGGAGCGCGACAGACCTCGGTATCGGTTCGGATGGGATCGGCGCTGCTCACCGACGACCTGTTGGTGGCCTGGGTGGCGCAGTACGACTCGGCTGGGCGCGTTGTGGTGTCGGACCCGGTGGACGGCGTCTGGAACCGCGGCCCCAGCCTGCGTTTCTCCAACGGCGGCGGAGACATCGCCCTGTACTGGGCCAAACCGCTGCTGGCACTCACCGGAGTGACGGTGAAGGTGTCCTCCGCGACGCCGACCTTCATCGCGGGCAGCGTCGCTCACTACCGGGGCCTGCTGCTCGGCTCGACCGGGCCCGCCGCCGTCGCCGAGGCGTCGGCCGCCGAGGGCAGCAGCACGATCGACGCGGGACCGACACCGCCGGTGCCCTCGGGCGACCTGGTGTTCGCCGCTGAGGTCACCGGTGGGCTACCCGGCGGCGTCACGCCGGGCGTGACCGCCGGCAAGCAGTTGATCCTGCGATCAGTCGACGACAGCGGCTCGGCGGCCTGCGCCGACGTGCTGTCCAGTGCGCCCGGCGGCCAGAACGCCCGGTTCACCCTGGGTCAGTCGAACGACTGGTACGCGGTGGTCGCCACCTTCGATCCGCTGCTCTGATCGTCCCGGTTCGGCCAACACCTACCTCCGGGTTTATTCTAGAACTCATAGAATAAACCCGGAGGTAACGTTCGTGATCCTCAATGTCGATCTGGCCAGCGAGGTGCCGATCTACCAGCAGCTCCGCGACCGGATCGTGGAGGCGATCGCCGACGGCGTGCTGATCGAGGGCAGCTCGCTCCCGGCGACCAGGGCGCTCGCCGCGGACTTCGGTATCAACTTCCACACCGTGAACAAGGCCTACGACCAGCTGCGCCAACAGGGCCTGATCCGGCTCAACCGGAAAACCGGCGCGGTCGTGATCGCGACCGAGGCCGACGCGGCGTTCCGCGCCGACTGGGCCGCGCGGGCGCGAACCCTGCTGGCCGAAGCCGTCGCAAAGGGACTGTCGGCCGACGAGATCCTCCGGACCTGCCGATCCGTCCTCGATTCGTTTCCCGCCGCGCAGCCGGAGGACACGCCATGACCGTCGCCCCTGCCCTGAGCTCCGCATTGTCCGTGCTGCTGCTGGTCATCGCCGTCGTACTGCCCTCGATCACCAGCCCCACCGTGCCGTTCGGCGTCCGGATCCCGGCCGAGCACACCAACGAACCGGCGGTGATCAGGCAGACCCGGCTCTACCGCTGGCGGGTCGTCGTCTGCGGGATCATCGCCGCCGGGGCATGCGTCGCGATCTACCTGGTGACCGGCGAATATCTGTTGCTGCCGTTGTCCGTGCTGGCCCAGCTCGGTATCTGGTACACCTGCTTTTTCCTGGCCAACCATGAGGTCCGGACCGCGAAGGCCGCTGGGGGCTGGTACGAGGGAGTGCGTGAGGGCATCGCGGTGGACACCGGGCTGCGCACCGATCGGCCCCGGTTCCCCTGGCTCTGGCTGGCACCGTCGGTGATCATCACCATCGCGACCGCGGTGGTCGGAGTGCTCCTCTATCCGTCCATGCCCGACACGCTCGTTGCCCACTACACCGCGAACGGCGTGCCCAACCGGGTGGTCGCCAAGACGGTCGGCACCGCGTTCTCGTTGGTGTTCGTCCAGGTCGGACTGACCGCGCTGCTCGGGGGCATCGCGGCGGGTATTTTCGTCCGCAGCCGGGCCGACCTCGACCCGGCCCACCCGGTCAGCTCCGCGCACTGGCACCGCCGGTACATGCTGCTGGGCGCCAAGGCGCTGCTCGGCCTGGTCGCGATGATCGACCTGGGCATGTTCGGATCGGCGCTGCTGAAGTGGACCGGCACGGTCACCCGATGGCAGGTGCTGGTGGTCGTCCTGCCGATCCTGGTCGGCGTCGCGATCACGATCGTGGTGCTGGCCAGGAACAACCGCGAGCGCGACGAGGGCGAACAGGACACCGGCCTGACCCACCGCGACGACGACAAGTACTGGCGGGGCGGCCTGTTCTACGTCAACCGCGAGGACCACGCCCTGCTGGTCACGCGCCGGTTCGGGGTGGGCTGGACCCTCAACTTCGGCAACCCCCGAGCCGCGCTTCTGCTCGTCGGCGTGCTCGGACTCATCGCGCTCGTGATCACGCTCCGCTTCACCAGCTGACCGGTGGGCGATGCCCACCGGTCAGCCCGGCCCTAGCGGGCGCCGGAGGGCTGGCGTACCGCGCGGATCGATTCGCGCAACGACGACATGGTCGCGGCGATCGCGGTCGGTTCGTAGCCACAGTGCGCCATGCAGTTCGCGCAGCGCGGGTCGCGGCCCCGGCCGTAGGACTCCCAGTCGGTGGTGTCGAGCAGTTCCTGGTAACTCGTCGCGTAACCGTCACCCATCAGGTAGCAGGGTTTCTGCCAGCCGTACAGCGAGTACGACGGAATTCCCCACGCCGTGCAGGGGAAGTCGACCTTGCCTTCCAGGAAGTCCAGGAACAGCGGTGAGTGGTTGAGGTGCCACCGCTCGCGACGGCCGTCCGCGAAAGCCTTCCGGAACAGCTCACGGGTTTCCTCCACGCCGAGGAAGTGGTCCTGGTCGGGCGCTTTCTCGTAGGCGTAGGCGGGGGAGAGCATCATCCCGTCGACCTTGAGGTCGT
The DNA here is from genome assembly GCA_035248365.1 of Pseudonocardiaceae bacterium. GTDB lineage: Bacteria > Actinomycetota > Actinomycetes > Mycobacteriales > Pseudonocardiaceae > CAJCJE01. Next base: position 36,115 of record DATFHN010000234.1, on the reverse strand, counting down.
TGTTGAGGAAATCAAGTACCTCGATGATGGTCTGCGGAGTGTCGGTGTTGAAGAACGTCGTGTTGGTGGTGACCCGGAAACCGCGCTGCTGGGCCAGCTTGATCGCGTCCACCGCCTGGGCGAACACGCCCTCCTTGGCCACGGACTCGTCGTGCCGCTGCTCGAGCCCGTCGATGTGCACGGCGAACGCCAGGTACGGCGAGGGCTTCAGCTTGTCGATCTTCTTCGGGATGAGCAGAGCGTTGGTACACAGGTAAATGAACTTCTTGCGCTTGACCAGGCCGGCGACGATGTCCTCGACCTGCGGGTGCATCAACGGTTCGCCGCCGGCCAGGCACACAACGGGCGCGCCGCACTCGTCGACGGCGGCCAGTGCCTGCTCCACCGGCATCCGCTGTTTCAGGACATTCGCGGGATGCTGGATCTTGCCGCACCCCTCACAAGCCAGGTTGCACGCGAACAGCGGTTCGAGTTCCAGCGTGATCGGGAACTTGTCCCGACCGGCCAGTTTCTGCCTGAACAGGTACATGCCGATCTTGATCGCCTGCCGTAGTGGAATGCTCATCTTCACCGACCCCTCGTGTGGTGTTGAGCTGTGATCCCGCACCGAACGTGGCGGTGTTCAGTCCACTCCTTTCGGGACCACTTGAGCAACTACCCATCCGGATAGGCTTGACCATGACGCTGCGTCGGGGTTGCACCCTGGCCCGATGACGAACAACAGTGTTTCCGCTCCACCGGTCGGTGGGTTCCAGGAACTCGACGGCCGCCGCGTTTTCGTGCACCGGTTGGGCAGTGGCGGCCCGGCCGTCGTGTTCCTGCCGGGTGCGGGCGCGGCCGGTCTGGACTATTCGGCGGTTCAGCAAGGGGTTTCGCGTTTTCGCACCGCGGTGGTGTACGACCGTGGCGGCAGCGGCTACAGCGATCCGGTCCCGCTGCCGCGCACCGCCGCCGAGGTTGCGACCGAACTGCACGAATTGCTGCTCGCCCAGGATCTCGCCGCCCCGTACATCCTGGTCGCCCACTCACTTGGCGGCGCTTACGCGCATCGATTCGCACAGTTGTATCCAGGGGAGGTGGCCGGAATGGTCTGGGTGGACGGTTTCCACCCCGACTGGCAGGACTTCCTGGCCATCACCGACCAGCCGCTGCGCAGCGACTTGGTCGCGCTCGCCGACGAACTGCGGGCCGGCCCGGAGCTTCCCGATGTCCCGCTGATCGCGCTCACCGCCGGATTCACCGAGGGCATGCGGAGGATGGCCGAGGCCGTGGTGAGCGCGGTGTCGTCCGGGGAACACCGCGTCGTTGCCGGTGCCGGCCACCACCAGCTGTGCGTCACCCGCCCCGATGTCGTGGTCCAGGCGATCCGCGACGTCATCGACCGGGCGGCTCGCCCCTAAACTCGGCTCGGCGACGTTTCCCGGAGACCGGAGGCAGGCGGTGCTCACGATCGGCCAGCTCGCGGCGACCGCCCGGGTGACGGTGCGCACCGTCCGCCACTACCACCAGGTCGGGCTGTTGCCCGAGCCCGAGCGTGACGCCTCCGGCTACCGCCGCTACAGCGCGCAGGCGGCGGTGGATCTCGTCCGGATCAGGACGCTTGCCGACGCCGGAGTGCCACTGGCCCGCATCGACGCGCTGCTTCGCGCCCAGCCAGCCGAGTTCGCCGCGGCCATCACCGACCTCGACGCCGCATTGCGGGCCAAGATCGACCAGCTCACCGAGCATCGCCGCCGCATCGCCGAACTGGCCAGCGGCGAACAGCTTGTGCTGCCCGCCGAGATGGTCGCCATCCTGAACCGGCTGCGCGGTCTGGGTGTCAGCGAACGGACGGTCCAACTCGAACGCGACTGGTCGATCCTGTTGCGAGCGTCGGACCCGCCCGCGGCGCAGCAATGGATACGGGACAAGAACGCCGGTTTCGACGATCCCGAGAAGATGCGCCTGTACCTGGCCTGTGACCGGTCGGTCGACTGGGATCCGCACGATCCGCGCGTCGACCGGCTCATCGACGACCTGGAAGCCTGGGAGATCGAACACGACGGCAACAGCAGCAGGCCGGAGAACCCGACGCCGGTCTTTTCCCTGATTCTCCGGGAATCACCGGCCTGGCGCCGCATCGTCGACACCCTCGTCCGCCGCGCTGAGCGCCGCCCGCGGTGACGTTCCGCGCGTGGCGACCCGTCGTGACAACGGGTCGCCACGTGCTGGCGATCAGTGGAAGGTCAGCGATGCGGAGTTGACGGTTTCCGAGCTGGGGCACAGTCCGCCGCCACTGCTCAGATTGGCGGTGAACGGGCCGCCGGTGTAGGTCCGCGTTGTTCCCTGGCGGGAGACCGACAGGTTGGTCACCGTGTACGAGCAGGTGATGCCGAGTTCCGTCCCGTTGACATCGACCTCCGGCGCGGAGGCGGTGCCCGCGGTGTCGTCGAAGGTGACGGTCGGGTCGTTGGTCAGGCTGGCCGAGATGGCGCCGCTGCAGTTCGGTTGGACGGTCGTGTGGTCGATCGTCAGGGTGTTCGGCGGCACGTCGCTGGTGGACGCGTTGGTCCACGAGCAGCTTGAGCCGCCCACGGTGATGTTGCCGTCGACCTGACCGGTGGCGGCGTAGGCGGGGACGGCCAGGAGCACGCTGCCGGCGACCGCGGCGATGCCGACGAGCAGGCGGGTCGATTTCATGTGGTCCTCCTACTGCGTTTCGGGTCTGCGACGGTTCATCCGCCGCCTGAGACCCGTTGTCGCGTGGATGACCACTAGGCCCGGCCTTGACCATCGATGAACGTGAAGATGATTCACGACCTTGATGGTCGCACGGTTCACCTACGTCTCAAATGGATCGTCAATTGTTAACTATGTGTGACTGCTCGATCGCGCGTTGGTAGCGGGCCGCGAGCTGGCGCAACGCCGCCACGAGTTCCGGCGAATCCACGATCTCGAAGTCGGCGTTCAGCAGACCGAGGTAGAGCGCCAGCATCTCGGGATGGTCGGAGCCGGGCTCGAAGGCACAGCGGTCATCGCCGATGGGCTCGACGTCCACCGGGATCGGCAGGCGATCGCGCACGTACTCGGCCGGGGCGTGCACGATCACCCTGGCCCGGTAGCGCCAGGTGGCCTCGCCGATCCCGCGCGCCATCCCGGCCGTGATCTCGCGTTCCGGCGGCAGCTCGCGCGGGGTGAAACGCGGCCCGGTCGGCGGTTTCGGCCGCATGCGGTCGATGCGGAACGTGCGCCAGTCCGCCCGGTCGACGTCCCAGGCCAGCAGATACCACCGTTGCCGGTCGTTGACCAGGCGGTACGGCTCGACAACGCGACGGCTGGCGGCGCCGGAGTGCGCCTGGTACTCGAACCGCAGCCGCTCCTGGTTGCGGCAGGCGCCCGCGATCACGGTCAGCGCGTCCGGATCGACCCGGGGGCCGGACGCGGGCATCGGCAACGTGTGCGAACCGAACGCGCTGATCCGGTGGCGCAGCCGCGAGGGCAGCACCTGTTGCAGCTTCGCCAGCGCCCGGACCGACGTTTCCTCCATGCCCGCGACCGAGCCACCGGCGGCGGTGCGCAGTCCGATCGCGATCGCCACGGCCTCGTCGTCGTCGAGCAGCAGCGGCGGCAGGCTGCCACCCGCGCCGAGCCGGTAGCCGCCGGTCACGCCTTGCCGCGCCTCGACCGGATAGCCCAGGCGTCGCAACCGATCCACGTCGTTGCGAACGGTCCGGGTGGTCACACCGAGCCGCTCGGCCAGTTCGGTGCCCGTCCAGTCCGGCCGCGCCTGCAACAGGGACAGCAGCCGAAGCAGCCGCGCCGAAGTTTCCAACATTCTTCGATTCTGCCGCAGATCTAGGAACGAAGCTTTCCGCTATCGCGTCTAGCGTTCCTCTCATGAGCGACGAGATCCGGCCCTTCCGCATCGACATCCCGCAGTCCGACCTCGACTACCTGTCCGACCGGCTGGCCGGCGCCCGCTGGCCCGGCGAGCTACCCGGCGTCGGCTGGAGCCGGGGCATCCCGCTGGACCACCTCAAGGAACTCGCCGGCTACTGGCGAGACGGCTTCGACTGGCGGGCCGCCGAGGCGCGGCTGAACGCGTACCCGCAGTTCAGCACCGAGATCGACGGCCAGACCATCCACTTCCTGCACATCCGGTCCGACCGGCCGGACGCGATGCCGCTGGTGCTCACGCACGGCTTTCCCAGTTCGGTCGCCGAGTTCCTGCACCTGATCGAGCCGCTGGTCCACCCGGCCGACGGCCCCGGTTTCCACCTCGTCGTGCCATCGCTGCCCGGCTATGGGTTCTCCACCCCGCTGTCCGCGACCGGTTGGTCGATGGGCCGGGCCGCGCGAGCCTGGATCGAGCTGATGCGCCGGCTCGGCTACCAGCGTTACGGCGTGCACGGCGGCGACGTCGGCGCGGGCGTGTCCGGGTTGGTGGCCGCGCTGGACGGCGAGCACGTCACCGGCCTGCATGTGGTGACCGATCCGCTGACCGCCGCGAACGTGGCCACGTTCATGCCCGGCCTGGCCGACCGGCTGGACGCGAACGACCCGGTCGACAAGCTGATCCTGGACCGGATGGCCGAGTTCGACCGGGAGGGATCGGGCTACCTGGCCATCCAGAACAGCCGGCCGCAGACCATCGGCTACGGCCTGGTCGACTCGCCGCTGCTCCAGCTGGCGTGGATCGCGGAGAAGTTCGAGGAGTGGACGGACCTGCCGATCGACCGCGACCAACTGCTCACCACGGTCAGCCTGTACTGGTTCACCGGCGCCGGTGCCACGGCCGCGCATACCCTCTACGAGCAGTCGCATTCGTCGGAGTGGGGCGGGCCGCCCGCCGTACCGCAGGGGATCGCCGTCTTCGGCGCCGACGAGACCGTCCGGAAACTGGTACCGGTCCCGCCGGGTTCACATTGGACCGAGTTCGAACGCGGCAAGCATTTCCCGGCCATGGAGGCGCCCGCCGCGCTGGCCGCCGACCTCCGAGAGTTCTTCGGATCGCTGCGATGACCGAGGTGCTGAGCCGGCGTGCGCTCAACCGGGCCACGCTGGCTCGCCAGTACCTGCTCGAACGCGTACCGAGCCGGGCCATCGACGTGATCGAGCACCTGGGCGGCATGCAGTCCCAGGCGCCGCTCGCGCCCTACGTCGGGCTGTGGACCCGGCTGGACGGGTTCGAGGCCGGCGAACTGGCCACGCTCACCGAGAACCGCGACGTGATCCGGTCGCATCTGATGCGCAACACCGTGCATCTGGTGAGCGCCCGCGACTGCCTCGGCTGGCGCGGGCTGTTCGCACCGTTGCACGCCGCCGAATACAGCGCGCACTTCCCGCACGGCATCGACGGCGTCGACCTGCCCGCGCTGTTGCGCGACGCCCGGCAACTCCTCGCCGAACGGCCGCGCTCACGGGCCGAGCTGGGCGCGCTGCTGGCTCAGGGCCGGCCAGGCGCCGACCCGAACGCGTTGGCGTACGCGGTAACGCACCACATCCCGTTGGGCCAGACACCGCCGCGCGGCATCTGGGGCGCGGGCGGCCGGGCATTGTGGACGCCGGTGGAGAGCTGGCTGGGCGCGCCGCTGCGAACGGTGCCAGTGGACGAGTTGGTGGTCCGCTATCTCGGCGCGTTCGGCCCGGCGACGGTTGCCGACGTGCAGACCTGGTCCGGGTTGACCCGGCTGCGCGAGGTGGTCGAGCGCCTGCCCCTGCGACGGTTCCACGACGAAACCGGCCAGGTGCTCTACGACCTGCCGGACGCGCCACGGCCACCGGCCGGCACCCCGGCTCCGCCCCGATTCCTGCCTGCCTACGACAACCTGCTGCTCGCCCACCGCGATCGTGCCAGGGTGATCACCGGCAACCGTCCCGTTCCGCTACCGGCAGGCAACGGCGCGACCGTCGGCACGTTCCTGATCGACGGTCGCTGGGCGGGCACCTGGCGGGTCACGAACGGCTCACTGCGCATCGAGCCGTTCGCCCGGCTGCGGACCGCTGACCGTGGCGCGCTGCTGGCCGAGGCCGTACGACTGAGCGCTTTCCTTGCCCGATACACCCGGGACGAACCGATCGTCATCGACCCCTAGCAGAAGAATTTCCCGGTCTACGAGGTCCGGCGCGGCTGGACCTCGCGCACCATCGTCTCCGCGTCGGTCGTCGGTCGCATCGATCCGGCCGACCGCGATCTGGCCGTTCTGTCCCTTGTGGACAAGGTCGGCCTGATCGGCATCCGGCAGCTCGTTCTCGAACCCGAACTGACCGCGCTCAGCCGCGCGCCTCGATGCGCGCCCGCACCTCGGGCCGCCGCAGCGGAGGCAGCGACTTCGGCGGCACCTTGCGTTCGGGCAGGTCGTCCAGCAGCCGGGCGGTGACCGCCGCGATCTCGGCGACCGCGGCCTCCACGGCGGACCGGTTGGCCGCCGAGATGCTCGACAGACCGCCGACCTTGCGCACGTACTGCAGCGCCGCCGCGTGAATCTCCTCCGGCGTCGCCGCGGGCTCCAGGCCGCGCAATGCGGTGATGTTTCTGCACATGGTTCCGAGCGTAGCCACCGGGTGCTGGATGCGCTTCTGGTTACAATCGCGCGTGCCCCAGCATCCGACCGGTCCCTGTCCGTGTGGTTCGGCGCGCGGCTACGCGGCCTGCTGCGGCGCCCTGCATGCCGGCACCCGCACCGCCGCCACCGCGCAGGAGCTGATGCGTTCGCGCTACAGCGCCTTCGTCGTAGCGGACGAGGCCTATCTGCTGGCTACCTGGCATCCCAGTACCCGGCCGCCGGAGGTCCGGTTCGACGATGGCCTCACGTGGACGGGGTTGACCGTGCTCGGCACGACCGGCGGCAGCCTGCTGCACACCGAGGGCACGGTCGAATTCGAGGCCCGTTACGTCGTGCAGGGGCAGGCCGGAGTGCTGGCCGAGCACAGTCGCTTCCTGCGCGTGGACGGAAACTGGCTGTACCTGAACGCGATCACGCCAGCCACTCGGCGATGACCGCGCGGGCGGCCCGGGTCAAGGCCGCGCCTGCCGCGGCCGCCGCCCCGCGGAGTTCGGCGGGCTCGATGCCCAGCGCGGACAGCGAATCCACGTACCCGATCAGCCAGCGCTCGATCGCTTCCGGCGGCACCTCAAGGTGGAACTGGAGCCCGAGCAGGTTCGGGCCGAGGGCGAACGCCTGGTTGTCGCACTTCTCGGTACCGGCCAGGCGTTGCGCGCCCGCCGGGATCGCGAAGCGGTCGCCGTGCCAGTGCAGCACCGGCGTGCCGGCGAGGTGCCGCAATGGTGATCGCCGGCCTTCCGGGCTGAGCGTGACCGGGGCGTAGCCGATCTCGGTGTGTCCGGACGGTCCCACGTCCGCGCCCAGCGCCCGGGCCAGCAGCTGCGCGCCGAGGCAGATGCCGAGCGTGCGCCGGCCTGCGGCCACCCGGTCCCGCAGTGCGCCGAGTTCGTCAGCCAGGAAGGGATAGCGGTCGGCGTCGTTGGCGCCGATCGGGCCGCCGAGGACCACGACCAGATCGCTGCTGGTGATGGGCGCGACGGTGTCGTCGATGCCCGCGTCGACGGTGACGACCTGGTAGCCGTGCTCGCGCAGGACCGGTCCGAGCAGGCCGAGATCCTCGAAGGCGACGTGCCGGATGGCGGCGGCGGTTCGGGTCATCGTGGTCAGCCCGCCAGTCGTTGTTCGGCGCTGCACCACCAGCTGGTGCGCCCGCCTGCCTTGCCGCGCGCCATCGGGGCGTGGTCGCGCGGGCACTGGGCGCCGGGTTTGCGGAACGGGATCACCCGGAGAGTGTGCACGCCGCCGTGTTCGAGCGCGCTGGACACCGCGCCGCGAGTGGCGCGCAGCAGCCGGCCGACGTCCTCGCGGTCGAGTTCGTCGACCGGGCGGGCCGGGTGGACCCGGGCGCGCCAGAGGATCTCGTCGGCCAGCAGGTTGCCGATGCCCGCTATGGCGTGCTGGTCGAGCAGCCGGGCCTTGACCGTCGTGGTGCTGTTGGCCAGCGCGGCGCGGAACTGGCCCGGGGTGATGGCGGCGGCGTCCGGTCCGAGCTGCTCCACGGCCGGATCGAGGGTGATGCGGCCGAGCCTGCGCGGGTCGACCAGCATCATCCGGCCGCCATCGGCGAAGGTCAGGGCAAAGCGGGCCCAGCGGTAGTCGCCCGGTTTCCGCCTGCCCTCCCAGTAGTCGCCACCGTCGATCTCGGCGCCGCCCGGGTCGGCGACCACGATCTTGCCGGACATGCCCAGGTGCACGCCGAGCGCGGGCCCGCCGTCGGTCTCGCACCACATCGACTTGCCCCGGCGGTGCGCGGCCACCAGGCGCCGGTCGAGCAGAGCCGCGCGGATCTCGCCGGGCTGGTGCGGGCGGCATACATAGCTGTCGGAGTCGTCGACGTCGACGATGCGCCGGTCGAGCGCGGCCCGTTCGATGACCGACCGCGCGAACTCCACCTCGGGCAATTCAGGCACCGACGCAGCGTACGTGGCCTGTCAGGCTCAGCGGATGGTCGGCAGGAACGTCGGTGGCTTCCGCGCGTGGCTGACCTGTTCGAACGCGGCGGCGAGCGCGAGCATCCTGGCGTCGGTGAACCGGCCGCCCATGAACGAGATGCCGATGGGGAGCGGACCGGCGAACCCGGCAGGCACGGTCACGTCCGGATATCCGGCCACGGCGGCGGGGCTGGACGAGCCGACGACGTTGGTCGGGTCCCCGGTCGCGTAGTCGTCGAGCCATGCCGGGCTGTTGGTCGGCGCCATGATCGCGTCCAGGTGGTCGGCGGCGATCAGGTCGTCGATGGAGTGCTGGGCCAGGCTCGTCAGCGTGGCGCGGTCCTGCCGGTAGGCCGGGTCGGTGATCGGCGGCGCGGCCAGCGCCTGGGTGAACAATTCCTGCCCGAACTTGGACAGCTCGACCGGATCGTGCTCGTTGAAGGCGATCAGCGCGGCGAGGCTCTGCGGCACGCCGGGCCGCGTCGCCAGGTAGGCGTCGAGATCGTGGTGGAACTCGGTCAGCAGCGCCGGTAGTTCGAGCGCGCCGATCTGGTCCTGGTTGGCCGGCGTCACCTCGACGATCGTGGCACCGGCCGCCGTCAGCGTGTCGACGGTCTGCTGCACGACCTTGTCCACCGCCGGATCGATGCCGGCCAGCCGCCACACGCCGATCCGCGCCCCGCGCAACGACTTCCCGCCGGACGCATCGATCGCGGCGGTGTAGTCCTGGTGCCGGTCGGCCAGCACGGCGAGCGTGATCGCCACGTCGGTGACGTTGCGGGCCATCGGCCCGGCCGTGTCCTGCTCGTGCGAGATCGGCACGATGCCCTGCCCGCTGACCAGCCCCAGCGTGGGCTTGATGCCGACATCACCGTTGGCCCCGCTCGGACACACGATCGACCCGTCGGTCTCGGTGCCGATCGCCACCTGAGCCAGTGACGCGGCCACCGCCGCGCCGGAACCGGACGAGGAGCCGCACGGATTCCGGTCCAGCACATAGGGATTGTTCGTCTGGCCGCCCACCCCCGACCAGCCTGAGGTCGAGGTGGTGGACCGGAAGTTGGCCCATTCCGACAGGTTGGTCTTGCCCAGCAACACCGCGCCCGCTGCCCGCAACCGGGTCACCAGGGCAGCGTCCGTGCGCGGTGCCCTGGACAGCAAGGCCCGCGAACCGGCCGTTGAGCCGAGTCCGGCCGTGTCGATGTTGTCCTTGAGCAGAACCGGAATCCCGTCCAGCGGTCCGCGCAGCCGACCGGAGCGCCTGCGTTCGTCGCTGGCCCGCGCCTGCCGCAGTGCGGTCGGATCGAGGAACACCACCGAATGCACCAGCGGATCGATGGTGTCGATCCGGTGCAGGTACAGCTCGGTCAGCTCCACCGAACTCAACCGGCCCTGCGACATCCGCGCCTGGAGTTCGGGAATCGTCACCGAATCCAGGTTCAGGCCGGGCCGTGCGTCCGGCACGGCGGCATTCGCACCCGTTGGCACGACGACAACTCCCAACGCTACGGCCAAAGCCATAGCGAACAGTACAGTGCACCACCGGGACAGCCCGCCTCGTCTGAACACGGGTCCAGCGCACTCGCCCCGGCCGACCTGGTCAACCCGCTGAACGTCCTCTCCGCTACCGCCGATCGCGTGAACCTAGCGGGTGACCACTACGGGGCACGAGCAGCTCCGGTTCGGTGACCGCCTGGACGTCGGCGACCGTGAGGCCGGGGGCGAGTTCGCGCAGCACCGGGCCGTCCGGGCTGATGTCGAGCACCGCCAGGTTCGTGATCACCCGGTGCACGACCGCGCGGCCGGTGAGCGGCAGCGTGCAGTCCTTGACCAGCTTGGCCTCGCCACCGGCGGTGGTGTGCTCCATCAGCACGATGACCCGGCGGGCGCCGTGCACCAGGTCCATCGCCCCGCCCATGCCCTTCACCATCGAGCCGGGAACCATCCAGTTGGCCAGGTCGCCGCGCGCGGAAACCTGCATGGCGCCGAGCACGGCAATGTCGATGTGGCCGCCGCGGATCATGCCGAAGGACGTTGCCGAATCGAAGAAACTCGATCCCGGCCTCACCGTGACGGTCTCCTTGCCCGCGTTGATCAGGTCGGGATGCTCCTGGCCGGCCAGCGGCGACGGGCCGACGCCGAGGATGCCGTTCTCGGACTGCAACACGACGTGCACGTCCGGCGGGAGGTGGTCGGGAATCCGGGTCGGCAGGCCGATACCGAGGTTGACGTACGCCCCGCCGGGCAGTTCGCGGGCCGCTCTGGCCGCCATCGCGTCCCGGTCCAGTCCAGCTTTCACTGCGCGGTCCAGCCGCCGTCGACGGCCAGTGACGCGCCGGTGATGAACGACGCCGCATCCGAGCACAGATAGGCGACCAGTTCGGCGACCTCGGCCGGCTCGATCAGCCGCTTGATCGCAGGCCGGGCCAGCATCACCTGGTCGACGACGTCCTCTTCGGACAGTCCGTGGCTGCTGGCCTGGTCGGCGATCTGCCGCTCCACCAGCGGAGTGCGCACATAGCCGGGATTCACGCAGTTGACCGTGACGCCGCGATTCGCGCCCTCGACGGCGAGCACCTTGGACAGGCCCTCCAGCCCGTGTTTGGCCGTGACATAGCCGGATTTGAACGCGGACGCGCGCAGCCCGTGCACCGAGGAGATGTTCACGATCCGGCCCCAGCCCCGCGCGTACATGCGCGGCAGCACCGTGCGGGCGATGCGGAACGGCGCCTCCACCATCACCCGCAGCATCAGCGAGAACTGCTCCGGTGGAAAGTCCTGGACCGGCGCGACGTGCTGGAATCCGGCGTTGTTGACCACGATGTCGGCAGCGACGTCGAGCCGGTCCACGGCGTCCAGGTCGCCGAGGTCGATGTGACGGACCTCGCCGCTCAGTTCCTCGGCGACGAGATCGGCCGCGGCCTTGTCCAGATCGGCGATGACCACGTGCGCACCGGCGGCATGCAGCCGCTGCGCGCAGGCGCGGCCGATGCCGCCTGCCGCACCGGTGATCAGTGCGGTGCGGCCGGACAGGTCGACGGGGCAGGGGATTGCGCTCACCATGACGCTGACGCTATGCGGAACCCGGGCGCCGGGCGTATGGGTGCTCGACACGTAATATCGCCGCCGGGCACGTGGCAGGCGCACATTGTCGGCTGCCAAGGGTTTCCCGCACGCTCTCCACTATGGACAAGGTGGTGCGGACGGCGGCCGAGGCGGTGGCCGACATCCCGGACGGCGCGACGATCGCGGTGGGCGGCTTCGGGTTGTGCGGCATCCCGATGGAGCTGATCGGGGCGCTGCACGAGCGCGGCGCGCGGGAACTGCGGATCGTGTCGAACAACTGCGGGGTGGACGACTTCGGGCTCGGGGTGTTGCTCGCCGAACACCGCATCGCGCGGATGACCAGCTCCTATGTCGGCGAGAACAAGGAGTTCGCCCGGCAGTTCCTGGCCGGTGAGCTGGAGGTCGAACTGGTCCCGCAGGGCACGCTCGCGGAGAAGTTGCGGGCTGGCGGCGCCGGCATCCCGGCCTTCTACACCCCGGCCGGGGTGGGCACGCAGGTCGCCGAGGGCGGGCTGCCGTTGCGGTACGCGGGCGACGGCTCGGTCGCATTGGCCTCCCCGGGCAAGGAGGTGCGCGAGTTCGCGGTGGGCGGCCAGGTTCAACGGTTCGTGCTGGAGGAGTCGATCGTCTGCGACTTCGCGCTGGTGCACGCCGCCTGGGGCGACCGGCACGGCAACCTGGTCTTCCACTCCTCGGCCCGCAACTTCAACCCGCTCTGCGCGATGGCCGGGCGGACCACGATCGCCCAGGTCGAGCAGTTGTTCGAGCCGGGCGAGCTGGACCCGGACGAGATCCACCTGCCCGGTGTGTTCACCCAACGGGTCGTGCCGGTCGGAACCGACGTGCCGAAGCGGATCGAACGGCGCACCGTGCGCGACCCGCGATCAGCCCCGTAGCCGGTGCAGGTGCAGCGCGAGCTGGATCTCCAGTGCCCGGTTCGGCTCGCGCCAGTCCTCGCCGAGCAGCGCGGAGACCCTCTCCAGCCGCTGCACCACGGTGTTCACGTGCAGGTGCAGCGCGGCCTTGGTGCGGTTGAGGTTGCCGCCGAGATCGAAGTACGCGGCCAGGGTGCCGAGCAGGTCGGTGCCGCGTTTGGCGTCGTAGTCGAGCACGGGGCCGAGCGCGGAGCGGATGTAGCCGTCGATGTCGGTGCGGTCGCCCAGGATCAGGCCGAGAAAGCCGAGATCGCCGATGGCCGCGCCGGTGCCGATCCGGCCCAGCGACAGCAGCGCCTGCACGCACCGTTCGGCCTCGGTGTGGGCGGCGGCCAACTCGGCCGGGCCCGCCGCCGGTCCGGCCGCGCCGATCGTCACCGCGGCGCCGAGGCTGGCGGCCACGTCCCGGGCCAGCCGCTTGGCCAGCGCGCTGGCATCGTGCTCCGGCACCAGGAACACGACCTGGTCCGCGTGCACGCCGACCAGGCTGTGCCGGGGAATGTGCGCGGCGGCGACATCGGTCAGCCGCCGCCTGCTGACCCGCTCCACGTGCGCCACCGCGACCACGTGCGGCAGGCACAGGTCCACACCGAGCCGCTTGCCCCGCGCGATCAGCCCGGCCGGATCCCGGTCCGGCGCGATCAACAGGTCGGTGACCAACTCGCCGCGCACCCGGTCCTCGGTCTCGGCCACCGACCGGCGCAGCAGCAACAGCAGCGCGGTTACCACGCTGGCCCGTTCGAACAGCCTGCGGTCCGGTTCGGCCAGCTCACCCCGGCCGATCAGGGTGGCGCTGCCGAGCAGCTCCTGTCCGGCCAGCACCGCGCACACCCACAGTCCGTCCCGGTGCACCGCGCGGCCCACCGATCGCGACTGGGCGACCAGCTCGGCCGGCTGCGGCATCGGCTCGGCATCCGCGCGGCCCATCTCCTCGCCGTCCGCGCCGTGCAGGATGATCCCGCCGCCGAGCACGGCGGCCAGCGCCGCGGCCACCTCGGGCACGTCGCCGCCCCGCAGCACCAGGTCGGAGAGGCGATCGTGGGCGTCCTCGGCCCGGCGCATCGCCACGTTGTGCGCCCGGATCGTCTCGTGCGCGGCGCTCAGCTCGGTCAGGGTGCTGCGGGTTTCGTCGAGCAGCCGGGCCCCGTCCAGGGCGATGGCGGCGTGGTCGGCCAGCGAGGACAGCAGCGCGACCTCGTCGTTGGAGAACGTGCGGCTGGACCGGTCGGCGGCATAGAGCACCCCGAGCACCTGCTGGTCCAGGCGCAGCGGGACACCGAGGATCGCGATCAGGCCCTCGTCGCAGACGGCGGAGTCGATTGGCTCGGTGTGCTGGAACCGGACGTCGCCCGGGTAGTCGGCGGTGGCGTAGGGACGCGCGGTGTGCGCGACCAGGCCACCCAGCCCCTCACCCATACCCAGCGTGACCTGCTGGAACAGGGCCGAGGCGGAGCCGTCGGTGACCCGCATGTAGGTGCGGCCCGCCGCCTTGTCGTTGAGGCTGAGGTAGGCGATGTCGGCGTGCAGCAGCAGCCGGGCCCGGTGCACGATCGAGCGCAGCACCGCGTCGGTGTCTCGCAGTCCGGCCAGGTCGCCCGCGGTGTCGAACAGGGCGGCCAGCTCGGCTTCCCGGCGATGGTGCTCGGCCAGCGTGTGCCGGATGCGCAGGGCCGCTTCGAGGCCCTGTTCGACCTCGGCCCGGTCCGCGTCGCCGGCCACCGTGGCGACGCGCGCCAGTTGCTCGGCCGGGGCACCCCGGTCGAGCAACTCGAGCAGCGTGCGCAACGCCGTCGTCGCGCGGTCCACGTCACCCATCCTGACAGCCGGCCCGGCTGATCACACCCGCACGGCGGCCGGTTCGGTGTCGGCCTTGGTCAGCGAACGGCCCCGGGTCTCCTTGGCCACCGCCAGGGCCAGCACGGTGATGGCCGCCCCCGCCGCCACGTACAGCGCGACCGGCGTGGCGGAACCGAACCCGGCGAGCAGCGCGGTGGCGATCAGCGGCGCCAGCCCACCCGCGATGATCGAGGCCAGCTGGTAGCCGATCGACGTGCCCGAGTAGCGCACCCTGGTGCCGAACAGCTCGCTGAAGAACGCCGCCTGCGGCCCGTACATCGCGCCGTGCAACACCAGCGCGACGATCGCGGCGAGGTCGATCGCCCCGGTCGACTTGGTGTCGAGCAACGCGAAGAATGCGAAGATCCAGGCGGCCATCCCGATCGCGCCGAACAGGTACACCGGGCGGCGGCCGATCTTGTCGGACAGCAGCGCCCACAGCGGAATCGCGGCCAGCTCCACCGCCGATCCGATCAGCACCGCGTCCAGCGCCGTGCTCTTGGGCAGCTTCAACTCATCGACGACATAGACCAGGATGAACGAGGTCACCACGTAGTAGGACAGGTTCTCGCCCATCCGGGCGCCCATCGCGACCAGCACCTGCCGCCACTGATCGCGCAGCACGGTGACGATCGGCCTGCGCTCCGGTTGGCCGGTCGCCTTGGCCGCGGTCGCGGCGGCCACGAAGGCCGGGGTCTCGGTGAGCTGGACGCGAATCCACAGACCGATCAGCACCAGCACGCCGGAGAGCAGGAACGGGATGCGCCAGCCCCAGGACAGGAAGGTCGCGTCGGACTGGGTCGCGGCCAGCACCGCCAGTACCGCCGTCGCCAGCAGGTTCCCGCCGGGCGCGCCCACCTGCGGCCAGGACGCCCAGAACCCGCGCCGCCGGTCGTCGCCCTGCTCGGAGACGATCAGCACCGAGCCGCTCCACTCGCCGCCGAGCGCGAAACCCTGCACCAGCCGCAGCCCGGTGAGCAGCAGCGGCGCCGCCACCCCGACGCTCGCGTAGCCGGGTAACAGGCCCATGGCGAACGTGGCGCAGCCCATCAGCACCAGGCTGAGCACCAGCAACTTCTTGCGCCCCAACCGATCGCCGAAGTGCCCGAACACCAGACCACCCAGCGGCCGGGCGGCGAACCCGATGGCATACGTGGCGAAAGCCAGCAGCGTACCGGTGAGCGCACTGCTGGTCGGGAAGAACAGCTTGTCGAACACCAGTGCGGCGGCCGAACCGTAGAGGAAGAAGTCGTACCATTCGATGGTGGTGCCGATCAGGCTGGCCGCCACCACCTTGGCTATCGGATTCCGGGGCAGGGACACGGTTTCGGTCATCGCCCCACGGTAGGCATTGGTCCAGCCCGCCTCCACGGTGCGAATCCCCATACCCGGCCGCCGTCATGTGGTGATCGTCAACATTGGACGGCTCGTCGGGCGCTTCTACCGTGTGCCGCATGAGAAGTCGTGGTTGGTTACCTGTGCTGGCAATGGCGACGCTGTTGGTCACCGCCGCCTGCGGTGTGCCCGGCGCGTCCGGTTCGACCCCGGATTCGCCGATCAAGGTCGGCCTGATCTACTCCAGGACCGGCCCGCTGGCCGGTTACGGGCAGCAGTACTACACGGGTTTCCAGGCCGGGCTGGACTACGCGACACACGGCACCGGCAAGGTCGGCGGGCGCGCCATCCAGGTGAGCGTCGAGGACGACGCGGGTGATCCGGCCGCCGCGGTGACCGAGGCCAAGAACCTGATCGGGCAGGGCGACACAATCCTGGCAGGCACCGTCGATTCCGGCATAGCGCTGCAACTCGCGCCGCTGGCCCAGCAGAACCGGGTGCTCTACATCTCCGGCCCGGCCGCCACCGACAAGATCACCGGCGCCAACCGCTACACCTTCCGCTCCGGAAGGCAGACCTACCAGGACATCCGCACCGCGGCCTCCTTCGTCGGCACGCCGTCGGGCAAGCATGTCGTGGTGCTGGCCCAGGACGACGCGTTCGGACAGGCCAATGTCGCCGCGGTCAGCAGCGTGCTCGGCGCGGCCGGGGCGAACGTGAGTTCGGTGCTGGCACCGCCATCGGCCACCGACCTGACCCCGTTCGCGCTGCAGGCCAAGTCGGCCCGGCCGGATCTGCTGTTCGTAGCCTGGGCGGGCAGCACCGCGCCCGCGCTGTGGACGGCGCTCAACCAGCAGGGCGTGCTGGACTCCACCACCACGGTCACCGGCCTCGACCAGCGTGCCTCCTACCCGGCATTCGCGGCGGCAGGCGGCAAGGTCTCGTTCCTCGCGCACTACGTGCCAGACGGCACCAGCAACCCGGCGGCCACCGCGATGCGCTCCTACCTGGCCACCCACGGCGAACAGGCCGACCTGTTCACCCCGGACGGTTTCACCGCCGCCCAGATGATCGTGCGCGCCGCGCAACACGCGGGCAATGTCTCTGCCATGATCGGCGCGCTGGAGGGCTGGTCGTTCACCGGGATCAAGGGACAGCTCACCATCCGGGCAGCGGATCACGCACTGCTGCAACCGATGTTCCAGGCCAAGCTGTCCGGAACCACGCCATCAGTGGTGAAGACCCTGACCCCTGACGAGGTCGCCCCGCCCGTCCGGTCGATGGGCTGAAGCGGGTGGACGCTCTGCTGGAATGCGCCGGCCTGACCTGGGACGTGGGCGGCGCGCGGATCATCGACGCGGTCGATCTCACCGTGGCGCCCGGCGAGTTCGTCGCGCTGGTCGGACCGAACGGCGCGGGCAAAACGTCGCTGCTCAACCTGATCACCGGCCTGGTCCGGCCCGCGCGCGGCCAGATCCGGTTGAACGGCGTGGACATCACCGGCGAGCCGCCGCACCGCAGAGCCCGCCGGGGCATCGCCCGCACCTTCCAGTCGGCCACCCTGTTCCCGACCATGACCGTGGCCGAGCACGTGGAACTGGCCGCCCGGGTCGGTCGCACCCGGGCGACGGTGACCGAGGTGCTGGACCAGGTGCGGCTCGGGCAGCGGGCGAGCGCCCCGGCCGGCGCACTGTCCCATGGGGACAAAAGAAAGCTGGAGATCGCGCTGCTACTGGCCGGACCACGCGGCACCGAAGGCCGTGGCCTGCTGCTGTTGGACGAGCCGATGGCCGGGGTGGCCGCCGAGGAGGTCGACACCCTGGTCGCGGTGATCCGCGAGGCGCACCGGGACAGCGGCGCGGCCGTGCTGATGGTCGAGCACCACATGGAGGTGCTGATGTCGCTGGCCGACCGGGTTGCCGTGCTGCACAACGGCGCCCTGCTGGCGATCGGCACACCCGATCACGTGATGGCGCAGGCCGACGTTCAGGACGCGTACCTGGGAGCGGCCCGGTGACCGGTTTGCTGGCCGTCGCCGATCTCCGGGTCGGCATCGCCGGGTCCAGCATCGTGCAGGGGGTCGGGTTCACCGTCGCCGAGACCGGCGTGACCGCGCTGCTCGGCCGCAACGGCGCCGGGAAGACCACCACGGTGCGGGCAATCCTCGGGTTGTTGCCCAGCACCGGCACGATCACCCTGGCCGGAACCGACATCAGCGGCTGGCCGACCCACCGGATCGTGCGCGCCGGAGTCGGTTACGCCCCGGAGGATCGCGGCGTGTTCGCAGGCCTGAGCGTCGCCGAGAACCTGGCGCTGGCCGAGCGCCCGGATCTCCCGCACGACTACGACACCGTCTACGAACTGTTTCCCGAGTTGGCGCGCCGCGCGCGGCAACTGGCCGGGTCGCTGTCCGGCGGCCAGCAGCAGATGGTGGCGATCGCCCGCACCCTGCTCAACCCGAACCGCCTGGTGATCGCCGACGAGCCGACCAAAGGCCTGGCGCCCAAGGTGGTCGGCGAGGTCGCCGACGCACTGTGCCGGCTTACCGAGAAGGTGCCGCTACTGCTGGTCGAGCAGAACCTGGCCGTGGTGCGGGAGATCGGCACTACCGCCGTGGTGCTGTCGGCCGGGCGGGTGGCGCATACCGGCCCGGTCGCCGAACTGGTCGGCGATCCCGAACTGGCCCGCGCCCTGCTCGGGGTCGCCGCCGCGCCGCGAACGGATGTGCCCATGCCATGAGCGAGTGTGCGAGCGAATCATTGAGCGCAGTGCGCCGCGAAGGCGGCCGCGCGACCGGCGGCCGGGCCCGGACCGCGGCGAGCGAGGCAGTCGCATGAACGCGCTGGTGCTGCTCACGTCGACCGGGCTGGGCCTCGGCGCGCTGTACTACCTGGTCGCATCGGGGCTGTCGCTGATCTTCGGCCTGATGGACGTGGTCAACTTCGGGCACGGCGGGTTCCTCACCGTCGGCGCGTACGCGACCTGGTGGGCGCTGAGCGGGCTGAGCGGCTGGGGGATCGGCGGCTTCGTGCTGGCCGGGCTGATCGGCACGGCCGTCGGCGCGGTGCTCGCGGCCGGTGTCGAGACCGCGCTGATCCGGCCGCTGTATCGGCGGCGGCAGGAGCAGATCCTGGTCACCGTCGGTCTCGGCCTCGCCCTGCCCGCGTTGGTCACCGGCATCTGGGGCGCGGACGCTCACGTGCTGCCCCTGCCGAAGTCGCTGACCGGCACGGTGGCGTTGCTCGGCGCGGAGGTGCCGCTGAACCGGTTCGTGCTGATCGGCGTGGCCGCGCTGGTGCTGGTCGCGCTGCGGGTGTTCCTGGCCCGTACCCGGTACGGGCTGATCGTGCGGGCCGGGGTGGAGGACCGAGACATGGTGACCGCGCTGGGCATCGACGTGCGGCGGGCGTTCACGCTGGTGTTCGCGATCGGTGGCGCGCTGGCCGGGCTCGGCGGCGCGCTCGCAGGTCTGTACTACGGCTCGGTCGATCCCGGGCAGGGCACGTCGCTGCTGATCTTCGCCTTCGTCGTGGTGGTGGTCGGCGGGATGCGGCCGACCGGCGGTGTGGTGGTCGCGGCGGCGGTGATCGGCCTCGCCCAACAGTTCGCCGACTACTACCTGGCCTCCGGCCTCGGTGATCTCGCCGTGGTCGTGGTCCTCGCGGTCGCCCTGCTCCGTCCACAATGGAAGGTGGCATGATGCGCCTGCTGGGACCGCTGATCGTGCTGGTGATCGCGGCGATCGTCCCGTTCTGCACGCTCGATGTCCCGGTGCTGCTGGGCGGACCGCTGAACTCGCCCGGCGCGCTGCAACTGCTCGCCGGCGCGCTGGTGTTCGCCGGTATCGCGGTCAGCTACGACCTGCTGTTCGGCCGGGTCGGGCTGATGTCCTTCGGGCACGCGCTGTACGTGGCGGTCGGCGCCTACGGCACCCAGCTGGCGATGTCGCGGCTCGGGATGGGCCTGCTGCTCGCCGCCGCGCTGGCCGTGCTGGCGGCGACGGCGCTGGCCGCCGTGTTCGGCGCGGTGTCGCTGCGGGCCAGGGCGCTGGGCGGCATCGGCTTCGCCATGGTGACGCTGGCTTTCGCGCAGGCGGGTTCGGTACTGGTCAGCACCGACCCGGGCGGCGTCACCGGCGGCGAGGAGGGCCTGCCGCTCGACGCCGATCACGTACCCGCGTCGCTGGTCGGCGTGGCCAACACGGCGGTGCTGTACTGGCTGGCCCTGACCTATCTCGCGGTGTGCGCGGGGATCGTCTGGTGGACCTGCGGCTCGCCGCTGGGCCGG
Organism: Pseudonocardiaceae bacterium; assembly: GCA_035248365.1. GTDB lineage: Bacteria > Actinomycetota > Actinomycetes > Mycobacteriales > Pseudonocardiaceae > CAJCJE01. Next base: position 16,180 of record DATFHN010000234.1, on the reverse strand, counting down.
GTCTGGCAGGCGGTCCGGGACAACGAGCGCCGGGTCGACGTGCTCGGCCTGCCCGCCCGTCGATACCAACTCGGCGCCGTCGTGCTGGCCGGAGCGTTGGCTGCGTTGGGTGGCGCGGTGAACCTGCTGGTCACGGCCGGTGCGTCGCCGGGCATCACCACCGCGACGTTCACTCTGTCGCTGCTGGTGATGGTGGTGCTCGGTGGCTCGGGCAGCCGCTGGGGGCCGATACTGGGTGGCGTGATCTACGCCCTGCTCGATCAGCGGCTGGCCGCCCTCGGCTCGGTCGACGCGGTGCACCGGTTGCCCCCCGTGCTGCGGGTTCCGCTGTCCCAACCGCTGGTGCTGCTGGGCGCGCTGTTCATCGTGATCGTGTTCGTACTGCCCGGCGGGCTGGCCGCGCTGCCCGGCCGGTTGGCGCGAGCGAGGAGGACTGCCAGTGACCAGGCCGCGTGAGCGTTACTCGGTACCCGTTGCCGGCGGAGATCTGGCCGTGCACCGCTGGCCGGCCGACGGACCGACGGTGCTGGCCGCGCACGGCATCACCAGCAACGGACTGAGCTGGTCGGCGGTGGCCGACGCGCTGCCGGGCTTCGAGATCATCGCGCCCGACCTGCGCGGCCGGGCCGGCAGCCGCTCGCTGCCCGGGCCCTACGGTCCGGCCCGGCACGCCGACGACCTGCTGGGCGTGCTGGATCATCGCGGCGTGGCCGAACCGGTCGTGCTCGCCGGACACTCGATGGGCGGGTTCGTCGCCAGCGTGGCCGCCGCCGCGCATCCCGAGCGGTTCAGCAAGCTGGTCCTGGTCGACGGCGGACTCGCCTTCCCCGAACAGGAAGGCGCCGACATCGATGCCGTGCTGGAGGCGGTGATCGGCCCGGCCATGCGCCGGTTGTCCATGGAATTCGCCGATCTCGACGCGTATCACGAGTTCTGGCACGAGCACCCGGCCTTCACGGCGATCTGGCACGAGCGCACCATCGAGTGCCTCGACCACGATCTGATCGGCGAACCGCCTCAGCTGCGCTCCTCCTGCGTGCTGGACGCGATCCGCACCGACGGCGCCGGAGTCCTGGCCGATCCCGAGGTGCTCGGCGCCATCCACCGGCTCACCGTGCCAGCGGTTCTGTTGTGGGCGCAGCGCGGGATGCTGGACCAACCGGAGGGCATCTACTCACCCGATCGGCTCGCCGCACTGCCCGATGGGGTGCGCGCCGAACTCGTGCCGGAGGTGAACCACTACTCGATCCTGTTCGGCGACAACGGAGCCAAGGCCGTCGCCGCCGCGATCGCCAGCTAGACCAACGCCTTTGTGGTGCGTCACCACATGTTCCCGGTGACGCAGGACACCTACCCTCGGCGGAGGTGTCTACAAAGGAGGAAGCAATGCGGCTTCGTTCTCTGACCAGCATGGCGGCTGCTGGCGTTACCGCCGGAATGGTGGCGGCGCTGGTGGTGGTCGGCCAGGCTGCTCCGGCGGCGGCCACCGGATCCTTCGCGCAGGTCAGCAACTTCGGCGCCAACCCAGGCAATCTGGCGATGTACAGCTATCTGCCGAGCGGGCTGCCGGCCAATGCTCCGTTGGTCGTCGCCTTACACGGCTGTACGCAGACCGCGACCGACTATTACAACGACTCCGGCTGGCCGAAGTACGCGGACACGTGGGGTTTCGCGGTGGTCTTCCCGCAGACCAGCAGCTCCAACAACATCGAGCAGTGCTTCCAGTGGTTCGACTCGACCAAGGACACCAGAGGCAACGGCGAAGCCGCGTCCATCGATGCGATGGTCCAGTACGCCGAGTCGAACTACCACGTCGACCCGCACCGCGTCTACGTCACCGGGTTGTCCGCCGGTGCGGGCATGACCGCCGACCTGCTGGCCGACTATCCCGACGTGTTCGCGGGCGGCGCGATCGACTCGGGCCTGCCCGCGCAGTGCGCGACCAGCCTGACCGCGGCCTCGGGCTGCCAGATGAACAACCAGAACCTCACGCCCGCCCAGTGGGGCGACAAGGTGCGCAACTCCGATCCGGGCTATTCCGGCCCGTGGCCGCGCGTGGCGATCTGGCAGGGCAGCGCCGACTACACCGTCTATCCGGTCAACGCCACCGAACTGCGCGACCAGTGGACCAACGTCTGGGGTATCGGCCAGACCGCGACCAGCACCGAAAGCCTGCCCGGCGGCACAACGGAAACCGACTACGCCTCCGGCGGCAGCCCGGCGGTGTCCACCTTCTCGATCTCCGGCATGGGCCACGGCCTCGCCGTCGCGCCCGGCTCGGCCGCCAACCAGTGCGGCAGCACCGGCGCCTACTTCCTCAACTACCTCTGCTCCAGCTACTACACCGCGCTGTTCTGGGGCCTGAACAACGGCGGCACCCCGACCACGACCACGACGACCCCGCCGCCCACGACCACCCCGCCCCCGTCCTACCCCTGCTACACGACCGACAACTACGACCAGACCGTGGCCGGGCGCGCCTACCAGTCGGGTGGCTACACCTACGCCGATGGCTCCAACGACCCGATGGGCCTGTGGAACACCTACGCGACCAGCAGCTTGCAGGAGACCGCGCCGGGCAATTACGTCGTGGTGCCGAGCTGTCCGTAACCGCGACCACCCCGTGCTCTACTGTGTGTACCTCACTGTCGGGGTTCACGATGGAGGCAGCGAAGCGTGGCGGTGTCACGTGATGGCCGACGCTGGATGGGCGCAGGCCAGTCGGCTCACCGGGATTCACGCATCGCCGCGATGAGCGCGGGGCGGGCCGCGCTGGCCGGTGCGGACCCGAAACTGTTCGTGATCTTCGCCGGAATCGACCACGACGGCGCGGAGCTGCTGGCCGGTCTGGACGCCATCGCCGCAGGTACCCCGGTCATCGGCTGCTCGACGCACGGCGAGATCGGTCCGGACGGGCCTGCCGATGGCTCGGTGGTGGTGGCCGCCATCGGCGGGCCGGGCTTCTCGGTGGCGACCGCGGTGGCCACCGACGTGTCCGGCCGGCAGCGCGACGCGGGCGCCGAGGTAGCTCGCTGCGTCGCCGACACGAAGCCCGGTGCTTACCGCGTCCTGGTGCTGCTGACCGACGGGCTTGTCCGGGATCAGGAAGCGATCCTGCGCGGCTGCTACCGGGAACTGGGCGCGAGCGTGCCGCTGTTCGGCGGGGCGGCGGCGGACGGCTGGCGGATGACCGGCGCGTACCAGTTGGGCGGCGGCCGCGTGCTGTCCAACGCGGTCGTCGCCGCCGCGATCACCTCCGACGCGCCGCTGTCGGTCGCGGTGCGGCACGGCTGGCACGAGGTCGGCGAGCCGATGATCGTGACCAGCAGCAGCGACGGCCGGGTGTACACATTGGACGACAAACCGGCGCTGGATCTCTACCTGGACCGGCTCGGCGCACCGCCCGAGGCCTACACCGACGCCGCCGCGTTCACCGAGTTCGCGCTGAGCCGCCCGCTGGGCGTGCGCAGGCGGCGCGGGCTGGAAGCACGCAACATGAGCACCGAGGTGGACCTCGAAGGCCGGTCCATCGGCGGCGGCGGCGCGACCGACCACGGCAGCCTGGTGTGGGCGATGAGCGGCGACGAGGAGTCGATCGCCGAAGCCACCGACGTCGCCTGCGTGCAGGCGCTGGCCGGTCTGGACGGGCGCGAGCCGGTCGGACTGCTCACCATGAGCTGCGCCGGCCTGCGCGCGGTGCTCGGCGAGGACGGCACCCGGCGGGAGTCCGAGCGGCTGACGAAGTGGGCCGGGGGCGCGCCGTTCGCCGGGTTCCACACCTACGGCGAGATCGCCAGGATTCGCGGTATCGACGGCTTCCACAACCAGAGCCTCGCCGTGCTGGCCTTCGGCTGACATGCCCGGCCACGACGACCGGATGCCGCATCTGGAACTGCTCCAGATGCTGGCCGTGATGTCGTCCTACTCCGACGAGGAGTCGGCCATGGGCGGCGCGGTCGAGCGCGCCGCGCAACTGCTGGAGGCGGAGGTCGCCGCGATCATCGTCGACGACCGGGTGACCGCCTGCGTCGGCTATCCGGCCAGGGCGGTCGCCGTCGACGACCTGCTCGCGGTCAGCAGGCACGAACGCGACATCCTGGACGTGCCGGGGGTCGGCCCCTGCCCGGCGGTGTCCGCGCGCTGGACGGACGCGCACCAGGGCCACCTGGTGGTCGCTCGCGCGGGCAGCGGCTTCTCGGTCGAGGAGCACAGCGTCGTGCGCGGTATGGCGCGGCTGGTCAGCCTCACCCTGACGATGCTGCGCACGTTGCAGGCCGAGCACGCGATGCGCCAGCGCAGCGAGCAGGAAGCGCGGGAGAAGGCCCGGCTGGTCGATTCGTTGCGGGAGCGCCAGCGGCTGCTGGAGCACCTGTTCGACGTGCAGCGGGCGATCTCGCGGCGGCGTCCGCTGGCCCAGATCCTCGACCTGATCACCTCAGCGGCGCAGGACCTGCTCGGCGCCGAGATGGTCGGGCTGTGGGTGGCGGACCCGCGCGAAGCCACCCGGGCGCGGCTGGTGTCCAGCCTCGGCCTCGACCCGGCGGTCGCGGGGGAGGAGCCGACCGTGCCGCTGGCCGACGCGGGCGCGACCGGAGCGGCGATGCTCACCGACGACGTCGTCGTCGAGCGCAGCCCTGCCGCGAACCTGATCTCCGAGCTGGCCGGCGGGCGGCTGAGCACGTCGATGGCCGCGCCGGTGCACGACAGCGGAAGCGTCACCGGCAGCCTGCTCGTCGGCTCGTACCGGCCGGACCGCGAGTACACCGAGTCCGACATCCAGACCCTGCGCGCGTTCGCCGACCAGGTGAGCCTGGCCCTGACCGACGCCAACACGGTCGACCGGATGTATCAGGCGTTCCGGGATTCGCTGACCGGCCTGGCCAGCCGGGGCCTGTTCCTGGACCTGGTGCGGCAACGGCTGGAAACCGGTCCCACCGACGTGGCGCTGCTGTTCCTCGACCTCGACCGGTTCAAGGCGGTCAACGACGCTCTCGGCCACGCCGCCGGTGACGCGCTCCTGGTCACCACGGCGAACCGGTTGAGGTCGCAACTGCGCGAGCCGGACATCGTGTCCCGCTTCGGCGGCGACGAGTTCGTGATCATGCTGTCCGGCATCGCGACCGAGCAGGACGCCATGGCCATCGCGCAACGCATGCTCGCGGTGCTCGCCGAGCCGATGGTGATCGCCGGGCGGACGCTGTCGGTCGGGGCGAGCATCGGCATCGCGTTGCACACGCCGGACGTGGCAGGCCACACCGACCTGATCCGGCGCGCCGACACCGCGATGTATCAGGTCAAGCGCAACGGCAGGCAGGGCTGCCAGCTGTTCGACGCGACCACGCGAGCGGCCATGACGCCAACCGGGACCGACCTGGACGTGCCGTAGCCCGCCACCTGCGCATACGCTGACCCCACGACCGGACCGACGCGGAGGAACTCGCCATGCCCTATGCCGTGGACTTCGACACCGTTTCGACCGTCGGCCTGGAGTCCTCGCCGGTCGCGGCCGCGCTGGCCGGTCTGCGGGCGAACGAGGCCAGGTACTTCAAGAACAAGTACGACCACGTCTTCACGGTCGAGCCCGCGGCCGACGCTCAGTCGACGATCGACTGGGTGCACCGGATCCTGGACAAGGAACGCGGCATCGTCATCGCCTCGCGCCCGCTCGAAGCGACCGCGTTCCAGATCGAGAACATCCGGATGGCCTACGTCTTCTACGAGAGCGGCCTGTCGATCAACGTGATGTACACGATCGAGGAAGGCGGGAAACGGGCGGTCGGGTTCAAGCTCTCCGAGGGGATGGCGGTCCCCGAGGAACTCGCCGCGTTCAAGTTCGCCCGGCAGAAGTCCAGGTTGGCCGGGACCATCCGCGGCTCGTACTTCGTCATCAAGAACGAGTACTGACCAGCCCGCTTGACGCATGCCGATATGGGCATATGATTGCCGCCATGGCACGAGCGGCGACGACCTCGGACGTCTTCAACGCGATCGCCGAGCCGCAGCGCCGGGAGATCCTGGTGCTGCTGCGCGCGGGGGAGCGGCCGGTCACCGAGTTGGCGGAAGAACTGGGGATGACCCAGCCGCGCGCGTCCAAGCACCTGCGGGTGCTTCGCGAGGTCGGGCTGGTGCGCGACCGCAAGTCGGGCAAGCAGCGCCTGTACGGCCTCGACGCCCGCGGGCTGCGACCGGTCCACGAGTGGGCAGGCGGGTTCGAGCGGTTCTGGAACGAGAGCTTCGACCGGTTGGACGCCTACGTGCAGGACCTCAAGCAGGCACAGCAGGAGGAGTAGCGCAATGAGCACGACGGCCGAACGCGAGATCGTCGTCGCCCGGGTCATCGACGCCCCCCGAGAGTTGGTGTTCGAGGCGTTCACCGCGGTCCGGCACCTGTCGCGGTGGTGGGGGCCCGAGGGTTTCACCACGACCACGCGGTCCTTCGAGTTCCGCGTCGGCGGCGAGTGGGTCTTCGTGATGCACGGTCCGGATGGGACGGACTACCAGGAGTGGATCTCCTGGACCGAGATCGCCCCGCCGGAGCGGATCACGCTGCGGCACGGCGAGTTCCGCGACGACCCGAACGCCTTCGAGTCGGTCCTGACCTTCGACCGGCACGGCGCGGCGACCCGGATCGAGATGCGCACGCTGTTCCCCACCAAGCAACTGCGCGACGAAGTGGTCGAGAAGTATCACGCGACCGAAGGCGGCCGGCAGACCCTGAACAACCTGGCTGCCTATGTCGCCGAGATCGTCCTGAACGGAGCGGAGGTCTGATGGCAGGCAAGGTGTTCTTCAGCGTGTCGATGTCGCTGGACGGGTTCGTCGCGCCCGAGGAGCGCGCCGACGACCCGGACCGGCAGCGCTGGACGGCGCAGTGGATGGAACTGCAACAGTGGATCTTCCCGCTGCGGTTCTTCCGGGAGAACCTGAACCTGGGCGAAGGCGGCGAGGAAGGGCGGGACAACGACATCGCGCGGGAGACGTTCGAGCGCACCGGCGCCAGCGTGATGGGCAAGCGCATGTTCGATCTCGGCGAGCAGGCCTGGCCCGCGGAGGCGCCGTTCCACACCCCGGTCTTCGTCGTGACCCACGAGCAGCGCGACCCCTGGGAGCGGCCGGGCGGAACCACCTTCCACTTCGTCAACGACGGCATCGAGACCGCGCTCAAACAGGCCCGCGAGGCCGCGGGCGATCGCGACGTCCGCATCGCGGGCGGCGGCACCACGATCCTGGAGTACCTGAACGCCGGGCTGGTCGACGAGTTCTCGGTCGCGCTCGCGCCCGTGCTGTTCGGCGCTGGAACCGGCCTGTTCGATGGCGTGGACGCGGATCGCGTGGCCCTGGAACAGCTCCGCGCGGAGCCCACCCAGCGCGTCACGCACCTGACCTACGCCGTGCGAGAGCGTTAGGCAGTGGACAAGTACGACATCAAGAAGGCCCACCGCGCGCTGTACTCGCCGCCGTCCAAGGACTTCACCGTCGTCGATGTCCCCGAACTCCGGTACCTCGCGGTCGACGGCCGAGGCGATCCGAACTCGTCGCCCGCCTACGCGAGCGCGGTCGAAGCCCTGTACGGGGTGGCGTACGCGGTGAAGTTCGCCAGCAAGAACGACCTCGGCGCGGACTTCGTGGTCGGCCCGCTGGAGGGGCTGTGGCGAGCGGACGATCCGGCCGTGTTCACCAAGCGGCGCAAGGAGGTGTGGGAGTGGACCATGATGATCAGCCAGCCGGACTGGATCACCGGGGACCTGGTCCAGGCTGCCGCGGCCAGCGTCGCCAAGAAGAAGGACAACCCCGCGCTGGCCGGCCTCCGGTTGCGGACCCTTGCCGAAGGGACCTGCGTCCAGATCCTGCACGTCGGCTCCTACGACGACGAAACTCCTACCCTGGACCGCCTGCACAACCACTATCTGCCGGACAACGGGCTCACCTTCAACGGCGACCACCACGAGATCTACCTCAGCGACGCCCGTCGAACCGTGCCGGCCAAGCTCAGAACGATCCTGCGCCAGCCCGTCAGCGTGGCACGGGCGGCAGAATAAGGCCGGGACCGTCGGGGTTGCGGATGGCGTCGGCGATGAAACAGTGCCCGAGTAGGTCACGGCAGCCCTGTTGAAGCTGGGCGCGCGAGGGCCGGTCGGGTAGCCACTGTTCGGGTTCGCCGTGGATCAGCTCGTACCGGCCGGGCGTGGCCAGCGGGGTGACCGCAGCTGGGTCGGCCATCCGGGCCAGGTGGCCCTCGCCGAGCAGTTGCCACCAGAACGGGCCGTCCACCAGTTCGGTTCCCCAGTGGTCGAACCATCCGTTGTGATGCCCGCGGTGCTGCCGCATCGACTCGAAACCTTCCGCGACGTCGAAGTCGACCGCCGCGTACTCGACATCGCCCGCGATTTCCCGGCCGAGATCCGCCAGTTCCGCGGCAGCCTGGAGCTGGTCGGCGTCGCTCACGCCCGGACCGCGTTCTACCAGGTCGAGTCGATTGGTGAAGATGGTGCTCAGACAGGCGGTGCGCACGCGCTCACCCAGGTCACCGGCCACCATCAGGCACGCACCGGAACGGGCGTCCGCGACCTGCCGGAGCAGTGTGGGAGCGAGGTCGCGGTCGACGGGGAATTCCTTCCAGCTGAAGGAGACCCGGTGCGGGTCACCGGCACCGGAGAGCCACGCCAGCGCGAGTTCGATCCAGCTGTCCGGCACCTCGCGCCGCGCGGGCGCCCACAGCCGCAGTCCGGCGCCGCATGGATACGGTGGGCTGGCGTTGGAATTCCAGTACAGCCGGGTGAGCGCGCCACCCTCGCGCGGACAGCACACTGTCCCATCGGTCACGCCCTCGGTCCGCAGCGCGGCGACGATCAGGTCAGGTATCCGCTCGATCAGCTCCGGCGGGAAATCCTCGCCGAAGTCGAAAGTGACCATGGGGCCGTGCGGTGTCGGCACCACCTTGGAGATGTACTTCGGCGACACCGGCTCGTCCGGATCGAGGTGCGGCAACTCGACGCCTTCGCCGAGAGCCCAGATCGCTTCGATGGCCGCGTCCAGGGCGCGCGTCGCGGCGGCGGTTTCGGCCGTGCGAACCTGGAGCACGGCGGCGCTGTAGTGCTCGACGAGCCGTTGCGCGACGCCCGGCGCGATCTCGATCGTCACCGTCGCAGACTAGCGCTCTTGATCCGCCGGTCGGATCAGTCCTAAACTCCCTCGTCCGCAAGCCAGGGGAGAGGTAATGCGACGTATCAGCCGTAGCCGCCGCTTGTTGATCACCTTGTGCGCGTTGGTCGCCGGGGCGACCGTGTTGACGATCCCGGCCGCGGACGCCGCGCCGGTGTTCACTCCGGGAGCGCCAGGGGCCGGGGATCCGTACTTCCCCGACATGGGCAACGGCGGTTACCACGTCAGCCACTACGACATCCGCCTCGCGTTCGACCCCTCGACCAAGGCGATCAGCGCGACCACCACGATCCTGGCCGGCGCGACCCAGAACCTCTCCCGTTTCGACCTGGATTTCCAGGGACCGCTGACGATCAGCAAGCTCACCGTCGACGGCCTGCCCGCCGCCTTCACCCGCAGTGGCGCGCAGGAACTGGTGATCACCCCGCCGTTCGGTCTGCGCAAGGGTCTTCCGTTCGTCGTCTCGGTGAGCTATGCCGGTGTGCCGCAACGGATCGACGATCCGGCGCTGGGCATCTCCGGCTGGGTCGCCACCAAGGACGGTGCGATCGCGCTCAACCAGCCGATCGGCGCGGCAACGTACTACCCGGTCAACGACACGACCGACGACAAGGCGACCTACACCCAGACCGTCACCGTGCCGACCGGGCTCACCGTGCTCGCCAACGGCGAACCAGGGCCGGTCACCACCCACAATGGCCAGACCACGTTCCGCTGGTTCATGAACAAGCCGATGGCCAGCGAACTGAGCATGCTGGCGATCGGCCACTACGACGTCACCTCCGGCACGACCGCCGATGGCCTGCCGGACATCACCGCGATCGGGGCGTCGATCGACACCAAGCCCGGCCAGGGCGATGTCTTCAACAAGACGACAGCGCAGATCGTCCAGTGGGAATCGTCGATGTACGGGCCGTACCCCTTCGACTCGACCGGCGGCATCCTCGCCAACGTCGGCGTCAACTACGCCCTGGAGACCCAGAGCAGGCCGGTCTACGACCAGAACACCAGTGATGTCGACGGCGACCTGCTCGCCCACGAACTCGGCCACCAGTGGTTCGGCGACAGCCTCACCCCGGTGCACTGGTCCGACATCTGGCTCAACGAAGGCTTCGCAACCTACTCGGAGTGGCTGTACCAGGAGAAGTACAACGGCACCCCGGTCCAGGACACCTTCGCCAAGGCCTACGCCGGCGAGAAGGACTGGAGTGGCGAGGTCGCCGATCCCGGACGGGACCACATCTTCGACGACCTGGTCTACAGCCGCGGCGCGATGACCCTCCAGGCGCTGCGGGTGAAGATCGGCGACGACGCCTTCTTCCGGGTGCTCAGGCAATGGCCGTCGACCCATCGCTACGGCAACGTCTCGACCCAGGAGTTCATCCAGTTCGTCGAGCGCTTGACCGGTCGCAACCTTGACACGTTCTTCCACACCTGGCTCTACCAGGCGGGCAAGCCAGCGCTCTGATCGAGAACGGGAAAGTCGCCCGCGCGAACGGTACGGCCACCGATCAAGACCGCGCCGTCCTGTGCGCCCTAGCGCAAAGGCGCCGGCAGCGCGCTAGTTCGCGGTTCCGGCACCGACCTCGGACAGTCCACCGCCCCGCAGCGGAGGCAGCGCGCAGGCCCGCATCCGCCGCAACAGGCGGGCGTCTACCGGCCGCACCAGCGGATGCTCCCCGCCGTTGCGATCGGCGTCGGCCTGCCACCGGGCCTCCCGCTGCGCGAAGGTCGTCGCGTCGTCCAGTTCGGAGCAGTTCAGTGAGTCGTCGTTGACGTCCACCACGATCGTGTCGCCGTCCTCGATGAGCGCGATCGGGCCGCCCAGCGCCGCCTCGGGCGACACGTGGCCGATGACCAGACCCACCGACCCGCCCGAGAAGCGGGCGTCGGTCATCAGCGCGATGGTGATTCCGCGTTGCCGGCACAGCGCGGTGATCCGCGACGTCGGATCGAGCAGTTCCGGCATCCCCGGCGCGCCGCGCGGGCCCTCGTAGCGGATCACGACCATGTCGCGGTCGGCGAACTGTTCCGGCGCCGAGGAGAGCGCCTCGATCAAGGCCGCCTCGCTGTCGAAGACCCGGGCCCGGCCGACGAACCGGCCATCCTCCATGCCGCCTTCGACGCCGGCGAGCTTGATCACCGCACCGCCGTCGGGGGCGAGGTTGCCGCGCAGCAGCCGCAGTCCGCCCGTCGGTTTGAACGGTGCCGACAGCGGGTGCACCACCTCGCCGTCCGGCGCGGGCGGATCGAGGCGGGCGACCTGTTCCGCCAGTGTCTCGCCGGTGCAGGTCAGGCAGTCGCCGTCGAGCAGGCGCGCGCCCAGCAGTTCGCGGACGATCACCGGGAGCCCACCCTTGGCGTCGATGTCGACCATCGAGTACCGGCCGAAGGGCCGGGCGTTGACCAGCACGGCCAGCGTGCGCGACACCCGGTTGAACTCCTCCTGGCTGATCACCTCGCGCCAGAAGTCGATGCCGGCGGCCCTGGCCAGTTCGGGCGCGTGCAGCACGATGTTGGTCGAACCGCCCATGGCGATCGTCACCAGCGTCGCGTTGCGCAACGATGCGGGCGTGACGATGTCGCGCGGCCGGATGCCCCGCTCGGACAGCACCTGAAGGGCATCGAGCAGCTGGGCCGGGAACTCGTCGATCCGGCGGCGGTCCTCGGACGCCGGGCTGACCATGTGCAGCGGCTCCATGCCGCAGGCCGCGATGAAGGACTGCATCGTGTTGTAGGTGAACATCCCACCGCAGCTGCCATGGCCGGGCGAGGCCTCCAGCGCGATGCGGTGCCGCTCCTCCGGTGCCTCGGCCGCCGCCTGGAAGCAGGACACGATGTCGATCGGCTCGCCGGTACGGGAGTCGATACCGGGCCGGATCGAGCCGTCCGACATGATCACCGCGGGCACATTGCGCTCCAGGATCGCGGCGAGCGTCCCGACCGGAGGCTTGTCGCAGGCGACGACCGCGATCACCCCACGAACGTCGCTGCCCTCCAGGTGCAGGGACACGCCGTCGTTGGTCGTCTCGCGGCCGATCAGCGAGTAGCGCATCTGCGGTGTGCCGTTGCGCTGGCCATCGGAGATCCCGCCCGCGAAGTTGGGCGCGACCACCCGTACCGGGAGATCGGCATCCGTGACCCGGCGCCGCAGCTCGCTCTGGATCGCCTCGACCTTGGCCGGAACACCCGCGTAGCAGATGCTGTCACCGAGGTTGCCGACGACACCCCAGACCGGGTCGTGGATCTTGTCGGGATCCTGCTCCTGCAAGCGGGCGGTCGCGACCGCCTGCGTGTCCTGTCCCGGCTTCCACTCTGCTGCGTCGCCCACTGCCGATCTCCTGTGTTTCACGCTGGGGAAATTGTGATCGATCGTAGTGGGAAGCGATCAGGCCCGCTGCGGTCAGGCGGTCGGGCCGATCAGGGCCCAGCCGGACTGCCAGGACCAGCCGTTGCCGGAGTTGAGCGCGATGTTGAGGAACGCCATCTCCTCGAGGGCGCGTGCCATACGCAGGCCGCCCGCGTCGATCGGGCGGAAGCCGAGCGAGGTCAGCAGGTCCGCGACGATCTGCTTGGCCGCCGCGTCATCGCCCGCGTAGAAGCCGTCCAGGCGCAGGCCGCTCTCGTCCGGGGTGCTGAGCCGGCCGGAGAACAGGGTGTTGAGGGCCTTGATCACCGGGACGCCGGGCACCAGTCGCTGAACGTGGCGTGAGGGGTCTGGCGGCGTCGACGACGACCTTGCCGGGCAGAGCGGGCGCGCGTTGGGTGAGCACGCCCGGTGCCACGCTGCCGGGAACCGCGAGCAGGACGACCTCGGCGTCGGCGACGGCGCTGGTGTTGTCGGCGGCCGGGGTGGCGCCGGTCTTCGCGGCCACCTGCTTGGCCTTGTCCTCGGTGGTCGCGCTGATGGTCACGGCGTGTCCGGCCTTGACGGCGGCGGTGCTCAGGGCCGAGCCCATGCACCGGCGCCGAGTCGGCGCTATGGTCACCGTGACGACGAGCTGCTGACCACGTTCGGCAGGCTGGCCGAGGCCTGCAGCAGAGTCGAGCGGCTGCTCGCTCAGTCGTTGCAGACCGAGGCCGGAGTGCCGCACGCCTGGTTCGAGGTGTTGATGCGGCTCTCCCGCTCACCGGGACAACAGCTGATGATGAGCACGCTCGCGGACCAGATCGCGTTGACCACCGGTGGCATCACCCGGCTGATCGACCGGATGGCAGCGGCGGGCTACGTCGAGCGCACTCCGTGCGCGACCGATCGGCGCGTCTCCTACGCGAATATGACCGAATCGGGCCGGCAGGTGCTCGAACGGACGATCCCGCTGGTCGCGCGGAACCTGCGCGAGGTGTTCGGCGGATTCGGAACGCACGATCTGTCCCGATTGGACGACCTGCTGGACCGGTTGCGCCAGGTGGGCTAGCCGTCACCGGCGGTTCGACAGTTGTTCAAAATTCGGGTCCGAGCCTTCGGCATCCGCAGATATCAGGCCCTGCCTGCCCGCGCCTACCTTGCTGGACGAGCGAAGGAGCGGCGATGCGGGCGAAACTCGGTTTGGGCGTATTGGTGGGGATCGCCTTACTGGCGACAGCATGCACGACTCCCGGCGCGGCCGGTAGCAGCGGCTCCGGGGGCGGTGGTGGCGGCACCATCGTGGTCGCGCTGGCCAGCGATCCGGGGACGCTGGATCCCAGTCTGGCCAACACCTTCGACGCGCGGGTGGTGTTCACGTCCTTCTGCGAGAAGCTCTACGACGACAACAACCAGCTCAACGCGGTACCGCAGCTGGCCGCCGCGCTGCCGAGCACCTCGGCCGACGGCCTGACCGTCACGATTCCGCTGCGCACCGGCATCACGTTCAACGACGGCACGCCGTTCAACGCCGCCGCCGTGCAGACGACGCTGGAGCGCGACCTCACGCTGCCGGCGTCGGCCCGGGCCCGGGAACTGGCGGCGGTGAAGTCGGTGTCGGTGCTCAACCCGACAACCGTGCAGATTCACCTGAAGTACCCGTTCAGCCCGCTGGTCGCGCAGTTGGCCGACCGGGCCGGGCTGGTCATGTCGCCGACCGCGTTGCAGAAGCTGGGCGCGAACTTCGGCACCGACCCGGTCTGCGTCGGCGCGTTCTCCTTCTCCAGCCGCACCAGTGGCAGCCAGATCAACTTCGTCAAGTCGAAGTACTACTACGCCGCCGACAAGGTGAAGGCGCAGGCCATCACCTACAAGATCATCACCGACCCGACCACCCGCGGTGACAACCTCGAGTCCGGTGACGTGCAGGTGGCCGAGCAGCTCAACGCCACCGACATCCCGCGCCTGAAGGGCGTGAGCAGCCTGCACATCGACGATGTCAGCGCGATCAGCTACGAGGGCATCACCATCAACATCAGCAACGCCAACGGGGTCGGCAAACCCGCCGCGCCGGTGAACACGCCGCTGGCCAAGAGCCCGGACCTGCGCAAGGCGTTCGAAATGGCGTTGGACCGCAACGCCATCAACAAGGTCGTCTGGGACGGCGCCGAGGCCGTCGACTGCCTGCCCTTCCCGATGCAGAGCCAGTTCCGGCCGGCCAACGCGAACTGCACGCCCTACGATCTCAACGCGGCCAAGCAGATCGTCGCCAACTCCGGCTATCCCACGCCGATCCCGGTGACGCTGATGGTGCCCGCCGACTCCGGTGTTGACCGGCTGGCCCAGGTCATCCAGTCGATGGAGAACGCGGCCGGGTTCAACGTGACGATCAAGGACCAGGAGTTCACCTCGTCCCTGGCAGCGGGCCGCTCCGGCAACTTCGACACCTTCCTGATCGGCTGGTCCGGCCGCCTTGACCCGGACGGCGACCTGTCCGACCTGATCACCACCGGCGGCTCGAACAACTACTCCGGCCTCTCCGACCCCCAGGTCGACCAGGGCGTGACCGCATCGGCGGGTGCATCAGGAGTGGCGGCGCGCAAGGCGGGCTACGCCCAGGTGCTGCAACGGCTCGGGCAGTTGCGGCCGATCATCTACCTCTACCACGACAGCTGGTTCCTCGGCGTGTCCAGCAAGCTCAACGGGGTCGTCTACCAGAGTGACGGCATCCCGCGGGTGGCCACGGCCTCGCTGGGTTCGTGACCGATGGGTCTGTTCATCCTGCGCCGGGCGCTGTCGTCGGTCGTGGTGCTGTTCCTGTGCAGCGTCGCCGTGTTCGTCGGGGTGCGGGCGCTGCCCGGCGATCCCGCGCTGATCATGGCGGGGGAGACGGCGACGCCCGCGGTGCTCACCGCCATCCGGCACCAGTTCGGCCTCGACCAGCCGTTGCCCGTGCAGTACCTGGACTACGTCAACCAGGCGCTGCACGGCAACTTCGGCATCTCCACCACCGACCAGCTGCCGGTCTCGCAGATCCTGGTGCAGCGCATCCCGGTCACGCTGGAGATCGCGCTGCTGGCCATCATCATCGGCGTGCTGATCGGCGTCCCGGCGGGGATCGTCTCGGCCGTGCGGCGTGGCCGGTTCGCCGACTACGTCTCCAACGCGTTCGGGCTGATCGGGCTGTCCGTGCCGCACTTCTGGCTCGGGCTGCTGGCCATCTGGATCTTCGCGGTCCGGCTGCACTGGCTGCCCGCGTCCGGTTTCGTCGGGCTGGCCGAGGATCCGGTCGGCAACCTGCGGATGATGATCATGCCTGCGGTCGTGCTCGGCATGGGCCTCTCCGCCGTCCTGATGAGACAGACGCGCTCGGCCCTGCTCGGCCAACTGTCCCAGGACTACGTGCGCACGGCCCGCGCGAAAGGCCTCTCGCACCGCGAACAGGTGCGCCACGCCCTGCGCAACAGCCTGACCACGGTCACCACCGTGCTCGGCCTGCAACTGGGCGCGCTGATCAGCGGAGCCGTCGTGGTCGAGGAGATCTTCGTCATCCCGGGCTTCGGCAAGCTCACCGTGGACGCCGTGCTGCAACGCAACTATCCCGTGATCGAGGGGGTCGTCATCGTCACCGTGTTCGGCTACGTCGTGGTCAACCTGCTCGTCGACCTGGCC
>DATFHN010000233.1:0-18671 GCA_035248365.1 Pseudonocardiaceae bacterium | reverse complement strand
AGTTCCAGCCGGCGCGGAAGGCGAGCACGTTGGCCTCGGCGATGTCCGGCTTCTTGGCGAACTTCTCCCGCAGGAACGCCTCGGTGCCCTCGGTCGGCCGGTGATACATCCAGGACAGCAGCCCGAGCGCGAACATGTTCTTGCAGCGCTCGGCGTCCTTCTTGCCGAGACCGGTCTCGGCCAGCGCGCCCTGGGTGAGGGTGGCCATGGCGACCTTGTGCACCTGGTACTGGGCCAGCGAGTCGCCTTCGAGCGGGTCCGCCTCGTACCCGACCTTGGTCAGGTTCCGTTTGGTGAACTCGTCGGTGTTGACGATCAGGATGCCGCCGGGCGGCAGGTCGCCGACATTGGCCTTCAACGCGGCCGGGTTCATCGCGACCAGCACGTCCGGGCGGTCGCCCGGGGTCAGGATGTCGTAGTCAGCGAAGTGCAGCTGGAATGACGACACGCCGGGCAGGGTGCCCTGTGGCGCCCTGATCTCGGCCGGGAAGTTGGGCTGGGTGGCCAGGTCGTTGCCGAAGGCGGCGGCCTCGGAGGTGAAGCGATCGCCGGTCAGCTGCATGCCGTCGCCCGAGTCACCGGCGAACCGGATGACGACACGGTCGAGCTCGCGAACCCCGGTATCACCTGCGCTTGCGTCGTTCCCCAGATCAACGCTCATGGATTCGTCGATCCCTCTTTTCCTGCTATCTCGCGGAGCCGCACGACCGCCTGCTGATCGCGCCGGGACCGCCGGGTGCTGCGCCTGTCGCCGCGTCGTTTCGTTTGACGCGGTCTTCACCAACGAGGGTAGTCCGCTGTTTCGGTGTCCGACTCAAGGCACTATCCCGTTGTCATAGCGTGAGAAACAACGTTTCCACGCGCCTGGTGCGGCCCGCGCGGGTAGCGCACGTTCCGTTCCAGGGTAGGCATTGACATGCTGGTTTGGCGGTGGAACGCGCCGCAACTCACACGTTGCCGTGCGGGTCGTACTCACGGTAACAGTTACTCAAGTTCACATATACTCTGGGTACTCGCGGACTCTGGTCTATACCTTCTCGGTCCGGTCCGGTATGGGGGGTCGCTCTAGAAGAGTGGACAGCACGACCGTGGATACCGTTCTGTCCACGATGTCCAGTGCGCGCAGTCGTTCCAGTGCGGTCTCCAGGTGGTGGATGTCGGCGGCGCGCAGATGCACGATCGCGTCCGCGGCGCCCGAGACCGTGTACGCGGCCACCACCTCGGTCAACGGTTCGAGGGTCGCGGTGATCCGCGCGGGCACCACGTTGCCCCGGCAGTGCACCTCGACGAACGCCTCGGTGCCCCAGCCCAGCGCCTCCGGGTCGACCACCGCGGTGAAACCGCGCAGCACGCCGCGTTCCAGCAGCTTGTCGACCCGGCGTTTGACCGCGGGCGCGGACAGCCCGACCACGCTGCCGATTTCCGCGTAACTGGACCGGGCGTCGGAAACCAGGCACGAAACGATTCGCTGGTCTATCGAGTCCATACGCAACATTCTGCACTGATAAGTGCAATGTGACGACATTGATCGATGGTGCTGTCGCACCTTACCTTTTGATCCATGACGACCATCTCGCTCGCCCCGGCCGAGTCGTACCCCGAACCGGCCGTCCCTGACCGGATGCCGGTGGCCCGCAGATATCTGATGTGCCCGCCCCGGTACTTCACCGTCGAATACGCCATCAACCCGTGGATGAACCCGGACGTCCCGGTGGATGCCGACCTCGCCATGCGGCAGTGGTCGGAACTGAAGCAGGTCTACGAGGATCTCGGTCACGTCGTCGAGGTGATCGAGCCCCAGCCCGGCCTGCCCGACATGGTCTTCGCCGCCAACTCCGGCACGGTCATCGCCGGACGCGTGCTCGGCGCACGTTTCCGCGCGCCGCAGCGGGGCGCCGAGGCCGAGCACTACCGCCGCTGGTTCATCAACGCCGGCTATCGCGACATCGTCATGCCCACCCTGCACAACGAGGCCGAGGGCGACCTCACCTGGACCGGTCGAATCCTGCTGGCCGGCACCGGCTTCCGCACCGACCCGGGCGCGCACGCCGAAGCCCAGGAGGTGCTCGGTGTCCCGGTCGTCTCGCTGCGCCTGATCGACCCGGCCTACTACCACCTGGACACCGCGCTGTTCGTGCTCGACGACTCACCCGAGCGCCCGCAGATCGCCTACTACCCCGAGGCGTTCTCGGCCGGTTCGCGCCGCGTGCTGCAGCGGCTGTTCCCGGACGCGATCATCGCCGACCGGGCCGACGCGGAGAGCTTCGGCCTCAACGCGGTCTCCGACGGCCGCAACGTGATCCTCCCGGTCGAGGCCACCGGCCTGGCCAAGCAGCTTCGCTCACACGGCTACGTCCCGGTGTTCGTGGACATCTCCGAAATGCGCAAATCCGGCGGTGGCCCCAAATGCTGCACGATGGAGCTGCGCGCCTGAGGCACTACGAGGGGTTGGCCAGCCCCTCGCTGTGCTCGTTCTCCCGCTCGGGAGCAGACTCACCGGCCGTCTCCTGGGCCTTCTCCTCGGCCTTGGCCTGATCGGTCACCCGGTGCGCCGCACGCCGGGTGACCATGCCGATCCCGGCCACGATGGCCACCGCGGCGATGATCTCGCCGGTCAGCACCGCGGTCCCGGTGTTCGCCGACTCGTCCAGCCACCACACGCCAATGGCCACGCCGACCAGCGGGTCGACCGTGGTGATCACGGCCAGCGCGGGGGAGATCAGCTTGCCCTGCTGGAAGGTGTTCTGACTGAGCAGGAAGCCGACCGGCCCGATGATGCACACCGCGTACAGCGTCCAGTGGGTGAACGGCGTGGCCAGGCCCTCACGCAGTTCCCCGGCCACCACCTTGATCAGCGCCGCGGTCACGCCGTAGGTGACGCCGGTCGCCACGGCCAGTCCGAGCACGTGCGCGTTGCCGCGCACCACGGCCGCCCAGCCCAGCGCGCCGACCACGATCGCGGCCAGCGCGATGGCCAACGGGATCAACTGCCCAGGCGGCAGCAAATGGTCCGAACCGCCGGTCGGTTTGGCCAGCAACAAGAACGCGGACAGGCCGGCCACGCAGAGCAGGCCACCCATCACCAGCACCCGGTCCGGTCGTCGATGCGCCATCAGTGCCGCGAACGAACTGGCGAAGGGCAACGCGGTGACCAGCAGCGGCTGCACGAGCAGTAGCGGGCCGAAACCGAGCGCGACGACCTGCAGGCCCAGCCCGGCGATGGTCGCGCCGATGCCGATCAGCCAGAGCTTGCGGTGCGCGAGATCGATCAACAGTCGCGGATTCAACGTCTTGCTGTCCGGCACCTCATGGGCGGCGCGCGCCTGCGCGGCGCTGGCCAGGCCCATGAAGCCTGCCCCGGCGATCGCGGCCGGCACCGCGATCACCAGCATGACAGTGTTGGCGCCCATCTCCTTGACCCCCACCTGCTCTGGACACTTCTCCGGTAAGAACAACGTAAAGCCTGGCTGTCAGTCTTCCCAGCCGA
This sequence comes from Pseudonocardiaceae bacterium, assembly GCA_035248365.1. Lineage (GTDB taxonomy): Bacteria > Actinomycetota > Actinomycetes > Mycobacteriales > Pseudonocardiaceae > CAJCJE01. Next base: position 15,184 of record DATFHN010000233.1, on the reverse strand, counting down.
AAATTTCGCCCGCCCGAGGGGTTCGGTCAGCGCATCTGCGCCAGGTCGGCGGCGTGAAGATCCCCTGTAGGGGTCACGCTTCGGTGGTGATGCTGGTCAGCGGGGTCCTGGCGGCGCATCCTGGGACGGATGGGCCTCGGACTGGATTTGGAGTGCCGGCCGAGTGAACCTCGAGGCCACCTGAGTCGTCTCAAAGAAAGTGGGTACCTAACTCCCACACCACAAACCGTTCGAGTACATTAACCGCACTCCAGGGTTGGAGTTACGGTAAGTGAATTCTTGAACGCAAAGCGTGAGATCACCTCATTACCGATCAAAATGGTGTGCCGAGAAGAGAGCCACCCCTAGGCGAGCGAAAGAGGCTGCTGAGTAGATGCCACAACATGTGACCGTCCACTTGCCCTCGTTCCAGACGCTGCTCCGCGATGGTGGCAAGCACCTGCTCGAGTCGACGATCATCCCGTTGGTGCTGTTCTACCTGCTCCTCACGCTTGTCGGCCTGGACGGCGGCCTGATCGCCGCGCTGGCCTGGTCGATGATCGCGCTCGGTCGCCGGGTGGTGCTCCGCAAGCCCATTCCTGCCGTGCTGCTGCTGACCACTGGCCTCCTCGTCGCTCGTACGATTCTCGGACTCGTCACCGGCAGTATTTTTCTCTACTTCCTGCAACCGACGCTGCAGAATTTCCTGATTGCCGGTGTACTCCTGGTAACGCTGCCATTCGGCCGACCGTTCCTGGCCAAACTGGCGAACGACTTCTGTGCGTTCCCGACCGATTTTTCCGAACACCCCGGCGTTGCCCAGTTCTTCAAGCGGGTCTCCCTGCTCTGGGCAATGGTGTTCCTCACCAACGGCGTGACCACGCTGTGGATCCTGGCCAAGGCCACCGTCGGTGACTTCCTGATGGTGTCTACCGCTGGTTCGTACACCATTGTCGGCCTCGCCATCGGCGTTTCGCTTCTGTGGTTTCGCCGGTCGTTGCGCAGTGAGGGCATCACCCTGCGCCTCGGTGCCCGCGCGATCGGCGCCGTTCCGGCCGCCGTCTGACCCACCGACAGCCAGCATGCGGCTGACGGCCGTGGCCGCGACCATCGCCGCGATCACGACCGCCCCCGGAAACCCGGTCAGAACTCGGCGACCGCCGGGATCACCTCGTTGGCGATGATCTCCAGCGGCTTGATCAGGTGCACGTCCTCGACCTTGCCCAGCGCGGTCTGCACGCCCAGATCGGCCAGCTCGCGCAACCGCGTGATCGTCTCGCCGACCCGCTCGCCGTTCTCGCCGACATTGAAGACGTAGTACGCGGTCTTCTCGATCTCGTCGTAGTCGCGGCCCTCGGCCTGGCAGTGCTCGCGCAGCACGGTCAGCTTGCGCTCGATGTCCGGGCTGTCGAACACGTTGCACAGCTGCGCGTACTTGGCCACGAACCGCAGCGTCTTCTTCTCCCCGCCGCCACCGATCATGATCGGCGGGTGCGGCTTGGCCAGCGGCTGCGGCACGTTCAGCGTCCGGCCCAGCTGGCTGTGCTTGCCCTGGTAGGGCTCCTCGCTCTCGCTCCACATCTGCAGGCAGATCTGCAGCGCCTCTTCGAGCAGCTCGAAGCGCTCCTTCACGGGCGGGAACGGGATGCCGAGCCCCCTGGACTCCTCCTCGTTCCAGCCCGCGCCGACGCCGAGGATCGCGCGGCCGTTGGACAGCACATCCAGGGTGCTGATGATCTTGGCCAGGATGCCCGGGTACCGGTAGAGCGCACCGGTCACCACGGTCAGCAGCTTGGCCCGTTCGGTGTGCGCGGCGATGAAGCCCAGCGCGGTGTAGGCCTCCAGCATGTCCAGTTGCGGCTGGCCGCCGAGCTGCCAGAAGTGATCCATCACCGCGATGTACTCGAAACCGCCCTGATCGGCGGTTTTGACGATGTTGGCCAGGGTCGGGCCGAGCTTTTCCGCACCGCCGGGCCAGGTGAAGTTCGGGATCTGAACGCCAATTTTCACGACTCGATTACCTCCGCCTCGAATCGTTGCATGTACTCAGCAACTTCGCAGCCGTCGAGCGGACTCCAGCTTCCGGGATCACCGGTAAGTGCGAAGATGCATCCGCGATGACTCCAAAACCCTCCTTCACCACCCGCAGGCGCGAACGGCGCTACCCGCCCCAGCTCTGGCAGGTCCCGGTGCTGCGCACCGAAGCCGTCACGCCCCGGATGATCCGGGTCGGCGTCGGCGGCCCGCAGCTCGCCGACTTCCCGCCGATCACCGGCGAGGCCCACGTCGTCCTCTACTTCTACGACGACGGCGCCGAGCTACCCGAGCCGCTCACCCTCCAGTCGGCCCGCAACAACTTCGCCAACGCCCGCCCGGCCATGCGCAGCTACACGTTGCGCCGGGTCGACCCGGCCGCGCACGAACTCGACATCGACTTCGTCGTGCACGAGGCGACCGGCCCGGCCGCCGCCTGGGCGCGGCGCACCGGGCCCGGTGACACGTTGATCGTGGTCGGCCCGTCGCCCGGCTACCAGCCCGACCCGGACATCGCCGAACACCTGTTCGTCGGCGACGAAACCGCGCTCCCCGCCATCGAAGTACTGCTCGGCCAACTGCCATCCGGCGCGCACGCGACGGTCCTCGTCGAGGTAGCCGATGCCGAGGAAGAACAACAACTCACCAGCCCGGCTACCGTCGACGTGCACTGGCTACACCGCGACGGCGCACCGGCCGGACGGGAGGAAAGCCTGGTCCAGGGCCTGGCAGGCATCGAGGTGCCCGGCGGCGACGTCGCGGTGTGGGCGGCGGGGGAGAAGGCCGCGATCCAGGCCGCCCGCACCCACCTGCTGACCCAACGCGGCCTCGACCGGCGCCAGGTCCGGGCCAGCAGCTACTGGTGCATCGGCCACCAGGGCAGCCCGGCATAAATTTCTCTGCAAACGTGACGCATCTTATTACCGCTGAGTAGGCACCCGGAAACTTTGCCCAGGTCCACCGCGTTGAACAGGGCATAAGTCCTTTCCACCTCAGGAGGCGCTGACCAGGTGCACCGGCACTACAACGGGCTGAAGACCGCGCTGCTGCTCGGCGGAATGAGCGCGCTGATCATCGCGATCGCGTCGCTGTTCGGCCGGACCGCGTTGTTCATCGGCCTGTTGATCGCGCTGGGCATGAACGGCTACGCCTATTTCGCCTCGGACAAGCTCGCGCTGCGCGCCATGCGGGCCCGCCCGGTCTCCCAGGCCGAACAGCCCGCCATGTACCGCATCGTGCGCGAACTCGCCGGCAAGGCCCGTGCGCCCATGCCGCGCCTCTACGTCAGCCCCACCCAGGCCCCCAACGCCTTCGCGACCGGCCGCAACCCGCGCAACGCGGCGGTCTGCTGTACCACCGGCATCCTCGAACTGCTCGACGAACGCGAACTGCGCGCCGTCCTCGGCCACGAGCTGTCCCACGTCTACAACCGCGACATCCTGATCTCCTGCGTGGCAGGCGCACTGGCCAGCGTGGTCAGCGTGCTCGCCAACCTGGCCGTGTTCGCCGGGATCTTCGTCGGCGGCGGCAACGGCAACGGCGGCCGCAACAACCCGTTCGCCGTGCTGCTCATCGCCATCCTCGGCCCGGTCGCCGCCGGCATCGTGCAGATGGCCATCAGCCGCTCCCGCGAATACCAGGCCGACGCCTCCGGCGCCGAACTCACCGGCGACCCGCTGGCCCTCGCCTCCGCGCTGCGCAAACTCGACGCGGGCACCCGTGCCGCGCCACTGGCGCCGGAACCGAACCTGGTCAGCCAGTCACACCTGATGATCGCCAACCCGTTCCGCACCGGCGAGTCGCTGACCCGGCTGTTCTCCACCCACCCGCCGATGGCCGAGCGCATCCGCAGGCTCCAGGACCTCGCGGGTCGCCAGCTCCCCTGAGCTACCCGGTGACGGCGCCCGCCGACTCCGCGACCGCCATCACGTACTGCCCGTACTGCGACTTCGCCAGCTTGCTGCCCAGCAGGTAGCACTCCTGCGCGGTGATGTACCCCATCCGCAGCGCGATCTCCTCAAGACAGGCGATCCGCACGCCCTGCCGGTGCTCCAGCACCTGCACGAACTGCCCGGCCTCCAGCAGCGAGTCGTGCGTGCCCGTGTCCAGCCAGGCGAAACCGCGCCCGAGATCGACCAGATGCGCCCGGCCTTCGCTCAGGTAAGCCAGGTTCACGTCGGTGATCTCCAGCTCGCCGCGCGCAGAAGGTTTCAATCCGCGCGCGATGTCGATCACCGCGTTGTCGTAGAAGTACAGGCCGGTGATCGCCTTGTTCGACCTCGGCCGCGACGGCTTCTCCTCGATCGAGATCAGCAGCCCGTCCCCGTCCACCTCGCCGACCCCGTAGCGCTGCGGGTCCTTCACCGGATAGCCGAACAGCACGCACCCGTCCAGGTTGGCCACCTGCGTCTGCAGCAACCGGGAGAAACCCTGGCCGTAGAAGATGTTGTCGCCCAGCACCAGCGCCACGTCGTCGTCGCCGATGAAATCGGCGCCGATCACGAACGCCTCGGCCAGCCCGTTGGGCTGAGCCTGCTCCGCGTAGCTCAGCGAGAGGCCGTACTGGCTCCCGTCGCCGAGCAGTTGCCGGAAGTGCGGCAGGTCGACCGGTGTGGAGATGATCAGGATCTCCCTGATGCCCGCCAGTAACAGCACCGACATCGGGTAATAGACCATCGGCTTGTCGTAGACCGGCAGCAGTTGCTTGGAAATCGCCTGGGTGATCGGGTGCAGGCGCGTCCCGCTACCCCCGGCGAGAACGATCCCCTTCATCCCGTTTCCCCTCAATCCAGTGGACAATCCGGCCGATATCGAACGTCGTGCCAAGCAACCGTAATCGAGGCGCCGATGACCCGTTCCGACACACCCGAAGGGCCTTCCTCGGCGCGGCAGGTGCTGCCGCGCTGACCGCGACCGGCTTAGCCCCGGCCGACGCGGCCCCGTCGAGTCGCCCGGCCGGGTTTCGGCCCGGCATCCCGCTGACCCGGCGCACCTACCAGAACTGGTCCTATCAGATCGTGGTCGAAGACGTCTGGACCGCCAGTCCAGCCGACGCGCAGGACGTCGCCGCCATCGTCAACTGGGCCCATGCCGCCGGATACCGGGTCAGAGCACGCGGTAAAAGCCACAACTGGTCCCCGATGGTCCTCCCACCCGGCACCAACCCGGCGCGCTACCTCCTGATCGACACCACCGCCCACCTCACCGACGTCACAATCACCCCGGGCAGCCCGGCCACGGTCACCGCAGGCGCGGGCACCACCATCGACCAGCTGATGACCGCCCTGGAACAAGCCGGCTACGGCCTCCTGGAAACCACCGCCCCCGGCGACCTCACCCTCGGCGGCGTCCTGGCCATCGGCGGCCACGGCAGCGGCATCCCGGCCCTCGGCGAATCCCGCCCGCCCGGCGGCACCTACGGCAGCCTGGCCAACCTCGTCACCTCCCTCACCGCCATCGTCTGGGACGAGGTCGAAGGCACCTACGCGCCCCGCACCTACCAGCGAACCGACCCCGACATCGGCGCCCTGCTGGTCCACCTCGGCCGCGCCTTCATCACCGAAGTCACCCTCCAGGTCATCCCCAACCAGCGCCTGCGCTGCCAGAACTACGTCGACATCCCCGCCGCCGACCTGTTCGCACGCCCCGGCAGCAACCCCAACACCATCGCCGAGTTCCTCGATCACACCGGCCGCATCGAAGCCATCTGGTTCCCCTTCACCGACTACCCCTGGCTCAAGGTCTGGTCGGTCGCCCCCGTCAAACCACCCCAATCCCGGCACATCACCCGGCCCTACCCCTACACCTTCGCCAACTGGATCACCAAACCCGAATCCGACCTGCTCAAAGCGCTGGTCGAGGGCGATCTCGCGCCCACCCCGCTGTTCACCAACGCCGACTACGGCATCGTCGCCGCCGGTCTCCCGCTGACCGGGACCGAGGACGTCTGGGGCTGGTCACGGGCCAGCCTGCTCTACGTCCAGCCGACCACCCTGCGCATCGTCGAGGGCGGCTGGGCCGTGCTCACCGCGCGCGCCAACGTGCAACAGGTCCTGCACCAGTTCTACCTGCGCTATCGGGCCCTCGTCGCGCAATACCAAGATCGCGGCGAGTTCCCGGTCAACGGCCCGGTCGAGATCAGAATCAACACCGTCGACCACCCAGCCGACGTCGCCACCGACGCGGCCGTCCCCTGGCTGGCCCCGACCCGGCCCCGCCCCGACCACCCCGAATGGGACACCTGCGTCTGGCTCGACATCGCCACCCTGCCCGGCACGCCGGCGGCCGCGCGGTTCTACACCGAGATCGAAACCTGGATCTGGGCGACCTTCACCGAGCCACACTGCGCCGTCCGCCCCGAATGGTCCAAAGCCTGGGCGCACACCGCGGCAGGCGCCTGGACCGACAAGCAGCTGATGAGCCGAACCATCCCCGGCGCGTTCCGCGCCGGTCAGGCCGACGCCGGCAACTGGGACGCCGCGCTGGCCACGCTCAACCGGCTCGACCCGGCCCGCGTGTTCACCAACCCGTTCCTGGACACCCTGCTCCCCTGACCGGCGTCGCGCTGGCCAGGCCCGGCCCGGCCAGCGCGACCGCTCAACGGAAGTTCGTGAACTGCAACGCCACGCCGAAGTCGTGCCCCTTCAGCAGGGCGATGACCTCCTGCAGGTGGTCCTTCTTCTTGCCCGAGACGCGGAGCTGATCGCCCTGGATCTGCGCCTGCACACCCTTGGGCGCCTCGTCCCGGATGTACTTGCCGATCTTCTTCGCGTCCTCCGAGGAGATGCCCTGGAGGATCTTGCCGGTCACCTTGTAGACCTTCCCGGACAGCGCCGGGTCGTCCACCTCGAAGGCCTTCAGCGAGATACCCCGCTTGACCAGCTTCTCCTTGAACAGGTCGATCGCGGCCAGGCAGCGCTCCTCGGCGTCGGACTGGAACGCGACCCCGTCCTCCCCCGACCAGGCCACCGTGGTGTTGGTGCCGCGGAAGTCGAACCGGCTCCCCAGCTCCTTGCTGGCCTGGTTGAGCGCGTTGTCCACCTCCTGCCGTTCCACCTTGCTCACCACGTCGAACGAGGGGTCCGCCACGTGCCCAACCTCCGGTTTCCTGCGCAATACCATTTACCCGCCGGATGCTACCGGCAGGGACCCGTTGACCGGAGGTGTTCCCCGTTGGGTATTGTTCAGCGCGCGGTCATCGCAGACCGCGTACGGCGGGTTGCCCGAGTGGTCAAAGGGAGCAGACTGTAAATCTGTCGGCTATGCCTACGAAGGTTCGAACCCTTCACCCGCCACACCAGCTGAATCGGCCCCTCACCACCAGGTGAGGGGCCGATCTTGGTCAGCGGGTGTTTCCCGGCGGCGGCAGCTCGGCCGGTTGCGCGTTCGCGGCCAGGTAGCGCAGGCCGCGTTTGGCGTAGGCGCGCGGGTTGGTGTCCAGGTGCCGGAGCCAGTCGGGGCGCGGTTCGCCGCGAAGCCAGGCATGGCAGGCGATGCCGTAGCCGAACATCGGCTCGGTCAGGTAGCCGAGGTTCGACGTGCGCTGGCGCCGGTCGTCCTGCCGGTAGTCGAAGCGCGCGTTCGCGGTGAACAGTCCCAACCCCAGGTAGACGGTGAGCAGGTCGGTGAGGGGCTCGTGGTCGGCGCGGTCGGCGTCGATCCGGCCCTCGTCGAGCAGCCGGACGTGGCCGAGTTCGTGGGCGACCGTCGCGATGAGACGGTCCGGGGTCGTGCCGAGCGTGCGGTCGATGCCGATCACCGCCCGGCCGCCGACGCGGCGGTAATGGCCTGCGGCGCCACGGGACTGGGTGGTCAGACCGGCGGCTCTGGCGAGATCCTGTTCGGCCGAGTCGCCGTACAACTCGATGGTGATCTTGGCCGGGTCGACGTCCGCGTAGCCGCACAATTGCGTGACCAGCGCGCCGATGTCGTGCGTGTCGGGAAAGAACTCGTTGGTGGGTAAGACGATCGGCCTGCGCAGATAGTCCACACCGAACTCGTCGCGGAACCACGCCATCGACGTCTCGATCCAGCGCTGCTCGCGCGGCGCCACCGGGCACTCGGCCGCGAAGAGCCCCATCAGCGGGTCGCCAGACCGGTACGCAGCCCGAGCCCGACCAGCACGACCCCGCTGACCCGGTCCATGATCCGGCGGAACAACGGCGAACGCACCGTGCGGCGCGACAGGTGCACGACCGTCGTCCAGATCAACAGCCAGCCCGCGGCGACGACGATGTGCGCGAGGCACAGTTCGAGCATCTGCGGCAGCAACGGCGAACCCGCGTGCAGGAACTGCGGTGCGACGGTCAAGTAGACGGCGGCCGCCTTGGGGTTCAACACGTTCCCGAGAAAGCCCTGCACCAGATCGCCGTGCCCGTGCCACGGCAACCGCCGCGCGGGTCGCACCACCGGTTGCCGGGAACGCGACTTCCACAACGTCCGAAGACCAAGCAGCACAAGGTAAGCGGCCCCGGCCAGCTTGACGATCGTGAACGCTTCGGACGAGCGCATCACGAGCGCGGAAAGCCCGAGCCCGGCGAGCGTCGCGTGCACGATGAGCCCGCACACGGTGCCCGCCGTGACCGCGACGCCACTGCGCACGCCGCGATCGAGCACCCGCTGCGTGACCAGGGTGAAGCTGACCCCCGGCGTCATGCAGATCGGCAGCACGGCGAGGCCGAAACCGGCCATGGCCAACCACATCATCGAGACCTCCCCTTCTCGTGGTGCCAATCCTCGCACCCAGGACGGCCAACTGGGGAGATCGACGTTTGTCCGTTCTGAGGTTAGTTTCCGGACTGTCGTGAGTACCCAGTTGAGGGGGAGTCCGGTGTTACGTTCTCGCGCGCGCCTTGCCGGTGCGCTGGTGGTGTTGGGCACGGCGACCGGGGCGCTGGTGACCCCGGCCGCGGCGGCTGGGGCGGCGACGCCCGGATACGGATGCGTCGTCGACACGCCGAGTGCGGGCGCGCCTGCCGCGTACCAGCCATTGAAGTTGTGCGCCTCGTTCGATCGGCTCGCCTACCGCTCGACCGACGTGGTCAAGCTGACGATCAGCGTGACCAATCTCGGTTCGGCCACCGCGCCCGGCGTCTCGCTGCCCTACCCGGTGCAGAGCGGGTTCGAGGCGATCACCGACGCCAGCCCGGCCAGTTCCCTGTTCAGCTACTCGCCCCAGCCCGCAGGCCTCGACCTCCCGGCCGGCGCGACCGTGACCGCCGAGATCGACGGCTACGCGGCCGGCCCGGCCTCCGGGTCTGTCTCCTACACCGGCAAGCTCGCCCAGGGCGGCGGGATGCAGGCGACCTACGGCTCGCCGCTGACGATCAGCGTGCCGGTCACCGCGGTCACCGGCGGCGGGTACTCGGGCCGCGTGTTTATCGATACACAAGCCAAAGGGCTGGCCGGCGCGCAGGTCACCCTGGAGGGACCGTGGGACGGGATCAACGGCGGTGACGCGCTCGACGAGACCGTCACCACCGACGCGAAGGGCGGCTTCGCGTTCAGCAACCTGCCCGGTGGGGATTACTCGGTGGGCGTGATCGGGCCGACCGGCTGGGTGGTCGTCCCGCCCGGCAACGGCCTTGTGCACATCGACGGATCCAGCCAGACCGGAGTCCAGCTACCCGCGACCCGGCCGCTCTCGGACACCCTGCAGGCGGCGATCTCGTTCGACCAGCCGTCCTACCGGATCGGAACCGCGGCGAATCTCACGATCAACCTGACGAACACCGGAACGACCGCGATCGACGGCATCCAGGCGTTCTGCGACCCGGGCAGCTCACCGACCGGCGTGCAGCTCCGCGGCCAGGGGGCGGCCTGGGCGACGCTCGACGGCACCGGAGTGAACCTCGCCGCCGGTCAGCGCACGACCCTGCACCTGAGCGAGATCGTGCCCGCCGGTCCGGCCGGGCCGCTGGTCGCCGAGTGCGTGTTCGGGCCCAACGTGCACCAGAACCTCAACGGCTACCCGGACGCCGAGGCCGACGCGACCGCGACCGCACCGAGCGGCCGCACCATCGGTTTCGGAGTGCGGTTCGTCGACGACGACCCGATCGGCGGCGTCGCCACGACGAGCGTCACCCTGGCCGACGTGACCAGCGGCGATCCGATCGCCAGCGGCGCGGCAGCGGGCTATCCGACCGAGGACAACGTGGCGCAGCTGGCCGCGGTGCCGGACGGCACCTACGCACTGAACATCGGGAAGGGCTGGACGCTCGCGCCTGGCCAGTCCGCGACGCTGAACACGGCGGCCATCGGCAGCGGGCAGACGGTGGACGTGCACGTGGTGCCGACCACCCCGCAACCCGCGCCGCCCACCCCGCCAACCACCTGACGCCAGCCACCCCGCGACCAGTTGACGCTGCCCACCCCCACGACCAGCTGACGCCAGCCGCCCGCCCCTGCCAGCCGTTCCGCTGGCAAGGGGCGGGCATCGCGCTGGCGTCGCCGAGAACTCCGCGGGGCGGGCGCCGGACCTCGGCGCAGATCCCGGCCCGGCTGAGCGGGCCTGGCCGACCAGCCTCGGTGGCCAGCAGACTGGGCTGAGCACTTGGCTGCCCGCCGCCCGCCCGAAACCGCCCATAATCCGGCCCGCCCGCTGCCCCAGGACCGGCTGGCGGCCGCCTGAACGGCCCACCCGGGCTGCCCGAAAGCCATCAGCAAGAAGGAAAAACGCGACCTATCGGATTTCTACCTTCGGGTTTCCTGTGAGCTTGCCGTGATAAATGCGACACCCGGTTTCGCACAGTAACCGCGTTGCGTCGGGGAGCATGTTGGTCGGGATATCGGCACCGTGTCTGCAATCGTGTGTGCCGGTGATCGACGAATCAGGGCAGGTCAGCGGGAAGGACCGGGATGCAGTGGTGGGAGTACGTGGCCATCGCGGTCGCGGGCATGCTCGCCGGGACGATCAACGCGGTGGTCGGCTCGGGCACGCTGATCACCTTCCCGGTGCTGCTGGCCTTCCACTACCCGCCGGTCATCGCCAACATCTCCAACGGGCTCGGCCTGGTGCCGGGCTCGGTCGCGGGAGCGTATGGGTACCGGCGTGAGCTGGCCGGACAGCGTCCCCGGCTGATCAAGCTCGGCATCGCGTCCGCGCTGGGCGCGGTGTGCGGGGCGGTGTTGCTGCTCAAGCTGCCGCCGGGCGCGTTCCAGGCGGTCGTGCCGGTGCTGATCGTGATCGCGCTGGTGCTGGTGATCGTCCAGCCCTGGCTGGCCCGCAAACTGGCCGAGCGCAGGCCGGAAGGGCACACCAGCGACGGCGGATTTCTGTTGTTGCTCGGGATTTTCGCCACCGGCGTCTACGGCGGGTACTTCGGTGCGGCTCAGGGCGTGATCGCCATCGGGATCATGGGCGTGCTGCTGACCGAGTCGATGCAGCGGATCAACGCGGCCAAGAACGTGCTGACCGCGCTGGCCAACCTGGTCTCCGGAGTGGTCTTCATCGTGGTCGCGCACGTAGCGTGGATCGCGGTCGCGCTCATCGCGGGCGGCTCCATGATCGGGGGGTTGATCGGCGCGCGGATCGGCCGCAAACTGCCACCGATTGCACTACGCGCAGTGATCGTTCTGGTCGGGCTCGCGGCAATCGGCAAGTTGCTGCTCACCTGATCGGACTAACACGGAGCGCTAATTTCGTGGTAACTGGGGGACATCTGCGCCCATTAGGGGACCGGTGTTGGGCCTAAATTTCCTGATTAATCGGTTTCCGATAACCCAGGGTCACGAAACAGGCCTAGGACAAATTGCCCGGTAGGGCTACAGTGCTAGGGCACTTGTGCGCCGCACCGTCACCTGTCGCTCGCCGACCGCGGCGCACTTGGCTTCCTGATAGAGGCATTTGCCGCGTCGAAGTTGTCGTGGTCGCAAGACCTGGCGGCGAGACGAGGAGGGTCCATGTCCGATGACCGCAGGGCGTGGATGCGGACATGACGCATCCCGCGAACGATCCGGCACCGAGCCCATCCCCTGAAATGGCTCAAGCCGAACCGCCGACGATCCCGAACGCGCAACCAGCACGACCAGCGCAGACGGCACAGACAGCACAGACAGCACAGCAGGCAGCGCAACCAGCCGACCAGCAGAACGGCCCGTCCGAACAGCAGCGCAACACCTGGTTCACCGTGTACACGGCGGTGGTCCTGGTCGCCGGCGTGCTGGGCGCGGCCGCGATGTGGGTGTGGCTGCCGCTGCCCAAGCAGAGCGCGCCGCTGTGGCTGATTCCGCTGCTCGCGGTCGGATTCCTCCTCGCCGAGGCGCTCGCCGTCGACGTCGACGTGCGCGTCGGCGTGTCCTGGACGATCTCGTTCACCGAGATCCCCATGGTCATCGGGCTGCTCATCGCCCCGTTCCAGGTCGTGCTGGCCGCGCACGTGATCGCCGGGGTCGGCACGTTGCTGGTCCGGCGCGTCCGCGACCGGGTCGCCTACAACGCGGGCGTGATGATCATCGAGGTGGTCTGCGCCTTCGCGGTCGCCCATCTCGTCGACGACATCGGGACCAACGCGAAGCCGCTGTGGATCGGCGCGTTCGCCGGTGCCCTGGCCGTTCCGGTCGCCAGCACGCTGCTCGCGGTCGCCGCGGTTCGCCTGCTCGGGCGGCGCATGCGGCTGATGGGCGCGGTCCGGCTGATCGGCCGCATCCTGGTCGTGGGCCTGCTCAACGCCGCGGTCGGCGTGACCGGCTACGAACTGGTCACCAAGAGCCCCTGGGGCTGGGGCCTGGTGGTGCTGGTCTTCATCGGCGTCATCACCTTGTACTTCGCCTACTCCGGCCTGCTCAAGGAACAGCGGGACCTGGAAGCGCTTTCGGATGTCAGCCTGATGGTGGCGCGCTCCGGGCAGCAGATCGCCCAGCCCGCCGCCAACCCGGAAACCACCATGGCCATCACCGATGGCGAGGAGTGGCAGGTCATCGTCGAACGCATCCGCGACCAGGCCAGCGCCAAACGCGTGGTGCTGCGGCTGTGGCCGGACCCCTCCAGCGAGGTCCGCACGCTGGTCGCGGGCGCACCGCTGCCCGAGGCCGCGCTCGACTCCCGGATCGTGCGGGACGACGCCATGCTGCGCCTGGCCGGTGGCGGCGTCCGCCAGTTCCACGCGGCTGACGCGAGCGCGGATGTCCTCGGCGCACTCGGTGTCCGCGACGCCAACGAAGCACTGGTGGTGCCGCTGCGCGGGTCCAACCAGGTGCTCGGCGCGCTGGAGGTGCACGACCGGCTCAGCCGCTGGCGCGGGTTCAGCAAGACCGACGTGCAGCTGATCGCCACCATGGCCAGCCACCTGGCTACCGCCGTGGACAACCGGCGGCTGATGGCCCGGCTGCGCCACGACGCCTACCACGACCCGCTGACCGGCCTGCTCAACCGTGCCGGCTTCCGCGAGACCGCGAGCGGACTGCTGCGCGCCAACCACAATGCCTCGGTCGTGCGCATCGACCTGGACGTGCTGTCCACGGTCAGCGACGCCCTCGGCTACGCCTGGGGCGACCGGATGGTCGTCGCGGCCGGACGCAGGCTGCGCGGCGAACTCGACCCGAACGCGCCGCTGGCCCGGCTGGAATCCGGTTCGTTCGCCGCGCTGTTGGTCGACTACACCGACGAAGAAGCAGGCCAGATGGCCGAACGGCTGCGCGCCGCGCTCTCCGTCCCGTACCCGGTCGAGCGGCTCACCGTCGAAGCCACCGTGACCGTCGGCTACGCCGTGCTCGACGACGCGGTCGACGACTCCGCGCCGGACGTGGACGGCCTGCTGCAACGGGCCGACGTCGCGGTCCGCGCCGCCAAGGGCGACAGCGAGCCGGTCCGCCGCTACGTGCCCAACATGGGCCAGGTGTTCCTGCGCCGGTTCCAGCTGGTCACCCAGTTCCGGCAGGCGCTGGAGAGCGGCCAGATCTACGTGCACTACCAGCCCAAGGTCGCGCTGCCCAGCCGTCAGGTGCTCGGCGTCGAAGCCCTGGTTCGGTGGCAGCACCCCGAATACGGCCGGCTCGCGCCGGACGAGTTCGTGCCCGCCGTCGAGGCCACCGGCCTTGTCGACGCGCTGACCTCGTTCGTCACCGAGAAGGCGCTGATCAAGGTGCGCAAGTGGCTGGACCGGGGCATCCGGATGAGCTGCGCGGTCAACCTCTCCGTGCGCAACCTCGACGACGAGGACTTCCCGGATCGGGTCGCCGAAGCGCTGGAACGGCACAACGTGCCGCCGGAGCTGCTGACCTTCGAGCTGACCGAGTCCGGCGTCATGTCCGACCCGGAGCGGGCCCTGCCCGTGCTGCGCCGCCTGCACGCCCTGGGCCTCGTGCTCGCCGTCGACGACTTCGGCACCGGCTACTCGTCGCTGGCTTATCTGCGGCAGCTGCCGGTCGACGAGGTCAAGATCGACAAGAGCTTCGTGCTCGGCATGGGCAGCGACCTGTCCGACCTCGCGGTCGTCCGCTCGATCGTGGAACTGGGCCTGTCGCTCGGCCTGATCGTGGTGGCCGAAGGCGTCGAGGAGGACGCCGCGCGGGACCAGCTGATCGACATGGGCTGCCACGTCGCCCAGGGCTACCTGATCTCGCGGCCACTGTCCGAGGAACGGCTCGAAGCCTGGTTGCAGGCCCGGACCGTTTCCGGAACCGGACTGCTCGATGAGACCGTACTCACACTGGTTCATTAGCCCAGGCCAGCGATACAGGACCCGGTTTTTGGTCTGGGCCAGCGGTTGTGTACAGTTCTCTACGTTCGGTTCGAGCAAGCCCCTTTAGCTCAGTCGGCAGAGCGTCTCCATGGTAAGGAGAAGGTCTACGGTTCGATTCCGTAAAGGGGCTCCATGACTGCCGCGGTGTTCAACTGGACATCGCGGCTGCGTCATGCAGGGCGGTGTAGCTCAGTCGGTAGAGCAAGCGGCTCATAATCGCTGTGTCGCCGGTTCAAGTCCGGCCACCGCTACAGAAGATCGTTCCGCGACCAGGCACACTGGTGGGGAACAGAACCCTGCTCCCAGGTGTTCAGGTATCGCCAGGCCAGGCGAGCGGCCCGGTAGACGTAATGAGAGGAAGGCTCCGACGTGGCTGCCACTGACGTGCGACCCAAGATCACGCTGGCGTGCGAGGAGTGCAAGCACCGCAACTACATCACCAAGAAGAACCGGCGCAACGACCCGGACCGTCTTGAGATGAAGAAGTTCTG
>DATFHN010000232.1:0-14151 GCA_035248365.1 Pseudonocardiaceae bacterium | reverse complement strand
GGCCAGGGCACGATCGTCGGCGTCGGCGCGATGGAGTACCCGGCGCACTTCCAGGGCGCCAGCGAGCACACCCTCTCCGAGATGGGCGTCAGCAAGATCATCACGCTGACCTCCACCTACGACCACCGGATCATCCAGGGCGCCGAGTCCGGCGAGTTCCTGCGCCGCATCCACCAGCTGCTGCTCGGCGAGGACCGCTTCTACGACGACATCTTCACGTCGCTGCGGCTGCCCTACGAGCCGATCCGCTGGGTGCAGGACATCCCGGAGGGCGCGGTCGACAAGACCGCGCGCGTGCTGGAACTGATCGACGCGTTCCGCACCCGCGGCCACCTGATGGCCGACATCGACCCGCTGAACTACCGCCAGCGCCGCCACGACGACCTCGACGTGCTGCGCCACGGCCTGACCCTGTGGGACCTGGACCGCGAGTTCGCGGTCGGTGGCTTCGCCGCGCACGACACGATGAAGCTGCGCGACGTGCTCGGCGTGCTGCGCGACTCCTACTGCCGCACCGTCGGCGTGGAGTACATGCACATCCTGGAGCCCTCCGAGCGGCAGTGGCTGCAGGAGCGGGTCGAGGTCAAGCACGAGAAGCCCTCCACCGCGGTGCAGAAGTACATCCTGTCCAAGCTGAACGCGGCCGAGGCCTTCGAGACCTTCCTGCAGACCAAGTACGTCGGGCAGAAGCGGTTCTCGCTGGAAGGCGGCGAGACCGTGATCGCGTTGCTGGACGCGGTGCTGGACAAGGCGGCCGAGCACGAACTGGACGAGGTCGTCATCGGCATGGCGCACCGCGGCAGGCTGAACGTGCTGGCCAACATCGTCGGCAAGCCGATCTCGCAGATCTTCCGCGAGTTCGAGGGCAACATCGACCCGGGCCAGGCGCACGGCTCCGGCGACGTGAAGTACCACCTCGGTGCCGAGGGCAAGTACTTCCGGATGTTCGGCGATGGCGAGACCAAGGTGTCGCTGGCCGCGAACCCGTCACACCTGGAGACCGTCGACCCGGTCATCGAGGGCATCGCCCGGGCCAAGCAGGACCTTTTGGACAAGGGCGCCGACCATGGCTACACCGTGCTGCCGGTCGCGCTGCACGGCGACGCGGCCTTCGCTGGCCAGGGCGTCGTCGCCGAGACCCTGAACCTGGCGCTGCTGCGCGGTTACCGCACCGGCGGCACCGTGCACGTGGTCATCAACAACCAGGTCGGCTTCACCACCAACCCGGAGCACTCGCGCTCGTCCAAGTACTCGACCGACGTGGCCAAGATGATCGGCGCGCCGGTGTTCCACGTGAACGGCGACGACCCGGAGGCCTGCTACTGGGTCGCCAAGCTGGCCGTCGACTACCGCGAGGCGTTCCACAAGGACGTCGTGATCGACATGGTCTGCTACCGGCGCCGTGGCCACAACGAGGGCGACGACCCGTCGATGACGCAGCCCGCGATGTACGACATCATCGACGCCAAGCGCAGCGTGCGTAAGACCTACACCGAGGCGCTGATCGGCCGAGGCGACATCTCCATGGCGGAGGCCGAGACCGCGCTGCGGGACTTCTCGAGCCAGCTGGAGCACGTCTTCAACGAGGTGCGCGAACTGGAGAAGGCAGCGGCGCACCCGTCGCCGTCGATCGAGTCCGAGCAGCAGATCCCGCAGAAGCTGTCGACCGCGATTCCGCGCGAGGTCGTCGAGCGGATCGGCCGGGCGCACGTCGAACTGCCCGAAGGCTTCTCTCCGCACCCGCGCGTCAAGCCGGTGCTGGAGCGGCGGCTGAAGATGTCGCAGGAAGGCGAGATCGACTGGGCGTTCGCGGAACTGCTCGCGTTCGGCTCCCTTGTCGACGAGGGCAGGCTGATCCGACTGTCCGGACAGGACTCCCGGCGCGGCACGTTCACCCAGCGGCACTCGGTGCTGATCGACCGCAAGAACTCGGCCGAGTACACCCCACTGCAGAACCTCTCGCCGAACCAGGGCCGGTTCATGGTCTACGACTCGGCGCTGAGCGAGTACGCGGCGGTCGGCTTCGAGTACGGCTACTCGGTGGCCAACCCGGACGCGCTGGTGTTGTGGGAGGCGCAGTTCGGTGACTTCGTGAACGGCGCGCAGAGCGTCATCGACGAGTTCATCTCCTCCAGCGAAGCCAAGTGGGGCCAGCGTTCCAACGTGGTGATGCTGCTCCCGCACGGCCACGAGGGCCAGGGCCCGGACCACACCTCGGGCCGGATCGAGCGCTGGTTGCAGCTGTGCGCGGAAGGCTCGATGACGGTCTCCATGCCGTCGACCCCCGCCAGCTACTTCCACCTGCTGCGCCGCCACGCCCTGGACGGCGTGCAGCGCCCGCTGGTGGTCTTCACACCGAAGTCCATGCTGCGCAACAAGGCCGCGGTCAGCTCGGTCGAGGACTTCACCGAAGGCAAGTTCCTGTCGGTGATCGACGACCCGACCCAGCCGGACCCGGCGGGCGTGCGCAAGGTCGTGCTGTGCGCGGGCAAGATCTACTACGAACTGGCCGCGCAGCAGGCCAAGCTGGGCGCGACCGACACCGCGATCGTCCGGGTCGAGCAGTTCTACCCGATCCCGTGGCGGCGGCTCGGCGAGGCGCTGCAGAAGTACTCCAACGCCACCGAGATCCGCTGGGTGCAGGAGGAGCCGCAGAACCAGGGCGCGTGGCCGTTCTTCGGCCTGTGGCTGCCCACCAAGCTGCCCGAACTGGCCGGACGGCTCAAGGTGATCTCCCGCCGCGCCATGGCCGCGCCCGCATCGGGTTCGAGCAAGGTGCATGAGGTCGAGCAGCGCGAGATCATCGAAGGCGCCTTCTAGCTTCTTCGTTGTTGCCTGACGACGTCGCCGGTCCGGATTCTTTCCGAGCCGGCGACGTCTTCGTGAGCGGCCCGTTTTACTCTTTCCCCGTGTACTTCACGGATCGCGGCATCGAGGAGCTCGACGAACGACGCGGCGATGAACAGGTGACGCTCGGCTGGCTGGCCGAGCGCCTGCGCGTATTCGTCGACGCCAACCCCGACTTCGAGGACGCCATCGAGCGGCTGGCCACCTTCCTGGCCCGCGACGACTCCGACGACCCCGAAGACAACTAGTTCTGGAGCAGCTAGTTCTGGAGCAACGCGACCTCGCGGCCGATCTGCGCGGTCAGGTCGGCCTCGTCCAGCGTCGCCGGATGCAGGTAGTTGAACTCCAACTCGACCTGCCCGAACGCCGCATAGGCCCGGACGCCGATGTTGCCGTTCCGGTCGACGGTCCGGTCCACCAAGGCGACCACCCCGTCCGGCAGCCCGGCCCCGGTGAAGGTGCGCAGCGTCGGATCATGCCGGGTGCTGTCGGCCACGTGCTGGGCGCGTTGCCGCGCGCCGGTCGCGGTCGCGAACCCGAGCAGCACGATGTCCACCTGGTCGCCTTGCGTGACCGCCCAGTCCCGATGCGCGATCGCCTGGAGCCCTTCGGTCTGCAGTTTGTCGGCGATCTGGTTGTGGTAGCGCGGGTCCTCCGGATAGAACGCGGCCAGGAACTGGTGGGTGGGAACCACCCCATTCGGCCCCAGCGACGTCGGATAGGCCACGGCTCCGGCCGGCGCGGCGACGATGCACCGCATCAGGTCCCCCGGCTGGCAGTTCCCCCTGGCCGTCGGACTCGCGGCAGCCTGTGCCGACCCCGTCACCGTCGACGTGCAACTCGGCAGCACGAGCAGGCCAATGAGGACCCCGGCCAGCCACCGACCACGCACGAAAGCTCCCAGCACCAACAGAATCCGCGACCAGCGCAGTCTAAGTCACCCGTTCGTGAGCCAGTGAAACCACGCAAAGTAGTCAAATCAGCCCGGCCATCAACCACGAGAGTGATCCACGCCGCCAAAATTGAGTGGAGCCGATCAGGGGTCCGGTATCGTCATACTGGCGGATTTCGGCGACCGCAATTCCGGGGAGGACCTGAGCGCCATGTTGGAACCTGAACTAGACGCAGCCGTGGTCGAGAACGTCGACCGGCAGGCGGTAGCGCAGGGCAACGCCTCGCAAGCCGCACAGATGGACGGCAGCGCTGGCAACCTGGTCAAGGCAGCGGGCGGCAGCGGAGGCGGAGGCTTCAAGCTCGACCCGAAGGCCGCAGCCAACCTCGCAGCGTCCTGTCAGGCAGCGATCGATCACATCCGCGAGATGCAGGGTGATCTGATGATCATCCAGCAAGCACCAAAGCTCGGCACATTGCAGGGCGCGCAGGCGGTGGCGAGCTACACCCAGAACGTCGCCACCGACCCCCAGGGCATGGTCCAGGCGTTGAACAGCCTCAACGCGACGCTGCAGCAGATGCACGACGCGTACATCCAGGCGAGCACGAACTACCAGGAGACGAACCAGCAGGTCGCGGATATCCTCAACAAGATCGATCCCGGCTCCGCCATCTCGCCGTCGTCGACACCGTCGGGCAACGCAACGCCCGTCACGGCGAACCCGAACAGCGGACCACACTTCAGCTAATCGACCGCGAGGATTTCCGTGACTCATCGCAAGCTCGCCCTCGTCCTGCCACTGATGGCCGTGGCGGCGATCGGCCTGAACGCGTGCTCGTCCCAAAACTCGGGCAACCCGGTCGCCGGTGGCTCGACAACCACGTCGGCACCGACCACGAGCGCCAGCAGCGATCCGACGTCGAGCGCCGACCCACTGGCCTCCGTCGACCCCTGCTCGCTGATCACACAGACAGACGAATCCAACAGCCAGTTGCAGCCGGGTCAGACGGTTCCTGCGGCAGGCGGACGCGGCTGTCGTTGGAACCGACCGGACGACGGTGCGACCCTCGACGGCTACACGATTCAGATCGTGATCTACCCGACCGCCGGCATCGATCAGCTCAACACCCAGGGCGGCACCGTCACCGACACGTCGGTGGGCAAATACAAGGGCAAGTTGTTCCAGGACACTCCGACGAGCTATTGCGATATTTCGCTGGCGACCTCGAGCAGTTCCCGGATCGACATGGCCGTGAACTCGAGCCAGGGGATGGCCAAGAGCTGTTCGCTGGTCCAGGAAGTCGCACCGGTAGTGGTGGGACACTTCCCGGCAGGATCCTGAACAAGGTTCGTAGTTACTGAGGGGAATCGGATATGGCGGCTGGAGACAACTCGACGAGCACCACGTCCGGGTCGTCAACGGACGGCTCCGGCGACCAGTCGGATACGACGCCCAAGGTCGTCGTAACCCAGCAGAACTCGGCGACTGACGGCTTGGCTCCGCCGGTGTATGGACCGTACGCGCCTGGGCACAACCCTTCCTCTGGCCACATCAGCCAGCACACGAAGGACCTCGCGCAGGACTTCCAGAGCCGCAACCCGCCGTCCACCGGCGACCCGAACTACAACTCGCAGGACTCCAACGCGCTCTACGCCGCCGTCCACTCGGCGGACAAGGGGCAGACGACCAGCGTCGCGACGTCCTGGAACAACATCGGCAACAAGCTGGTGACGATCACCTCGACGCTCAACGACGCGGCGAAGCAAGCCACCTCCGGGTGGGAGGGTGACGCGGCCAACGCGGCCATGCAGTTCCACACCCAGGTGGCGAACTGGACCAACAACGCGGCCGCTGGTGCGCAGGTGACCGCGGCGAACGTGGCGGACCAGTCGACGGCGATCTCCGGGGCGCAGAGCAACATGCCGCAGCCCTACACCTACACGATGCAGCAGGCCCTCAACGACGTGGCGAACGCGCCTGACCCGTCAGCCGCGGTGCCGCAGGCGCAGGCGAACCTGAACAAGGCGGCCGAGAACCACAACCAGTCGGTGCAGGTCGCGTCGACCTATCACTCGAGTCTGGAAACGGCCAGCCAGCAGATGCCTGCGATGGCGCCGACTCCGACGTTCTCCAGCAACCTCGGCAGTTCCAGTTCGACCGGCGGTTCGAGCAGCAGCACGGGCGCGAACGGCTCCAGCTCCGGGGGTAGCAGTGGCGGCAGCCTGCCGCGAACGAGTGGGGTCAGCGGTGCCGGTGGCGGCGGCAGCCTGGGCGGCGGTTCCGGCGGTGGCGGCGGTTCGCTCCAGCCTCCGCACGTGACCGGTGGTTCCGGTGGCTCCGGTGTTGGTGGTTCGGGCGCCAACGGCGGCGACGTCAACGGTGGCCTTGGCACCTCCGGCTACGGCGGCGGCACGCTGCCGGGCGGTAACACCGGCTACCCGGGTGGCGGCGGGCCTGGCGGCTACCCCGGTGGCAGCGGACCCGGCGGTTACCCGGGCGGGATGCCGGTCGGCGGCATGCCGATGGGCGGCAATTTCGGCGGCGGCGACCAGGCCTACTCCGGCGGCGGTTACGGCACCGGCACGGCAGGTGGCCGCGCGGGCGGCTTCGGTGGCGGCGGTAGCGGTGGCTCGGGCGGCGGATACGGCCGTGGGTCCGGGTTCGGCCCGGGCGGCAGTTCCAGCCAATCCGGCAGCAGCGCCTCGGGTTCCGGCGGACGTTCCGGAGCCGGCGCGGCGGCAGCCGAGGAGTCCGCGATGGAGAGTGGCGCCGCCGGTGCCCGCGGCGGGGCAGGCTCGTCCGCCGGTGGCATGGGCGCCGGGCGCGGCGGCGGCCGCGGTCAGGGCGACGGCGAGCACAAGCGCGCTTCCTACCTGGTCGAGGCCGACCCGGACTCGATCTTCGGCACCGACGAACGCACCGCACCGCCGGTCATCGGCGGCTAATGCACCGCTGGTCGACGCTGGTTAGACCACTCGCGTGCCCGCGCGCCACACGGCGGCGGTGAGGGGCATGCCGGGGCGGTAGGCGAGGTGGGTGACCGACGGCGCGGCGAGCACGTGCACGTCGGCGCGGCTGCCGGGGCGCAGTACGCCGATCTCCGTTTCGCGGCGCAGCGCGCGGGCTCCGGCCCAGGTCGCGGCGCGCACGGCTTCTTCGACGGTCATCCGCATCTGCAACACGGCGGTCGCCACGCAGTACGCCATCGACGATGTGTAGGACGAGCCTGGGTTGCAGTTGGATGCCAGGGCGACTGTTGCGCCTGCGTCGAGCAACGCGCGGGCGTCGGGGAGGGATTGGCGGGTGGAGATGTCGCAGGCCGGCAGCAGGGTCGCGACCGTGTCCGAACCCGCCAATGCGTCCACATCGGACTGTTTGAGGTAGGTGCAGTGGTCGACGCTGGCCGCGCCGAGTTCGACCGCGAGCGCGACGCCCGGCCCTGGGCCGAGTTGGTTGCCGTGCACGCGCAGGCCGAGCCCTTTCGCCTTCGCCGCTTGCAGGACGGCGCGGGACTGGTCGGCATCGAAGGCGCCGGTTTCGCAGAAGACGTCGGCCCAGCCGACCAGCGGTGCCACCGCGTCGAGCATCTCGCCACAGACCAGGGCGACGTACTCGTCGGCGTCCGCGCCGGGCGGGACGAGGTGTGCGCCGAGGAAGGTGATCTCGTCGGCGATACCGGCAGCCAGCGCCGCCGAGCGGGCCTCGTCGGCGACGGTGAGGCCGTAGCCGGTCTTGGTTTCGACGTAGGTGGTGCCCTGGCGGTAGGCCTCGGCGACCTGTTTGCGCAGGTTCGCCTGCAGCGCGGCGTCGGTCGCGGCGCGGGTGGCTTCAACGGTGACCGCGATTCCGCCTGCGGCATAAGGCTTTCCGGCCATTCGCGCGGTGAACTCGGCGGTGCGGTCGCCCGCGTAGACGAGGTGGGTGTGGCTGTCCACCCAGCCGGGAAGAACAGCCGCGCCGTCCAGGTCGATGCGGGTGTCGGCGGCGGGGGCCGACGAGGACGGGCCGATCCAGGTGACGCGGTCGCCGTCCATGACGAGAGCGGCGTCGGTGAGCTGGCCGAGTTCCTCGTCGTTGGTGGTCAGTTCGCCGATCCCGGTCAGCACCGTACTGGTCATCATTCGCCCCAGAGTCGCTCGATCCGCGCGGCCAGCAACGGGCCGACGTCGCCGATGGTGTCATGCCGCCCGTCCCGCGCGACGACCCGCCCGCCGACCACGACCGTGGCCACATCGGCCGAGGTCGCGGCCAGGATCAGCTGGTCAGGCGCACAGCCCGCGGTGCGGATGGTGTCGGTGCGGACGGTCACGAAGTCGGCCGGCGCGCCGATCTCGAACAGCGTCGGCCAGCCGATCGCCGCGTGCGCGGTCGCCGCGACGAGCAGGTCGACCGGCGCGAACCGGCCGCGTTGCCCGGTGCGCAGCCGTTCTCCGGCCTCCAGCCCGCGCGCTTCCAGGAACGGGTCGATGACCGCGTGCTGGTCGCTGCCGAGGGCGAGGTTGACGCCCGCGTCGACGAGTTCACGGGCCGGGCCGATGCCGTCGGCCAGGTCTGCTTCGGTGGTCGGGCAGAAGCACGCGGTACAGCCGTGCGCGGCGAGCAATGCGATGTCGCCCGAGGTGAGGTGAGTGGCGTGCACCGCGGTGGTTTCCGGGCCGAGGGCACCATGTTCGTGCAGGAGTTCGGTCGGGGTGCGGCCGTAGCGGGCCTGGCAGGCGTTGTTCTCGGCGATCTGCTCGGACAGGTGCGCGTGTAAGGGCGCGGACCGCTCCCCGGCCCACTCGGCGACGATGCCGATCGCGTCGCAGGGCACGGCACGCACCGAGTGGATGGCCGCGCCGAGCCGGACGTTCGGCGCGTCGAAACCGAAGTCGTCGACCCGCTTGCGCCAGCCGTCGACCGAGTCGTCGCCGAAACGTTGTTGCACGCCAACGAGTTCGGCGCCGATTCCCCCGGCCAGATAGCAGGTGTCCAGCAGGGTCAACCGGATTCCGGCATCGACGGCCGCCTGGGCGAGGGCGTTGCCCATCGCGTTGGGGTCGGCGTAGCGGGTGCCCTTGGGGCCGTGGTGCAGGTAGTGGAATTCGCCGACGCTGGTGTATCCGGCGACGACCATTTCCGCGTAGACGAGCCTGGCGAGTTCGTAGTAACTGTCCGGGTCGAGCTTGCCGGCCAGCGCGTACATGGTTTCCCGCCACGTCCAGAACGTGCCGCCGTTGCCGTGCGTGCGGCCGCGCAGGGCGCGGTGAAAGGCGTGCGAGTGCACGTTGGCGAAGCCGGGGAGCGCGATACCGGGCAGCCGGGTCGCGTCATCGGGCGGGCTGTCGGTCTCGGCGATGGCGGTGATCGTGCCGTCCGGAGCCACCTCGATCAGGGTGCGCGACTCGGTTGCGTAGTAGCTCACCGGCATAGCTGCTCCAGCGTTGCGACCAGGGCGGCGGTGCCGGCGATCCGGTCACCGAGTTCGGCGTATTCGGCGGGCGCGTGGCTGATCCCGGTGGGGTTGCGCACGAACAGCATCGCGGTCGGCACCGACGCGGCCAGGATTCCGGCGTCGTGACCGGCGCCGGTCGGCAACTGCGGGACCGCGCCGAGCAGGGCGGTCAGCTCGTCGCGCAATGCGCTGTCGAAGACGACCGTGTCGCCGTAGGACTCCTCGTGCACGGTCAGTTCGCAGCCTTCTGCCGATGCTGCTTCGTGGGCTGCCGACGTGATTTCCTCGACCACCTTGCGGGTGTCTGATGTGGAGGATGCGCGGGCGTCCAGCCAGAAGTCGACCGAGGAGGCGATGACGTTGGTGCCGCCGGGGGTGGGCACCAGCCTGCCGACGGTCGCGCGGGCGCCGGAGACCGAAGCGGCTGCTCGGCGGGCCGCGAGGACGGTCGCGGCGGCGGGCAGCATCGGGTCGACGCGTTCGCCGATTTCCGTTGTGCCAGCGTGGTTTCCCTGGCCGGTCAGGGTGAAGCGCCAGCGGCCGTGGGCGAGGATGCTGGTGGCGACCGCGATCGGTGGCGTGCCAGGGAGCTTGTCCAGGCCGCGACCCTGTTCGACGTGCAGTTCGACGAAGCAGCCGATGCGGGCGAGGGCTTCTTCGTCGCGGCCAATGTGCGAGGGGTCGAATCCGGCCGACTGCATTGCTTCGGCCAGCGTCATGCCGTTGGGGTCGGTCAGACCCGCTGCTCGCGCGGGTTCGATGGCGCCGGTCAGCAATCGGGAACCGAGGCAGGGGACGCCGAAGCGGCCGCCTTCCTCCTCGGCGAACACCATCACCGCGAACGGTCGCGACGGCGTGAAACCCTTGTGGCGCAGCTTGTCCACGGCGTCCAGCGCGCAGGCGACGCCCAGTGGGCCGTCGAAGGCGCCGCCGCCGGGGACGGAGTCGAGGTGGCTGCCGGTGATCACGGCGTCCGGGCCAGGCGCGCCCCACCACGCCCAGATGTTGCCGTTGCGATCCACCTCGACGTCCAGATCCCGGCGCCCGGCCTCCTCGATGAACCACGTGCGCAGTTCGAGTTCGGCCGCGTCGTAACCGTGCCGTGAGTAGCCGCCGCGCTTGCGGTCCTTGCCGAGGTCCGAGATCGCGGCGAGCAGATCGTTGGCGCTCACGCGTTGCCCCTCATTGGAATGTGCCCCGCATCGGGATGTGCACCGACTTCTCCTGGGCCACCGCGTCGGCCTCGGCGTAACCGGCGTCGACGTGGCGCAGGACGCCCATGGCCGGGTCGTTGGTGAGCACCCGCTCGATCTTCTGGCTGGCCAGGTCGGTGCCGTCCGCGACGGTGACCTGACCGGCGTGGATGGACCGCCCGATGCCGACGCCGCCGCCGTGGTGGATGGACACCCAACTGGCCCCGGACGCGGTGTTGACCAGCGCGTTGAGCAGTGGCCAGTCGGCGATCGCGTCGGAGCCGTCGGCCATCGCCTCGGTTTCCCGGTAGGGCGAGGCGACCGATCCACAGTCGAGGTGGTCGCGTCCGATGACGACCGGCGCGGACAATTCGCCGCTGCGGACCATCTCGTTGAACCGCAGCCCGGCGATGTGCCGCTCGCCGTAGCCGAGCCAGCAGATCCGGGACGGCAGGCCCTGGTAGGCGACCTTGTCGCTGGCCAGTCGCATCCAGCGGGCCAGGGATTCGTTCTCCGGGAACAGCTCTAGGATCGCGCGATCGGTTGCCGCGATGTCGGCGGGGTCGCCGGAGAGCGCGGCCCAGCGGAAGGGGCCTTTGCCCTCGCAGAACAGTGGACGGATATAGGCGGGCACGAAGCCGGGGAACTCGAAGGCGCGCTCGTAGCCGCCCGCCTTGGCCTCGCCCCGGATCGAGTTCCCGTAGTCGAAGACTTCGGCGCCACGGTCCTTGAAGCCGACCATCGCGCCGACGTGCTCGGCCATGGATTCGCGGGAGCGATCGGTGAACTCGTCGGGCTTCTTGGCCGCGTAGTCGTGCCAGTCGTCCAGGTCGACGCCGAGCGGGAGGTAAGCGAGTGGGTCGTGCGCGGAGGTCTGGTCGGTGACGATGTCGACCTCGACGTTGCGCCGCAACAACTCTGGCAGCACCCACGCGGCGTTGCCGATCAGCCCGACCGACAGCGCGCGCTTCTCCTTCTTGGCCTTCATCACCCGCGCGATCGCGTCGTCGAGGTCGTCGGCGATCTCGTCGAGGTAGCGATGTTCGACGCGACGCTGGGCGCGCTGCGGGTCGCACTCGATGCAGAGCACGGCGCCACCGTTCATGGTGACCGCGAGCGGTTGCGCGCCGCCCATGCCGCCGAGCCCGGCGGTCACGGTCAGCGTCCCGGCCAGGGTGCCACCGAAGCGCTTGTTGGCGACGGCCGCGAAGGTTTCGTAGGTGCCCTGGAGGATGCCCTGGGTGCCGATGTAGATCCACGAACCGGCGGTCATCTGGCCGTACATGGTCAGGCCGAGCGATTCGAGCCTGCGGAACTCCGGCCAGGTGGCCCAGTCGGGGACCAGGTTCGAGTTGGCGATGAGCACGCGCGGCGCCCACTCGTGGGTGCGCAGCACGCCGACCGGGCGACCGGACTGGACCAGCAGGGTCTCGTCCTCGCGCAGGTCGGTGAGTTCGCGGGTGATGGCGTGGAAGCTGGGCCAGTCGCGGGCGGCCTTGCCGGTGCCGCCGTAGACGACGAGGTCTTCCGGACGCTCGGCCACCTCCGGGTCGAGGTTGTTGTGGAGCATGCGCAGCGGCGCCTCGGTGGCCCAGCTGCGGGCGGTCAGGGTGGTGCCGCGGGCTGCGCGGATGACCGGGCTACTCATGATTGGCCCTCCAGGACGGCGTCGACGGCGGCGTTGAGCGCGCCGGAGCGGACGAGTTGTTCGGCTGCGGCGATCTCGGGGGCGAGATGCCGGTCGGGCCCGGGCCCCCGCACGGTTTCCCGCAGCGCGGCGACGGCGGCCGCGGTGGCCGGGGCCGGGGTGAGCGGCGCGCGCAGGTCGAGGGCGCGGGCCGCGGTGAGCAGTTCGATGGCCAGCACGGTGGACAGGCCTTCGACCGCCTTGCGCAGTTTGCGCGCGGCGGACCAGCCCATGGACACGTGGTCCTCCTGCATGGCGCTGGTCGGGATGGAGTCGACCGAGGCCGGGACGGCCAGCCGCTTGCATTCGGACACGACCGCGGCCTGGGTGTAGTGCGCGATCATGTGGTCCGAGTCGACGCCGGGGTCGTCGGCCAGGAACGGCGGCAGGCCGTGCGAACGGGCGACGTCGAGCATCCGGTCGGTGCGCCGTTCGGCCATGCTGGCCACGTCGGCGACGGCGATGGCGAGGAAGTCCAGCACGTAGGCGACCGGGGCGCCGTGGAAGTTGCCGTTGGACTCGACCCGGCCGTCGTCGAGCACGACCGGGTTGTCGATGGCCGAGGCGAGTTCCCGGTCGGCGACCAGTTCGGCGTGCGTGACGGTGTCGCGGGCGGCGCCGTGCACCTGCGGGGCGCAGCGCAGCGAGTAGGCATCCTGCACGCGGGTGCAGTCGGGACCACGGTGGCTGTCCATGATCGCCGATCCGGCCAGCAACCGGAGCATCCGGGCCGCTGAGGTGGCCTGGCCGGGGTGCGGGCGGAGGGCCTGGAGGTCGGCGGCGAACACGCGGTCGGTACCGAGCAGCGCCTCCACGCTCATCGCGGCGGTGAGGTCGGCGATGTCGAGCAGGCGGTTGAGATCGGCGCAGGCCATGACCAGCATGCCGAGCATGCCGTCGGTGCCGTTGATCAGCGCCAAGCCTTCCTTTTCAGCCAGTTCGACCGGTTTCAGATCGGCCGCGGCCAAGGCTTCGGCGGCCGGGCGGAGGGTGCCGGCGGCGTCGTAGACCTGGCCCTCGCCCATCAGCGCCAGCGCGACCGAGGACAGCGGCGCGAGGTCGCCGGAACAGCCGAGCGAACCGAACTCCTGCACGACCGGCACGATGCCCGCGTTCAGCATCCCGGCCATCGTGTCCACAGTGGATGGACGGACGCCGGTGTGGCCGCTGGCCAGGGTCTTCAGGCGCAGCAGCATGAGCGCGCGCACCACCTCGCGCTCGACGGCCGGACCGGCGCCCGCCGCGTGCGAACGGATCAGCGAACGCTGCAGCTGGGCGCGACGGTCCGGCGGGATGTGCCGGACGGCCAGCGCGCCGAAGCCGGTGGAAATGCCGTACGTCGGGGTTTCCGCGCCGGCCAGATCCTCGATGTGGGCCCGCGCGGTCTCGACGGCGGCGCGCGAAGCCTGGGTCAGCTCGATCGGAGCGTCCTGCCGGGCGACGGCGAGCACGTCGGCACGGCTCAGCGGGTCGAGCCCGAGTGCGATGGCGTCCTGCATGGTCCCATCACAACCGGCTCGGCCCGCTCGCGCGAGTGCTGCCGAGCCGATGCTGTCTGAAATCCCAGACTAGTAGGCGACGATCTGGGCGGACGTTGGCGGCAACGTGCGCCAGCGGGCCTGCACGAACGCGGTCTGCGGGGTGTCGTGCGGGTTGACGATCACGTAGCCATGCTGGAACGGCCGCCAGATCAGCTTGCCCGCGAACTGCAACTGGCTGGCGGCCTGGCCGAGTTTGCGGGCCGCGTCGAACGCGGGGGTCCACAGGTCGGTGCCGTCGTAGACGGTGGACGCGGCGAACGTGCCGTAGCCCTGCCAGGCCAGCAGGTAGGAGCCGAGCGCGTAGTCGACCAGGGACGGGTCGGCGGCGTAGGCGTGAAAGAAGCCCTGCTTGCGAGCGAACTGCGAGGCGAACAGCCGCTGCTCGGAGGGCAGCCACCAGCCGTTCTCGATGGTCGCCGCCGGCGGCGCGTTGCCGAGGCCCTTGTCCAGGGCCATGTAGAACTCCTGGCTGGAGCCGCTGTTCAGGTCGGTGATCGAGGTCCAGAAGTCCTCGTCGTCGTAGTAGTCGCCGGTGTTGGTCAGGCAGATCTTCCCG
>DATFHN010000231.1:0-18864 GCA_035248365.1 Pseudonocardiaceae bacterium | reverse complement strand
GTGCGACCGGCCGGTCGGTTCGGTCGAGGAGCTGGTCGCGGCGTTGCGCCGGGGCTGACCGCGATCTGTTCGTGCCTTCCACCGGGAGCGAACACGTGCCCAGACTGGTTATTACACGAGTAGCGTTTGTATCGATGTAATCGTGTAATCAAAACAGGAGGTGCGCGATGCACGACAGGTTCGGCGCGTACGCCCGGATGAGGTACGGCTGGGGTGGGCCCGGCGGAGGTCGCGGCCGGGGTGGTCAGCAGCCCGAGCCCGCGTCGGCCGATGACGCGGCCGCCTGGTTCGCGGGACGGCTGCCCGACGGCTGGTTCACCGGAGCCCCGGAGATCACCGTCGACCGGGAAGAGATCATCGTGATCGGCGAACTGCCCGCGTTGACCGAGGAGTTCGCGGACGAGGCCGCGCTGGCCGCCGCGCAGGCGGGCCGGATCAGCCGGTTCCGCGAGACGACCAGGGACGAGCGCATCGAGATCGCCCGCCAGGCCGAGCACCGCTACGGCCGCAAGGTGGCGTGGGGCGCCAAGCTCGGCGACAAGGTCGAGCTGTTCACCACCCTCTCGGTCCCGGTGATGACGCGGCTGCGTCAGCCGGAGCGGCTGATCCTGGACACGCTGGTCAACGCCGGTGTGGCCCGGTCCCGCTCGGAGGCGCTGGCCTGGGCGGTCCGCCTGGTCGGCGAGCACGCCGACGCGTGGCTGAGCGAGCTGCGCGAGGCCATGTCCAAGGTCGACGAACTCCGCAAGGAGGGCCCGGACCTCAGCTGAATCCGGCTGAGTGGAAAGGCGTGCCTCGCCCGGACCAGCCCTGCCCCCCAACGGGCGAGGCACGTTCAGCCCCAGACTCCGGCCCCCGCGATGAGTTCGGGCGCGGGGGCCGGTCTATCCGGGTATGAGCGAAGAACCCACCATCGTTGAACGGCCCGCGGTGCCCTGCGTCGCGGTGCGCGCGACGGTCACCATGCGGACGATCGGCACGATCGCCCACCGGATGGGCGAGGTCATCGGCTGGCTCGGCGCGCATGGCCAGGCGCCTGCCGGGCCGCCGTTCATCCGCTACCACACCATCGACATGGCCGCCGACCTCGACATCGAGGTGGGCGTGCCGACCCAGGGGCCGCTGGACGGCGAGGGCGAGATCGTCGCGGGGGAGCTGCCCGCCGGCCGCTACGTCGTGGCGACCCATCGCGGCGCGCCCGCCGGTCTGGTCGCCGCGGTCGGCTCGGTGCTCGACTGGGCCAATACGCGGGGGCTGAAGTTCGACAGCTGGCAGAGCGAACGCGGCGAGCACTGGGGTTGCCGGGCCGAGTTCTACAACACCGATCCGGCGGTCGAGCCGAACCCGGACAACTGGGTCACGGACCTGGCGTTCAAGCTGGCCGACTGAACCGGCCGGGGTGCTCGCCGGGTCAGTGATACATCGCCAGCCAGATCGCGATGTAGTGGCAGATCGCGGCGAGCACCGTGGCGGCGTGGAAGAACTCGTGGTGCCCGAACGTCTTCGGCCACGGGTTCGGCCAGCGGGTGGCGTAGAAGATCGCACCGATCGTGTAGAACAGTCCGCCGGCCAGCAGCAGCACGAGCGCGGCGACACCGGCATGGTGCAACAGCTGCGGGAGCACGAACACGGCGGTGTAGCCCAGGCCGATGTAGATCGGCACGCCGAGCCAGCGCGGCGCGTGCGGCCACAGCAGCTTCAGCGAGACGCCGGCCAGGGCACCGCCCCAGATCACGCCGAGCACGACGTAGCCGGTCACCCGGTCCATGGCGAGCAGCGAGAACGGCGTGTACGTGCCCGCGATGAACACGAAGATCATCGAATGGTCGAGCCGCTTCATCCAGACCCGGGCGCGCATGCTGCGCCAGGTGTGCCGGTGGTAGAGCGCGCTGGTGCCGAACAGGCCCAGCACGGTCACGCCGTACACCGAGGTGGCCAGCGCGGCCGTGCCCGACACCGTCGAGGCAGCCAGTGAGATCAGCGTGGCGCCGGTGGCGATCGCCACGAAGAACGACCAGAAGTGCAGCCAGCCCCGCATCCGTGGGCGAGTTGGCTGAGCAGGCTCACGTTCGAGAAGGGCGGCAGTCACCCGACCAGGTTACGGGACCGTAGGTTTCTGGTCAGTAATCAATCCGGCGGCTGTGGCCGACGGCACGGTGACGGCTCAGTAGGCGATCTCGCGGACCGAGTCGATCCGGTCGGCCGCGTTCACGTGGATCTTGGCCCACAACGTCGTGTGCGACATGACGTTCCGGACGATGTCGTCCGAGGTGCAGTTCAGCGGCGGGCAGGTCTCGAACGGGAAACCGCTGGGGTCGATCGGCGTCACGTCGGTGCCGGGCGCCAGCGGCAGTTCGTGCACGGCCGGGTCTTGCGGGTCCGGAATCAGGTCCGCGTAGGGCGCCGTGGGATCCTGGGTGACCTTCTGGAATTTCGGCATCTTGTTCGTTTCGTCGTATCCCAGGAACTCGACGGTCGCGGTGGTGTTCGGGAACTTCAGCTTCTCGGCGGTGACCGCCTGCACGGCGCTGGGCGTGCTCGGTGTGGCCGGCGAACTGGTCACTGTGGACGGTCCGGCCGATGCCGAGGTGGCCGGCGCCGACTGTGCTGGTGCCGAC
Source organism: Pseudonocardiaceae bacterium (assembly GCA_035248365.1). Classification (GTDB taxonomy): domain Bacteria; phylum Actinomycetota; class Actinomycetes; order Mycobacteriales; family Pseudonocardiaceae; genus CAJCJE01. Next base: position 16,246 of record DATFHN010000231.1, on the reverse strand, counting down.
GACGGTGTCGCGCTGGAGGTGCAGCCTGCGGCGGCGAGTCCTAACGCGCCAACCGCGGCGGTGACCAGCAGTATCTGGACAGCGCGAAGCGAGCTGGTTTTCATGGATCCCCCTGAAGATTCTGCCGGCCGGTCAGCGTGCCGGCCGCTTACAGGAGGAGACGGGCACCGGTGGCCCAGGTTGTTGGCGCACTTGCGCCAGGAGGGTATTTCCTCAGGTCAGACGGCGGTGTTCGATGGCAAGGCAGCGGTTCATCACCACGTCGAGGCCGCCTTGCGCGGCGATTCGCGCGGCCTGCTCGTTGACAACGCCGAGTTGTAGCCACAGCGCGCCGGCCTTGGCCGCGACCGCGGCTTCGGCGATGTCCACGGTGTACTCGGGCCGCCGGAACACGTCCACGATGTCGACGGGCTCGGGCAGGTCGGCCAGCGACGGGTAGGCCTGCACCCCGAACAGCGTGTCGATCGACGGGTTGACCGGGAAGATCCGCAGGCCGGCGTCTTGCAGGTAACGGGCGACGCCGTGGCTGGGGCGGGCCGGATCGGGGCTGGCGCCGATGACGGCCACGGTGCGCGCGCTGGTGACGACGCGGCGGATGACCTCGGGGTCGTCCCAGCGGAGCTGGGCGGTGGCGGGCGAATCAGTGTTCACGCTATCGAGTCTCCTCCATCGAACGAGTCTTCTCTTGATCACTGTCCGTAGTGGAGCGGCGCCTGGCGGTTGTCCGATATTCCGTCGGCGTACCCTCAACTGACGTGAGTCCACGCAGTTGGCTACGCGAGATCCTTTACGACTTCTACGAATGGCGCTTGAACCGTCAGCTGGTCGGCGCGCAGGTACCCCGGCACGTCGGCATCATGCTGGACGGAAACCGCAGATGGGCCCGCGAGGCCGGGTTCACCGACGTGGCCGAGGGCCACCGGATGGGCGCCCGCAAGATCGCCGACCTGCTGAGCTGGTGCCAGGACGCGGACGTCGAGCTGGTCACCATGTGGCTGCTGTCCACCGACAACCTCAACCGGCCGGACAGCGAGCTGCTGCCCCTGCTGGAGATCATCACCGAGGTCGTCGAGGAGATCGCCGGGCCGGAGACGCCGTGGCGGCTGCGCATCGTCGGCGCGCTGGACCTGCTGCCCAACGAGACCGCGACCCGGCTGGCCGAGGCCGCGCAGCGGACCAAGGGCCGCACCGGCATGGAGGTCAACGTCGCGGTCGGCTACGGCGGGCGCCAGGAGATCGCCGACGCGGTCAAGAAACTGCTGCTCAAGCACGTCGAGGTCGGCACATCGATCGAGGAGCTGGCCGAGGTCCTGGACGTGGACCACATCGCGGAGCATCTCTACACCTCCGGCCAGCCCGACCCCGATCTGGTGATCCGCACATCGGGTGAACAGCGACTCTCCGGATTCTTGCTCTGGCAGTCGGCGCACTCGGAATTCTGGTTTTGCGAGGCTTATTGGCCCGAGTTCCGGCGCACAGACTTCCTCCGGGCCCTGCGGGACTACTCGATTCGTCACCGGCGATTCGGCTCGTAATTCACGACATTCGAACATGCCGAAAGGGTGGGTCGCGGAAATCCGCGGCCCACCCTTTCAGGTCAGCTTGCTCAGCCGTTGGCGATGCCGCCGGAGGCACAGGTCTTGGTGATGGACGGGGACAGGATCGGCACGGCCGCACCCAGCACGCCCACGTTGTCGCCGCAAGCGCCGACAACGGCGTTCACGTTGTGCAGGATGTCGACGTTGGACACGTTGACGAGGCCGACCTGGCCGCCGTGGTCCCAGTGGTCCCAGCCCTCGCCCTGCAGGGAAGCGGTGCTCGCGAACGCCGGCGCGCCGAGCATGATCAGACCAGCCGCGGCCGCAGCCACTACACCAGCTTTCTTCAGCACTTCCAACACTCTCCTTTATACCGGGGATTCGGGTCGGCCCGGCAAATTTTCTTAACCGATCCGACCCGCCAGAAGCTACTAGTGATCGGTCGCTCTTGCCGTCCCGATAACCCCATTGTGTGAAGGCTGGAACCCACTTATCGCTCGATATGGTTATTGTTTGTTCCCCGATGTGCGGCTGGCTTGACGCGCTGCTAATCGCGCGGCGATCGTCACGCCCGGCTACTTCGTCGGCAGCCGAACCGCCTGCGCGGGCCGGAATGTCCAACTGGTGGGAGAAGCGCCGTCTGGCAGTGACGCCGGTCTCATTCCATTCGGTATCCGGGAGGTGACCGCGACCTGCGGGTTTGCCCCGTTCGCCAGGCCAAGGACACCGTCGGTGACATGTCGAAGTGACAACCACTTGGTGAATCACCTGTGTGGCAGCCTGCAGAGATGGCCCTTTCGCAGGTAACTTGCGGACGACGGGTCGTGTCGTGCGACTCGTCCCGGGAGGCCCTGGTCGTGTGTTGCTCACGAGACACGAGGGGGCCGGCACTCGGCCCTCGTGGTCGGCGGCCCTGACGCCATAACGGCGAAAGGGGAGTCCGACCAGCTAGGGAAGTGCCTGGCCCACCGAGGAGCGGGCGTGGTGCCGCGCCTGCGAGGGAGTTGCCGTGACTGCACGACGTCCCGCCAGCCGTTCCTCCGGCTCTTCTCGCAGTTCCAGTGGTAGAGCGTCGCGTCCCAGCGCGCCGTCCCGCACGTACGTGCTGGACACCTCGGTACTGCTGTCCGATCCCCGGGCGGTGACCAGGTTCGCGGAGCATTCCGTGGTCCTGCCGCTCGTGGTGATCAGCGAGCTGGAAGGCAAACGCCACCACCCAGAACTCGGCTGGTTCGCCCGGGAAGCCCTGCGTCTGCTCGATGACCTGCGACTGCAGCACGGCAGACTCGACAAGCCGGTGCCGATCGGTGATCTTGGTGGCACGCTGCACGTGGAGTTGAACCACTCCGACCCGCAGGTGCTACCGGCCGGTTTCCGTACCGACTCGAACGACGCGCGGATCCTCGCCTGCGCGCTCAACCTCGCCGCGGAAGGCACGTCCGTGGTCACCCTGGTGACCAAGGACATCCCGCTGCGGGTCAAGGCCGGTGCGGTCGGCCTGGACGCCGACGAGTACCGCGCCCAGGACGTCGTGCTCTCCGGCTGGACCGGCATGGCCGACGTGGAAATCGGTCAGGACACCCTCGACCACCTGTACAAGGAGGGCCAGCTCGACCCGGCCGGCGGCGACTACCTCGACCTCGCCGAAGCCGCCGAACTCCCGACCAACACCGGCCTGCGACTGCTCGGCCCGACCAGCAGCGGACTGGGCCGGGTGACCGCGGACAAGCAGGTGAAGCTGGTCCGCGGCGACCGGGAGGCGTTCGGGCTGCACGGCCGCTCGGCCGAGCAGCGGATCGCACTGGACCTGCTGCTGGACCCGGAGATCGGCATCGTCTCGCTCGGTGGCCGGGCCGGTACCGGCAAGTCCGCGCTGGCGCTGTGCGCCGGTCTGGAAGCCGTGCTGGAACGCGGCCAGCACCGCAAGGTGGTGGTGTTCCGGCCGGTCTACGCGGTGGGCGGCCAGGAACTGGGGTATCTGCCCGGTTCCGAGAACGAGAAGATGCAGCCGTGGGCCCAGGCGGTCTTCGACACGCTCGGCGCGCTGGTCACCGACAACGTGATGAGCGAGGTCATGGACCGGGGCATGCTGGAGGTGCTGCCGCTCACGCACATCCGCGGCCGGTCGCTGCACGACTCGTTCGTGATCGTGGACGAGGCCCAGTCGCTGGAGCGCAACGTGCTGCTCACGGTGCTCTCCCGGCTCGGTTCGGGTTCGCGGGTGGTGCTCACGCACGACGTCGCCCAGCGCGACAACCTGCGGGTCGGGCGCCATGACGGCGTCGCGGCGGTGATCGAGAAGCTCAAGGGCCACCCGCTGTTCGCGCACGTGACCTTGACCCGCTCGGAGCGCTCGCCGATCGCGGCGCTGGTCACCGAGGTACTGGAGGACTACGCGGGCTGATCCGGCCAAACACGACGAGGGGGCGCCAATCCGGCGCCCCCTCGTTCGTTCACCAGCCTCCGGGGAGCGGGCGGCCTTCCGCGAAGCCGGCAGCCGACTGGATGCCGACCACGGCGCGCTCGTGGAACGCCTCCAGGTCGGTCGCGCCCGCGTAGGTGCACGAGGAGCGCACGCCCGAGGTGATCTCGTCGATCAGGTCCTCGACACCCGGCCGGACCGGGTCCAGCCACATCCGCGAGGTGGAGATGCCCTCCTCGAACAGGGCCTTGCGGGCCCGGTCGAACGCGTTGTCGCCGCGGGTGCGGGCGGTCACCGCGCGCTTGGAGGCCATGCCGAACGATTCCTTGTAGAGGTGGCCCTGCTCGTCCCGTTGCAGGTCACCAGGGCTCTCGTAGGTGCCCGCGAACCAGGAACCGACCATGACGGCACTCGCGCCGGCCGCGAGGGCGAGAGCGACGTCGCGAGGGTGCCGCACGCCGCCGTCGGCCCACACGTGCTTGCCGAGCCGCCGCGCCTCGGCCGAACACTCGGCGACGGCGGAGAACTGGGGCCTGCCGACGCCGGTCTGCATCCGGGTGGTGCACATCGCGCCGGGCCCGACGCCGACCTTGAGCACGTCCGCGCCCGCGGCGACCAGGTCACGCACGCCCTCCGCGGTGACCACGTTGCCCGCGACCAGCGGAAGTTCCGGCGCGGCGGCCCTGACCTGGCGCAACGCGGTGATCATCTTGTCCTGGTGGCCGTGCGCGGTGTCCACCACCAGCACGTCCACGCCGGCCGCGACCAGTTCCTTGGCCCGGGTCGCCGGGTCACCGTTGACCCCGATCGCGGCCGCGACTCGCAGCTTCCCGGCGCCGTCGAGCGCGGGGCGGTAGAGATCCGCGCGCAGCGCGCCGACCTGGGTGAGGACTCCGGCCAGGCGGCCCTCGTCGTCGACGGCGAGCGCGATCCGCTCGGGACGTCCGGCCAGCCGGTCGAAGACGTCGCGCGGCGCGGTGTCCAGCGGGAGGGTGAGCACGTCGGCGGTGGCGACCTCGGCGAGCCGGGTGAACCGGTCGACGCCCGCGCAGGCGGCCTCGTCCACGACGCCGACCGGGCGGCCGCCACCGTCCACGATCACCACGGCACCGTGCGCCCGCTTGGGCAGCAGGTTGATCGCGTCGGCGACCGCGTCACCCGGAGTGAGCACCAGCGGCGTGTCCCAGACCGGATGCCGCGACTTCACCCAGGTGAAGATCTCGGCGACCGCGGTCGGGTCCACGTCCTGTGGCAGCACCACCAGTCCGCCTCTGCGGGCGACCGTCTCGGCCATCCGCCTGCCCGCGACGGCGGTCATGTTGGCCACCACGATCGGGATGGTCGCGCCGGTACCGTCCGCTGTGGTCAGGTCCACACCGAAGCGCGACGTCACCGCGGAGGGCTGCGGGACGAGGAAAACGTCGTCGTAGGTCAGGTCATAGCCGGGCCGGTGGCCATCGAGAAACCGCACGATTCCCCAGGGTACGTGTCCGTCGGGCAGGATGGCGGCCATGGCCAACCTTGCCGAACAGTTGATCACCGTGTTGCGCCAGGCCGGGGTCGAGCGCATCTACGGCGTTGTCGGGGACTCGCTCAACCCGGTCGTCGACGCGATCCGCCGCACCGAAGGCATTCGCTGGGTGCACGTGCGCAACGAGGAAGCGGCCGCGTTCGCCGCCGCGGCCGAGGCCCAGACCACCGGCAAGCTCGCGGTCTGCGCCGGCAGTTGCGGTCCCGGCAACACCCACCTGATCCAGGGCCTCTACGACGCGCACCGCAGCGGCGCGCCGGTGCTGGCGATCGCATCGCACATCCCGAGCCCGCAGATCGGCACCGGCTTCTTCCAGGAGACCCATCCGGAACGGCTGTTCGTCGAGTGCAGCCACTTCTGCGAACTGCTCAGCCAGCCCGCCCAAATGCCCAGGCTGGCCCGGATCGGCATCCAGACAGCCCTGGCCAAGGGCGGGGTCTCGGTGCTCGTGCTGCCCGGCGACGTCGCGCACCTGCGGGCGACCGTACCGACCGGAACGTCCAACTTCGCCACCGAACTCAGCCCGGTCGTACCGACCGAGGACTCGGTCAGGGCGCTCGCCGACGCGATCAACGCGGCCCGCACGGTCACCCTGTTCGCCGGGGCCGGAGTGCGCGGCGCGCATGCCCAGGTGATGAAGCTGGCCGACACCGTGCACGCGCCGATCGGGCACACCTTGCGCGGCAAGGAATGGATCCAGTTCGACAACCCCTACGACGTGGGCATGAGCGGCCTGCTCGGCTACGGCGCCTGCTACGAGGCCATGCACGAAGCCGATCTGATGATCATGCTCGGCACCGACTTCCCGTACGACACGTTCCTCCCGGCCGCGCACACCATCCAGATCGACCACGACGCCTCCCGGCTCGGCCGCCGCACACCGCTGCAACTGGCCGTGCACGGCGACGTCAAGCTGACCCTCCAGGCCGTGCTGCCGCTGATCAGGCAGAAGACCAACCGTGAGTTCCTGGACCGGATGCTGGCCAAACACCTGCGCTCACTGGAAAACGTGGTCGGCGCGTACACCGAGCGGGTCGAGAAGCACGTGCCGATCCACCCCGAGTACGTCGCCGACATCCTCGACGAGTTCGCCGCCGACGACGCGGTGTTCACAGTGGACACCGGCATGTGCAACGTCTGGGCCGCGCGCTACCTCACGCCCAACGGGCGCCGCCGGGTGATCGGCTCGTTCCTGCACGGCACCATGGCCAACGCGCTGCCGCACGCGATCGGCGCCCAGTTCGCGAACCCCGGCCGTCAGGTGGTGTCCATGTCCGGCGACGGCGGCCTCGGCATGCTGCTCGGCGAACTGCTCACCGTGAAGCTGCACAAGCTGCCGGTCAAGATCATCGTGTTCAACAACTCGTCGCTGGGCATGGTGAAGCTGGAGATGATGGTCGACGGGCTCGTCGACTACGAGACCGACCACGATCCGGTCGACTTCGCCGCGATCGCGCACGGCGCGGGCATCCACTCGGTGCGCATCGAGAAGCCCGGTGAAGTCCGAAGTGGACTCCAGGAGGCGCTGGCCTACCCCGGCCCCGCCCTCGTCGACGTGGTCACCGACCCGAACGCGCTGTCCGTTCCGCCGCACATCACCGCGGCTCAGGTGAAGGGCTTCGCGTTGGCGGCAGGAAAAGTCGTGCTGGAGGGCGGCGTCGGCCGCATGCTCGACCTGGCCCGCAGCAACCTCCGCAACATCCCTCGTTAGTCCTTTTTAGACGGCAGCAAGGCCCGGACGGCGTCGATCGTGTCGGCGTCGACCGGGTCCTTGTCCGGCCGGTAACGCAGCACGCGCGCGAAGCGCAGCGCCACGCCGCCCGGATAACGCGGGCTGACCTGCACCCCGTCCAGCTCGATCTCCACCACGAGTTCCGGGCGCAGGAACATCACCCAGTCGGTGCTGCGCAGCTCGTGCTTGGGAAATTCCTGGGTCTGCCAGGCGAGGAGTTCGTCGGTGAGGCCCTTGAAGGTCTTGCCCACCATCACGAACTCGCCGTCCTCCTCGGTCGATCGCGCGCCGAGGTGCAGGTTGGACAGGAACCCGGTGCGCCGCCCGTGCCCCCACTCCGCGCCGAGCACCACCAGATCCAGCGTGTGCACCGGTTTGACCTTCTGCCACGCTTTGCCGCGCCGCCCCGCCGCATACGGCGAGTCCAGTGACTTCACCACGACACCCTCGTGCCCGGCGGCGAGCGCGTCGGCCAGCATCCTCTCGGCCGCCGACACGTCCTCGGTGACCTCGCCCGGAATCACGTACGGCCCAGCAACCCGGCCGAGGGCATCGCGGCGCGTGGCCAGCGGTTCGTCGAGCAGGTCGACGCCGTCCAGGTGCAGGCAGTCGAAGAAGTACGGGTGCAGCAGCACCTCGCGCTCGCTGGTCGCGCCGAAGCGGCTCATCGTCTCCTGGAACGGTCGCGGCCTGCCATCGTCGTTGAGGGCCAGCGTTTCGCCGTCGAGAACCACGCTGTGGCAGGGAAGTCCACGGGCCAGTTCGACCAGTTCCGGGACGCTGCCGGTGATCTCGCGCAACGTCCTGGTGTAGATGTGCACCTCGTCGCCGTCCCGGTGCACCTGGATCCGCGCACCGTCCAATTTGTACTCGACGCGGACCCGGCCCAGCTCCGTGATGGCGTCTTCGACCGATTCGGCCGGGGACGCGAGCATCGGCCGCAGCGGCGTGCCCAGCGTCAACCGGAACGTGCCCAGCGCCTCCGCACCACCCGCCAGCGCCGTCGCGGCGGTCTCCGGCAGCGACCCGGACAGCATGAACGCTCTGCGCACGGTCTCGCCCGGCACCTCCGACGCGCGGGCCACCGCATCCAGCAGCACGCCTTCCAACGCGCCCTGGCGCAGTTCGCCGACCAGCAGCCGGATCAGGAAGTCCTGCTCGGCCTTGGTCGCCCGGCCGAACAGTTCGGTCAGCAACTCGGCCCGCTTCGCGGTCGAACCCGCCCCGCTGGTCCGGCTGATCCGGCCCAGCAGGTCGTCGACCTCGGCAACGGTCAGCGATGCGACCTCAGCGGGAGGGACCTCAAGGCCGACAACGGTGCGATAACCGGTGCCGATCCGGCCCTGCAACGCCTGGCCGATGGCGAACGCGGTGACCGCGCGCACCTCGGCCGGCTCGGCCGCGCGCAGGACGCCGGCCAGCGCGTCGACCTTGGCCAGCCGGGAGCGAGTGGCCGCGACCGTGGCGGACGCGGCGACGACATCGGCGAGTAGCACCCGCCCATCCTCACCCCGACCCCTGACAGTCTCAACTGCGGTTATCGGCCGCCGCGGGCCATGTGCAGCACGTCCAGGGCGGAGTCCAGCTGCTCCTTGGTGAGCTTCCCGGCCTCGACGTAGCCGCGCTCCTCGACCACCTGCCGGATGGTCTTGCGCTCCTTCAGGGCCTGCTTGGCGACCTTCGCGGCCTCCTCGTAGCCCAGGTAGCGGTTGAGCGGCGTGACGATCGAGGGCGAACTCTCCGCGTACTCCCGGGCCCGCTCCACGTTCGCGGTCACGCCGTCGAACACCTTGTCGGCGAGCAGCCGGGAGACCGCCGCGATCAGCCGCGCCGACTCCAGCACGTTGCGGGCGATCACCGGCAGGTTCACGTTGAGCTGGAAGTTGCCCTGCGAACCGGCGAAGGCCACCGCCGCGTCGTTACCGATGACCTGCGCGACCACCTGAAGGGTGGCCTCGCAGATCACCGGATTCACCTTGCCCGGCATGATCGACGATCCCGGCTGGAGGTCCGGCAACGCCAGCTCGGCCAGGCCGGTACGCGGGCCGGATCCCAGCCAGCGCACGTCATTGGCGATCTTGCTCAGGCTCACGGCCACCGTGCGCAGGTTGGCCGACGTCTCCACGACGCCGTCCTGCGCGGCCTGGGCCTCGAAGTGGTTGCGGGCCTCGGTCAGCGGCAGATCGGTCATGCTCGCCAGCTCCTGCGCGACCGCTGCCCCGAAACCCTCCGGCGCGTTCAGCCCAGACCCGACCGCCGTGCCACCGATGGGCAGTTCACCAAGGCGGGAAACGCCACCGGTCAGCCGCTCGACCCCGTAGCGGATCTGCGCCGCCCAGGCGCCCGCCTGCTGGCCCAGCGTGATCGGCACCGCGTCCATCAGGTGTGTGCGTCCGGTTGTCACCACGTCGGCCCAGTCAACCGCGCGTTGTCCGATGACGTCGGCGAGATGGTTCAGCGCCGGGATCACGTCGGTCAGGATCGCTTCGGTCGCGGCGACGTGGATCGTGGTCGGGAAGGTGTCGTTGGAGGACTGCGACGCGTTGACGTGGTCGTTCGGGTGCACCTCGCGGCCCAGCGCACGGCTGGCCAGCGTGGCGATGACCTCGTTCGCGTTCATGTTCGACGAGGTGCCCGAGCCGGTCTGGAACACGTCGATCGGGAACTGATCGTCGTACTTGCCCGCCGCGACATCGTCGGCGGCCGCGGCGATGGCCTGGGCCTGATCGGCGTCCAGGATGCCGAGCCGCTCGTTCACCCGCGCCGCGGCTGCCTTGAGCAGGCCGAGCGCGCGGATCTGGGAACGTTGCAGGCCCTGCCCGGAGATCGGGAAGTTCTCCACCGCCCGCTGCGTCTGAGCCCGCCACAGGGCGTTGACCGGCACCCGGACCTCGCCCATGGTGTCGTGCTCGATCCGGTACTCCTGATCATCGGCCATGTACCCAGTGTGGACCCGGATCAGCACGTCGGCAGGGTGTTCCGGACCACGCGGTCACGTTCGGTGTGATCGTTTCGTCGTCACGGCATGAACCTCGCACTGTGGATCGCCCAGGGTTTTCTCGCCGCGCTGTTCCTGTTCTCCGGCAGCCTGAAGATCAGCATGTCCAAGGAACGGATGATGGCCACCGGGCAGACCGGCGTCGCTCCGTTCCCGTTGCCGGTGATTCGGATCACGGCCGCCTGCGAACTGCTCGCCGTGCTCGGGTTGCTGTTGCCGCTGCCGACCGGCATCGCGCCGATCCTGACCCCGATCGCCGCGTTCGGCCTGGTCGTCGTCATGGTCGGCGCGATCGCCTCGCACCTGTCCCGGCGCGAACTGCCCCAGGCCGGTGCGAACACGTTGTTCCTGCTGATCTGCCTGTTCGTAGCAGTGGGCCGGCTCACCGTCGGGTGAACCGGCCCACAGGGTCAAGCGAGGTATCGGTCAGTGCATGACCTGCACGGTGTCGCCGACCGACATGTCGTGGAAGAACGTCTCCGCCGCCGCGAGCGAGAGGTGCACGCAGCCGTGCGACGGAGTGGTCGCGCTGCCCTCGTGCAGGGCCACGCCCGGTGCGAAGAACACCGAGTACGGCATGGGCGCGTTGAACTCCTTGCTCACGTAATGCTGAGCCTTGTAGAGCACGTGGAACGTGCCGACCGGCGTGCTCCAGCCCGTGCGGCCCGGCTCGGCGTGTACCGGGCCGTAGACGATCTGACCGCCGCTGACCAGCCAGATCTTGCGCTGGGACAGCGAAACGCAGGCACCGTCGGTGATCGCGCAGGGCACCCCGGCCTCGGCCGCGGTCTGGGTCGCCCGCACCGGAGGCTTCGGCTTGGTGGTGGTCACCGGTGGCTTGGTCGTCGTCGGCGGCGGGGTGGTGGTGGTCGTGGTGGGCGCGACCGTGGTGGTCGACGTGGCAGCCTGGCTGCTCTGACTCGTCGTCGACGTCCCGGTGTTCGCGGCCAGCGAGGGTGCGTCACCGCTCGCGTTCGTCCCCGATGAGCATGCGGCCAGGATGGCCGCCGCGGCTACTGCCGACAGGCCCAAAACGATTTTCTTCAGGCGCACTTGTTCCCCCTCAGCAGGAACCGGCCGGCTTGTGGAGATCCCCTCCGTGCCGGTCTCGTTGTTATCACCCATCATGACGCCGGTGACCCCGCAAGGGTTGCATTCCGAGTTCCCGCAATAGGTCACGATCTTGTTGCTGCTCGGAACCTTTCCGCCGCCGCGAATGCCGCACCCCGGGCGGGTGCGGCATTCGCGATTCCGTCAGGGCATCGGGGGAGCCGGGTCGTCGTCGGGCTCCAGGCTGCCACCGGCCCGGTCGAAATCGACCGACGAGTATTCCCGGAGTTTCGTCAACCGATGAAAACCGTCGATCATCCGCAGCGTTCCGGATTTCGAACGCATCACAATGGACTGTGTGGTGCAACCTCCGGCGCGGTAACGCACTCCACGCAACAATTCACCGTCGGTGATACCGGTCGCGCAGAAGAACGCGTTGTCGCCAGTGACAAGATCATTTGTACCGAGCACGCGATCAAGATCGTGGCCCGCGTCCAATGCCTTGCGCCGCTCCGCGTCGTCCTTGGGCCACAACCGCGCCTGGATCGCACCGCCCATGCACTTCAACGCGCACGCCGCGATGATCCCTTCCGGCGTGCCGCCGATGCCGACCAGCATGTCCACGCCGGTATCCGGCCGGGCCGCCGAAATCGCGCCCGCCACGTCGCCATCGGAAATGAACTTGATGCGCGCGCCCGCCCGGCGCACATCCTTGATCAACTGCTCGTGCCGGGGCCGATCCAGAATGCACACGGTCACGTCCGACACGTCGCTGCTCTTGGCCTTCGCGACCCGCCGGATGTTCTCGCCGACCGGCGCGGTCAGATCGATCACATCCGCGCACTCCGGTCCGACCGCGAGCTTCTCCATGTAGAACACGGCGGACGGATCGAACATCGCACCGCGCTCGGTCGCGGCCAGCACCGCGATCGCGTTCGGCATGCCCTTGGCCATCAACGTCGTCCCGTCGATCGGGTCGACGGCGACATCACAGTCCGGCCCATCGCCGTTGCCGACGTGCTCGCCGTTGTAGAGCATCGGCGCCTGGTCCTTCTCGCCCTCGCCGATCACGACCACGCCGCGCATGGACACCGTGCCGATCAGCTTGCGCATGGCGTCGACCGCGGCGCCGTCACCGCCGATCTTGTCCCCGCGCCCAACCCACCGGCCTGCTGCCATGGCCGCTGCTTCGGTGACCCGAACCAATTCCAGCGCCAAGTTCCGATCGGGTGCCTCGCGCGCGGGATTGGTCGAGGTGATTGCCGGGTCCGAGGTGTTCATCGCGCCTCCTGCCTGGGGGATGGGCGGAATTCTCCCAGACGATTGGTCCAGTCGCGGCATCCTCTGGCCCGGTGGCCGCCGATAGGTGAGTTAGCCCACCTGCGACCATGGTGGTCGTGGCTGAGCAGAACACCGAACCCGACCCCGAGTCCCCCACCCCCGCGGCCAACCCAGCCGACCCAGCCGCCTCAGGTCCCGACGCGGCTCCTGCTCCCGCCGCCTCAGCTCCCGCTCCGGGCTCATCGGCTCCCGACGCTGCCCCTGCTCCCGACGCTGCCCCTGCTCCCGGCGCGACGCCTGCTCGTGGCCCGGCCCCCGCTCCTGAATCGGCCTCAGCTCGCAACGCGGCGTCCGGTCCCGACACGGCCTCGGCTCCCGATTCGGCCCCTGCTCCCGGCGCGGCTTCTTCTGCTCCTGTCGCCGGTCCGGATCGGCGGGCGCAGCGGCTCGGCTGGGGCGTGAAGGAACTGCTCGTCGCGGTCGGCGTGCTCGTCGTCGCGGTCCTGGTCCTCGGCCTGTTCACCCACAACTTCACGTTCAACCCCGGCGGCCCGTCCACCAACGTCGCCACCGGCGGTCCGAGCATCGACGAGTCGCAGCAGTTCCAGGTCGGGCTCGGCCAGCTGCACTTCCCGCTGCGCCAACCCAAGCTCCCGGCCGACTGGCACGCCAACTCGGCCAGCCTCGACCCGGTCGGCCCGACCGCCGTCGACGGCCAGCCCAACGACCTGCGGATCGGCTTCATCACTCCGGCAGGCCACTACGTCGCCATCGCCGAATCGACCGCCGCCGCCACCGACCTGGCCCGCGAAACCGCCGGCCTGCCCGACGCGACCTCGGTGGGCCAGCAGGGCACGGTCGACGTCGACGGCAAGACCTGGACGATCTACCAGGGCGCCCGCAACGAGGTCTCCTGGGGCCTCGACCTGGACGGGATACGCCTGATGATCAGCGGCAACGGTGACCAGGCCGAGTTCACCACGATGGCGAAGGCCGTCCAGTCCGCCCCGGTCCTGTCGCCTCGCGGCGCCTGACCTACTTGTCGGGTTCTTCGTCGGGCTGTTCGGCCCGGGACAGGGCGGCTTCGACGCGGTCGCGCGCGCCGGCGAGCTGGCGTTCGCAGGTGTTGGCCAGCGCCTCGCCGCGTTCCCACAGCGCCAGCGACTCCTCCAGCGACAGCCCGCCCGCTTCCAGCTTGCGCACGACCTCGATCAGCTCGTCCCGCGCCTGCTCGTAACCGAGTTCTGGCTCGCCGGTGCCGGGATCGTCCTTGCCTCGTGCGCTCTGCGTCATGGTGCGAGCTTCCCGCACCGCGCTCAGTCGCGTGCGACGGGCCGGTTCAGCATGCTCACCACGGCCGTCGCCACCGCCTGGTCGTAGCCGACGAACGCCTCCGCGAACTCGGCTCCATCACCGTCGGTAACCGCTTCGGCGATGCGCATCTCGGCGCCGACCACCCGCTGGCGGTGCGGCGAGCCGGCCCGGAACCAGCACTCCAGCCCGACGTAGCGCGAGGTCGCCTCGGTCAGCGCGCGCAGCCGCCCGGTCAGCACCCGGCGCGCTGGCGAGTTGCAGCCGGCGACCAGCACGGTCCAGCACTCGGACGCGGCGAGTTCGGCGGCGTCGGCGTATTCGAGGACGGACTCGGCGTTGGCGTGCGTCCGGTCGTCCGGCGCCGCTTCCGCCGCGGCGCGCGCGGCCGAGACGGTGAGCGGCAGGTACGTACCCGCGCGCGCGGCGACCGGTACGGCGGCGAGTTTGCGTTGCTGGTTCATGATCCGCCGTCACTCTCCACCGAGGACACCGTCGCGAAACCCGCGCCGTCGACGACCCGCAGCCGGATGCGGCTGCCTGCTCCCAGTTCGTGGATGGATCTGACCACGTGCTGGGCACCACTCGTATCGACGGCGTCGTCGTGAACCTGAAGGATCGCGTAGCCGCGGGCGAGCGTGGCGGCAGGCCCGAGCGTGGTCAACCGCGATCGGGTCGCGGTCAACGCCGTCTGCTCGGTGCTCAACCTGGCCAGCATCGCACGCCGCGACCGCTCCCGCCCCCGCTCGACTTCCTCGGATCGGCGGGCGATCGGGCCGAGCGGGTCGGCCAGCACCGGCCTGCTGCGCAGCGCGTCCAGCAGCCGCCGCTCGCGATCGACCCAGCCGTGCAGGCAGCGCCGCGCCCGTTCACGCAGCACCGTGATCCGGTGCAGTTCCTCCGCGATGTCCGGCACGATCCGTTTGGCGGCGTCCGTCGGGGTCGACGCGCGCAGGTCCGCGACGTGGTCGACCAGTGGCGTGTCCGGTTCGTGGCCGATCGCGCTGACCACCGGCGTCCGGCACGCGGACACCGCGCGGCACAGCGTCTCGTCCGAGAACGGCAGTAAGTCCTCGACGCTGCCGCCACCCCTGGCCAGCACGATCACCTCGACCTTGGGGTCGCGGTCCAGCGCGGACAACGCCTCCAGGATCTGCGGCACCGCCATCGGCCCCTGCACGGCGACGTTCTCCACCCGGAACCGCACCGAGGGCCAGCGCCGCTGCGCGTTGGTCAGCACGTCGTGCTCGGCAGCGGAGGCCCGACCGGTGATCAACCCGACCATGCCCGGCAGAAACGGCAGTTTCCGTTTACGCGCAGGCTCGAAAAGTCCTTCGGCCGCCAGTAACCGGCGCAGCCGCTCGATGCGCGCCAGCAGTTCGCCGATGCCGACCGCGCGGATCTCGTCGACCCGCAGGCTCAGCGAGCCCCGGTTGATGTAGAAGGTCGGCTTGCCGTGCACGACGACCTGGCTGCCCTCGGCCAGGACCTGCTGCTGGCCGCGCAACAGCGTCGTCGGGCAGGTGATGCTCAGCGAGACGTCCGCGGCCGGGTCGCGCAGCGTGATGAACGCCGTCGCGGTGCCGGGCCGCGCCGAGATCTGCGTCACCTGGCCCTCGACCCAGATGGTCCCGAGCCGGTTGATCCACTCGGCGATCTTGCGTGCGACCGTCCGCACCGGCCAGGGCGATTCCGGACTGGTCGGTGTGCTCGGCGTACTCGCCTGCGGGTCGGTCACTGCTGATCGCGCAACGTGTTCAGTCGCCGGGTCAGCATCCCGACGAACTCGGGCCGGTTGCCGTGCCGTTCCTCGAAATCGATCAACTCGGCCAGTTGGTCCTCGTCGAACCGGCGCAGCCGGGCGCGCACCTGAGCGAGCGTCAGCTCGGCATAGATCGGCAGCGCCTCGGGCGCTTCGGCCGCATCCGCTGAGTCGTCGCTCAGCACGTCGATCGCGTCGTCTTCGGTCAGTTCCGCGCGGTCGAACGCGGAGCGGGTGCCGCTCGACTGGCCGTTGCCCCACACCGGGGTGGCGTCGTAGTTCGCACCGGCCTTGTCCTCGTCGAACGTCGCCCATTCGGGCTTTTCTTCGACCGGGCGCAACGACGACAGCGCGTCGTCGCCCTTGATCGCGAGTTCGGTGACCTGCTGCTGCACCCGCATGGACAGTTGCAGCGCCTGACTGACCACGGTGACCGGCAGCTCGGCCAGTTTTTCGGGCAGCTGGCGAGCGCGGTCCACGGCGGTGACCGCGAGGCCGGCGGCGACCCGCAACGGCAGCGGTAGTGGCTTCATGTCCTCTAGCCTGCCCCAGTCCGGCGGTCCTGCCCAGCGCTACGCACCGTTGATGATTGGTACGTGACGCGTGACACCAGAGGCGCCA
>DATFHN010000230.1:0-14064 GCA_035248365.1 Pseudonocardiaceae bacterium | reverse complement strand
CGCAGCTGGTCGCTGGTCGGCACCGGACGGCGGGGTATGTCGAACAGCGCTGTCTGCCCCGGCCCCGGCGCGCTGGCCGGGGTGGGCTGGGCGGGCACCGCCGCTGCGGGGTCGCCGTCGACGGGCAGCGGGTGGTCGCGGAACCAGGTGTCGCCGTCGGCCACCGCGGCCGCGTGCGCGTCCCAGTCGCGCCGGTAGTTCTCCCGGATCGGTGCCCGCAGCACCGCGGGCAGCCGGATCCAGCAGTGCACGCACGCGTAGCGGTGCAGCTCGACCGCACGACCGCAGCCGCCAGGACACGGACGCGTCCTGGCGGCCTGCAGGCGTGGCGGCGTCACCGTGCTCACTCCCGCTGCACGGCCCGGCTCGCCGCGCGCAGGACGCACTCGGCCGCGGTCAACGGACCCAACGCGGCCACCGCGTACTCACGCGTCGCGTTGTCCAAGGCGAGCAGCAGCGACCCGATCACCTGGGCGGGCACCTGCAGGGTCGGCTGCCCATGACGCAGCCGCAACGCGGTCTGGTGGTCGCTGTAGGCGGCGCGGCAGTCATCGCACGGCAGGCGGTCGGTCTGCAGGTGCTGCTGGTAGCCCCACGTCGTGCCGTGCTTGATCGGCGCGAGCGGGCCGAGACGACGGTTACCCATCGGTCACCTCGCTCCCGGCCGGGCCTGTCGGGGGTGCGGATGGTGGGTCTGGTTCGAGATGCGCGGTCTTCACTCCCGCTGCCCGCAGCTCGTCGACGTGTCGGAACCAGTCACCCCCCGTCGGCGTCGGCAATCCGCACTCACACCGGTTGCCGCCGTTGACGTAGCGGTGGCCGACCACCGCGCGCACTACCCCCTTGAACCGCGCTCGCACCTCGGCGAGCAGCACGCCTTCACTCGTGCCGCGCGGCAGCTGCACCGCGTCGGCCAGCCGCACGAGCAGAACATCCCGCTCATCGGTCAGCGATTCGTCGACCGGTGCGAGCCAGTCACGCACCGCCGCGGCCGCCGTGGTCAGACGGCGCCGCACCTCGGCGCCGTCCCGGGCGCCGAGCACACCAGCGTGAACCGGTCCGTCCGGGATGCAGTGCCGGGCCAGCCGCAACACGGCGAGCAGCTCCTGGCGCAGGCCCGCGTGCGGATCGGTGCGCTCGGCGCGGGCCTTGGCGGCGTGCACCAGCTCGGCGAGTGCGGTCTGGTCCTGCTCATCGAGCGGCCGCGGACCACGGACGACGACCGGCTCCCCGTCGACGGTGTAGGTGCGGCAGGTCTCATCAGCCGCCATCGGCGGCCTCCGATGAAGGCGCGTCGACGCGGCCGGCGCTGACCCACACCGGCTGCCACGTCGCCAAGTCGGGGCTGGTCGAGTAGCAAGCGACGCAGCAGCCGTCGGTGGGCGGGGCGTCGCGGTGGAAGCTGCGCATGGCGCCGCACTCATGCCGCCACCACAGCCGGTGCGGAGCGGCCGCGGTCGCGCGCACCAGGCCGACGGGCGGGTCATCGGGCAAGGCGAACAGCCTGTGCCGGTAGGCCTCCAGCACCGTCTGCGCCGTCGTGCGGGTGCCGAGCTTGGTGGTCACGCGCGCGATCCGGTTCATGATCGCGCTCGCGGTCCGGTTCCACTCGCGGCCGATCTGCTGGGGCCGCATCCCCTGCCCCAGCATCATGAGCACCTCGACGTCGCGGGGCAGCAGCGGGTTGGTGCGCTCAGCCATCGCCGACCGCCTGCCGCTGGCGCAGTGCCCGGAAGCACGCGACGGTCGCGGTCACGTCGCCGAACGCGGTGTGCGGGTCGACGTGCTCGACGTCGAGCAGCGCGCACACCTGGCCGAGGCCGGGCAGCGTGTGCCACGGCAGGCCGAGCACGCCGGCGGCGTAGGCGGACAGGTCGAGCAGCCGGTGATGCCAGTCCGGCGGGCCGAACATGCCGCCCAGGTCCTCGTCGTAGACCTCGTCGTACATCTTGCGGACGAACCCCGCGTCGAACGCGGGGTTGCACCCGGCGAACGTGTTGCCGTTCAGCTGCTGCCACAGCTCGCGCCCGGCCGCGCCGGAGAGGTCCTGCTCGGCATCGGCCAGCCGGTCGACGTACCGGTTGACCCGCAGCGCCTCGAGGTCCGCGCGGACCATCGCGTCGTGCCACGAGTGCGGCGGAACGAACACGCCGAAGACGTCGGTGTCCAGGTTCCACCACGCCACCTCGACCGCGAAATGGTCCTCGTGGTCCAGGCCGGTGGTCTCGACGTCGACCACAACGATCTGACGGTCAGCCACTGGTGATCTCCTGAAGGTCGCCGGCGGGCAGCGCTGGCTGGTTCGGTCGCAGGTGGTCGAGCAGCTTGCGCGCCTGGCTGGTCGGGATACCGAGCGCGGTGGCCAGCGCTGGCCGCCCGATCTCTGGCTGGTCGGCCAGCACTGCGCGGGCGCGGTCGATGTGCCTGGTCCATGTCCGGCCGCTGGCCGGCCCCGGCTTGACGCGGACATGGGTCGTCCACAGAGCCAGCCGGTCGGCCAGCTTCGGCGCCACCTGGCTGGCCGGTACGGCGATGGCCGCCGCGTGCCGGTCGGCCAGCGCGAGTGCTGGCTGGCTGTCCGGTGCGCTGACCCGTTCGGTGATCGGGTCCGCTGGCTGGCCGGCGATCGACAGGACAGGGAGCTCCAGCGCGGTGGCCGGCTGGCCGCTGGTGCGGGTGGTGATGGTCAGCCGAGCCAGCCAGTCCACCGCCGCTGGCCGCTCGGCTGGCGCGGACCGGCGGCCAGCGGCCAGTGGCTGGCCGGCTGGTCGGCGGCTGGCCAGCTGCAGGACGTGCAACATCGCGAACAGCACCAGCGGGGGGACCGCGCCGACGGCGATCTGCACCAGCACGTGCGGGCGCTGGTGCAGATCGATCAGCCAGTGCCACAACCCGTTGCCGCCAACGGACAGCACGATGGCCGTGAGAGCCAGCCAGCGCGCCGCCCGGCGGGCGTCCTCGGGCATCCGATAGTCCAGCCAGATCAGGCTGGCCACCACACCGGTCGCGTCGAGGGTGATCGGCCACAGGAAGGCCAGCCAGCCGTCGATCCGGCAGCCACGGGCCAGGTTCGCCAACCCGTCGAACGACAGCACCAGCGCGCCGCCGACCGGGGTGGCCGCGACCATCCGGGTCAGCCAGCCAGGCCCGCCAGCTCCCGCGCGCCGCCTCATCGCCGCCTCCGCCACGGCCCGCGGCGACGGACCGGCTCCGGCGGGGACACCTGGCCGCCGGTCGCCTGCTGGCCGGTGTCGTCGCCACCGCTGGCCGGCTGGCTGGCGTCCTGGTCGCCTGGGCTGGCGCCCCAGCGTCGGTCGATGGCCAGCGCGGCCAGGTATCCCACCCGCATGCCCAACCGCACCGTCGCACCGGTGAGCAAGGGCGGCAGCATGTGCCGAACGAACTCGGTCTGGTTAGACATGCAGATCACCCACCGGCGCGTCCTGCTGCAGCACCGGAGCGTCGTCGCGCTGCTGCAGCGGGTTGACCTGTCCAACCAGATGGCGTGCTCGCCCGCTGGCGCTGGCGGCCTTGCGGCACACCTCGTCCCGCTCGGCTACCACCTGACGCACACGCCGGATGAGCTGGCTCATCGAGTACTGCTCACCAGACAGGATGCCCAGCGCCAGCCGCAGCGCCAGGTAGTTCATCCCGTTCTGGGTCTCGACCCTGTCCAGGTCGGCGTAGGAGCGGCGCAGCTCTTGGTCCAGGCGCGCCAGCCTGTCGGCGGTGTCCTGGTCGGCCTCGGCCGCCAGCACGGCGTCGGCGACGCTCGGGAACACCAACGCCCGCCGCGCGGCCCGCAGGTAGTGCAGCGCGTCGACGACCGCGCCGTGCTGCTCGGTCTCGTCCAGCTCGTCCCAGGTCGGCGACAGCACCCCTTCGTGCGCGATCTCCTGGCGGGCGGCCGCCAGCGCGACCGCGTCGCGCTCCTCGGCGGCGTCGGCGAACTCGATCTTGATCACGGGAAGGCTCCAGATGGTGGTGGTGTGAGGGGGGAACTGCAGAACGGCGGGATCGCGGCCAGGCGGGATCGCGTTCACGTGTCCTCACCCCACTCGCGGCGGTACTGCTCGACCTCGGCCGCCAGGCGCGCGCAGTCCTCGGCGTGACCGGACTCGTTGTTCGCCGGGTGCGCCTCGAACGGGCCCCGGTCCGTCACGGACCGGTCGCACGTCGCGCAGCACCACGTCGTGTACGACGGCCGGAACGAGTCGGGCTCCTGCGGGGCGACGAGGTAGAACGCCCGCTCGGCCGGTGACTCCCCGGCGTTGCCGCCCTCGAGGACGCCGGGGATCGCGGCGATGCGCTCCCAGCTCATCCCCTGCCCGCGCGCCGCGCGGACCTGATCGAGCAGCTCGACGACCGCCCGGTTCCGCAGCAAGATCGCTGCGTGGATCCCGCCCGCCGGCACCGGGGCCGAGGTGATGAACGCGGAGCCGGGGAACGCGGGGCGCGGCTCGAACCCGGCCGTGCCGTGGGTGCGCTCGACGATCTCGCGAATGCCGCGGCTGATCGCCTGCCGCGCCAGCAGCTGGATGTCCTTGATCAGGTCTCCGGCAGTGTTCGTCCTGGCCATCACAGATCACCGTCCGACCAAGACCTGGCGAGCGACCGGTTCTCGGCCGCCCGATCCCGGTGGTAGGACGCCGCATCGGTAAATGCCAGGGCGATCGCCAAGCGCTGCGGGCCGCTGGGCACCGCGGCCGCGGCCGCCTCGTACGCCTCGGCCATCGCGACGTACTCCAGCGCCCGCGCCTCGTACCACGCCGGGCGGTCCTCCCCGGCCTTCGGCGAGACCGGCCCGTTGGTGATCACGTCGCGCACGCTGACCGCAGCCGCCGCGAGATCGGCAAACTTCTTTCCCATCACGCACGCGCCCCGCTCAGCGCCGCGAGCACGGCCGGGTCGAGGGCAGCGTGCCGCCCGGTCGAGGTCAGGTCGTCGCGCACGGGCACGAGCGTGCGGATGTCGACCATGTCCGGCCCGGCGCCGAGCACGTGCCGCGGCTCGGCCACCGGCGCCTGCTCAGCTCGCGGCTCGGGTGCCGTCCCCGGGATCACCTGGTCGCCGGGGTATCGCACGGGCACACGGCTCCAGATGAACGCGGAGGAGATCCGGCGACGCTCACGCGCCTGCTGGATCAGGTACTCGTCGACCACCACGAGCGCGGAGCGCGCTGTGGGATCCTTGGTCACGGTGTTCACGAGAGGCTTCCTTCCTTTGGTTCTCGTGGCATCGGGGCCGTCCGCGTGGCCGGGTGCATCCGGTGTTGCGTCGGGCGGCCCACCTGTCTTCTGGGATCAAGCGATGGCGCGGACTCGTCGGCTCTTGGCCGGGAGCGCGCCGGACATCCAGGCGTCGGCGTCGTCGCGGTGCACTGACCAGCAGGCGTTGGCGCCGTTCGGCTGTGCCCCCTTCAGTCCCCTGCGTCCCTTCGAGCGCTCCCACTCTCGGAGCGCCCTGCGGACGGTCTCGGGGTGACGCCTGGTGTAGGCCGCGGTCTCGGCCACCGACATCCACGGCGAAACCACCGGGGCCGTCACGATTTCGTCGCTCCAGACTCGACGTCTCGCTTAGCCTCGCTAGACGATGACGGTACGAAAAGGGTGCCGGTGGGCACCTCCAGGACCTCCGCTATGCGGTGAGCCAACGCCGGGGTGCAGGTCTTCTTCCCCCGACGCAGCTGGCTAATGAAGGAGCTCGAGCAGCCGGCAGCTCGCGCCAAGTTGGCATTGCTAACAACCTCTTGACTGCGCATCAGCGCTGAAAAGGTGTCACCGCTCTTGATCTTCATTCCTGTCCTTGGATCTATGCCAGGCGGCGTGGGATGGACTCGTCAGGTACCTGTGATCGTCCGTGGTTCACCGGCAGGTGTCCAATCACAACTAGATAAACCATCCAGCATCGGTTAACGTTCTGTCAACACACACGAAGCCGGAGAGGGGTCTCACCTGCATGTTTGATCAGACACAGGGCGTCGAACTGGTTCACGAAGGCGATAGCCTGAGGCGGCCGTCGCCGGTTCCGGAGCCGGTTCCCTACCGACTCGACTGGCCCACCTATCTCCGCGGGAGTCCTCGCATGGCGAACCTTCAGGAGCTGATCAGTCTCCGGAAGGGCGACCGCTCGTACGAGCAGCTCAGCCGGGCCTGCGGAGGCAACCCAGGCGCGCCGCGGCTGCACCAGCTCGCGACGAACGAGATCAAGGGCTTCCCCGATCCCCCAACGATCCGCGGCCTCGCCAAGGGTCTCGGCGTCACCGAGATGACCGTGGTACTGGCGACCGCCGAGTCGCTAGGGCTCGACATCCAGATGCCGGGCGGTGACGGATGGGCAGCACTTCTCCCGGCCGGAACCGACAGGCTCCCGTCGCATTTTCGCGACGCGGTGCTCGCGGTGGTGCACTCGGCGATCCAAGTCGTCGAGGAAGCCAAGCCGGCTGAGCGAGACGTCGAGGGGACGTCATCGTCGGGCGACGCGAGCGTTACGGCTCTGCGACCGGCTGAGGATGCACGGCTAGTGACGAGAGCAGCGCGTAAGCGACCGACTACGCCATCCGAATAGAAAGCCGTACTGCGTTTGGCCCCCAACGGCTGCAGACGGCCGTTCAGCGTCACTCACATGGACGTAGGCCAGCGTTACAGGGTTCACCTGATTGTTGATCTGTACAGGTGGTTACTAGCCGGTAGTGACGCCGTGTAGTTAACGCCACGCGACCGGGAATCGCTTCCGGGGCATGACTTGTACCCATCTGCGCCTATTGACCGTGTTGATCGATCTTCTGCACGCGCGGCCTGCTGGCATTCGCATCCGGCTGGATGACGGCGACCTCGCCGCGGACGAGCTCGGTGCGGTCGACTTCCCGACCGGGACGATCACGATTTCCAGGTCGGCGACGCTGCGGGAGTTCAGGTCAACCCTGGCGCATGAGCTCCTACACCTGCGGCGCGGCCCGGCGTTCGCGGGATACGAGGCGGCCGAGGAGGCCGTCGTCGAAGCGATGGCTGCGCGGCTCCTCGTGCCCCTGAGTCAGATCATCTGGCCAGCCGACGCGCGGGTCGTGGCCGAGGACCTGGTCGTCGACGAGGCGCTGGCCAGGCTCGCGATTCAGCTGGCGGTCGAGGACGCGATGAACACACAACCACAGGAGGTGTCCTAAATGGCCAGTTACGAACGACTGCAATCGGGCCTCTACCGCGGCATCTACTACGTACGGGGCGTCAAGCACCGGACGAAGGCGCCGCACCACGAGAAGGCACGCGACGCGCTCAACGCCGCCGAGGATGCGGCCGCGAAGGCTCGCCGCGAAGCATCAAGTGCCCAGGGCACGCTGCAGCCGAGCATCGAGTACGGCGACTGGTGGCCGCTGTGGTGGGAGAAGCGGCCTGTCGAGGAATCCACTAAGAAGATCGAGCTCAACATCCTGCAGAACCACGTGCTACCGCAGTGGCAGTCCAAGCCGCTCAACGAGATCGAGCACCCAGATGTCGTCGACTGGCGCGACCATCTACTTCGCGTTCACTCGCGAAACTACGCCTGCAAGATCTACTACCTTTTCCAGGGATCGATGACGTTCGCGGTGAAGAGCCCGAAGGGCCCTCTCACCGCGAGCCCTTGCGCAGGGGTCAGCGTCACCCATTCGAAGAGGCCTGCCGGCCGCCGGATCGAGGTCGAGGAATTCGACGCCCTCGTTGCAGATCTTCGAGTGGAGGACTACCGGGACGCGGCAATAACGCTCGCAGACACAGGAATGCGCCCCGGCGAGCTGGCAGGCCTTCATTCCTATTCCGCACCCACGCGCTCGGGCTGGCTAGAAATTCAGGATGCGCTCGCCAGCGGCATGGATTACATCCGGTCGTCACCCAAAGACGAGGAACCGAGGTCGGTTCCTACGACCTCCCGAGTCGGCGAAATCCTCAGCCGGAGAAAGGGACGGGCCCCAAGAAACTCCTGCGGGCTTCGGCATACCGAAGGTGTCCGTTGCCGCGGAGATCTGTTGTTCCGGCGACCGAATGGGAAGCCGTTCTCGTTGGACAATTTCCAGCAAGCCCTTGAGCGAGCGTGCGCGCGGCTGAAGATTCCACTGATCACCCCGTACGACCTGCGGAGGTTCTACGCCTCACAGCTCGCCGACGCCGGCGTCGACGCGTTCGAGATCGCGCGGCTTATGGGCCACTCGACTCTCACCCAGGCCATGGAGTACGTGCGACGGACCGCAGCGGCGCGCGCCAAGGTGCTGGTTGCGCTGGGTGATCCCCGCGCGAAGCAGTTGACGATCGTTCAGGGACACCTGGGACAGCCTGGGACGGAACCTGGGACACAACCCGACTTTCAGGCGCCGTCATCGGCTGCAATCGGCTCGGTCTGATAACCGGTCTGACCTGCAAGGACACTGCCATTTGTTGCCATTCGCTTCAATCGGCCGCAATCGACATTTGCCCAGGTCGCCAGGGGGCCGTTACTCATCCTGAGTAGCGAGCACCCCGCGTCTGGCCAGCCCGAACAGGTGATCACCTGGGACAAATCTGGGACGCGACCGCCGTGGACGGGGTCAGCGAAGGGGCGTAGCAGGCCGCAAGCTGGCGGTCACTGCACGTGTGCGGGTGGTTCTACCCGAACAAGTCAGGAAGGGCGGAGCCAGAGCTGGCCGCACTGACAAACTGACAAACAGAGGGGCCGCGCCCAACAGGCCTGAGCGCGGCCCTTCGTCCCTATCGAAATCGATCTTCGGTTTACTGGTCGTACGATCCGGTTTTCACTCCGACCAGGAAACCTTCCCAGCGGTCGCTCCGGAACTCCAGATGCCAAGATCGATTCTTGGAATCGCGGACTCCCACGACTCGCGGCAGGATCGCGAGTTCTACGCAATCCTGGCCACCGTTCCCGCTGCGGCTCGACTTCCGCCACGTGGCGCAGGACAGATCCGGGCTCCTCATCCGGCTCGCCCCTTCCCACTCTCGATCACTCCAACTCACCAAGCACCGTCTCAAGCATCGCCACTGAATCGGCCGGACTCAGAGCAACTTGCTGGAGGCGGTCAAACGTAACCTTATAGACGTCAACGTCTCGTGGTTTGTCCAGGTAGGTGGCTGTCGTGAGGTCTTCAAGGTAGACCGTCGAGGGCGCGCTGTCGGAACTGAACCGCATCAGCGTGAAGGTGAAGCCAATGGCCGCGTGCGCGCCAGCGCTGAACGGGAGCACCTGGAAATCGATGTTGGCGCGCTTTTCCATCTCGACGAGGTGGAGGAGCTGCTTGCGCATCACCTCCTTGCCGCCGACCAGCCGCCGGATGGCTCCCTCGCTCAGCACCGCACGGAGGAGCGGCCCGCGGTCGGACATCAGCCAGTTCTGCCGCTCAGTCCGAACACGCACGCGGGCCTCGACTTCGTCGTCCGGAAGGTCAGGGCTGACCGCAGCGATGACCGCCCGCATGTAGTCCTCGGTCTGCAACAACCCAGGCACGAGCTCGGCCACGAAGCTCGCCAGCTGGCTCGCCGCAGCCTCCAACCTCCGAGCCTTCCTGAACGGCGCAGCAACACCGGCCATGCTGAGCGGCTGCTGGTTCTTCGCCTCTCGTGCCACTTGGAGCAACTCCTCACGCTGCTTTTCCGGCGCCTTGTACGCCTCCAGCATGGTCAGGAGCTCGGCCCGCTTGACGGCAACGTCGCCGTTCTCGATCTTCGTGATCTTGGAGAGCGAGCAGTCAAGTAGCTCAGCGGTCTGCTCGCGCGACCAGCCAGCAGCTTTCCGATACGCCTCCAGCTCAACGCCAATGTGGATCCGCCGGATCACCGAGCTCTCGGCCATCGAACCGTCCCTCCGTTCACGCCTGTGACGGCACCATCCTGCCTTCTGCTCACGGTCGCCCTATTCCCCTGATCGGAGGACTCGTAAAAGTTACCGGTAAGAACTACCGTTACGTCCGGCCGGTCGGCGCGGGTGGGGGTCCGACCGGGGGCCGTCGGGATCTGTCCATGTGGCAGCTCCTCCCCGGCGGCTCGGCGACCCAGGGAACCCGCCCCTCATGGGTCGCCCCGTCCCACAGACGCGTGTACGCCAGACCGGCGGTCGCTGTCAGGGCGTCCACGAACAAGCACGAGCACACCCGTCAGGAGGTGGCACGTGGTCAGCGTTGTGAAGAACTCCTGGCTAGTGCCCGCTCGCGATCAGGAAAGCAAGCGCTGCAACGTCCTGGTTGGCCGCACCGAGGGCGACCGGGTGGTGGTGAGCGTGACCGGAAAAGACGGCACCGGCTTCATGCCGGTCTCCGAGGCGATCAAGCTCAGAACGCATCTGACCCAGGCGATCGAGGCAGCGGCGATGGGCTGTGACCTGCCCGATGCACCGGACCGATCGTGATGAACGAGCTCGTGCTCCCTGGGATCACTCTCTTGGCGGGTCTGCCGATCGCGCTGTGGTTGACGTCGCCGCGGCGTGCCGCGCGCGCTGCCGGGCGTCGGTGGCGGCGTGCTGGCGCGGAGGCCGTGGTGTTGATGGCGCCGGTGCTGCAGGGGCATCCGGCGCGGTTGCTTCCTGGCCCGCAGGTGGTCGTGCGGGCCCCGGCCACGCTGGAACGTGGCCGGGCATGCGTGCCGGACGGGTGCGGGTGCGGCTCCCGCCCCGCGGCCGGCACGCCAAGCCAGCTGGCCACCCTCCCCGGTCGGCTGGCGGTGGTGGGCGCGGGTGTGGGCAGGGGCCCCGCGCCCACCACATCCCTTGAGCCGGTGGAGTCCAGCAGGTTGGCGGACGGACTCCACCTGGAGGTGGAGGCGGGCACGACGGCGGACGGACTCGCCTCCACCTCCGCCTGTACTTCGACCTGGCGGGCCGCGTTGTGACCGGCGACGCGGTGCCGCCCGGCGGGCCGCCGGCACAGCGGCACCTGGTGGACGAGCAGGGTCGTGTGCTGGATGACCGGGTGGCGTGCCCGAAGTGTGAGACGACGCCGGGCCAGATGCTGGGCGGCTACTTCGTCGACCCCTGGCACGTGATCCGCTATCGATGCACGGACATCGAGTGCGGGCACGAGTTCGAGATCGGCTACGAGCGTTCGGCACCGTCGAGTGCTTCGGCCGCGGACGATGACGTGGGCTCGCCGTGATGGGGCGCCATCACCTGGAGGGCGAGTCGCTGTTGAACCCGCCCTGGTTGTGGCCGTGGATATGGATCATCCCAACGGAATCTGACGATGTGGAGGACGACGATCGTGGCCAGTGGGCCGAGCCGGGCGCAGATCGAGGCGGAGTGTCGGGCGTTCCGCCAGGCGCTGGAGAGGGTTGGGCGAGGCCCGGTCGTTGGCCGGGTACCTGGCACGGCACGCTGTGACGGTGCCGAGCAGAGCGGCCTGGGCGCGGTGGGTGGTGACCCGTGTCCAGACGTATCGGCGTTTGGCGCCTTGACTCGGTAGCGCGTGAGTCGCTGCTTACGATGCTGCCGACGCCGGACGAGTGGCTGACTCCGCAGGATGTGGCCGGATCGTCGGAGTTTCATGAGGACACCGTGGCCGGTTCGCTGCGTCACCTGGCGCGGCTGGGCATCGTCGAACGCAAGTGTGTGAACGGCGCGGTGGCGGGCGGCGTGCGCGTCTTCTACCTGTTGCCGCGGGCGGGAGTGCCGCGGGTGGAGCGGTTCGCGGCTGTCGGTGTCGAGGACATCGCGCCGGTGAGCGGCGACGCCATGCCGGAACGTGACAGCCAGTACGCAGTCCACTATGGACAGGTGCTCACGGACACGATGGCGGCCGCGGGGATGACGACCGACGTGGTGGCATTCTGGGCGCAGACCAACAGGCATTCGGTGCACGCCTACAAGAAGGGCGTACGGCAACCGTTCCCGTCGACGCACGTTGCTCTGTGCCGGGCGTTGGATACCGACCCGTTCGCGTTCCTGGTCGAGGTGCTTGACCGGTGGCTGCGGCGCGACGGTCCCCGGCGTCGGCGGGTCGACGCGCCGGAGTGGGCTGCTCGGGAACGGTTCGCCGCGGTGTCGACGTTCCTGCGTACGCCGCTGGAGTTGATGCCGTTCGAGCCGTGGTGCTGCGGGTCGCGACTGGACTGCGTGTGTCCCGAGGACGAGTGCGCGTGCGGGTGCGCGGGGTGCCCGTGCGCACCGACGCTCCACGGAGGGCTCGATGGCTGACCGGAACGGCGAAACCTGCGGCGGATCAGGGACGGTCGACGTTGATTCCGAGACCAAGCACCAGTTTCTGCGGTTGATCCCCGCCGGGTTGTGGGAGCTCGCGGAGCCGCTGGTGCCGCCGCCCGGTGTGCGGGCGCAGGGCGGCGGGCGGGCGCCGATCGACCCGTACACGGTATTCACCACGTTGGTCTTCATGCTGGTGACCGGCTGCCCGTGGAGGTCGGTGCCGGTCGAGCTGGGGGTTTCGCCGCCGACCTTGCACCGCAAGTTCGCCCTCTGGGACGACGCGGGATTGTTCACCGCGCTGCAGGCCAAGGCCAACGAGTCGGCCGGGGACGACCCGCAGCTGCTCGCCTGGGCGTCGGCGATCAGCGCAGGAGCCAAGCAGCGGCAGGTCCGGCACCGGGCCACGAAACACGACTGTCCACATCGGAAGGGACGCGACAAGGTGACCGACGAGCAGCATCAGCATGAGGGGTTCGAGATCCCCGACGACTTTCGCGATCCGGCGGGGCGGCCGGTCGACCACGACCTGCTTGGCAGGTTCGTCGGCGCGGGGTTCGACGGCTGCACGAGCTGTCAGGATGCCCTGCTGACGTTGATGGTCGAGGACGCGGCGACCACCGCGCGGCTGGTCGAGCTGGCATGTGTGATCACCCACAAGAAGCTTGGCGGGCTGCCCGCGTGCATGACCGAGCCCGATGTGCCTGGCATGGCGTCGCCGGAGTTCCGGGCGCTGGCACGGGCTGGTACCGACGATCGCAATCACGAGATGTTCGCCGCGTGTGAGCGGATGAGTGTCGCCGAGCGGCGTGCCGCCGCGAATACGGCGGCCGACATGGTGATCGGGCAGCTGCTGTTCGCCGCCGGTGAGTGAGTCCGTCCGACCGCAACCGGCGTACCAGGCGCTCCGCCACACCGTGTGAACGTAACGACCAGCGTGGCTGAGACGAAGCATCCGACGACACCTACGGAGTAGGAGGGACACCGTTGACCGAGCCGACGCAGAGTGAACCCGCGTTCCAGCCGCAAGTCTCCAAGCTGCGACAGCCCGGATTCGGCGGTGGCCCCGATTGGAGCACCGACGTCGCTCTGGGGACGTTGGATCGGATCCGTTCCTCGGCATCTGTCGAGGAGGCACACGTGCAGGCCACCGTTGAGGTGGCCATGCTGCTGCACTCGATCCGCCGCATCCTGATCTGGACGGCCGTCATCATCCCGGCGGCGCTCGTCGTGCTCGGCATCGTGCTCGCGCTCGCTCTGGGCGACTCGCCGACGACACCCACCAGCCGTTACTCGTACCCCTGAAACGAACGAAGGGCCCCCGCTCACCGGTGAACCGGTGAGCGGGGGCTTGTTCGTGTCGTCAGCCGCCGGTGGGTGGCGGTTTGGGTGAGAACGTTGCGGTGCCGGAGGGAATGTTCATCTGCATGGTTTGCAGCGCGTTGCGGACCGAGCTCTGGGCGACCGCGCCGAATCTCTCTTCCAGTCGCTGGGCGAGCTGCTCGAGCTGTTCGGGCGTGAGTGTTGCGGTGGTCGGCCGCTCCGCCAGTACGGCGATCTCCTCGCGCGCTTGCGCAACTTCTGCCTTCAGCGACTCGACCCGGTTGTCGGTCCACATCAGCAGCGTCCGGAGCGTGACGCCCTTCTTGAGGTACCGGCCGTTCGCGTCCGGCTCGATGCCCAGCGCCGCGCCGATCTCTTCCGAGAACTCTTGATCGACCGGAGTGTTCAGCAGCTCGTCAGGGGTCACGTCTTCCTCCATCGTGTGCTGGCCCCAGTCGGTGGCCAAGACGTCGTTGGTGTCGCAGTCGACGTCGCCCACCTCGACGGTGCCGACGTTCTGGTAGAGGTGGCGGCCATCAGCTTGGCGATCTCGATGTCGAAACCGCTGTACTTGTTGGTCGTCGGGTCCTTGTACTC
>DATFHN010000229.1:0-12183 GCA_035248365.1 Pseudonocardiaceae bacterium | reverse complement strand
GTCGGCAGCGCGCTGGGCCACAACCCGGTGCCGGTGCTGATCCCGTGCCACCGCGTCGTCCGTTCCGACGGCGATCTCGGCGAGTACGTGTTCAACCGGCAGACCAAGCAGGAGCTGCTGGCCGGGGAAGGCACCAACTTGACCGAGCTGGCCGATCTCGCCGGGCGCGGCATGCATTACGTGGCCAGCGACACGACCGGGGTCGTGTGTTTCCCGAGTTGTGCGGCCGCGCGCCGGATCACGCCCGCGCACCGGCACGAGTTCCGCTCGATCGGGGCGGCGGAGAAGGCCGGTTACCGGACCTGCCAGCTGTGCCGCCCGGTCAGCGCCGCCTGATGCCGGATCCGCTGATCCCCCGCGAACCAGCCACGATCGCTCCCGGCGCGGTGCACGTGCCGGGGTGGCTGGACGCGGACGCGCAGCGGCGCCTGATCGCGGCCTGCCGGGAATGGGCCAAACCGCCCGCCGGGATGCGGCACACCCGGCTGCCCTCCGGCGGGGTGATGTCGGTGCGCACGGTGTGCCTTGGCTGGCACTGGTATCCGTACCGCTATTCGCGCACGGTCGACGACGGCGACGGCGCGCCGGTCAAACCGTTTCCTCACTGGCTGGCCGACCTCGGCAGGCGCGCGGTCGCCGAGGCCTATGGCGATCCCGACGTGCGCTACCGCCCGGACATCGCGCTGATCAACTTCTACGACGGCGAAGCCCGGATGGGCCAGCACGTCGACAAGGAGGAGCGCTGTCCGGCGCCGGTGGTGTCGCTGAGCATCGGCGACAGCTGCGTGTTCCGCTTCGGCAACACCGAGAACCGCAACAAGCCGTGGACGGACGTGCGGCTCGCCTCGGGTGACCTGTTCGTCTTCGGCGGGCCGTCGCGGTTCGCGTACCACGGCGTGCCCAGGACGTATCCGGGCACGGCCGACCCGGAGATCGGCCCGGCCACCGGGCGGCTGAACATCACCCTGCGGGAGTCCGGCCTCTCCGATTGATACTTGCGGACGAGTAATCGCCGACGTATGCTCGTAGGCGAGTAATCGTTCACGAGGAGGTCGGGCATGGCGAAGCGCAGGAAGGTCGGCAACCTGCTGGCGCTGGCCGTGCTGTCCACGGTCATCCAACGGCCGATGCACCCCTACGAGATCGCGTCGTTCCTCAAGACCCGGGGCAAGGACCGGGACATGCCGATCAAGTGGGGTTCGCTGTACACGGTGGTCGCGAACCTGGACAAGCACGGCTTCATCGAGGCGACCGAGAACGTGCGCAGCGGCAGCCGTCCAGAACGGACGGTCTACCGGATCACCCAGGCCGGAATCGACGAACTCCGGGACTGGACCGGCGAACTGATCGGCACGCCGGAACCGGAGCAGACGAACTTCGCGGCCGGGTTGTCCGTGCTCGGCGCGCTACACCCGGATGATGCGATCCGGCTGCTGCGGGTCCGGCTCGACCTGCTGACGACCTCGCTGGCCGAGCAGCGGGCCGAATACGACCGTACCTCCGGGGAAATTCCCCGGATGGTGCTGGCCGAGTGGGATTACCAGCTCGCGCTGCTCGCCGCCGAAGTCGAGTGGGTGCGCGGCTTCGTCGCCGAGCTGGCCAGCGGCGAGATGCCCGGGGTCGACATCTGGCGGCAATGGCACGAGACCGGGGAAATACCCGCCGAAATCGCCGAACTGGCGGAACGCGGCGCGGTCAAGGAATAGCGGCGACACGAACAAGCCCTGGCACGGTGCGGCAACACCGCGCCAGGGCGGATGCCCTCGAACCGATGTCCGCGGCAACGGAACCTCGGCCCGTGAATTGGCAATCACGAGCATAACCGAGCGCACGCGCGGACCGGTTCGGTGAACAACCCACACCGAAACCGGAGACATTCACCATGAAGAACGTCAAAGCGCTGATCATCGGAGCCGGCATCGCGGGCACCACCGCGGCCATGGCCTGTCAGCGGGTCGGCATATCCGCCACCGTCTACGAGGCCTACGACCGGACCGCGCACGGCGTCGGCGGCAGCCTCGGCCTGGCCATCAACGGGTTCGACGTGCTGCGCACGCTGGGCCTGGACGAACAGGTGCGGGCGACCGGCTGGCCGACCAACAAGATCGCGTTGTGGAACGGCAACGGCCGGCAGCTGCTCATCGCCGACGACGGCACCATCGAGATCACGGCGGAGCGTTCCCGGCTCTACGGCGCGCTCTACGACGAGACACTGCGGCGCGGCATCCCGATCGAGCACGGCAAGCGGCTGGTCGGCGTCGATCACCGCGGCGAAGAGGTGATCGCGCGGTTCGACGACGGCACCAGCGCGAGCGGAACGGTGCTGATCGGCGCGGACGGCATGTACTCGGCGGTGCGCGGGCTGGTCGCGCCGGATGCGCCGAAACCCCACTACGTCGGGCTGACCGGCGGTGGCGGCTACACCGAGCCGATGGATCTCGACCTGGACCCGACCGTCTTCCACATGGTGTTCGGCAAGCGCGCGTTCTTCGGCTACGCCGGTCTGCCGGACGGCCGGGTCGGCTGGTTCGCGAACGTGCCGACGCCGGTCGAGCCGACCGGGGACGATCTGGCCGCCATCACGCCCGCCGAGCGCAAGGCGGCGCTGCTCGACCTGTTCGGTGGCGACAACACACCCGCCGCGCGGATCGTCGCGGCGACCCCGTCGATCGATCTGTGGATCCCGATGCACCACATGGACCCGCCCAAGCAGTGGTTCCGCGACGGCATGGTGCTGATCGGCGACGCCGCGCACGTGCCGTCGCCGAGTTCGGGGCAGGGTGCCTCACTGGCCCTTGAGGACGGGCTGGAACTGGCGAAATGCCTGCGTGACCGGCCGGATCGAGCGAGCGCGTTCGCGACCTTCCAGCAGCTGCGGGAAAAGCGGGTCGTCAAGGTGATCGCGGCGGCGAAGAAGACGAACAGCAGCAAGGCGGCCGGGCCGGTCGGCCGGGTGATCCGCGACGCCCTGGCGCCGATCGTGTTCAAGATGTTCACCAAGCCCGGCTCGCGCGCCTGGCTCTACCAGCGGCACATCGATCTGGACGAGCCGGTGCTGGTCCACTGAAATCAGGTGCAACCGGCCAGGCCCGCGTGGTGTTCTCCGTACATGAGCGCACCGAAGACGTGGGACTGGCCGGCCATCGCCGCCGCGCTCGACCGCGACGGCTACGCGACACTCGCACCTGATGGCTACGCGAAGGCCACGGTCCTGTCCCCCGCCGAATGCAAGACCCTGATCGGCTACTACGACCAGCCGAAACGCTGGCGCGCCAAGGTGAACATGGCGCGGCACCGGTTCGGCTCGGGCGAGTACCAATACTTCGCCAACCCGCTGCCCACAGTGGTCAGCGGGTTGCGCGCCGCGGTGTATCCGCATCTGGTGCCGATCGCCAATGCCTGGTATGAGAATCTCGGTTTCGACACCCGCTTCCCGGCCACCCTGGACGAATTCCTGGACATCTGCCACCGGGACGGGCAGAACCGGCCGACGCCGTTGGTGTTGCGCTACCGCGAAGGCGACTACAACTGCCTGCACCAGGACATCTACGGCGAACACGCCTTCCCGCTGCAGCTGATGGTGGCCCTGAGCGACCTCGACGTCGACTACACCGGCGGTGAGTTCATGCTGGTGGAGAACCTGCCGAGGGCCCAGTCGCGGGGCCGGTCGATCACCTTGCGACAAGGCCAGGCGGTGATCTGGCCGACCAGGTACCGTCCCGGCGTCGGCCAGCGCGGCTATTACCGGATCGCGGTGCGGCACGGGGTCAGCACCGTCCACAGTGGCCTTCGCCACACCCTCGGCGTCATCTTCCACGACGCCGCCTGAAAGGACCAAAATTCATGACTTCCCGGCAACGGCTCGGGTTACTGCTCGGCGTGCTTTTGACCGCGCAGTTCATGGCCAACATCGACGTGGCCATCGTCAACGTGGCCGCACCGTCCATCAGAGACAGTCTGCACGCCTCCGGCGGCGAACTGGAACTGGTCGTGTCCGGCTACACGCTCGCTTACGCGCTGCTGCTGGTGACCGGTGCGCGGCTGGGCAGCACGCACGGCTACCGCCGGTTGTTCCTGCTCGGCCTGGCCGGGTTCACGGTCGCCTCACTGGTCTGCGGGATCGCGCCGAGCGCAGCCACGTTGATCGGCGCGCGGATCGTGCAGGGCGCGGCGGCCGGGCTGATGGTGCCGCAGGTGTTCACCGGCGTGCAGCAGTACTTCAGCGGCGCCGCACGGGCCAAAGCGCTTGGCGCGCAGGCGATCGTGCTGGCCGGTGGCGCGGTCGCCGGACAGGCGCTCGGCGGCATCCTGGTGTCGGCCAACCTGCTCGGTACCGGCTGGCGGCCGATCTTCCTGATCAACCTGCCGATCGGCATCGCCGCGCTGTTGCTCGGCTTGCGCTACCTCCCGGTCGACGCTCTGCCATCTAACGAGGCGGGCACCAAGCGGCGCATCGACATTCCCGGCGTGGCCGTGCTGTCTGCGGCGTTGCTACTGGTCGTGGTGCCGCTGGTGTTCGGGCGGGACGCGGGCTGGCCGTGGTGGACCTGGGTGAGCCTGGCGGCCAGCGTGCCGCTGGTGGTCATGTTCGTGCGACTGCAACGGCGCATCGCCGATCGCGGCGGATATCCGCTGGTCAACCTGCACATTCTGCGCGGCCGGGCGCTGCCCTGGGGCTTGGCCGCGCAAGCGGCGGCGACCGGCACCTACTACACGATGCTGTTCACCCTCGCCCTCTACCTGCAACAAGGTCTCGGCCGCAGCCCGCTGTACTCAGGGCTGGCGCTGGTGCCGTGGGTGGCCGCGTTCGGGGTGGCCGGTCCGGTGCTGACCCGCCTCCCACCGGCCCGGGTGCCGAAGCTGGCGCCCTACGGGTGTCTGCTGCTCGCGGTCTCCTACGCGGCGATCAGCCTCACCGTCGGGGTCGGCCACGGGAACGGGCCGTTGCTGCTGGTGCTGCTCGGGTTCGGCGGGCTCGGCCTCGGGTTGTCCTACAGCGCGATGATGCGCCACCTGACCGAGTCGGTGCCGCGGGGCTTCGCCTCCGACTTCAGCGGCATCCTGGTCACCGTCTTCCAGATCGCCGGCGTGCTCGGCGTTGCCGCGCTCGGCACGCTCTACCAGGGCCTCGCCCCGATCGGCGGCCCTGACCAGGCGCGGGTCGGGTTCACCGTGCTCAACGCCTGCTTCGCGGTGATCGCACTACTCGCGATGGTAGGCTCGGTGATCTCGACGCGCACTCCCCGCAGCGCCGCCGTCGCCCGCGACAACCTTCGCGAATCGGTAACGTCTCCCTCCGCTGTACCGAGACAACGCCTGTGACGACCAACCCGCAGCAGGAACCCACGCAGGCCGAATCCGTAGGTGCACCGAAGAAATCATCGCAATGGGTGCCGGTCGCCGTCATCTTGACTGCCACGGCAGCCCTGATCGCCGGTGCTGCCATTCTTCTGGTCAGTCACGGAGGTTCTGCTGAGTGGAGCGACCAGCGGGTGGCCGACGCCATCAACAAGAGCCTGAACTCTGACCCGAACAGCACCCCGGGTTCCGCACCTCCACCGCAGTACCGAGCGAGCGATATTCCGGCATTGCTGGCGACATATTGCCCAGTTCTGAACGACGAGCAAGCCATGGTCGCAAAGGCGGCAGCGCCGGACGGGGACGTCGAGCCGGGAAGCGCTCAGTGGGAGAAAAGTCTTTGGCGGGTCGTCAGCATTCAATCCACCCTCCAGACGTCAGGTCGCTGCCAGGGCACCCGATCATGACGCGGATCGACTACTAACGCGATCAGTCCGCGCCGTCCGCGAACAGCATTGTGGTCGCGGTGACCGCGTTCGTAGTCGATGAGCGCCAACGCATCCCCGGCGGAGCCCAGGAAATCGGCGAGACGATCGGCGCGGCCGTAGTCCGCGAAGTCCTTGAGAAGACCGAAATCGACGTCGAGCCGACGGGCATCATCGGCGTCTACTCCGATCCGGACCACGTCGTCGCGTTCTCGGATGGCGAGGCGCGCCAGGAATTCTCGATCTGCTTCCGCACGGCTGCGCATCGAGCACGGCTACGCCGGTGGCACCCAGCCCTACTGGGGGGTGAACCGCGCGCAGCGGAGGATCGAGTTGGGCCAGCCAATCCAGCAGCACGGCCACATCGGTCAGACCTCGGCATATCTCGATGGCCACGTCGCGGTCGCGCTCGAACACACCAAGGACTCCCTGGACCGCCGAGAAGAGCCACTCGAGTTGTTCGTACTCAGCGACCGCGGCCGCCGCCGCGACGATAGCCAGCCCGGCGGCATCGCCCCTGCGCAGCAACGCCTCGGCTGTGGCCAGCGTGACGAAACTGTCATCGGGGTCGTTCACCAGTTCACTCAGGATCTCGCGTGCGTCGGCCAGATCCGCGAAGCTCGCCAAGCCTCGGCCTGCGTCCGCCCTGTCCTGCGGATGCCGGCTGCGTGCCAGCCTGGTCAACGCAGCTACCGCCGCCTGCCGCGCTTCGACGTCCATGGCCGAATGATGCCGTCACCCGGCGCGGCGGCCAATTCATTTTATAGCGGCACTCGATCACGGGGTCTGCGCTATGTTTCGCTGCGTGCGACCCAAATTGATCGTGTTGGTGGCTGTGCTTGTGCTCGTGGTCGGCGGCGGAGTCACCGCGCTGATCCTGCTCACGCGTCCCAGCGAAGCCGCGGGACCTGGCCGCTATCACCCGCTCGTCAAAAACCCCAGCAGTTGTTCAGCGCTCAGCGATGCGACGTTCGGCTTCAACATCGTGACCTACCCTCCCAAGGACGGAACCATCGCGCAGGAGTGCTTCGGGATGGCCCGCACCGCCGACAACACGCCGGTCGTCGACGTGTTCAGGGAGATCTTTCCTGATCCCGGCGGGGTGAGCGCGGCCGAGAACCGGGAGGCCCGTGGCGACGGCACACCGTTGTCCGGGACGGGGTTCGAGAACGATCCCTTTGTCGGCTACCTCAGTTACGTGGACCCGTCCGACGACGAGAAGATCGATCATTGCACGGTTGAGTACCGCAGGAGCAACGAGTGGGTGAAGCTGGACTTCTCGTTGCTGCCGAACGTGAGTGATCTGGCCAGTTGTCAGAAACTGGTCGTGCCGTACGCACGGCCGTTCTACACGTTGATCGGCTGACCACGCATCCGGATTTTGCCGTCCTCACGGCTGACCTCTTGGAAGCCGAGGCGTTGGTAAAGCTGGTGCGCGCGCGGATTCACCGTGCGGACGTCCAACTGGAGCGGCTGGTGGCGGGCGGCGGCTTCGGCCAGGAGTTGGCGGATCAGGTGGGTGCCGGTGCCGCGGCCTTGGTGGTCCGGGTGGAGTTCGACGCGGGCCAGGTAGATCTCTTCGGGGCGGTAGTGCACGATCAGCGCCCCGGCGTCCTGGCCGTCGATGGTGATGATGTGCGTCAGGGCCGGGTCGAAGCCGCGGTCGTGGTAACCACGTTGATCGGCTTCGTCCCAGCCCCAGATCGCTTCGACGACTTCGCGCATGGCGGCGCGATGCAGGTGATAGCAGAGTTCGCTGTCGGCCGGGGTCGCCGGTCGCAGACCGAGCTGCTGGGTCACACGGTGAAGCCGAGGGCGCGCAGTTGTTCGCGGCCGTCGTCGGTGATCTTCTCCGGGCCCCACGGCGGCATCCAGACCCAGTTGATCTTGATGTCGTCGACCAGTCCCCCGCCGACGCCGCCGACCAGCGCGCTGCGCGCCTGGTCCTCGATGACGTCGGTGAGCGGGCAGGCCGCCGACGTCAGGGTCATGTCGATCAGCGCGGTGTTGGAGTCGTCGACGCGCAGGTCGTAGACCAGGCCGAGGTCGACGACGTTGATGCCGAGTTCGGGGTCGACGACGTCGCGCATGGCCTCTTCGACGTCCTCGATCTTGGCGACCTCGGCGCGGGTGGGCGCCTCGGGCATGCCTGCGGCGCCGCGTTGGATCTCTTCGGTCATGAGTTTTCCACCTTCTCAGCCAGACCTGACTGGGCGACTTCGGACTGGGCGACGGCGTCCTTGAACGCCATCCACCCGAGCAGCGCGCACTTCACCCTGGCCGGGTACTTGGCGACACCGGCGAACGCGATGCCATCCTCCAGCACGTCCTCGTTGGGCTCGACCTGGCCGCGGCCCTGCATCAGCTCGACGAACACGTCGAGCGTCTTGAAGGCGGAGCCGACGGTCTGGCCGACCACCAGGTCGGTCAGCACCGAGGCCGATGCCTGGCTGATCGAGCAGCCCTGTCCGTCGTAGGAGACGTCCACGATCTCGGCGTCGGTCCCCTCACCCTTGAGGTTGACCCGCAGCGTGATCTCGTCGCCGCAGGTCGGGTTGATGTGATGGACCTCAGCCTGGAACGGGTCGCGCAGCCCGCGACCGTGCGGGTGCTTGTAGTGATCCAGGATGATCTCCTGGTACATCTGGTCGAGGTTCATCAGGCCCGCATCCTCCGCTCAGGCGACACCGAAGAATCGCTGTGCTTCGCGTACCCCGTCCACCAGCGCTGACACATCGCTGAGGTCGTTGTACAGGTAGAACGTCGCGCGCACGGTGCCGGGAACCCCGTAGCGGCGGTGCAGCGGCCACGCGCAGTGGTGGCCGACCCGAACCGCGACGCCGAGGCTGTCCAGCACCTGACCCGCGTCGTGCGGATGAATGCCATCCACGACAAAGGAAACAGCGCCACCCCGGCTCTCTGTTCCCGTCGGGCCGATGATCCGTACACCGTTGATCTCGGCGAGGCCGGCGAGCGCGGCTTCGGTGAGCCGGTGCTCGTGCTCGGCGATGCGCGCCATGCCGACCACCGAGAGGTAGTCGACGGCCGCACCGAGGCCGACGGCCTGCGAGGTCATCATGGTGCCGGCTTCGAAGCGCTGGGGCGGCGGCATGAACGTGGAGCGGGCCATCTCGACCATCTCGATCATGGATCCGCCGGTCAGGAACGGCGGCATGGCCGCGAGCAGTTCGCGACGGCCGTAGAGCCCGCCGATGCCGGAGGGGCCGAGCATCTTGTGGCCGGAGAACACCGCGAAGTCCACGCCGAGCGCGCGCAGGTCGACCGGCGAGTGCGGCACGGACTGGCAGGCGTCCAGCACGGTCAGCGCGCCGACCTGCTGGGCTCGCTCGACCAGCGGCGCGGGCGGGTTGACGGTGCCGAGCACGTTGGACTGGTGGGTGAACGCGACGAGTTTGGTCCGCTCGTTGATCAGTTCGTCCAGATTGGACAGATCGAGGCGGCCGTCGTCGGTCAGGCCGAACCAGCGCAGGGTCGCGCCGGTGCGCTGGGCGACCTGCTGCCATGGCACCAGGTTCGCGTGGTGCTCCATCTCGGTGATGACGATCTCGTCACCGGGACCGACCGCGAACCGGGCGGCTTCCGGGCCCGCGGTCGAGGAGTTGCTGATCGCGTAGGCGATCAGGTTGATGGCTTCGGTGGCGTTCTTGGTGAACACCAGCTCGTCGGTGCCGATCCCGACGAAGGAGGCGATGCGCTCGCGCGCGCCCTCGTAGGCGTCCGTGGACTCCTCGGCCAGCTGGTGGGCGCCGCGGTGCACGGAGGCGTTGGAGGACTCCAGGAAGCTGCGCTCGGCTTCGAGCACCTGGCGCGGCTTCTGGGAGGTGGCACCGGAGTCGAGGTAGACCAGCGGCTTGCCGTCGCGGACCGTGCGGCCCAGGATCGGGAAGTCCTTCTTGATCGTCTCGACGTCCAGCGGCAGACCCGTTGTGGTCATGAGACGACCGCCTCCTCGTGCTTGCCGCCGGTGTAGCGGACGTAGCCCTCTTCTTCGAGGCGGCTGGCCAGCTCGGGACCACCGGACTCGACGATCTTGCCGCCCGCGAACACGTGCACGAAGTCCGGGGTGATGTGCTTGAGGATCCGGGTGTAGTGGGTGATCAGCATGACGCCCACGTCGCCCTCCGCCTTGTACCGGTTCACGCCCTCGGAGACGACGCGCAGCGCGTCCACGTCGAGGCCGGAGTCGGTCTCGTCCAGGATGGCGATCTTCGGGTGCAGCAGCGAGAGCTGCAGGATCTCGTGGCGCTTCTTCTCGCCGCCGGAGAAGCCCTCGTTCACGCTGCGCTCGGCGAACGCGGGGTCGATCTCCAGATCGCCCATGGCCGACTTGACTTCCTTGACCCACTTGCGCAGCACCGGTGCCTCACCGCGAGTCGCGGTCGCTGCCGTGCGCAGGAAGTTCGACATGGACACGCCGGGCACCTCGACCGGGTACTGCATGGCGAGGAAGACACCGGCCCGCGCGCGCTCGTCGACGGTCATGCCGAGGATGTCCTCGCCGTCGAGCAGCACCTCGCCGGAGGTGACCTGGTACTTGGGGTGCCCGGCGATCGCGTAGGACAGGGTCGACTTGCCCGAGCCGTTCGGTCCCATGATCGCGTGCGTCTCGCCCGCCTTGATGGTCAGGTTGACGCCGGTCAGGATCTCCTTGGCAGCGTCATCGGCGATCACCGAAACGTGCAGGTCCTTGATCTCCAGGGTGGCCATTTCTGCTTCGCTTCTCCGTTATTTGAGGTTCGTCGGGGTGGTGATGTCCACATAAACCGCCGCGTCCGCGATGGTCACTGCGAACACGTCGACCGGCTCGGTCGCGGGTGGCGAGGACGGCTGGCCGGTGCGCAGGTCGAAACAGGACCCGTGCAGCCAGCATTCGATGCGCAGCGCACCGCCCCGGCCCTTGCTGATATCGCCCTCGCTCAACGCGAGTTCGGCATGCGAGCACTCGTCGCGCAGCGCGTGCACGGCATCGCCGTCCCGCACCAGCACGAGTTGCGTGTCACCGACGGAGTAGGCGGCTGGTTTGCCCTCCTCCAGGTCGGCGAGCGCGCACACCCGCATGCCGGCGGTCATATGCCGACCACCGCGAGTTCGGCCTCGATCGCGGCTTCGAGCCGTTCCCGCACGCTCGGCACGGCGATCTTGGCCAGGATCTCGTGGAAGAACCCGCGCACCACGAGCCTGCGGGCCTGGTCCTCGGGAATACCGCGAGCCTGGAGGTAGAACAGCTGCTCGTCGTCGAAGCGGCCGGTGGTGCTGGCGTGCCCCGCGCCGACGATCTCGCCGGTCTCGATCTCCAGGTTCGGCACCGAGTCGGCGCGCGCGCCGTCGGTGAGCACCAGGTTGCGGTTCAGTTCGTAGGTGTCGGTGTTCTCGGCCGCGGCCCTGATCAGCACGTCGCCGATCCACACGGTGCGCGCGCCATCGCCCTGCAACGCACCCTTGTAGGCGACGTTGCTGCGGCAGTTGGGCACCGCGTGGTCCACGAACAGCCGGTGTTCCAGGTGCTGGCCCGCGTCGGCGAAGTAGAGGCCGGTCAGTTCGGCGTCGCCGCCCTTCTCGGTGAAGGTGACGGTCGGGCTGACCCGGACCAGGTCGCCGCCGAGGGTGACGACGGTGTGCCGCAGGGTCGCGTCCCGGCCGAGCTTGGCCTGGTGCGCGGTGATGTGCACGGCGTCGTCGGCCCAGTCGTGCACGGCGACGACGGTCAGCTTGGCGCCGTCACCGAGCACGAGTTCCAGGTTGTCGGCGTAGCTGCCGGAACCGCGGAAGTCCAGCACCACAACGGCTTGGGCGAACTGCTCGGCCCGGACCTGCAGGTGCCCGTAGGCGGTCTGGCCCGCGCCGGGGCCGGTGACCGTGATGGTCACCGGTTCGTCCACCTTGGACTCACGCGGCACGGTGACCACGGTGGCCTTGGCGAAGGACTCGAACGCGGTGCGCGAGACGTAGTCGGTCGGTTCGCCCGCGGCGCCGATCCGCTCGTCCTCGCGGCCGACCGAATCGACGATGACATCGCTGCCCGAGGAGACCTCGACGGTCGCCGTGCCGGTCGCGGGCTGCGCCGGGACCAGGCTGCCGATCCGCTTCATCGGTGTGAAGCGCCAGTTCTCCTCGCGGCCCTGCGGAACGGCGACGTTGTCCTGCCGGTCCGCGCGGGTCGAGGCCGGAACCACGCCCGGGCCGTGCGAGTGTGCGCCGAGTCCGTGTTGGGTCGGCTGTTCGGTGGTCGTCATGATTAGCCGACGGCCCCTTCCATCTGGAGCTCGATGAGCCGGTTGAGTTCGAGGGCGTATTCCATCGGCAGCTCGCGCGCGATCGGCTCGATGAAGCCGCGCACGATCATGGCCATGGCCTCGTCCTCGGTGAGGCCGCGGGACAT
>DATFHN010000228.1:0-99343 GCA_035248365.1 Pseudonocardiaceae bacterium | reverse complement strand
TGCCCAGCGGGGTGCCGGTCGTGGTCGTCGACGACGACGAGGCGACCGCCGATCAGCCTGCCACCGACCCGGCAGTGCCGATCCACCCCGACCAGCTGGCCTACGTGATCCACACGTCCGGTTCCACCGGGCACCCCAAGGGCGTCGCGGTGACGCAGCGGGACGTTGTACGGCTGATCTTCAACACCCAGTGGACGGTGCGACGCCACGCGCGGGTGCTGATGGTGGCGCCGTACGCGTTCAACGTGTCCACCTACGAGATCTGGATGCCGCTGTTGCACGGCGGCCGGATCGTCGTCGCGCCGCCCGGTCGTCTGCAGGCGAGCACGTTGCGCGAGCTGATCAGGGCCGAGCGGATCACCGGCATCCACCTGACCGCCGGGCTGTTCCGGGTGCTCGCCGAGGAATCGCTGGACACGTTCACCGGCCTGTCCGAGATCCTGACCGGCGGCGACGTGATCGCACCCAACGCGGTGCGCAGGGTGCTGGACGCGTGCCCGGGCATCGTGATCAGGGCGATGTACGGCGTGACGGAATGTTCGCTGTTCTCCGCGCACAACCCGCTGACCGATTCCTTCCGGCCCGGCACGCTGGTGCCGGTCGGGCAGGCATTCAACGACGTCACGATCCGCATCCTCGACGAGCGCCTCTCGCCGGTGCCGAACGGCATCGAAGGGGAGATCTACATCGCGGGCCGGGGCGTCTCGCGCGGCTACTTCGGCCGCACCGACCTGACCGCGGAAGTGTTCGTCGCGGACCCGTTCGGCGAACCGGGCACCCGCATGTACCGCACCGGCGACCTGGCCCGCCGCAACGACGACGGCCTGATCGAGCTGATCGGCCGGGCCAACAGCCAGGTGAAGATCCTCGGCTTCCGGGTCGAGCTGGCCGAGGTGGAAGCGGCGCTGGCCGACTATCCAGGTTTGGCCCAGGTCGTCGTGGTGGTGCGCGAACTGGAGTCCGGCGAGAAGCGGCTGGTTGCCTATGTCGTGCCGGAGTCCGGTGATGTCGACCTCGGCGCGCTGCGCGCGCACGTCCGGGAGTCGCTGCCGGACTACATGGTCCCGGCCGCGTTCATCCAGCTGGCCTCGCTCCCGCTGACCGCGAACGGGAAGCTGGACGGCAAGGCGATGCCGGAGCCCGATTTCGAGGCGGCGGCCGCCTACCGGGCACCGGAGACACCGGTGCAGGAGTCGCTGTGCGCGATCTTCGCCTCGGTGCTCAAGGTGCCCAGGGTCGGCATCGACGACAGCTTCTTCGACCTCGGCGGCCAGTCGCTGCAGGCGATGCGGCTGCTCAGCCGGATCCGCAGCGAGGTCGGCGTCGACCTGTTGATCAACGTGCTGTTCGACATTCCCACCGTGGCCGGGCTGGCCGACCACATCGACGCCGTCGCCGCAGCGGCGGCCTGAGCCGAGGGGAGAACGCGATGGCAAACCCGTTCGACGAGCCGGACGCCAACTACACCGTCCTGCGCAACGACGAGCACCAGCACTCGCTGTGGCCCGCGTTCGCACCGACGCCCGAGGGCTGGACCGTCGTGCACGGGCCGGGCCGGCGCGAGGAGTGCATGGCCCACATCCGGGAGAACTGGGTGGATCTGCGTCCGCGTTCGGTCACCGAGTTCATCAAGGCACACAACGGAAGCTGAATCACCCAGTGGCGCCCTCCCGATCCGGGAGGGCGCCAGGATTGCGCGGGGACCACAATGGACAGACAGCGAAGCAGGGCGACGGTGTCGTCCATCTCGGAGCACGCGCGGCTCGACCCGCGCCGGTGGGTGGCGCTGGCCGTGTTGTGCGCCGCGACCTTCATCATCATCCTGGACGGATCGATCGTGTTCGTCGCGGTGCCGTCGATGGCGAAGGACCTGGCGCTGACGCCGAGCGGCGTGCAGTGGGTGCTCAGTTCGTACCTGCTGAGCTTCGGTGGCCTGCTGCTGCTCGGCGGTCGCGTCGCGGACCTGCTCGGCCGGCGCCGGATGTTCGTGCTCGGGGCCGCGCTCATGGCAGTGTCGTCGCTGCTGTGCGGGCTGGCCTGGTCGGGCGAGGTGCTGATCGCGGCCCGGGTGGTCGAAGGGGCCTCCGCGGCGATCATGACCCCGACCGCCCTGTCGATCCTGATGGCCACGTTCGCCGAAGGCCGCGAGCGCAACAAGGCGCTGGGTGTCTGGAGTTCGGCGGCGGGCATCGGCGGTACGGTCGGCGCGCTGCTCGGCGGGCCGCTGACCACCGGGCTCGGCTGGGGCTGGATCTTCTTCGTCAACATCCCGGTGGCCGCGGCGGTGGTCGTGCTCAGCCCGCTGGTGCTGCGGGAGAGCTACGACCGCCAGCGGGCCAGCACCTTCGACGTGGCCGGCGCGCTGACCAGTACC
Organism: Pseudonocardiaceae bacterium; assembly: GCA_035248365.1. Lineage (GTDB taxonomy): Bacteria > Actinomycetota > Actinomycetes > Mycobacteriales > Pseudonocardiaceae > CAJCJE01. The sequence continues at coordinate 96,969 of DATFHN010000228.1, read as the reverse complement.
GCGGCCCTGGTCGGGCTCGTCTACCTCATCGTCGACGCACCCCAGAACGGCTGGACCAGCGGTTGGACGATCGGTCTTGGCGTCGTCGTGCTCGCGCTGCTGGCCGGGTTCGTCCTCATCGAACGCCGCTCCGCCGCGCCGTTGCTGCCGCTGAAGTACTTGCGCGGCAAGGTGTTCGTCGGCGGCAACCTGGTCATGCTGACCACCGGCATGGCCGTGAACGGCGGCATGGGGGCGATCATGACCGAGTACGCCCAGGTCGTGCTCGGCTATTCGCCGGTCCAGTTCGGACTGATGTTCGCGGTCATGACCGCGCTGACCGTGATCGGCTCGACGCTCGCGGGCGGACCGCTGGTCAACCGGTTCGGACCGCGCCCGGTCGCGGTGGGCGGCCTGGTGCTGATCGGGCTGAGCTGCCTGAACCTGACCGGGATCTCCGCGACGGGCAGTTTCGTGCACGACATCCTGCTGGGCATGCTGTTGTTCGGTCCGGGTCTCGGCGCCTCGTTCACGGTCGGCTCGATCGCCGGGCTGGCCGGGGTGCCTGCCCACGACTCCGGCATGGCGTCCGGCCTGAACACCGCGTCCTTCCACATCGGCGGCGCGCTCGGCATCGCCATCCTGACCACGGTCGCGGCATCGGCCGGTGGTTCCGGCCCGGCTGCGATGACCGCCGGATTCCGCAGCGCCTACGCCGTCGCCATCAGCTTCGCCGCCGTCGGCGTCCTCGCCGCGCTGGTCCTGCTCGGCAGGCGCCGGGCTTCCGCGACCATCACCTCGATCGGCGAGGAACGGTTCCGCGAAGCCGCCTAGCGCACTGGGTGAGATGCGGTGCGGCCGAACCTGAAGACACCATTGCCACGATGCCAGCTGACGATCCAGCAAGGAGAGCACGGATGACCGAAACAGCACGATGGGAACTGCTGTTCAAGCGCGATGATCTCGCGGTCAGTGAGGTGCGCGAGGCCCCGGCGGCCGAGCTTGCGGCGGGCGAGGTCGAACTCGCGGTCGAGCGGCTGGCGCTGACCATGAACAACGTGACCTACGCCCGGTGGGGCGCCATCCCGCCGCTGAACTTCTGGAGCGCGTTCCCCGCCCCGGACCCGGTCCTCGGCCGGCTTCCGGTGTGGGGCTTCGCCACGGTGACGCGGTCCAATCATCCCGGCTACTCGGCAGGCGACCGGTTCTTCGGCTACCTGCCATCGTCGAGCCACCACGTGGTGCGGCCGGAGCCGGCCTCGCGCGGGTTCGTGGACACCACGCCGGGCCGCTACTTCGCCCACCCCTGGTATCAGACGTTCCAGCCCGCCGGCGCTCCCGACCACCGCGACGACCGCAGGACCCTGCTACGGCCGATCTACCCCGCGTCGTTCCACGTCGCCGACTTCATCGCCGGCACGGCGACCGAAGACGGGCTGACCGTGCTGATCACCTCCGCGTCGAGCAAGGTGGGCATCGGGATCGCGCATCGCCTGCGCGGCAACGCGAACGTGCGCACCATCGGGCTCACCGCGGGCAGCCATGCCGAGTTCGTCACCGGCCTCGGCGTGTTCGACGAGGTGGCCACGTATGACGAACTGCCCTCGGTGCCCGCCGGTCCGGTGCTGTGCGTCGACCTCACCGGTGACGCCGAGCTGCTGGCCGCCATTCACGGCACGTTCCGGTCCGGCCTGGTGCACCTCGCCCTGCTGGGCTGGACCCACGGCGCGCAGCAGCCGCCGGAGTTCACCGACCCCGCCCCGGAACTGTTCTTCACCCCCGCCGTCGAGGGCGCGACGATCGAGGCGGAGGGCGAGGACGCGTTCTTCGCCCGCTATCACGCGGCCGAGGACGAGTTCATCGACTTCACCGAGTCCTGGCTGACCGTCGACGCGGGCAGCGGTCCCGAGGCGGTCGCGGCGGTGTTCCGCAGCCTGGCCGACGGCTCCCACGCGGCCAACGGCTTCACCATCCTCACTCCCTGAAGTAGCTGGCCGTGTAATAAAGGGAAACCGGCGACGCCTGATGGGCGTCGCCGGTTTCCCTTTTCAGGCCGCCTTTGATGAAGGCGGAGACCATTCCATGGCCGCGACGGCGCGCTCCATCGCGATTCGCGCGTTCCACAGATCGTCTGGCTCACGCGGAATGTCGAGCACGAAGGTGCGGATACCGCCATTGAGGTAGGTCGTCAGGGCCTGCGCCACCTCGTCGTGACTTCCCACCAGGTAAGGGCAGAACGTGTGGTGGTAGCGGAAGGGCACCAGCCAGTACGGCTGGCCCTGCGCTTCGTCGGGGATCGGCACGGCAGCCAGCTGGGGCTGCCAGGACGACACCGCGGCGGAGAGCAACAGCTTCATCCGCGCGGCCCCTTCGGGGTCGGCCGGGAACCGCTCGTGCGCGATCCGCCATGCTTCGGCGGAGTCGTCCCGCGCGATGATGCCGACGCTGATGCCCGAGCCGAACTTGTTCTTGCGGATCTCCGGACTGACGAAATCCTTGGGCACCAACGGAAACGACAGCTGGGTCAGGCCAAGCGCCTCGCCCGCGTTCAGGCTGGCGGGCGAGGAGCCGGACACGTACGCGGTGGGCAGCAGGTCCTCGGGCACCGCGGTGGTGAGCCGGGCCCGCTTGTAGTTGTAGTACTGACCCGCGAACTTGACCATGCCACCGCCGAACAGCTCCCGGACGATCGTCACGTATTCGGTGAGCCGGTCGTAGCGGGCGTCGTGGTCGAGGGTGTCGCCCTGGACGGCGAGATCCCGGCTGAACCCGCCGCTGACGAAGTTGATGTCGACCGGCCTGCCGTAGAGGTGCGCCAGCGACGACACCGTCCTGGCCAGCGCGAACGGTGTCAGGTCCAGCGGCTGCACCGCGACCAGCGGCACGAACGAGGCCGTGTTGGCTATCGTGGCCTGGGCCGACATCCACGAGTCGATCGAGGTGTTGTCGCTGTAGATCAGGCCACCTCGGTAGCCCGCCTCATCGGCCCACCGGGCGATTTCCAGCAGCCTGGGCAGGTGGTCGTCCTGGCCGTGGCCGATGCTGGATCGGCATGTCGAGTAGATGGTTACGCCGCTGGCGGCCAGGTCCATCTTGAGTCCCTCTCTAGTTCGGGCGCGGCGAGGTTCGGCTGAGGATGCCGCTGACCGACGGGTCGGCGACGAAGTCCCGCAGGCTGATCGTGATGCCGAATTGTTCCTCCAGCCGGGCGGCGAGCACGGCGGAGAGCAGCGAGTGCCCGCCGAGGTCGAAGAAGTTGTCGTCCATCCCGACCTGTTCCACCCCGAGGACTTCGGCGAACAGCTCGCACAGCTTCCGCTCGATGGGCGAGGACGGTTCCCGTCCGGCCCCGGCCAGGAACGCGGGCGCGGGCAGGGCCCGGCGGTCCAGCTTTCCGTTCGCGGTCAACGGCAACGCGTCCAGCACGACGACCGCCGACGGCACCATGTGTCCGGGTAGGACCCGCCCGGCCGCCGCCCGCAACTCGGCGGGGTCCAGGACGGCGCCTGCCTCGGGCAGCACGTAGCCGACCAGGCGCTGGTCTCCAGGCCGGTCCTCCCGGACCACGACCACCGATTGGTCCACTCCGGACTGCCCGGCCAGCACCGCCTCGATCTCGCCCGGCTCGATCCGGAAACCGCGGATCTTGACCTGCTGGTCGGCCCGGCCCAGGTACTCCAGTTCGCCGTCGTTGCGCCAGCGCACGAGGTCGCCGGTGCGGTACATCCGTTCCCCGGTCTCGAACGGGCAGGCCACGAAGCGCGCCGCGGTGAGCTGGGGCTGGTTGAGGTAGCCCCGTGCGAGGCCTGGACCGGCCAGGTACAGCTCGCCGGCCACGCCGGGCGGCACCGCGCCCAGCCGCTCGTCCAGCACGTAGGCCCGGACGTTCCAGTTCGGCCCGCCGATCGGCGGGGCGCCTGCGGCGGTGAGCGGTCCACTGATCGTCGTGCACACCGTGGTCTCGGTCGGACCGTAGGCGTTGAACATCCGCCTGCCCACCGACCACGCGGCGGCCAGTTCGGCCGGGACGGCCTCGCCGCCGACCACCAGGCACTCCAGTCCGGGCAGGTACTCGGGCACCGCGCCGGCCAGCGCGGCCGGTGCGACCACCGCGTGGCTGGCCCGCATCTGGCGCAGCGTGTCGGCCAGCACCGCACCGGCCAGCGGTCCCTGCTCGGGCAGGATCAGGGCCGCCCCGGAGGTCAGCGACGACAGCAGCTCCAGCAGCGACATGTCGAAGCTGAGGGAAAGGAGTTGGGCCACCCGCGACTCCGGGGTGACCCCGAGCGTCGAGATCATGAACGCGGCCAGGTTGGCGAGACCGCCATGGCTGACCACGACGCCCTTGGGCCGCCCGGTGGAACCGGAGGTGTAGATCACGTAGGCCGGGTGCGGGGGGCGCAGTGGCGCGATCCGCTCGTGCTCGGCGACCGGGCCGCCGGGTTGTCCGGCCACCGCGGCGGCCACCTGCGGGTCGTCCAGGATGACCTGGTGGTCCTGAGCCGGAAGCGTGGAACCGGCTCGCTCGTTCGTGACCACCGCGACCGGCGCCGCGTCGGTGAGCATGTAGCCGATCCGGTCGGCCGGGTAGGCCGGGTCGATCGGCAGATATGCCGCGCCGGTCTTGGCCACCGCGAGCACCGCCGCCACCAGTTCCAGCGATCGCGGCAACGCCACCGCCACCAGTCGTTCCGGCCCCGCTCCGAGTCCGATCAGGTGTCGCGCCAACCGGCTCGATCTAGCGTCCAGTTCGGCGTAGGACCACGACACGCTGCCGAGTTCAAGCGCCACCGCGTCCGGAGTCCGGGCGGCCTGCGCCGCGAACAACTCAGGCAGGACCACCGCAGGGACGTCCCGCGCGGTGTCGTTCCACTGCGAGACGACCAGTTCCCGTTCGGCCGGCGTCAGCAGTTCCGCGCGGCTGATCCGCAGCGTCGGGTCGGCGGCGAACTGACCGAGCAGCCGGACCAGCCGCCCGGCCAGGGCCCGCACGGTGCTCTCGTCGAACAGGTCCGCCGCGTAGCCCAGCATGCCGCTGATCCCGCCCGGGGTGCCGTCCGGTTCGAGCCGCGACCGGAAGGTCAGCGACAGGTCGAACTTGGCCGACTGCACCGTCGACGGCAGTTCCTCAGCGTCGAGACCGGGCCCCTGCCACTGACGGCTGGTCTCGTCGTCTGCGGTCAGCATCACCTGGAACAGCGGGTGATGCGCGGCCGAGCGGACCGGGTTCAGCACTTCCACCAGTCGTTCGAACGGCACGTCCTGGTGCGCGTAGGCGGCCAGGTCCTGATTGCGGACCCGGCCGAGCAGCTCCGCGAAACTCGGGTCGCCGGAGAGGTCGGTCCGCAGCACCAGCGTGTTCACGAAGAATCCGACCAGTTGGTACAGCTGTTCGTCGCCGCCCCGGCCGGCCACCGGCACGCCGATCGGGATGTCGCTGCCCGCCCCGGACCGGGACAGCAGGACCGCGAGCGCGGCCTGGAGCACCATGAACAACGTCACCTGGTGTTCGCCGGCCAGCTCGGTCAGTGCGCGGTGCAGTTCCGCGTCCAGGTCGACGTCGACGTGCCCGCCGCGATAGGAGGGATACGCCGGGCGGGACCGGTCGAAGGGCAGTTCCAGCTGCTCGGGCAGACCGGCCAGCGCCGACTGCCAGTACTGCACCTGCCGGGCCAGCACGCTGCCGCGATCGTGGTCGCCGCCGAGCAGCCCGCGTTGCCACAGCGTGTAATCCGCGTACTGCACCGGCAGGTCTGTCCACTCGGGAGCGTGACCGGCCCGCCGCGCCTGGTAGGCCTCCCCCAGGTCGCGCAGCAGGATGCCGAGCGACCAGCCGTCGCTGGCGATGTGGTGCATCAGCAGCACCAGCGCGCACTCGTCGGCGCCGAGGTCGAACAGCCACGCCCGCACCGGCAGCTCACCGGCCAGGTCGAAGACGTACTGGGCGGCCTGCTCGGTCAGTCCGGCCAGCTCCGATTCCCGCGCCTGGGCGACGACAACCTCGGGCACCGCCTCCCCGGCCGGAATCACCCGCTGATACGGCTGCCCGTCCACCACCGGGAACACCGTTCGCAAGGCTTCGTGGCGCGCCACCACATCACCCAGCGCGGCGGTCAGCGCACCGGCGTCGATCTGTCCCCGCAGGCGCCACGCGAACGGCACGTTGTAGGTCGTGCTCGGCCCCTCCAGCTGCGCGAGGAACCACAACCGCTGCTGCGCGAAGGACAGCGGCAGCCGCTCCGGCCGGTCGGCCGGTTCCAGCGCGGGCCAGGCTTCCCCGGCCCCGGCCAGCGACTTGGCCAGCAACTCGACCGTCGGGTGGTCGAACACCGTCCGGATCTCCAGCTCGACGCCCAGCACCGAGCGCACCCGGCTGATCAGCCGGGCCACCAGCAGGGAGTGACCGCCCAGGTCGAAGAAGCTGTCGTCGACGCCGACCCGTTCCACGCCAAGGACTTCGGCGAACAGCTCACACAGGATCTCCTCGGCAGGCGTGGTTGGTTCCCGGCCGGTCCCGGCGGCGAAGGTCGGCGCGGGCAGGGCCGTGCGGTCCAGCTTTCCGTTCACCGTCAACGGAAGCGCGTCCAGCACGACGATCGCGGCGGGCACCATGTAGACCGGCAGCACCTTGGCCGAGGCGGCCCGAATCCCGGCCGGGTCCACCTCGCTTCCTGGCGCGGGCACCACATAGCCGACCAGGCGCTGGTCGCCCGGCCGGTCCTCCCGAGCCACGACGACGGCCCGGCCCACTCCGGGCTGCGCGGCCAGCACGGCCTCGATCTCGCCCGGTTCGATCCGGAACCCGCGGACCTGGACCTGCTGGTCGCCTCGGCCCAGGTACTCCAGTTCGCCGTCCTCGCGCCAGCGGGCCAGGTCACCGGTGCGGTACATCCGTTCCCCGGTCCCGAACGGACAGGCGACGAAGCGCTGCGCGGTCAGCCCGGCCTGGTTCAGGTACCCGCGGGCCAGACCGGGTCCGGCCAGGTACAGCTCGCCGGCCACGCCGGGCGGTACCGGCCGCAGCCGCTCGTCCAGCACGTAGGTCCGCGCGTTCCAGATCGGCTTCCCGATCGGCGGGGCGTCCGTACCCGACAGCGGCCCGCTCATCGTGACGCACACCGTCGCCTCGGTCGGACCGTAGGCGTTGAACATCCGCCTGCTCGATGACCACTCGGCGACCACCTCGCCCGGACAGGCCTCACCGCCGACCATCATGCATTCGAGCCCGGGCAATTGGTCCGGGGTCGCGCCGGCCAGGGACGCCGGTCCGACCAGGGCGTGGCTGGCCCGCAGCCCGCGCAGCGCGTCGGCCAGCACCTCCCCGGCCAACTGCCGCTGCTCGGGAAGAACCAGGGCCGCGCCGGCAGGCAAGGACATCATCAGTTCCATGACGGCCGCGTCGAAGCTCAGCGACGCGACCTGCCCGACCCGCGACTCCGGCCCGATCTCGAAGGTGTCGATCAGGTACGCGGACAGGCTGGCCAGGCCCTGATGGCTGACCACGACGCCCTTGGGGCGCCCGGTGGACCCGGACGTGTAGATCACATAGGCCGGGTGCGCGGGCACCAGCGCCGCCAGCCGGTCCTGGTCGCCGACCGCGCCGCCGGAGTGCTCCGCCACCGCCGCGATCACCTGCGGGTCGTCCAGGACGACCTGCCGGTCCTGGGCCGGAAGACCGGTCCCGGTCCGGCTGGTGGCGAGCACCGCGACCGGGGCGGCGTCGGTCAGCATGAACTCGATCCGGTCCGGCGGATATCCCGGGTCGATCGGCAGATAGGCCGCACCGGCCTTGGACACCGCCAGCACGGCGGCGACCATCTCCAGCGACCGTGGCAGCACCACCGCCACCAGCCGCTCCGGCCCCACCCCCAGACCGATCAGGTAGCGCGCCAACCGGTTCGACCTCGTGTCCAGCTCGGCGTAGGTCCACGAAACGCCGCCGAACTCCACCGCGACCGCGTCCGGCGTGCGCGCGGCCTGCGCCGTGAACAGCTCAGGCAGGACCGCGACGGGAACATCGCGGGCCGTGCTGTTCCATTCCGAGACAACCAATTCCCGTTCGAGGTCCATCGCGCTCACGCCCGCTCGGCCCGGACGAGGCTCGTGGGCCGCAGGTCGGTCCACTGCTCCTCGATGTAGGCGAGGCAGGTCGCGCGGGGGTCCGCCCCATGCGCCACGACCCAGCCGGCCGGGACAGCGTTGCCAACGGGCCACAAACTGTACTGTCCTTCGCCATTCACCAGAACCAGGTACCGGGCGTCAGCATCCTCGAACGGATCAGTCACAACAACCTCATTCCGCTTAGCACGATCCGGCCAGCAATATGCCTGCCCCGCCAGGCGATTCGCTGATTAGTGTGCCCGGGCCGATTCACCTGGCACGTCTCCACACTTGCACTTCAGCGTTCTTGTTGCGCCTCGACACTGTCGTAGAGATGCTTGATGTTGGAGCTGCCGAAAGTGGTCGCGCCGGCCCGCTCGATGATCTCCAGGAACAGCGTGTTCCTGGGATGTACGGACTTGGCGAAGATCTGGTAGAGCTGGCCGTCGTGGTCCTCGTCCACCAGGAGGTTCAGCTCACGCAACTGCTCGACGGAATACTTGGCCGGCCGCACGCGGTTGGCCAGGGCGGTGTAATAGGCCGCCGGAGTCGTCAGCAGCTCGACGCCGCGCTGGCCCAGTCCCCGCACCGTGGTGAGAATGTCCGTGCTGCTGAAAGCCATGTGCTGCACGCCAGGCCCGTCGTGGTCCTTGAGGAACCGGTCGATCTGGCCGACGGCAAGGCTGGTGTCGGCCTCGACGAGGGTGAACGTGACGGCCCTCGACTTGCTCTGCACCACCTTGATGAACATGCCCTGATCACCGGTGACGATCCGCTCGGTGAGGGTGACGTCGAAATCCAGTGCCCGCTGGTAGTACTCGACGGTCTCGTCCATCCGGCCCGGCTCGACGCAGGCCGCGAAATGGTCCACCTTGCGCAGCCCGCTCCCCCGGGCCGGGCCGCCGCCGGGCACCGCGACGAGGCCGCGCACGTCGGCGACCAGCGAGTCGTCCGGTCGCTGCACGAACGTGTGCGTCACGTCCCCGAAGCCGACGACCGTCGCGGTGGTCACCGCTCCCCTGGTGACCGGCGCCATGACCGGCCGCGCACCGCGCCGCACCGCCTCGTCGAACGCCGCTACCGCGTCCGGCACCCGGATGCCGACGTCGCCGACACCGTCCCCGTGCCGCTCGACGTAGGCGCGCGCCGGATGGTCCTCGCTCGACTCGGTCAGCACCAGGTCGATCTCGCCCTGCCCGACGTCGACCGACCGGGTCGCCGCGCCTGCCGGGGCCGATCTCGCGCGCACGACAAAACCGCAACCGTCGACGAGCCAGGCCAGACTCCGGTCGATATCGTCCACATACATCTCGACATAATCGACGGTCATATCCCGGAGCGCGTTTTTCACGGTCTCTACCTCCATTGGGCGAATATTGGCGCCCGGCATTTCAGGTCAGCCCGCGCCACCCATACCCAACAATCGCAATGCCGAGCAGGCATTGTCGTCTCTGATGTTGCCCGCGTCGGGCAAGGAGATTGAGCACGATTGAAGAAGAAACCGGAGGGTCCGTTATCCCGTACCGCTCCACGGGTTGGGATCGCTGGCATGATGTAGGCCATGATTCGCACTGCCCGTCGCATGTTCGAGCTTCTTGAGCCGATCTGCCTGGTCACCTTCTTCGCCGACGAGTGCAACCAGGAGTTGGCCGCGCTCGGCCACCGCACCTACTGGGACGGCTACTTCGCCAGCCGCGCCGCGCCGCTGGGGCGGGTGCCCGCGCAGGTCGTGCACGCGGCCTTCTACAACTTCGCCGACGGAGAGGCCGCGCGGCACATCCCGAGCGCGTGGGAGACGATCCCGCCCGAGGCGTCGGTCGCCGCACGGGAGCGGGGCAGCGCGGCCTCGCTACGGCGAATCCTCGGCGAGGAAGTGGCCGACTCGGACGGCCTGGTGCGCGTCGCCGACCTGACCACCAAGGCCGCGACGAGCGCGCCGACCGCGGGCCGGATGATGTACGCCGGGATGCGCACGCTGCCGGTGCCGGGCGACCCGGTGGCCCGGCTGTGGCATTCCGCGACCATGCTGCGTGAGCACCGGGGTGACGGGCACATCGCCGCGCTGCTCGCCGCAGGCATCGGCGGTGCGGAGGCCCACGTGCTCTCCGCGCTGGACATGGGCATCTACCCGGCGGAAACGTTCGGGCGCCTGCATCACCTGCCGAAGGAACTGCTGGTCACGGTCATGGACGGCCTGCGCGAGCGCGGGATCGTCGATGACGACGGCTGGCTGACCGAGGCAGGCCGCGAGACCAAACAACGCATCGAAGACCTCACCGACGAACTGGCCGCCCCGCCCTACGACGCCCTCTCCCCCGCCGAACTGGACGAGCTGATCGCCGAACTCGAACCCATCACCGCGATCGTGGTGGCCGCCGGGTCGCAGTGAGCCTCAGGCGTTCTCGGCGACCAGCCGGGACAGCCGCCGCACGCCCTCCGCGATCTGCTCCGCCTCCAGGTAGCTGCACGAGAGCCGGATCGCGTGGTCCCCGCCGTCGGCGTAGAAGAAACTCATCGGCGTCCACAGCACGCCGAACTGCTCGGCGGAGCGTTCCAGCAGCTTCTCGTCGGCCTCGAACGGCAGATCCACCACCGCGAAGAAGCCGCCGCTCGGTACATTCCAGCGCACGCCGCTGTCCGGGAAGTACTCGTCCAGCGCGGCGAGCATGGTGCGCAGGTTGTTCCGGTAGAACCCGATCTTGTCCCGGTTGGCGGCGCGCAGGCTGCCGCCCGACTCGACCAGCAGGCCGCCGATCACGGCCTGCGAGATCGGCGAGGTGTTGACCGTCAGCATGCTCTTGATGGCCGACATCTCCTCGGCGAGCAGGGTGGCGTGGCCGGTCTCGTCGACAACGGTCTGGTCGGCGACCAGAAAACCAACGCGGGCACCGGGGAAGCAGGATTTCGCGAACGATCCCAGATAGATCACGCGGCCCTCGGCGTCCAGCGACTTCAGCGCCGGGCGCGGCTCGTCGTCCAGCCCGAACAGGCCGTACGGGTCGTCTTCGAGCAGCAGCAGATCCTGTTCGGCGGCGACATCGAGCAGCCGGCGGCGGGTCGCGACCGGCAGCGAGACCCCGGACGGGTTGGAGAAGTTCGGCACGAGGTAGAGCGCGCGCGGTCGCTTGCCCCTGGCGCGAACCGCCTGCGCCACGTCGGCGACGGTCTCCGGGGCGAGCCCGGCGGCCGACTCCGGCACCGGCACCACTTCGACACCGAGGATGCGGGCCGCGCCGGTCAGCCCGACGTAGCAGGGATCGGCCGCGAGGACGACGTCGTCCGGGCCCGCGCACAACGCCCGCAAGGCGATGATCATGGCCTCCTGGCAACCGGCGGTGACCATCACCGACTCCGGCGGAACCACGATGCCCTCGTCAACCTCCAGCATCCTGGCGATCAGCGCACCGAGCTGACCGTTGGTTCGGCCGTACTGCAACAACAGTCCGCGCACCTGTTCCTCTGTGCGCCCACCGGTTCGCAGATAGTCCACATAGGACTGTAGATAGCGGTGCACGTCGTCGGTCGAGTAGAACCCGTCGTAGGGGCGACCGGCGGCCAGCGAGATCGCGTCCGGGTAGCGGCCCGCGACCTCGTTGAGGAAGTTCATCGAGGTCGCCACCGGGTCGGACACCGAAACGTGCAGGTCGGCACGGGACAGCTCAACCATGGTTCTCCAATCCGGTGACGGCCGGTGTCGCCAGCTCGACGAGCCGGGCGCCGACATCGATGACGGGCAGGTCGCAGCAGGCGGTGATCTGCGGCAGGAGGGTGGTGAAGTGGGTGCAGGCCAGCACGACGGCATCGAGATCGAGGCGCTGGGCCAGGCGCAGGGTGGTCGGCAGGTGCGAGGCGGCGAAGGCCGCTTCCGGGTCGCCGGCCTCGATCCCGCGCACCAGCGCGGAATCCGACACCCCGACCATCCGATGACCGGGAGCCGTCCGCCAGGCGGTACGCTCGACACCGAGGACGGCCTGGGCGTTGCCGGTGACCACCAGCGACGACCGCAGCTTGGGCAGCAGTTCACTGTAGACGGTGACCGGGGAGACGACAGGGAGCGCCGCGTCCTCGTGATCCACCACGGCCGACATCGAGTTGCAGAACAACATCGCCAGTTCGGTGCCGCCCGCTCGCAACTCGGCGAGACGCAGGTGGAACGCGGCCGCCAAGCCGCCGGGATCGTGGTACTGCAACCAGTCCTGCTCGTCGGGCGAGGCCGCCATGGCGTACGCCAGAGCGGCCACTCCCCTGGCGCGCAGCAGTTCCGCGCCGAGCCCCGAGTCGAACGGGGTGCCCGCGATGACGGCCACCGCGGGCCGCCCGCCGTCCACCGCCATCGGGTCACCGTCCTCGCGAGTGTCGTTGCCTCGATGCTCTCAGCCAGGACGGTGGCTGCCGACTTCGATCGTGCGGTCAGTCCGGCGCGATCACCTTGCCGGGGTTGAGGATCCCGGCCGGGTCTAGGGCGGCCTTCAGCGCCCGGTGCACCCGCATGCCGACCGGACCGAGTTCGTGGGCCAGCCAGTCCCGCTTGAGCAGGCCGACGCCGTGCTCGCCGGTGCACGTGCCGCCCAGCGCGAGGCCAAGCCGCATGATCTCGTCGAACACCACCCGCCCACGGTCCATACTGGACGGATCGGCCCTGTCCACCACGATGACCGGGTGCAGGTTCCCGTCACCGGCATGCCCGACCACCCCGACCAGCAGGCCATGCCGTTCGGCGATCTCCTCGACGCCGGTGACCAGTTCGGCGATCCGCGACCTCGGCACCGCGACATCGTCCACGATGAGGCCACCCCGACCGCTGGGAAACGCCTGCACCGCAAGGTGTTCCATGGCCGGATGAGCCAGCCTGCGGGCGGCGGTCAACGCCTGGGCCTCGGCGGCGTCCTCGGCCACGTACAGCTCGCTCGCCCCGGCTTCCTGGCAACACCGGGCGATCGCGGCCAGTTCCGCCCCGGCCCGGTCGCCGGTGTCGGTCCCGATCAGCAGCATCGCGGCGGCCTCGGTGGACAGGCCCATCGGCCGGTAGGCCTCGATCGCCCGCAGGTGGGTGCGGTCCAGCAGCTCCAGCATGCTCGGCACGTGACCAGCCGCGGTCACCGCCGACACGGCCCGGCAGGCCGCCGCCACCGTCGGGTACACCGCGACCAGCGTCCTGGCCTCTTCAGCGGCGGGCCGCAGCCGGACGGTGATCTCGGTGATGATCCCCAGCGTGCCCTCCGAGCCGACGAACAGCCGGGTCAGGTCGTAGCCCGCGACGCCCTTCACGGTCCGGCGGCCGCAGCGCAGGATCTCGCCGTCGGCCAGCACCACCTCCATACCGAGCACGTACTCGCCGGTGACGCCGTACTTGACACAGCACATCCCGCCCGCGTCGGTGGAGACGTTGCCGCCGATCGTCGAGGACTCCCAGGAACCCGGATCGGGCGGGTAGGCGAGGCCCTCCTTGGCGGCGGCCCGGCTCAGTTCGGCGTTGACGACACCGGGTTGCAGGACCGCGATCCGCTCGGCCGGGTCGATCTCGATGATCCGGTTCAGCCCGGTCAGCGACACCACCAGGGCCCCGTCGACCGCGTTGGCCGCGCCGGTCAGCCCGGTGCGCGCGCCCTGCGGGACGACCGGCACGCCGTGTGCGGCGGCCACCCGGACGGTCGCGGCGACTTCGGCGGTGTCCTGCGGGCGCACCACCGCCAGTGGCGTGCCCGCCGCGCACAGGTCGGCCTCGTCGTTGCGGTGACCGGCCAGCAGATCCGGGTCGGTGAGCACGCGATCGGCGGGCAACACCGCCAGCAGGTCATCGACTGTGGAATCCATAGCTCACCACGCTAACCAAGCGCACCGGCCGGGCTCCAGCCCGTGAGGCGAACAGCGCACTCCGAAGGATGGTCACCGGCGCCGGGCCCGCACGGTCGCGGCGGCGAGCAGAACCAGGGCGGGCAGCACGATCAGGCTGATCCGCAGCCCGGTCGCCTGCGCGATGGCGCCCGAGAGCAGCGGTCGGTGATCTCGCCGAGGCCCGCGACGGTGAGGATCTGCCCGAGCGCCTGGTCGGCGGTGCGGCTGCTGGCGCTGACGTGCAGCGTGGAGGCGAGCGGGAACGTGCCGCCGATGCCCATGCCGGCCACGGCGAGCCCGATCGCGGCCACGACGACGTTGCCCGCGCTGAGCAGGATCGGGGTGCCGACCAGCGCGGTGGCCAGCGCGAGCCGCAGCACCACCGCGACCGGCAACCGGCGCGCGAGCCTGCTGGCCACCACGCGGCCGACCAGGTTCGCCGCGTACAGCGCGCTGATCAGGGCGACCGAGGTGTCCTGGGCGATGCCGACGTCGTCGTGCAGGTAGGTCGCGGCCCAGAAGCTCAGCGTGAATTCGAGCGCGACGACGGCGAAGATCGTGGTGAGCGTGCGGCGCGGCGCGTGGTGTGCGGCGGTGTCCTCGCCGCGGCGCACTTCCCGCGCCGCGTCCGGCAGCCGGGTCGCGGCCACCGCGACGGCCGCCACCAGCACCACGACGAACACGATCACCAGCGAGAACCGCCAGCTGACCCAGGCGGCCGCGCACACGCTGATCACCGCGGGCGTGATGATCCCGGCCAGGCTGACCGAGATCTCGCCCTCGGTCATGGCGACCGCGCGGTGCGCGTGGTGCAGATCCGAGACCAGCGCCCACATCCGGATCAACGCGGTCGTGCCGAACCCGCTCACCAGCAGCGAGGCCACCAGCGTCACCGGGAAGATCTGGCCGTAGCCGAGCAGCACGGCGGCCAGGGCCGCGACGACGAGCCCGATCGCGATGGTGGCGCGCCGGGGCATCGCCACCCGGCTGGCCAGGATGCCGGCGGTCATGCCGCCGATCGCGAACGCGACCTGGTGCAGCGCACCGGCTACGTAGGAGATGTGCTCGGTTTGGCGCAGGTAGGGCAGGATCGGGCCGAGGATCGAGTTGAGCACGCCGAAGGCGAACAACGCGGCGAACGCGACCCAGGTCGCGGTGTCCCGCCGGTAGGGCGCGACCGGAGACCGCGCGCCGACCGTCATGACGGCACCGCCGAAGCCCACTGGGCCAGTAGTTCCGCGTCCAGCACGCGATCGAACACGGAAAGGCCCGCGCCGATCAGCGGCGCGTCCTCGCCCGCGCGGGCGTCCAGGATGCGCGGCGGCCGGTCCCGGTGCAGCGTCATCAGCCCCTCCCGGACGCCCGCGGCGAACCTTTCCGTTGCCACGGCGCGTAGTTCGGGAGCCAGGCCGCCGAGCGTGACGAGTTCCGGGTCCAGTGCGTTGACGAGTCCGGCGATGCCGCGACCCAGATCGGCGGCGAGATCCGCCCGCACCCGCTCCGCTTCCGGGCTCGGGTGCGGGTCGGTGAAGAAGCGGTGCAGCCACGCGCGCGGGTCGCGCCGGAGGCGAAGCCCGGCGCGACGGGCGATCTGCCGCGCGTCGAACGCGATCGTCCAGCAGCCGAGCGCGCCGCACGGGCAGCGCTCGGCGCGATCTCCGAAGGGCAGATGGCCGAATTCGCCGTGCAGGCCGCTCGCGCTCGCGGCCGGTCGTCCGTCGACCACGAAGGCCCCGCCGACGCCGATCTCGACGACGATGTGCAGCAGGGTCCGGGGGCGCGGGAGGTGCGAGCGGGCTTCGGCGACGGCGGCCATGGTCGCGTCGTTCCCGACCAGGACCGGAAGGTCCGGGCTGGGCGCCAGCGCGGAGAGGTCGACGTCGCGCCAGCCGAGCATGGTCGCGTGCACCAGCCGGTCGTCGGTGGTCGCGCCGGGCACGGCCACACCGATGCCGACGAGCCGATTGCCAAGGGAGCCGGAGACGGCGCTGATGCGGGTGCGGAGTCGGGCGATGAGGGCGTCGGGCAGCTCGTCGTCGTGCTGACCGGTGTCGAGCACGTCGACGGTGCCGTCGACGCCGCAGGTGCCCAGCCGCCAGTCGCCGTGCCGCAGGTCGAGCACCACCACGACCGGCCCGGCCGGGTGCGCGTGCACCGTCGTGGTCGGCCGCCCGGGACCGTCGGACGCGGCGCGTTGCTCGGAGATGAGCGCGGCGCGCGAGAGCCGCTTGACCAGGTCCGAGGTCGGGCCGCTGCGCAGGCCGAGCCGGTTACCCAGCTCGGTGCGGGTAAGTCGTTGTTCCTGGCGCAGCACGGCGAGCGCGTCGGCAGCCGAGCGCCAGTGTCGTGCCTGGGTGAGCGTCACCCAACCAGATATACTCGCTCAACGAGGATATTGCCAGGTCCGGTAGCGGCCTAGTACCAGTGCGCCCTACCGCCGATCCGGCGACCAGTCCCGCCCGCGATCGCGAGGCCGGCACCGACAACGGCCAGGATGATGCCGATCGTCCACAGAATCGGAATACCGACAAGGAAACCGATAATCAATAAAACGACACCGAGTATGATCATTGTTGTAACCTCCTAATGGAGGAATGACCGCCAGGATCGCTGGTCATACCGACCGTTCGGAGCAATCGCTACCCGTCGCCGACCGCTTACTCGATCGGCTCTTGCAGTTCGGTGACCCACGCCGCGGTATCGGGCGGACATTCCAGGTAAAGCTCGCGGGCGGGCCCGGCCGATCGATAGCCGCGCGCGTCCACCCAGCGGGCCAGTGCCTGCCAGGCGGGCAGCACGGCGTCCATCGGACCGCGGTGAACGACGGTCGCGTGCTCGCCCGCCGGTAGGTCCACTATCGACAGACCGTTCAGTTCCGGTCCGTGTTCGGTGGCGATGGGGACGGCGGCGTGCACGAGCACCGCGTCGCCGGTTGGTTCGTAGTAGCAGGTGAGCCTGCCGACCGGGCTGACCTCGGCCCCCGCTAGGCGCTGCCCAAGCTTCGCGCACAGCGGCCGGACCACCGGGCCGATCTCGCCGGGGTGAAAATCGGCCGCGGTCGCGGTGAGTTCGGCCATCCGGGTCGCGGGCAGGGGCTTGGTCACCACCTCGTGGGCGGGCAGCCGCCCGTCCAGCTCGATCGCGTCGAGCCGGGCTTCGACCTGAGCCAGCCGCTGCGTGGTCTCGGCGACGGTGGCCGCCAGATCGGCGCGGCGCAGCATGAGCATGCCGCGCACCTTCTCGACGCTGATCTGCTCGTCGACCAGCGACCGCACCTGCTCCAGGGTGAAACCGAGATCCTTCAACGCCACGATCCGGTTCAGCTCGGCCAGTTGCGCCGCTTCGTAACCGCGGTAACCGGTCGACGGCTCGACGTGCGCGGGCCGCAGCAAGCCGATGGCGTCGTAGTGGCGCAGCATCCGCACCGACACCCGGCCGTGCCGGGCGAACTCACCGATGGCGAACATGGCTCATCCTGACACGGGCGGCGGCGCAAAGCCGCCGATGCGCTCGGCGGCCAGTTCGGCGAAGGTGATCGCGGTGTCGTCCTCGTGCCGGGGCCCGGTGAGCTGCGCGCCGACCGGCAACCCGGCGGCCGTGCGGCCGATCGGCGCGTTGAGCGCGGGCAGCCCGCACAGCGACGCGGGCGCGATCCAGAACCCCAGCTCGTGGTAGGGCCGCTGGCCGTCGGCGGTGCTGATGGTCTGGGTTTCGGTGTGCGGGAAGGCGGCGGTGAACACGGTCGGGCTGAGGAAAACGTCGACATCGGCGAAGTACCGGTCCCACGCGCCGCGCGCGTCCATCCGCCGCTGATGCTGCGCCACCACGCGCGACAACGGTGCGAAATCCGGATCGCCACCGTGAAAGGCGAAGAACTGCCCGACCTCGAACCCGAACGATTCGGCCTGACCGACCGGGTCGATGCCCGCCGGCCAGCCTTCGACGATCGTCGCGCCCGCCGCGCCGAGCGCGTCGACCGCATCGGACAGCGCACCGCCGACCTCGCCGGTGACCGCGGCGGCCGGGTGGTCCAGCACGACGCCGACCCGGAAGTCGGTGAGCCGGTTGTGCCGGGGCGGAGCCAGCCGCCAGCGGTACGCGTTGGCCTGCGCGCCATCCGGACCACCGGTGACCCGCAACGCGGTACGCAGATCGCCGGCCGACCGAGCCAGTGGACCGACAGCCGACAGGTAGCCCATGTGACTCGGGCCGACCGGCGGCCCCGGCGGCTGGAACCCGCCGGTCGGCGTGGTGCCCTCGCTGGGCTTGAGGCCATAGACGCCGCAGAACGCGGCCGGGATCCGGATCGAGCCGGCCAGGTCCGATCCATATTCCAAAAAGGACAGTCCAGCCGCTACCGCTGCCGCCCCTCCACCGGTCGAGCCGCCGGGCGTGCGCGTGGCATCCCACGGGTTGACGGTGCGGCCATACACCGGGTTCGCGGTCTGGCCGTTGTCGGCCAGCATCATCGCCACGTTGGTGGTGCCGTACAGGACCGCGCCTGCCGCGCGCAGCCGCCGCACCACCACCGCGTCGGCCGGGGCGACGTAGTCGGCGAAGGCCGGATTGCCCCAGGTGGAGCGCATTCCGGCCACCTGGAAGCTCTCCTTGATCGTCATCGGCACGCCGTACAGCGGACCTCGGGCAGTCGCGGCGGCCGCGCGGTCGGTCTGTACCACGGCGTTCAGTTCCGGGTTGATCGCGTCGAGCCGCGCGAACGTCGACTCGGTCAGCTCCCGAGCCGGCAGCCGGCCGCACCGCACCAGCTCGGCGACCTCGGTAGCGGACCGAAAGTGCAGGTCGGACAGTGTGTCAGTCATGGCACCGGTCTACGCCCTGACACGGTGTCAGGGTCAACCTCGGCGCTCGTAGCGAATCACCCGCGGCAACCGATCCCTTGGGTATGCCTGGCCGGTTCGCTGCGCTGCGCCGCCATCGGGCGTGGGTCCTGGTGGTGGCCTTCGCCGTGCTGGCCGGCGCGGCCGTCGCCGTGGTGACCGCCGGTCCGCGCGAAGTCGCGGGCACGCCGGTCGCGGCGGCGAACGCCTCGGCCACGGTCGGGCCGTCCGGGGTGAACCTGAGCATGCCCGGATTCACGGTGCACGGGGGCAGCGGAGTCGCGCCGGACGCAACCGTGCTGACCGCGTCGGCCACCACCAACCGGCCGCCCGCCGGCCTGGCCGCCGACACCACCGGTATCGGCGCGGGCATCGCGTTGTCCATGGGCGGACGGCAGCCGGCCAGCCCGCTGACCCTGACCTTCACCGACCCGGTCGCACCACCACCGGGCCAGGCCGCCGTGCTGATCACCGTTCCGTCGGCGGGCGGCGCACCCCAGCTGATCCCGGCCGCCTACGACGCGAGAGCGCACACCATCACCGCCAGCGTGAGCCATCTCAGCTGGTTCTGGCCCGCGTTCCTGGACTTCCGTTCGCTGGCGCGAAAAGTCACCGCGTTCCTCACCCAGACCACCGGACTGACCACCGCACGGCCGGACTGCGCCGGACAACGGGCGAGTTCGCAAGGCCTGACCGTGACCCTGGCCGGCAACTACGGCACGAGCGCGAACCCGGTCGCCTGGCCGTGCGTGACCATTTCCGGCTCGACGGTCTCCGTCGCGCTGACCAGCGACTCGCCGCTGCCCTGGCGGATCGACGCGGCGCCGGCCGCGACCCTGCAACCGCAGGCGGTCACCGACCCGACCGGCATGCTGCTGCTGGCCGCCTACCAGACGCTGGTGAGCAAACATCCCTACGCGCAGGGATTGCTGATCCCCGGCGAGTCCATGACCTACCAGTTCAACGCGGGCGACCTACCCGGCAGCCTGCACGGCACCGTGGACGTCGGCACCTGGGCCGCGATGGGCCTGCTGTTCGCCTTCACCGAGATCATCGACGCGTTCGGCATCAACGTCGGCGACATTCCCAACGACGCCGACGCGATCGGCTGCCTGAGCGGCGCGGTCACCGCCGCGCGGCTCGCCACCTCGCCGAGCGTGGCCGCGCTCGCCGGACTGGCCCGCTCGGTGCTGGCCTGCCTCGGCCCGGTGGCCAAGGCGGCGGGCGGTGAACTGGGCGAGGCCGGGCTGGTCATCGGACTGCTCACCACCGGAGTTTCGCTGATCGGTGGCGGCATGGAAATGGTCGTCGCCAAGGTCACCGGGAACACCACGTTCACCATCCCGATCGCGACGGATGTGGCGCCGACCAAGGTCGTGCGGATCCGCCCGGTCGACGCACAGGGCAGGCTCGCCGCGGGTTTCGTCGTCGACAGGACCGTCACCGGCGACACGTCGGCCGGGACGCAACCCTGCCAGCCCGGGTCCGAGGTGGTGGGTTCGGCGTACCGCTGTTTCGGCAGCGACAACGGGGTCTACGATCCGTGCTGGCCGGACCGCGACAACCCGGGTACGCCCTCGGTGGTCTGCCTGCTCGATCCCTCCTCGCCGCACGTGATCCGCATCCTGCTCACCCAGCCGGTCGATCCGCCGGACGGTTCGGTGTCCAACCCGGTGGCTGACGAGCCCTGGGCCGTGCAGCTGTCCACCGGCCTGCATTGCTCGGCGCTCGAAGGTACCCACGACACCTTCGACGGCCAGGTCGTCGACTACTACTGCGACGACAAGAAGACCGTGCTGCTGCGCGGAGTCAAGCGCGGCAACGGCCGCTGGACGATGACCAGCGCGCACTACGACAGCGGCTACCACTACACCGCCGGGTCCACAGTGGACGTAACGACGGCCTGGTACGGCCTGCCCGCTCCCTGATCCTCGACGCACCGGTCGGCCCGCCGACGGGGCGCCTTTCGGCAGGCAGGCTACGGGGCCCGAGCGTGCTCGATGGCCAGGGCACGAGCGGCGGCTCTGAGCACGCCGAGTCCGATCACCGCGATTCGCATCGACTTCCCTTCCCGAATTCAGTTAAGCCATCGCGCTGTCCCATCTGAGACAACGCTATCGACTTTCGGTGGAGTAACCACTGTCAAATACCTACTTTCGACGGGGACACAGCTGTCCGTTTTCTCACCAGACTGGGTCTGTACACCGTGCGTGATCAACACCTGACGCGCGGGAACCCAAATGGACGGAGGATCCGAATGGGTGTGCATTCACGTCGAGTGAATCGAATGGCCATCGCGGCAACCGGTTTGCTGTGCGGGCTGTTCGCAGGCGGAGTCGGCATCGCACAGGCGAATCCAGCGGGAACGCAGGTCTTACCCGGTTCGGCCGCACCGGCGGTGACGTCATCGGCCACCGCGACCGGCACCGTGCCGAGCGGCCAGCAGATGACGATCCAATTATGGTTGCAGACCAACACCTCGGGCGAAACCGCCTACGCGAACGCGGTCAGCGATCTGCACAACGCGAATTTCCACCACTATCTGAGCCCCAACGCCTACACCGCGAAATTCGGCCCGAGCACGGCAACCGCCAACGCGGTCGCATCGTGGTTGCGTCAGCAGGGTTTCACCAACGTCAACGCCAACGCCCAGCGCGACTACGTGCGGGCCAGCGCGCCGGTTTCCACCATCCAGCACGCGTTGCAGGTCCAGATGAAGACCTACACGATGGCGGGCTCGGCCAAGCCGGTGATCTCCAACGACCGTGACGTCACGCTGCCCGCGAGCATCGCCGGTGACGTGGTCGGCATCAGCGGGCTCAACAACCTCCAGCCCACCACCGACCGCCCGCCGACACCCACTCCGGCGCAGATCGCCGCCGAGGCCGACAACTGTTCCGGCTACTACGGCGAGCACACCCAGAGCGGCCTGCCCGCGCTCGACGGGACGACCTCGTTTCCCACGCACGTCTGCGGTTACAGCGGAACCCAGTTGCGGGCCGCGTACGGCATGAACAACGCCAGCACCGGCAAGGGCGTCACGGTCGCCTACATCGAGGACGGCACCCCGTACAAGATGTTCCAGACGCTGACCAAGTGGGCGGCGGCCAACGGCCTGCCCGCGCCGAGGTCGGCGAACTACCAGGAACTGGCCATCGGCAGCGGCGACACCTGCGGCAACCCCTTCGACGGTGAGGAACAGCTCGACGTCGAAGCCGGCTACGCCATGTCGCCCGACGTCCACCAGCTGGTGGTCGGCGGCGACAGCTGCGACTTCGCCGGTGGCGGCGTGCAGGCCCTGCTCGACGCGGACAGCATCGTCATCGACGGCACCGGCGGGCACCCGCTCGCGTCGATCACCTCCAACTCCTGGGGCCTGACCGGCGGCGAGGCGACCCTGCCCGCCGAGTACCTCAACATCATCCACTCGATCATGCTGCGCGCCGCGGCCGAAGGCGTCGGCATGTACTACTCCTCCGGCGACAACCCCGGCGTCTCGGTGCCGACCAGCGACCCGTACGCGCTGTCGGTCGGCGGTACCAGCCTGGCGATCGACGCGAACAACCGCCGCGAGTTCGAGACCGGCTGGTCCAACGACGTGCAGGAGGTCGACACGGCCAACAACGGCTACCAGGACCTGGGCATCCAGCGCTGGGCGGCCGGTGGCGGCGCGAGCCTGCTGTGGGCGCAGCCCGGATACCAGAAGGGCGTCGTGCCCGCGTCGATGTCGACGCCCGCAGCGGGCAACCGGGGCGGCCCGAGCCGGGCCGTGCCGGACATCTCCGCGCTGGCCGACCTGACCACCGGCATCACCCAGTCGGACACCGAGCCGGGCCAGAACGGTGGCCCCGACGTGTTCTCGACGTTCGTCGACGGTGGCACGAGCTTGGCCTCGCCGCTGGTCGCGGGCATGGTCGCGGACGCCGAACAGGGCCAGGCGGCGCCGTTCGGGTTCATCAACCCGGTGCTGTACTCGCTGGCCGGCACGTCCGCGCTCAACGACCTGCTGCCGGTGACGTCGTCCACTCCGGCCCAGTATCACGGCGTGTACTGCGCGGACCAGGCCTGCATCGGCGTGCCTTCCTCGGTCTGGACCTTCGACGGCCAGTCGAAGGACTACACCGATCAGGTCACCGCGCGGGGCTACGACACCATGACCGGTATCGGTTCGCCGAACGGCCAGAACTTCATCAACGCCCTGCGAAAGTCCGCGAAATAGCCGATCGCTGAATCGGGCCCCGGCGTGCCGGGGCCCGATTCATTCTTCGAGGACGGGAAAGGCATCGCGGATCTCGGCCAGCAGGCGAGGATACTGATCGCCGAACGTGGCGATGCCGTGGAACACCGGTTCCAGCCCGGCGGTCAGCGCAGCGGGTTTCGCCGCCGCCCACACCGAGGCCAATGCCATGTGCTGCTGAGACACGCGGTCGTGGCGCCCATCGTAGGAGCGGACCGCCGTGCGCGGAACGCGCGAGTCGGAGCGCAGCAGGTCGAAGGCCGCCCGGTGATCGTCGAACGGCGCGGGCAACGGCGCACCCTGGTCAAGCGCGGCCAGCGCGGCGGCGACCCAGTCCAGTTCGCTGAGCCCGGCCTCGGCGCACACCCGCCGAGCGACCCAGGTCCCGACCGCACGCTGGGCCATCTCATCGAGATTTTCAATCCCGGCAACGAGATCCCGGTCCAGCCGCGCCACCAGCTTCCCGCCGTTGATCCGCAGCACGCCGTCACTCGGCGGCCTGCCGCCCCACTCCCGCTCCAGCGCCTCGCGCCGCGCCTGTCGACGCTCCTCTTCCCGCGCCTGTTCCTCGCGCCGCAATGCCTCGGCGCGCTCCTGCGGCGTGGGCGGCGGCGGAAGCTTTCTGGCGTGCTCGTGCCAGTAGGCCGCGCTCGCGCTGGTCTGGCGCAGCACCTCGTCCGGGCCATCGGGTGCGGGCCACAGCTGGAGCAGGTAGCGGTCTGGCTGCGGGTCCTCGTCGAACCGGGTGTCCTGGTCATTGGCCTGGTCCATCCCGGACGCGCAGTACCGCACCCGGTAGTCGATCGGTTCGAGCGCCAGCGGCCAGGCCCGTTCGCCCGCCCACTGCAACAACGCCACCTGGTCGGACTCGGGCCGGAACGAGACCTCGACGACCTCCTCCCATTCCTCGCCGACCGGCGGCGGCGCGTCCAGCAGCTCGATGGTCAGCTTGACGTTGCCGGTGTGCAGCCCGGTGGTGAAGAACATGAAGCCCGGCACGGCCGCCCCGCACAGCCCGTTCGCCTGACCGCCGCTGGCCAGGGTCGGGTCCTCGAACAGGTCGTTTTCCCGGCTCTCCACGTAGAACTGCCGGTAGTGCACGTGCAACTCGTCGTCGAATAGCAAAGTCACCGCGGCAGTCTGCCATGAAGTGGACTGCTTCCGTGGCCGGAATTGGCCATGGACTCACCGGGAACGATGCAGCAGGGTTTACCCGGAACGCGTCCTTGCCACGGAGGCCGGTGAATGTGAAATGTCCGCGATTCTGTGCGGCGTTGGTGGTTGTGTCCCCAACTCGGTAACGACAAATGCCGATCTGGCGCAACGACTCGACACCACCGATGAATGGATTCGCACCCGAACCGGAATTCGGCAACGCCACGTCGTGAGCAATGGCGAGTCCACCTCGGATCTTGCGGTGCGGGCGGGCCGGGCGGCATTGAAATCCGCCGGTGTCGATTCGGTCGATCTGGTGGTGCTGGCCACCACGACCCCGGACCATCCGTGCCCGGCGACGGCTCCGGCGGTCGCCCGCGCGCTGGGGCTGGACCGGGTCGCCGCCTTCGACCTGAACGCGGTGTGCACCGGATTCGTCTACGGCCTGGCCACCGTCGCCGGATTCCTGGAAACCGGTCTCGCCGAGCGGGTGCTGCTGATCGGCGCCGACACCTTTTCCACCATTCTCGATCCGGCCGACCGCAACACGGCGCCGATATTCGGCGACGGTGCGGGCGCGGTGGTGCTGCGGCGCGGAAACGCCGACGAGCCAGGCGCGCTGCTGGCCTTCGACCTGGGCAGCGACGGCGACCTGGCCGAGCTGATCGCGATCCCCGATGGGGGGTCGAAACATCCGTTGTCAGTCGGGCAGGCGGTCACTGGAGAGCATCGGTTCGGCATGCAGGGCCGGGCGGTGTACCGGCACGCGACGCGCTGGATGACCGCATCCGCTCGCGCCGTGCTGGCGCAGGTGGGCTGGCAGCCGGGCGACGTGGACCTGTTCGTCGGCCATCAGGCCAACCAGCGAATTCTGGAAACCGTCGGCCACGACCTGAACCTCGCGCCGGAGCGGGTGTTCGTCAACGTCGACCGGGTCGGCAACACCGTCGCCGCGTCCATTCCGCTCGCGCTGGCCGACGCGTGCGCGGCGGGCGTGCTGCGGCCTGGTCACCGGCTGGTGCTGACCGCGTTCGGCGGCGGCATCACCTGGGGTTCGGTCGCACTGACGTGGCCACAACTGTAACGGCGAAAAGAGGAGGAACAGTGAACCTGGAACAGATCAACGCCATGGTCGTCGAGTTCGTGCGCGGCGTGGACGGCGTGACCGGACCGGTGCCCGCCACCGCGAGTTTCGAGGATCTCGGCGTCGATTCGATGAGCACGATCGACCTGCTGATCAAGGTCGAGCACGAGTTCGGCGTCGAGGTGCCGGACGAGCAGTTACCCATGATCGTCAACATTGCGGACCTGGTGAACTTCGTCGCGTCCGCCCAGCAGGAGGTTTCGCGATGAAGATCGAACCGCAGCCCGGCGCGAAATTCGGCGTCACGGTGGCGGATTTCGACGCGGGCACCGCATCGGAATCCGACATCGCGGCCCTGAAGCGCGCGGTCTACACCGACAAGATCGCGGTGCTGAAGGATCAGGATCTCGATCCGCGTGCCTTCCTCGCGCTCGGCCGCAGGCTGGGCGACCCGCAGACCTACTACGAGCCGATCTACCAGCACCCGGACGTGCCGGAGGTCTTCGTCTCCTCCAACGTCGAGCAGGACGGCAAGCAGATCGGCGTGCCGAAGACCGGGAAGTTCTGGCATTCGGACTACCAGTTCATGCCGCGCCCCTTCGACATCACCCTGATCTATCCGCAGGTGGTGCCGACCAGGAACCGCGGCACGTACTTCATCGACATGTGCGCCGCCTACGAGAAGCTGAGCGAGGAACTCAAGCTCGCGGTGAAGGAAACCGTCGCCTGCCACAGCGTGTGCCGCTACTTCAAGATCCGCCCGACCGACGTGTACCGGCCCATCTCGGAGATCATCGACGAGATCGACCGGCGCACTCCCCCGGTCGCCGCCCCGACCGCGCACGAACACCCGCACAACGGCGAAACCGTGCTCTACATCAGCGAAGGCTTCACCACGTCCATCAAGGACGGTGCGGGCCGGGAGCAGCCGGAACTGCTGCGCGAACTGCTGGCCGCGAGCGGTCAGCTGGACACCACCTACCAGCACGAGGCGATCCACTTGCAGACCTTCGAAAAGGGCGACCTGCTGGTGTGGGACAACCGCAGCCTGATCCACCGTGCGCTGCACACCGCGACGCCGGAACCGGCCGTCTCCTACCGGGTCACCGTCTACGACGACGAGGGTGTGACGAGATGACCGCCGCGACCATCGAACAACCGCTGAGCTATCCCGTCGACGAGGAACTGCTGGCCAGGGTGTTGCGCGCGTACAAGCCGAACTGCCGCTACCTCACGGACATGACGATCGACGACGAGGACGGCCAGGTGCGCGGCTTCGCCGAGTTCGCCATCGGCGAGTCCTGCTACATCGAGGACACCGGTCACCTGAACGCGGTCGAGGTCAACATCGCCTACAACCAGATGCTCTACTACCTGATCGCGACCTCGGTGCGGGAGCGGCTGATCCCGGTCTTCGCGGACTGGACCATGGCCGAGTTCTGGCGCCGCCAGCTGCCCGACATCCTGATCACCAAGCTGACCACCCGGTTCCGTGGCCCGATCGACCGCAGCCGCTTCTTCGGCCAGTTCGATCTGCGCTACGCGACCCAGCGCAAGCTGACCCGGACCGGCCCGGCGCTGATCGCGCTGGACACCGGGTTCCGGTTCTGGGACGGACGCGGTGGGCGCGCCGACGGCGAAGCCACGATCGCGGTCAGCGAGTCCTGAGATGTACTACCCGGATCTGCACACCGTGGCGGGGGTCGTCCAATTCCACGCCGGGCGCACACCCGCCACGACCGCGATCGTCTGCTCGGGACGGTCGCTGACCTACGCGCGACTGCACCGCGACAGCAACCGGCTCGCGCACGCCATCACGGCGGCCGGGCTGCCCCCGGGCAGCCGGATCGCCTACCTCGGCAAGGAGTCCGTGCACTACTACGAGATCCTGTTCGCCGCGGCGAAGAGCGCCACCGTGCTGGTGCCGGTCAACTGGCGGCTCACTGCGGGCGAGGTGGACCACATTCTGCGCGACTCGGGCACCGAGCTGCTGTTCGTCGAGCCCGCGCTGACCGACATCGCCAGGAAGGTGCAGGCCGACCTGCCCCGGTTGCGCACCATCGTCGAACTGGACGGGTTGGCGGCCTGGCAGGCCGGGCAACCGGACACCGATCGGGCGCCCGGCACCGGGCCGGACGATCCGATCGTGCAGCTCTACACCAGCGGCACCACCGGTCTGCCCAAGGGCGTCGTGCTGGCCCAGGGCAGCTTCTTCGCCATCCGGGACGCGCTGGCCGGAGCGGGCCTCGACTGGATCGATTGGCGGGCAGGCGATCGCAGCCTGATCGGCATCCCCGGCTTTCACGTCGGCGGGATCTGGTGGGCGATGCAGGGCTTCAGCGCGGGCATCACCAACGTGGCCATGCCCCGCTTCGACAGCGCGGACGCGGTGCGGCTGATCAGGGAGCACGGCATCACCACGGTGTGCGTGGTGCCGTCGATGCTGCGGCTGCTGCTGGCCGAGCCGGGTGCCGGCCCGGCCGACTTCGCCACCGTGCGCAAGATCGTCTACGGCGGTTCGCCGATCTCGGAGACGCTGCTGACCGAGGCGATCCAGGTGTGCGGCGCCGATTTCGCCCAGATCTACGGCCTGACCGAGACCGGCAACACCGCGGTCTGCCTGCCGCCCGCCGACCACACCCCCGGCAACCATCGGCTTCGCGCCGCCGGGCGACCCTACCCGGGAGTGCGCGTCAAGGTCGTCGACCGGGCGGGGAATCCGTTGCCTGCCGGTGAGGTCGGCGAGGTTTGCCTGCGGACCCCGGCCCGGATGCTGGAGTACTGGGCCAATCCCAGTGCCACCGCGCAGACCCTGGTCGACGGGTGGATCCACACCGGCGACGCCGGCTACGTCGATCCGGACGGCTACGTCTACATCAGCGACCGGCTCAAGGACATGATCATCGTCGCGGGCGAGAAGATCTACCCGACCGAGATCGAGAACGCGCTGAGCAGACACCCCGCCGTCGCCGAGGCCGCCGTGATCGGGATTCCGGACGAGCGGTTCGGCGAGGCGGTGTGCGCGTTCGTCGCGGTGCGGCCGGACCAGCGGATCGGGCCCCGGGACCTGCTGGTGTTCCTCAAGGATTCGCTCGCGGCCTTCAAGATCCCGTCGCGGTTCGAGTTCGTCGACGCGGTGCCGCGCAACCCGAGCGGGAAGATCCTGCGCCGCGAACTGCGCCAGCGGTTCTGGCACGGCCGGAACCGGCAAGTCAACTGAGGGAGAACGACCATGACTGAAGTGCTGACCCTGAACCGGGTGCGAGCCGACGTCGCCGAGTTGCTGTACCAGGACCCGGCGGAGGTCACCGGCACCGCAGACCTGCTGGCGTCCGGATTGGACTCGATCCGCATCCTGACGCTGGTCGAACGATGGCGGGAGGCGGGCGTCGCGATCAGCTTCGTCGAACTGGCCGAGTCGCCGACGGTGGACGCCTGGTGGGCGTTGCTGTCGGCCCGCTTACCAGGGCAAGATCATGGCTGACGCGATTCCGCTTTCGGCCGCCCAGCAAGGGATCTGGATCGGCCAGCAACTCGATCCGGACAGCCCCATCTTCAACACGGCCGAATACTGCGACATTCACGGTCCGGTCGACGTGGACGCGCTGGTGGCGGCGATCCAGCGGGTGGTCGGCGAGACCGAGGCGGTCCAGGTGGTCATCGCCGATGACGCCCAGATCCTCGGCCGCACACCGGCCTGGAGCGTGCACGTCGACGATCTGACCGGCCAGGCCGACCCGTTGGCGACCGCGCTGGCGTGGATGACCGACGACCTCGCCCGGGTGGCCGACCTCACCACCGGCCCGCTGTTCGGGCACGCGGTGTTCCGCCTCGGCCCGGACCGGGTGCTCTGGTACCACCGGGTGCACCACATCGCCATGGACGGCTACGGCTTGGGCTTGTTCGCGCGGCGCGTCGCCGAGGTGTACAGCGGTGACCCGCCGCCCTGCTGGTTCGGGTCGCTGCGCGCGGTGGTCGACGAGGACCTCGCCTACCAGGATTCCGCGCAGTGCAAGGAGGATCGCGAGTACTGGGTGGCGTACTACCAGGATCGTCCCGCGCCGGTCAGCCTCGGCGGGCCGCCCGGATGGCTACCCGACACGGTCGTCCGCGCCGACGGCGATCTGCCAGAGTCCACAGTGGAGGAAGTGGCGCGGGCGGCGAAGGCGACCTGGATCGACGCGTTCCTGGGCGCGGTCGCCACCTATCTGCACCGGGCGACCGGCGCGGAGCAGGTGTGTCTCGGGTTGCCGGTGATGGCCCGGATCGGCTCGGTGGCGTTGCGGGTGCCGTGCATGGCGCTCAACGTCGTGCCGGTCTGGATCAAGGTCGACCCGTCGGCGAGCCTGACCGAACTGACCGCCCAGGTCGCCGCCGAGATCCGCTCCGGTCGGCCGCACCACCGCTACCGGCACGAACGGCTCCGGCGTGATCTGCCCGGTGGCCGCCCGCTGTTCGGCCCTTCGGTGAACATCATGCCGTTCGACTACGGCCTGACCTTCGCCGGCCAGCAGGCCACGGTGCGCAATCTCGCGGCCGGACTGGTGGACGACCTGATGATCAACGTCTACGACCGGGCCGACGGCAGCGGCAGGCACCTCACCTTCGACGCCAACCCCAACCGCTACGGCGCCGGCGAACTCAATGCACACCTGCACCGCTTCCTCGACCTCCTCGCCGTCAACAGTTGACCTGACCTTGACTCGATCATTGGTCTAGTCCACCTTGATATTGCCGGGCAACGCGGCCCGGCCAAGGCGAGAGGGTGGACATTCCCATGCCGACACGAAAGGGCTTGCTGACGCTGGCCGCGCTGATCCCGTTGGGCGCCGGTCTGCTCACCGCGTCCACCGCGGCCGCCGCACCCTCGGTCATCTCGAACGGACCGCACGTCGCAGCCGGTTCGTCCACCGTCGCGCCCTACGTCGACATGGGCGAGTCCGACGAGTCGTTGCTGGACAGCGCGATCACCTCGCACGGGCTGAGTTCCTACACGGCCGCCTTCGTCATCGGCGAAGGCTGCTCACAGGAGTGGGGCGACACCGAGCCGATCGGCAACGATCCCTTCATCGACCCGGAAATCGCCAGGGCCAAATCGGAAGGGGCCTCGGTGATCATCTCCTCCGGCGGCGCCGACGGCTACTCGATCCCGTGGACCTGCACGGATCAGTCCACCATCGACTCGGCTCTGCAGAACATCATCACCGCCTACGGCACCAACCAACTCGACTTCGACATCGAGGGCGCCGCCGTCGCCGACACCACCTCGGCGACCAGGCTGTTCACCGCCATGAAGGACCTCAAGGGCAGCAACCCGGGCCTCCAGTTCTCGGTCACGCTGCCGGTGCTGCCCACCGGTCTGGACAACTACGGCGTCGGTATCGTACAAGCGGCGGCCAACGTGGGCGTGAAGATCGACATCGTGAACATCATGGCGATGGACTACTACCAGGGCAACCAGGAGATGGGCACGGCGGCGATCAACGCGGCCCAGGCGACGCTCGGACAGCTCCAGTCGATCGACTCCAGCTACAGCTACGCCAACGTCGGCATCACGCCGATGATCGGGGTCAACGACGACGGGTCCACGTTCACCGTCGGCGACGCGCAGTCGGTGCAGAACTGGGCGTCGTCCAACGGCATCGGCCGGCTGGCGTTCTGGTCGGTGACCAGGGACCAGAGCTGCGGTGGGTCGGCCGCGCAGGCAGTCGCGCAGCCTGCGTCCTCGCCGACGTGCAGCGGTGTCTCGCAAAACTCGCTCGATTTCACCTCGGCATTCACCGGTAGCTGATCGCGGTCACGAGGACCAGCGCCGCCAGGCCAGCGGCAGGAAGATCACCGCGAGGACGGCGGGCCACAGCACGGCGAGCAGCACCGCGTGGTCGGCCGTCCAGGTGTGACTGGCCCACACCGGATTGCCGAACAGGCCGCGAATCGCGGTCGCCGTCGCGGACAACGGGTTCCAGCCCGCGATCGCGCCCAGCCAGCCGGGCATGGTGTCGGGCGAGACGAACACGCTCGACACGAACCCGATCGGCCACACCAGCACCTGCACCGACACCGCCGCCTCCGGGGTCCTGAGCAGCAGGCCGAGCCAGCTGCCGAGCCAGGCGAGCGCGAAACGCAGCCACAGCAGCAAACCGAGCGCGGCCAGCGCCGGGCCGATGCCGTGCTCCGGCCGCCAGCCCATGACCAGGCCGGCCGCGATCATGATGCCCAGGCCGACCAGTGCGGTCAGCAGGTCGGCCCAGCAGCGCCCGGCCAGTACCGCGATCCCGCTGACCGGCATCGACCGGATCCGCTCGGTGATTCCCTTGGCCGCGTCGGTGGTCACCGCGACGACCATCGCGTCCAGTCCGAACAGGACGGTCATGGCGAGCATGCCGGGAATCAGGAACGCGAGGTAGTTCCCGCCGGGCACGGCCATGGCGCCGCCGAACAGGTAGCCGAACATCACCACCAGCAGGACCGGGAACAACAGTCCAAGCAGGATGGACACCGGGCGTTGCCGCCAGTGCAAGAGGATCCGGTGGGTCAGCGTGGCGGAGTCGCGCAGCAGGGTCATCGGGCCACCGCCGCCGTGTGCCCGGTCAGGCTCAGGAACACTTCGTCCAGGGTGGGTTTGCGGGTGATCGTCTCGACCCGGTCCGGGCCGACCTTGGCCTTGAGTTCGTCCGGTGTCCCCTCGGCGACGACCCGGCCCGCGTCCAGCACCGCGATCCGGTCGGCGAGCTGGTCGGCCTCCTCCAGGTACTGCGTGGTCAGCAGGACGGCCGTACCGGTGCCGGCCAGCTCGCGGATGCGGGCCCAGACCTCGATTCGCGCGGCCGGGTCCAGTCCGGTGGTCGGCTCGTCCAGGAAGATCACCTCCGGGGTGAGGATCAGGCTGGTCGCCAGGTCGAGCCGTCGCCGCATACCGCCCGAATACCGCGCGACCGCCCGGCCCGCCGCGTCGGCCAGCCCGAACTGGGCCAGCAGGTCACCGGCCCGTTGCCGGGCCGCCCGCGCGGCCAGTCCGCCGAGCCTGCCGAACAGCTCCAGGTTCTGCCGCCCAGTCAGGATCTCGTCGACCGACGCGTGCTGCCCGACCAGCCCGATCCGGTAGCGCACCTGCCTGGGCCTGCGGATCGCGTCGAACCCGGCGACCACGACCGAACCGGCGTCCGGCCGGAGCAGCGTGCTCAGGATGCGCACCGCGGTGGTCTTGCCAGCGCCGTTGGGTCCGAGCAGTCCACACACCGTTCCGGGCCGAACCCGCAGGTCGAAGCCGTCCAGCACGGTCGCCGGGCCGAACCGCTTGACCACACCTTTAGCGCGAATCCCGCCTTCTTCGTATGCCATACGGAGAAGGCTAGCACAATTCTCCGTATGACGTACGGAGTTACCGCTACTAGGCTTCCGCCCATGGCCAGGGACAGCAGCGACAGCAGCGGCAGCGGCGACCCCGCGCAGACGATCGCGCTGCTCTGGGGCACCCGCCAACTCCCCCGGCGCGGCCCCCGGCACGGTCTGACCAGCGACCAGATCGTCGCCGCGGGCATCGCGATCGCCGACGCCGACCGGGACCTGGCCACGCTGTCCATGCGCCGCGTCGCCGAGTCGCTCGGCGTCGGCACCATGTCGCTCTACACCTACGTCTCATCGCGCGCCGAACTCGTCGAAGCCATGCTCGACCGCGCCTACGGCGAAGCCGTCACCGAGTTGGCGAGCGCCGAAACCGAGGACTGGCAGGCGGGCCTGCGCCGGATCGCGGCCGTCAACTGGGCGATGTACCTGCGCCACCCCTGGATGCTCCAGGTCTTCACCGGCCGCCCACCGCTGGGCCCGAACGCGATCGCCAAGTACGACCTCGAACTGCGCGTCGTGGACGGCATCGGCCTCGGCGACGTTGAGATGG
This sequence comes from Pseudonocardiaceae bacterium, assembly GCA_035248365.1. Lineage (GTDB taxonomy): Bacteria > Actinomycetota > Actinomycetes > Mycobacteriales > Pseudonocardiaceae > CAJCJE01. Next base: position 63,844 of record DATFHN010000228.1, on the reverse strand, counting down.
ACGCCGTGATCACCCTGGTACACACCCACGTCGGCGGCGTCGCCCGCCGCAAGATCGAGGCCGCGCGGGTCGAAGCACAAACCGGCATCACCGACCAACAATGGTGGGAAACCGCGGGTCCCGCCCTCGCCGAGGTCTACCCCGCTGGCCGCTACCCGGTCGCCGACCGCGTCGGCCAGGCAGCCGGCGAGGCCCACCAAGCCGCACACAACCCCGAACACGAGTACGCCTTCGGCCTGGACCGCCTCATCGCAGGCGTCGCCGCCCTCACGAACGAGGCGGGCGAACCAGACCGGACTGATACGCGAACACCACGAGCTGAGCCCGGTCCCGCGCACCGACCTTGACCATCGCGCGAGACACGTGTGTGCGCGCGGTCGCCGCGCTGATCACGAGTTCGCGGGCGATGTCGTCGTTGGTCAGGCCGTTGGCGGCCAGCGCGGTGGCCTCGCGCTCGCGGTCGGTGAGCTGGGCGAGCAGCGCGCTGTCGGTCGGCGCGCGTTGCGGGCTGCTCGCGTATTCGGCGATGAGTCGCCGGGTCACGCTCGGCGAGAGCAGCGCGTCGCCTGCCGCCACCACCGAGACGGCCCGGCGCAGTTCGTCCGGTTCGACGTCCTTGAGCAGGAACCCGCTCGCGCCGGCCCGCAGGGCGGCGAAGACGTACTCGTCGACCTCGAACGTGGTCAGCACGATCACCCGCACCCGGGTCAGCTCGGGGTCGGCACAGATCTCCCTGGTCGCCTGGATGCCGTCGAGCACCGGCATCCGGATGTCCATCAGGATCACGTCCGGCTGGTGGCGGCGGGCCAATTCGACCGCTGCCCGGCCGTCGCTGGCTTCGCCGATCACCTCGAAGCCGTCGGTGTTCTCCAGCAGCGACCGGAATCCGGCCCGGACCAGCGCCTGATCGTCGGCCAGGGCCAACCGCACGGTCATGGCGTTCCTCCCAAGGGCAACCGGGCCCGCACCACGAAACCCCGGCCGGGCGCGGTCACCGGCGTGGCCTCGAACGTGCCGCCGACCGCGCGCGCCCGTTCCCGCATCCCGATCATGCCATGACCGCTGTTCACGGCCCGGTCGGCGACGATCCCGGACCCGTCGTCGGCGACCTCGACGAGCAGCGCGTCCGGCTGGTATTCGACCCGCACGGTCGCCGACTCGGCCCTGGCATGGCGGATCACGTTGGTCAGCGCCTCCTGCACGATCCGGTACGCCGCCAACTCGACCGGGGCGGGCAGAGTTCGCTGGTCGCCGTCGGTGTCCAAGGTGATCCGCAGACCGGCGGCCGTGGCCGAATCGATGACCTGGGGCAGTTCGGCCAGCCGGGGCTGAGGCGTCACCGTGCCGGACTGCGGGCCGTCGCGCAGGACCCGGACCGTGCTGCGCAGTTCGGCCATGGCGTCCCGAGTGGACGCCCGGATCGTGTGCAACGCCGAGCGGGCCTCCTCCGGCGCCCGATCCAGCGCGTCGAGTCCGGCCGCCGCCTGCACCCCGATCACCGTGATGGTGTGGGCCAGCACGTCGTGCAACTCCGTCGCGATCGCCAGCCGCTCGACCACCAGCCGCCGGTCGGTCTCGGCCTGCGTCTCCTGCTCGACCCGGCGAAGCTGCTCGATGCCCGCGATCCGGCGCGACCGGGCCGCCTCGGCGGCGGCGAGCGTGGCTCCCATGGCGATCAGCACCCCGCTGACCGCGCCGAAATTGACCGGGTCGGGATGCGGTGGGATCAGCGGCAGCGCGATCACGGCCGCGACGAGCACCGAGGTGGCCACCAGCGACCGGCGTCGCTGCGCGTAGACGACCACGGTGTAGGCGGCCACGACCAGCGGCGTGGCCACGGCGAGCCCGGGATAGCCGAGGAGGTGATAGGCCACGCAGAACACACCGTTGCCCAGCGCGACCGGCATCGCCGCCTGGCGGCGGAACAGCAGCAGCACGGCCCCGGCCACCGTCAGGGCATACGCCCACACCGGCGGCAGGGCCGCAGCGCGGTCGGCCAGTTCGGTGCCCACCCCGACCACGCCGATCACCCCGGTCAACGCCGCCAGCGCGACGTCACCGCGGCTGATCCGAAGCTCCCGCGCGCTCATACCACCGTCACGGTGGCCATCATCGCCATGTCCTCATGCTCAAGATTGTGGCAGTGCAGCACGTACCGGCCGCGATAACCGGTGAATCGGGTGATGACCTCGGCGATCTCGGCAGGCCGCAGGTCGATGGTGTCCTTCCAGCCGACGTCCTCCGGCCGCGGCTCACGGCCGTTGCGGGAGAGCACCTGAAACTGCACCAGGTGCAGGTGCACGGGGTGGTGCAGGTCGGTGCCGAACCGCCAGATCTCGGTCGCGCCGAGTCGCGGCGTGACCAGCGGCCGGGCCGGGTCGAAGGTCTGCCCGTTGATCCGCCAGGCGTCCGGCGAGTTCTGGAACACGAAGTCCCGCACGATCTCGGCGCTCGCCGGATCGATCGGGGGCACGTCGGCCAGCCGGGCGGGAATCGAACTGTCGTCCGCCGCTCGCCCAGTGACGCGGAATCGCATGATCGCGCCGGTCGCGCCGGAACCGAGCTGGTTGAGCAGGGTGATCTCGTCGCCGACCCGGTAGCGGGAGAAGTCGATCACGACGTCGAACCGTTCGGCGGGCGCGGTGTCGATGGTGTCGTGGGCGACGGGCCTGGCCAGCAGCCCGCCGTCCGAGCCGATCTGGACCAGGCCCGCGCCGCCCGGCGGCGCCGGATCAAGGGCCAGGCGATAGCGCCGGGCGTTGGAGGCGTTGAGGATGCGGAACCGGTAGCGGCAGGCCGGCACGTCGAGCACCGGCCAGGGCGCGCCGTTGACCAGCACCACATCGCCCAGCACACCGTCCATATAGGACGAGGTCACGCCCGGTGTCCGCAGCAGGGTCGGATCGATGGCGGGATAACGGAAAGAGCCGTCCGCGTTGAACGAGCGATCGGCGATCATCAGCGGGATGTCGCGATCGCCGTGCGGCAGCGGCAGCGACTCCTCCTCGTCGTCCCGGATCAGGTGGAAACCCGCCATGCCGTGCCAGTTGTCGGGCGCGGTGAAACCCATCCGATGGTCGTGGTACCACAGCGTCGCGGCGCGTTGCGTCATCGGATAGTCGTAGTCGCGATGGCCGACGGTGATCGCCGCGTGCGGGTCGGCTGGCATGCCGGGCATGTCGCCGGTCATCACCGGCAGGCCGGCCGGATAGACCAGATCGGTGGGGAATCCGTCGCTCGACGACGGGACATGGCCGCCGTGCAGGTGGTTGACCGTGGGCACCGGCAACGTGTTGTGGCGACGGATCACGGTGCGCCGCCCGCTGCGCGAGACGAAGGTCGGACCCGGGAAGATGCCGTTGGTACCCCAGACTTCGGTGTACGTGCCCGGCAGGATCTCCGCCCTGGCAACGCGTTCGGTGACCTCGTAGAAGTCCGCGTCCGGGTAGTCGGGATGCCGCGCCGGGGTCAGCACGGGCGGAATCGGCAGCGGCACGCGGAACGGGCTGGGCAACGGCAGCAGGCTGGGCAGCAGCGTGCCGGGTTCGGTGGTGCCGGCCAGTGCCGGTACGGCGAACCCGAGCGCGGTCGCGGCGACGGCCCCACCGGCCAGGCCGAGCAGCCTGCGGCGGCTGAGCGTCACGACCGGGCCCCCGAGCGGCGGGCGAAGGGCCGATCGGACGGCTGGTGCGTGCACACCCAGACCGCGAGCCATCCGGTCAGCCCGATGATCGTCACGCCGAGCGGGATGTGCACGCCGAGCACGTGACTGAACCCGAGCACGATCTGCGTGACGATGGCTCCGCTCAACACCACGGTCACCGGCACGAGCCACCCCGGTCCCCCACCCGCGCGCCAGGCCACGATCGCGACCGCGATCACCACGAACGAGATGCTGCTGGCGATCTTGCTGCCGTTGATTTCGTGCCCGGTCAGGCTGGCGAAGTCACCGGAGAGGAACCGCCCCGCCAGTACCGCCTGCGTCAGCACGTCCACCGCCAGCACGCAGAGCGTCACGCGCAGCAAGATCCACGGCCACCGCCGCCCGCGCGGACGCTTCGCGACCGGGCTGCGCTCCGGCGCGCCGGTGACGACATCGGTGTTCATCCTTGGCTTCCCCTGTCCCCTCGATTGACTCGACCCAGGTTCCGCCGTTCGTCCCGATCGGACATCGCCTCTACGCCGTGGCTCGTGCTACGCAAAATCGCGTTGCCCGCACGCTTCGGCTACGACAATCCGCGTAGCTCTATGCGAGCGCCATACCGGGCACGCGGGCGCGGATCGCGTCCAGTTCGGCCTCGTCGGAGATGCCCTGCCAGTCATACCGCGGCGTGTACGGCGCGATCAGCGCACGCACCTCGTCGTCGGTGAGCACCACGTCCAGCGACGCGACGGCGTCGTCGATCTGCTTGGTCGAACCGGCGCCGACCAGCGGGGCGGTCACCACCGGCTGGCGGCGCAGCCAGGCCAGCGCGATCTGCGCGCGGCTGACCCCGTGCCCGTCGGCGACCTGCCCGACCGCGTCCACGATCGCGCGGTTGGATGCCTCCTCGCTGGGCAGGTACAGCAGGTCGGCGAACGCGCCATCGGTCGCGGCCCGCGCCGTCGACTTCGCGTCGTCCCAGGCCCGGGCGAGACGGCCTCGGGCCAGCGGGCTCCAGATGATCGTGCCGACGCCTTCGTCCAGGCACAGCGGGATCATCTCGCGTTCTTCCTCACGGTGCAGCAGGTTGTAGTGGTCCTGCATGGACACGAACCGGGCCCAGCCGTGTTCGCGTTGCAGATGCAGGGCTTTCGCGAATTCCCAGGCGGGCATCGAGGACGCGCCGAGGTAGCGCACCTTGCCTGCTTTCACCAGATCGCTCAACGCTTCCAGGGTCTCTTCCAGCGGCGTCGCATGGTCGTTGCGGTGTACCTGGTAGAGGTCGATGTAGTCGGTGCCCAGCCGCCGCAGCGAGTGGTCGACCTCGGTCATGATCGCCTTGCGGGACAGGCCTTTGCCGTTGGGGCCGGGGCGCATCGGATGGCGCAGTTTGGTGGCGATCACCACGTCGTCGCGGTTGGCGAAGTCGCGCAGCGCGCGGCCGAGGATCTCCTCGCTGGAGCCGTTGGAGTACATGTTCGCGGTGTCGAAGAAGTTGATGCCCGCGTCAAGCGCGTGCTTGATCAGCGGCCGGGCCTGCTCTTCGCCGAGCGACCAGACCGGGTGACCGCGATCGGGTTCGCCGTAGGTCATCGCGCCGATCGCGATGGGCGAGACGTCCAGCCCGGTGGTGCCGAGTTTCACGTAGTGCATGGGGTTCTCCTGCAACGATGAACTTGCGGAGGATTCTCCGCGAGTACCATCGAAACTAGCGGAGAGTTCTCCGCATGTCAAAAGTGGGGCATCATCGAGGCCATGACCGACGAGACGCCGAGCACGTACGGCACGCAGCGCAAGGCGGCGGCGCGCAACCGGGTCGCGATCATCGAGGCCGCGCACGAGCTGTTCGCGGACAACCCGCTCGTGCCGCTCAGCGAGGTCGCCAAGCGCGCGGGGGTCGGCGCCGGCACGCTCTACCGCCACTTCCCCACCCGTGAGGACCTGATCCTGGCGGCCTACCAGCACGACATCGAACGCCTGACCGCCACCGCCGACGAGGTACTGGCCCGCCAGCCCTCCGCCAAAGCCGCGTTCATCGAATGGTTCGAGACCTTGTCGGCCTACATCCGCATCAAGCACGGCCTCGGCGACGCCTTGCACAGCGCCGCCGCGCAGGACGTGATCGACGCCTCCTGGGCGCCGACGACCGCGGCCGTGGCAAAGCTGGTCGACGCCTGTGTTGCCGAGGGCACCATCGCGCCAGGACACGACCCGGCCGACATCATCATGCTGATGAGCTTCCTGTGGCGGGTCGCGGACAACGACGAAGGCGCGGCACAGGGACGACGCCTGATCGCCGCCGTCTTTTCCGGACTCCAGCTGGCGCCGCAGCCGATCAGTGCGGGAACGGAATAGCGGTGAACACGCCTTCCGGGTCGTACTGCGATTTCACCGCCAACAGCCGGTCCGCGTTGATCCCGAAGGCATCCGGGGCCCGCTGATCATCGCGAGCCATCAGGTTGGCCCAGCCGCCCGGCAGGGCGTGTGGGTCCAGCCGTCCCATGGTGTCGCGCACCCAGGCCGACTCGGCCGCACCGTCGCCCTCGGCCCATGATCCCAGGATCTCGATCACCAGGTGCTCGTCGCGATATGGGAACGCCGTCGCGGTCGCCGGCACCCGGGTGGCCGCGCCGTGCGCGTGGTGCACGTTGAGCCCGCAGGTCGTTGGCATCGCGTCCCCGGCGGCCAGGAACGCGTCGATCGCGGCGTCGGTCAGGCCCGGCACGGACCGGCTGGCCAGGTGGTAGTTGCGGCCTTTCGGGAACAACTCGTCCATCGCGTGCACGGCATCGGCCAGCGCGCGCTCGCCAGCGTCCTCCAGCACCGGCGCGCCGAGCGCGCGCACCTTGGCGAGTTGGCCGGCGGCCTCACCGGGATCGCCCGCCCAGGTCGGCGCGGTGAACAACACCAGACCGGCCGGGGTGTGCAGGGCACCGAACATCACGTGCAGCGCGTCGTCGGCCGACGCCATCAGCTCGCGCCAGCCCTCCAGCACCGACCGTGCCTGATCCCAGCCGAACGCGATCATGCCGGTCGTCAGCGTGGCGTACGGGTGCAGGCGGGTCCGCACGCTGGTCACCACGCCGAAGTTGCCGCCCCCGCCGCGCAAACCCCAGAACAGGTCGGGCTCGTGCTCGGGATCGGCGGTCACCACCCGGCCGTCGGCCAGCACGACCTCGGCCGACAACAGGTTGTCGACGCCCATCCCGATCAGTCCGATCAGGATTCCGTAGCCGCCGCCGATCGTCAGCCCGGTGAACCCGACCGAGCCGACCGTCCCGACCGCGGCCGCCAACCCGCGCGGGCGCGCGGCATCGAGGACGTCGCTGCCTGTCGCGCTGCCGTCGATCCGAGCCTCGGTGCCGGTCACGGTGACCTGCCGCATCGGGCTCAGGTCCACCAGCAGGCCGCCGTCCCGGATCGCGCTGCCTGCCCAGTCGTGGCCGCCACCCAGAACCGACAGCGGCAGGCCGGCGGACCGGGCCGCCCGCACCGCCGCCTGGACATCAGCCGTTGTCCGGCACCGGGCCACCACGGCGGGCGCTCCGCTGACCCGCGCGTTCCACAGCGCACTGGCCGCCGCGATCGCCGAAGGCTCGGTCAGTACCAGATCGGCAGGCAGGTCTTTGCGAAGCACAGTGGCAATGGCCTCGATGTCCGCGCTCACGGCTGATCGTTCTCCTTCGACACGGTCACGGTGACGGCAACGCTCGAACACAAGCTATCTACGTTGCCGTCACCGCATCGTCAAGAGCGACCGCGCCCGCCGATCAGGCCGTGTAGTAACCGAACACGTCGGCGATCACATCGACCGAGCCACCGAGGTTGTAGAAGTCGACCTTGCCGTTCGTCACCGGAACGGTCACGAGATTGGGAACTGTTTCCCCAGCCGTGAAATTCAGGTTCGACGCGGTCGGCGGACTGGAAAGGCCATCCGGATACACGGTCAGGAAGCTGCCCGTGGTCGGGTTGGTCACCGTCACGTTCAGCACCACGGCCGTGATGTTGGCCGGGATGCCCGCGTTGCCCGCGATCTGCAGGCTCATGCTCTGGTTGGCACCCAACGGGCCGGGACCGTTGCGGGTATCGAGCAGCCGGGCCGGACCGGTCGGCGTGAACGAACTACCGGAACCGCTGGTGAAATAGCCGAACAGGTCGGCGATCACGTCGACGGAACCGGCGAAGTTGTAGATGTCGACGGTGCCGTTGACGACCGGAACGATCACCAGGTTCGGGATGGTCTGTCCGGCCGCGAAGTTCACGTTGGACGCGAGTGGCCGCTGACCACCGTCCGGGTAGACGGTGAGGAAGCCGCCCTGGGTCGGATCGGTGACGGTCACGTTCAGCACGACCGCGCTCGCGTTCGCCGGAATACCGGCCACGCCGGACACCGGCAGCTTCAGGGTCTGCTGCCCGCCCAGCGGAGCCGGGTTGCTGCCGGTGCGGGTGTCCAGCAGCCGGGCCGGGCCCGCTGGGGTGAACGTGTTGCCCGCGCCGGTGGTGTAGTAGCCGAACAGGTCGGCGATCACGTCCACCGTGCCGCCGAAGTTGTAGAAGTTCACCTTGCCGTCGGTGACCGGCACGGTGACCAGGTTCGCGATGGTCTGGCCCGCGCTGAAGTTGAGGTTCGACGAGGTCGGCAGCTTCGGGCCGTCGGGGTAGACGGTGAGGAAGCCGCCGGTCGTCGGGTCGGTCACCGTCACGTTCAGCACCACGGCCGTGACGCTGGTCGGCACGCCCGCCGTCCCGGTGACCTGCAGGCTCATCGACTGGTTGGCGCCCAACGGAGCCGGGTTGGTGCCGGTGCGGGTGTCCAGCAGCCGGGTCGGGCCGGTCGGCACGTACTTCCCGGTCACCGGCGTCGCGGCCGAACCGGCCGCTCCGACATCCAGGAAGTCGCTGTCCACGTTGATGGTGACGCCGTTGTAGGTCTCGTCGTGCCCGCCCGCGTACTGGTGCACGCGCTGGTGGTTGGCCCATTCGGTGGCCGGGATGTTCGCGTCGTCGGTGGTGGCCACGTTGTTCCAGCGCGCGGTGAACGCGACGTCCGGAGTGGACGATCCGCCGTAGTTGGCGACCAGGTCCGCGATGGCCGAGTTGGCGCTGCTGTACACGCCGGACCAGTAACCGGCCCGGTGCAGTTCGCCGTTCCACGCCGCGATGAAGGCGAGCGCGGCGCCGCTCTGCGCGGTCGGGTACGCCTCCATGTCGTAGTAGATGACGTTGCCCGCACCGAGGCCGAGCGCCGCGGCCTGGTTCACCGCGTCATCGGCGGCGGTGATTCCCTGCGCGGTGGCCGAGGCCGTGGTGTTGAGCTGGCCGGAGGAGGCCTGCGGGCCGACGTAGATCGGGATGAAGTGCCAGCCCGCCGCGGCCTCGGTGGACAGCCAGCCCGCGGTGAGGTTCGGCTGAGCGCAGGCCCGGTCCTGGCCGCCGATGTAGATGCCGAGGTTGGCGTAGGTGCCGCGCCAGGCGCTCAGGTCACTGGAACTCGGCGCCGAGCAGGCGTCGAAACCGGCTCCGGAGCCGTTGGTGACGCTGGTCGGCAGCGCGGCCCTGGCCGCGTTCGGCCGGACGGTGGCGGGCTTCGGCGCGGCCTGCTGCTTCGGGGTGGGCAGGCCCGCGCTGGCCAGCACCGCGGCGATCGCGGCCCGGTCGGTGCCGTAGGTCGCGGTGACCGACACCGTCGCTGTGGTCACCGAGATCTCGTGCGCGGTGGTGTGGTCCGTGCTGGCCGTGGCGTGCGGGGCGGCCGGGGCCGGGGACACCAGCAGCGCCTCGGTGCGGCCCAGCAGGTCGGCCGGGCAGTGCTGTTCCTTGCCGGGAACGCCCAGGTAGACCGCGTGCTGGTCGTAGCGAACACAGGTGGTGGCGTCGAGGGTGTGCACTGGCCAGCTGGCCGGCACGGTGAAGTCGAGTCCGAGATAGCTGATCTGTTGGGTGGCCGACCCGCCCAGCGGGTCGGCGGCCGCGCTGGGGCCGCTCACCGCGACGCCCGCGCTGGCGGCCACCACCAGCGCTGCCATGCCGGTGACCAGTGCTGACCAGGATCTTTGTGATCTGTGCGCCCCCCTGGCTGAACTCCGCGAACTGCTCGATCCGATCCGTAAGCCACCACGCACCGCGGGCACGCTCCTTTTTGTCCGAAGTGGAATCCACTCGGGTAATCGGCCCTGGTACGGGAGTGTGTCAGTGTTCTTCGTCACTTCGGCTAAGATGGTTGAGGAATCAACCAACTGCCCGAGGTGTTGCAGCGCGTATGAAGAGCATCGGATTTCTCTCCTTCGGCCACTGGTCGGACACCCCGCACTCGCAGACCAGGACGGCGTCGGACACCCTGCTGCAGTCGATCGACCTGGCCGTGGCGGCCGAGGAACTCGGTGCCGACGGCGCGTACTTCCGCGTCCACCACTTCGCCCGCCAGCTCGCCTCACCGTTCCCGCTGCTGGCCGCGATCGGCGCCAAGACCTCGCGGATCGAGATCGGCACCGGCGTGATCGACATGCGCTACGAGAACCCGATGTACATGGCCGAGGACGCCGGGGCCGCCGACCTGATCGCGGGTGGCAGGCTCCAGCTCGGCATCAGCCGGGGCTCGCCCGAGCAGGTGATCGATGGCTGGAGCTACTTCGGCTACCGCCCCAGCGAGGGCGACACCGACGCCGACATGGGCCGCGCCCACACCGAGGTGCTGCTGAAGGTCCTGGAGGGGGAGGGTTTCGCCGAGCCCAACCCGCGCCCGATGTTCGCCAACCCGCCGGGGCTGCTGCGCCTTGAGCCGCACTCGGAGGGCCTGCGCGAGCGCATCTGGTGGGGTGCGGGCTCGAACGGCACCGCGGCCTGGGCCGCCTCGCTGGGCATGAACCTGATGAGTTCGACCCTCAAGAACGACGAGGGCGGCGCCCCGTTCCACGTGCAGCAGGCCGCCCAGATCCGCGCGTATCGCAAGGCCTGGGCCGACGCGGGCTGGCAGCACGAGCCGCGCGTGTCGGTCTCGCGCAGCATCTTCGCGATCACCGCGGACCTGGACCGCGCCTATTTCGGCCGGGACGGCGCGAGCACCGACCACGTCGGCTACCTCGACGCGAACACGCGAGCGATCTTCGGCCGCACCTACGCCGCCGAGCCCGACGTGCTGGTGCGCCAACTGGCCGAGGACGAGGCGATCGCCGAGGCCGACACGCTGCTGCTGACCGTGCCCAACCAGCTCGGCGTCGAGTACAACGCCCACGTGCTGGAGAGCATCCTGACCCAGGTCGCGCCGGAGCTGGGCTGGCGCTGACCGCGACTCGCACCCGCGCGGCCGGCGCCGCATGCCCGCGAAATCACTTTTCCAAACAATTGATTGCTCGTTCGAGTTACATTTTTCGCGGCAAAGATGAACATGACGCGTATTCATTGCAATGAGCACGAGAAAGTGTCATGTTACCCGCCCCGATCAGGCGATAGACCGTTCGTGCGGGTGCGAATACGCAACAACGGAGCATAGTCGCTCCTATGGCGCCGGTGATTTCTGGTCATACGCGCGGGCCTGCATTGACCGTCGCTATTGGGTCGTGGGCCATCGCGATCACTATCGGAATACTGTTCGCCGGACAGCCACACGCGAGTCCGGTCGACCGCTGGTTCAGCGCGTGGGTGCATTCCGTGTTCGGCGACCGCGGCCGCCTCGCCACGGTGCTGCTCGTACCGACCGACACGTCGGTGATCGCGGCCGCGCTGGTGGTCATCGTCGTCGTGGCGCTGGTGCGGCATCGCGGCGACGTGGCGCTGCTCGCCGCGATCACCCCGGTCATCGGCGTCGGCCTGGTGGAACTGGCGTTCAAGCCGTTGTTCGACCGGAGGCTGCACGGTTATCTCAGCTATCCGAGCGGACACGCCGTCGCCTCGATGGCCGTGTACACGGTGGCCCTGCTCGCGCTGGCCTCGACCGGCGGACCGCTGCGGCGCTGGCTGGCCGCGACCGGCTGGGTACTACTGACCGTGATCGTCCTCATCGGACTGGTGGCCATGGACTGCCACTACCCGACCGATGCGGTCGGCGGCGTCTTCGTCGCGATCGGCGTCACCGTCCCGTGTTTTCTCGGTACCGATCGAATGCTGTGCCGCGCGCCTGCCATCCGGATACCGGTGCAACGCCCTGGTTCAGCGAATGAACCGCTTTGCGCGGCAGTGGGTGGACATCAGTCCAGTGTGGACAGCGGTCGGCCAGGCCCGGATTTTCGACGGCGTGGGCGCCACCGTCAGCGTGCCTGACTACCGGGCCCGCGCCGGACGACGTCACGCCTGCTCGCTGAGCAGCAGCGGGCCGTATTCGTCGAGCGCGCGTTCCATCGAGACCATGGCATGGGTGCAGGCGGTCTCCATGTCGCGCCAGACGCGCTCGGCCGGGTGGGAGATCACCAGACCGTCGCCGCCCAGGACAGTGAGGCTGCCGTGGACCGCCTCGCGCAGGTCCGCCACCGCGCGGGCGACCAGCATCCGGATCCGGCCGCGGAACACGTCGCTCGCGGGCTCCCCCGTCGCGTTGATCCGTTCGGTGTCGGTCAGCAGCGAACTCAACACGACGTGCGCGACGTCCACCCGGGCGGCGGCCGTCGTGAGCGTGTGCAGCACGGCCGGTGACGCGGCCCGCGACGATCCGCCGCCGGCCCGCTGCCCGCGCAACCACTCCGTGGCCTGCTCGACCGCGAATTCTGCCATGCCGAGCAGCGGCGCGGCCAGCGCGACCAGGGCGCCGGGCATGAACGGCCGGCTGCCGGTGACCAACGTGCGAATCGGCAGTACCCGGCGCCGTGGCACGAAGACGTCGTCGAGAACGAGGGTGTCGCTCCTGGTCGCACGCATTCCCGACATGGCCCACGTGCGCTCGACGGTTCCCGCCGCAACGGGCACCACGGCAAGGACCGGCTCGGCCTGCTCGCGCACCGCGGCAACCACGGCCCACCGCGACTGATGTACCCCCGACAACGGCAACCATCGCCCGGTCACGTGCACCCCGGCCGCCGACTCCCGAGCTTTGCCGCCAACGGGAACGAGACTGCTGCAGACACCGGCGAACGCGTCGGTGCCCCACAGTTCCTGGCGTCCCTCGTCACCCAGTGCGGCGGCCACCTGGGCGCTGGTGGACAGCACCATCGCCACCCACGCGCTCGAACCGCACCCGCGCGCGAGGTTGCGGTACACCTCGAACGCGGTCGGCAGATCGGCCTCCGGCCCGCCAACGGCGGCGGGCGCTCCGAGCGAGAGCAGCCCGGCGTTCCGCAGTTCGTTGACGACCGTCTCCGGCATCGCCGCCGTGCGGTCCGTCTCGGCAGCGTGCTCACGCAGCAGCGGTACCAGCTTCCTGGCTGCCTCAACCGGATCTGACATTGAGCCTCCCGTTTCTCACACCGGATCGGCGTGTGGCCCGGCCGGACCACACGCCAGCGCCCTCAGCCGGTCCCCTCGATACCGTCGGAGGTCGCCCCACTGCCCTGGATGCCGTTCGAGATCGCCCCAGTGCCTTGAATGCCGTTCGAGATCGCCCCGGTCCCCTGGATGCCGGCCGGCGCCGCGGCGGCCGTGGCAGGCAACAGCGCCGCGGTGCCTGCGAGCAGCGCGGCCGCCACGAACAGGGTCTTCGACAATGGAATCTTCATGATTTCTCCTTGTGGGCAAAGGAAGAGCGTGGCCAGCCTACCGGCGCCGGCGCTGCTCGATGCCGGAAAGTTCGGCCGGCGGCGGCCCGGGATGCAGGATCCCCAGCCGTGCGGTGGCGCGGGTCATGGCGACGTAGAGATCGTTGTGGCCCAAGGGCGCCGCGAGGATCCCGGCCGGGTCGACGATCAGCACCGAGTCGAATTCCAGTCCTTTGACCTGGTCGGGCGTGAGCACGACAACGGGGTCGGTGATCTCGGGTGACGCGCCCAGCGACAGCGCCGCCGCAAGCCGGGGGCGGTGCAAGGACGGCGTGATGATCGCCAACTGGCCCTCCACCTGCCCGGCAACGATCTCGGCGACGACATCGGGCAGGTCGGCCAGAGTGGTGCGCAGTCGCCAGGGCGCTTCCCCGCCGACACGGACCGATCGCGGCGGTCGCAGGCCGGGATGGTGCGCGGTGAACAAATCGGTGGTCGCGGCCATGATCTCGGCCGGAGTTCGATAGTTGATGGTCAGCTGGGCCAGCCGCCACCGATCTTCCACGTGCGGCCGCAGTACTCGATCCCAGGACGAGGCACCGGCCGGATCGCTGGTCTGGGCGAGGTCGCCGACGATCGTCATCGATCGGCTGGGGCAGCGGCGCAGCACCATCCGCCACGCCATCGCGGACAGCTCCTGCGCTTCGTCGACCACCACATGCCCGAACGTCGCGCCGATGTTGGCGTCACCGATCAGCGCGCTGGCCTCGTCCAGCAACGGAACATCGGCCGCGCTCCACTCATCGGTCGGCGCGTCGAGCAGGTCGGCGACCACCTCGCGCGGGTCCAGCGGCGGCCACAGCTCATCCAGCGCATCGCGCACGGCGGCATCGGCCAGCAGGGCGGTGCGCAGCCTGGCCACGTCCGTGTCGTCGAACAGACGCTTGGGGCCGTCGTCATCGCCGTCGATCACCACCCCGGCGGCAGCCAGCGCGCGCAGGTCGGCGGCGCCGAGCCGGCCGTCGGCGCTGCCGCCGTCGATGGCCGCGCCGGTCTCGGTGAACACCACGTTCTCCATGCCGTCGACCAGGCCCTGCGCGAGCCGCTCGACCATCCGCTGCTGGAACACCAGCCGGGCCCGGTTGTGCGGCAGTCCCGTGCCCGCGGCGATGGCGACGGCACGGCGGCAGTCGTCCGGGTCCAGCCGCAGCGCCTGTTGTTCGAACTCCACCTCGATCGGATCCTCGGGGGTGCGTATCCGCGAGCGCACCGCGGCCGCGATGCGCTCGGCCATCTCGGGCCCGCCCTTGACCTCGGCGATCTCGGACGGGTCGGTGCGGCTGACCTTGACGTCCGGCCGTAGTTGCGTGACGGTCGACGTCACCACCGCCTGCTCGCCGAGCCCGGGCAGGACCTGCCCGATGTAGTCCAGGAACACCTGGCTCGGCCCCAGCACCAGCACGCCCCGCCCGCGAAGGTGCGGGCGGGTGTAGAGCAGGTAGGCCAACCGGTGCAGCGCGACCGCTGTCTTGCCGGTTCCCGGTCCGCCCTGCACGACCAGCACGCCCAGGTACTCGTCGCGGACGATGCGGTCCTGCTCGGTCTGCAGGGAGGTCACGATCTCCCGCATCCGACCGGTTCGCGCCGAGGTCAACGCGGCCATCAACGCGGCCTCCCCGACCAGCGTGCTGGTGTCGGCGGTGCCCGCGTCGAGCAGTTCGTCGTCCAGCGCGAGCACGGTCCGGCCGCTGGTCGTGATCCGCCGTCGCCGTCGCACACCGTCCGCCGCGGCCATGGTCGCGGTGTAGAAGGGCCGGGCAGCCGGTGCCCGCCAGTCCAGCAGCAGTGGTTCGTCCTCGGCGTCTTCGAACAGTCCCATCCGTCCGATGTAGACACGGCTGCCGTCGGCCAGGTCCAGTCGCCCGAAGCACAGGCCGTCCTCGACTGCGGCCAGCCGGTCCAGCTCGGCCTGCCAGAAGCCGGCCAGCTCCCGGTCCCGCGCGGTGGCCAGCCGAGTCGCCGCCTGTTCGCGCAGGCCGTCCAGCCTGGCGTAGAGGCGGCTCAGGTAGTCCTGCTCGGCAACCAGCTCATCCACTGTCGGCTCCCCGAATCGGTGATCAGTACCACCGAGGGTGCCTGGCGATCCCGCGAAGAAACAGTCTTGTTCTTCTCGGCCGCGTCAGCCGAGGAGCGCGGCGTTCTGGCGTTCCAGCGCTTTGGCCACCCCGCCGTACCAGGCTTCGACGATCGACGCCGACAGCACGTCCGGGAAAATCTCCTCCTCGCCCTTGTCGATCCCGTCCAGGATGCCCCGCGCGACCGACTCCGGATCCGCCTTCGGGATCTCCAGCGCACGGGTCATCTCGGTGTCGACCGGTCCGCTCAGCACGGTATGGACCCGTACGCCGCGCCCTGTCAGCAGCATGCGCAAGGCCTGGGACAGCGAGAACACGGCGGCCTTGGAGATCGAGTACGCGGGCATCACCGGCACGGCGGCGATGGCCGAGAGCGACGCGACGTTGACGATCGCTCCCTCGGAAGCGGTCAGCAACGGCAGGAAGGCCTGGATCACGTCGTAAGTGCCGAACAGGTTGACGGCGAGCTGCCGTTCGAGCGCGGCCCGCTCGCCGAGGTCCTCGTAGCTGGCCAGGCCCGCGTTGTTGATGAGCACGTCCAGCGACGAGACCCGCCGGGCGGCCGCCTGAATCTGCTCCGCGCTGGTCACGTCCAGAAACAACGGCACGACACGCTCGTCAGAATGAGTCAGCGGCCTGCGCGTACCGGCAAACACGCGCTTCGCGCCCCGGGCCAGAGCCTCCTCGACCAGCGCCTGCCCGATGCCGCGGCTGGCCCCGGTCACCAGCACCGTCTTGTCCGTGATCGACATGCGTCCTCCTGGGAATGCGGCCCGGTCCGTCCGAGCCGTCGAAGGTGCAGACGGCGCACGATCGCGAAACTGGGCGTTGCAAGAGCGCCCAGTTCGGGCCCCGGCCGACGTCCATACTGCGAAGACCCATGGGCAGGAGAGAGGTAACGCGAGTGACGACGGCAACCACCGACCTGATCGCCAGGGCACGTGCCGGGGACGGGGACGCGTTCCGGGAGCTGACCGAGCCACACCGCCGGGAGCTGCACGTGCACTGCTACCGGCTGCTCGGCTCCTTCCAGGACGCGGAGGACGCTCTCCAGGACACGTTTCTGTCCGCCTGGCAGGGCATCGCGGCGTTCCAGGAACGAGCCTCGATCCGCACCTGGCTGTACCGGATCGCCACCAACCGGTGCGTCGACGCGCTGCGCTCGGCGCGCAGGCGCCCGGCCGTGCCGTGGGACATCCCCGAGGTCGAACCGCCCGAGCCGACCCGGCTCGGCGAGGTCCCCTGGCTGGAGCCGTTCCCCGACGCGCTGCTGGAGGGCGCCAGCGGCACGCCGGTAAGTCCGGCCGCCCACTACGAGCAGACCGAAGCGATCTCGCTGGCCTTCGTGACCGCGCTGCAGATCCTGCCGGTCCGCCAACTGGCCGTACTGATCCTGCGCGACGTACTCGGCTACCCCGCCAAGGAGGTCGCCGACATGCTGGCCACGACCGTCGAATCGGTGACCAGCGCGCTCAAACGGGCCCGCGCCGGCCTGCACCGCCGCCTGGCCCCGGTCAGTGACCACGAACCGCCACCCGCGCCCGACTCACCGGCCGAACAGGCGCTCGTCGCCAAGTTCACCCAGGCCTACACGGCCAGCGACATCGACGCCCTGCTCGCTCTCCTCACCGACGACATCTACCTCTCCATGCCGCCGATTCCCCTTGAATACCAGGGCCGTGCCGACGTGGCCCGCTTCTACGCCACCGTCCTGCGCACGAACTGGACCTACGATTTCGTACCCACCCGCGCGAACGGCCAGCCCGCACTCGCGATGTACCTGCACACCCCGACCGGAATCCGCCACGGTGTCGGCCTGATCGTGCTCACCCTCAGCGGCGACCGGATCTCGGCCATCACCGTTTTCGACACCAGCGTGCTCCCGTCCTTCGGGCTACCACGTGCCGTGACCGGGCGGTAGCAACGCCGGCATCGGGCCGGTCGCGGACCGGGCTCAGCGTCTCCAGCAGCGAAGCGAGGTGCGGGATCGTCGACTCGGCGTACCAACTGGCCGCCAGCTGCACCCCAACCGGCAGGCCGGTGCCGGTCGGTGGTCGCCGGGAGTAGCAACGCATCGGCCGCTGCCCGCACAGTTGCCGCGACCTCGGCGTCGGCCGGGCCAAGCCCGGTCGTCTGGTGCCGGCTCAGCCCAGAATGTCGACGGCGGCAGCGGTGTCGGCGTAGATCTGCGCCGAGCGGAAGTTTCCGCCAGTGGTGTCGAACACCCAGGCGTTCTCGATGTTCATCGTCTTACCGGTCGTCCTGCCGGTGGCCGTGATGGCGATCTGGGCGGTCAGGTAGTCGTCGGCCTCGATCACGCGAACGAGGGCGGTGACGAACGACGTGTAGTACTTGTTGTCCTCGCCGACCACGCGCGCGAAGTAGTCGTCGAAGGCCTTCGCGCCAAAGAACTCGCCGCCATAGGTCACCGAGGCCGGCATCTTGAGCACGAAGTCATCGCGCAGCATCGACAGGATTGCGCTGCGGTCGTTGTCGCGGAACAGTTCCGTGACGGCCTGCACCATCTCGCCCCGCGTGTAGGCCTCGCGCGTGCCGGACGTCTGAGCCGCACGGTCCAGTGCCTCACGAGCAGCCGTTTCCGTGGCGGGAACGCCGTCGGCGAAAGAGAAGTTGATCGGCGGGGTCACCTGCATCTTCACGAACACGTCCGCAGGCCTGATCCCAGGAGTGGCGCTCAGGTTGCGAACCAGCGCCCGGTAGAACGCCTTCTTCTTGTTGTCCTCGCGCTGAAGCCCGTCGGTGATGGTGACGACCACGAAGTCATCCGACCTGGGCCCGCCCCGGAAATCGCGGTTGAACACCATCTCTTCGGTTTCATGCTGGTGAATGACCTGGAACCGGTCCTCGGCAAGCATGCCAAGGCCCTCCACCAGAGCATCGTGTACTCCCTCGGAGATGGCAGCCAGGTACTCGGAGGACTTCCCCCGGAGGAGGTCGATGGTCACGAATGGCATGGCGATGATCCTTTCCGTCGAGCAGACGTCCCCAATTATGTCGCCCGACATATAACTGAGCGCCACCGTATATGTCGTACGTCATACATGCCACGCGCTAGACTCGGGGTCATGGCGAGACGTTCAGACACCAAACAGCGCATGGTCGGGGCCGCCCGCCAGCTCATCCGCGAACACGGCTACCACTCGATGGCACTGTCCGACGTGGTCGAACGCAGCGCCTCCCCACGCGGGTCGCTCTACTACCACTTTCCGCAGGGCAAAGAACAGATGGCCGCCGAAGCGGCCGAGGCGCACACCCGCGAGCAGGTCGACCTGATCAACAAGCTCGCCGCGGAGGCCACGACGGCCGAGGACTTGGTCCGGGCCTACGTCGACTTTGCCCGCGATGGCATGCAGGACAGCGACTATGGACGTGGCTGCACCATCGCCCCGCTGGTGCTTGAGGTCGGCGAGTCCTCGGAGGAACTAGGCGCCGCCAGCCGGCGCGCGTTCTTCCTCATGATCGAGACCCTGGCCCTCCAGTTGGTCGTGCTCGGCGCAGACAAGGCCTGCGCCCGCGAGCTGGCCCATGCGACGGTGGCAGGCGTCGAGGGAGCCATGCTGACCGCACGCGCCCTGCGCAGCCCCGAGCCATTCGACGCCGTCCGAGCAGCCGTGACCGGCCGCGCGCACGCTCTCACCATGCCCGCGACTGAGCCATAATTATGGCGTTCGACATACATAGAATGCCACCGCCAACCGACCGGCCTGCGCTGTATCGAGCGCGAACACAGGTCCCGGGCCAGCCAGTGCGACGTGGACTTGCCCACCATCAATTGTCCGACGGCCACGCAATACTCACCCAATGGTTTCGCCACCACGCCAACAACGCCTGGGGCCGGCCCCGCACCTCGCGCAGCGAACGTGAAGGGTTCGCGTCCGAGCACCAGCAAGCTCCCGGCCGCGTTCAAGGTGTGGGCTGCCGGTGCGCTGATCTCGCAACTCGGGGACTCCGCCCTGTACTTCGGTATCGGCTGGGCAGCGTCATCAGACGGCGGCACAGTGGCCGGTCTGGTTCTGTCGATGATTTCGCTCCCACGGACCCTGCTGCTACTCATCGGTGGCGCGGTCGGCGATCGGACCGGCGCCCGACGCATCATGCTCGTCGGCGACAGCGTGATGTTCTTGGTCGCAGCCGCCCTCGCCATCAGCTCGTGGTCGCTCGGCACGCCTGTCGTGATCTTGCTGATCGCCGCGGTGGTTATCGGCACAAACGATGCGTTCTACCTACCGGCCGCCGGCTCGATGCCGAGGCTCCTGGTCGACGCCGACCAAGTAAGCCGAGCAGTCGCATTACGCCAAAGTGGAAGCCAACTCGTAACGATCGTCGGCGGGCCACTCGGTGGCGTGTTGGTCGCGCTCGCAGGTCTTCCAATCGCTGCCGCGGCCGACGCCGCAACCTTCGCGGTCGTCATTGTTGTGCTGTTCCGCATTCGTCCCCGCTTCAAGCCGGAACACTCGTCAGCAGGTCGAAACATTCTGCGCGAAGCCGCGGATGGTGTGCGTGTGGCGCTGCATACTCCCGGCCTGCGGGCAGTGCTTTGCCTGATGGCCGGCGCGGCAGGCTTCATCCTCCCGGTAAGTTCGCTACCCGTCCCGTTACTCTCCCGATCCCATGGCTGGCCGGCGCTGGATGCGGGCCTCATCGTCGGCACGCAGAGTCTGGGGACCATTGCGATAACTCTGGCCGTGGCATACAAGGGGACCATCCCGCGCCCCGGCATTGTCGCGTCGGCGGGCATGGCGGTCGTGACACTGAGTCTGTTGTGCCTTGGGCTCAGCGCGATGCCATCGCTTGCCATAGCCAGCGGGTTCTTCTGTGGCGTCGGCGTCGGTCTTCTGGTCAGCCACCTGACGCCGGTCCTGGTGACCGCCGCACCCAGGAGTCACTTGGCCCGAGTGCAGGCGCTGTTCACTCTCACTCAGAGTTCGGCGTTGCTGATCACCAACAACCTCATCGGCAACATCGCACACGCGTTCAGCGCGCGCACCGGGCTGCTGACGTGTGCGGCGGTCATCTGCGTCTGCGCGCTCGGGGCACTGCTCAGTCCGGCACTACGGCATATTGGGCAACACACGACGGACGCCGATTTTCGACCAGCCGATGCGTCATAGCCGGTCGAACGATCATTCGTATGTCTGGCCGCAGATGAGGAACTCTGTCATCTCCGCCCACGACAGTGGTGGCAGCAGGATCGCTTCGGGTGGCTCGGGGTGGAATTGCCCGGCGGGATCGGGAAGCGACTTGCGGACGCCATCGCCAAGGTCCCAACCGCCGAACGCGCCTGCCATGGCGCACTCCAGATAACTTCGTACCGAGTGGTTGTACCAGCGGAGCGGATTGGCCCGGTTGCCGTCGGCAGGTCGGCGGGGCACGTCAACGCCGAGTTCGGGGAACTGTTGTTCCGGGCCTTCGGCGAAGTCACGCAGATCAGCGATCTGCGACAAGATCACCCGTTCCCAGGCATCGAACTCGCTCCCGGTCGCACCCAGGTCGAAGTCCGTGCTTCGCCACGTGTCATCGAACGGCGGAGCCGGTGCGCGGATGGCTTGAATGACCAGGTCGCCAAACAGCGCAGCCGGGACGGTCGCACTGGCCTTCTGGCCGCTGCCCAGCCGCCACAGCGCCCGCAGGTACTCCTCCAGTGATCGGGACACGTCTCGTGTCGCGTCCAAGATCCGCTGGTAGACCCCACGATTGGTGCGATCGAGCGTGTTCACCGGCCTGCTGGATCAGCTCGCGAGCGGCCGGTGTGAAGTCGCTGAACATCAGAGCGTCAGCGCCCTATTCACGGACTCCGCAGAGGTCGGCTGCGATACGGAACAACTGGGCGCGCTCCTCTTGCTCGTCGTGGCAATCGAGGGCACGGCGGTAGATCTGCTGCATCACGCAGTCGGCGGCGTCGGCTGAACCGAGCATGAGTTGGCAGAACAGCCGCAACTCGGCGTGCAGCGCGGCGTCGTGGTCGGCGATGTTTTCCGGTTCGGGCATGCCGCCGCCTGGTCAGAGCCCGAACAGCGGAAACAGCCCAGCACCGTGGAACGCGACGATCCTGCTGACGCCCTCGGCGGTGATGGTCAATACGTGCACCGCGTGCGGACGGCGCACGCCATCCCGGCCTCGGGCGTACACCGCGGACGCGGGCTGCCCGTTGGCGGACGTGGCGACCAGTTCGGCTGGGCCGATGATCCGCATCTGCCTGGCCAGGAAGGCGACGATCGTGTCGCGGCCTTCGAACCAGGTCGCGATCGGTGGCATTTCCCATCGCGCGTCCTCGGTCAACACCGCGACGAGTTGATCGACGTCCGCGGTTTCGAACGCGGTGACGTACCGGTCGAGCAGCGCTCGCTGACGTGGTTCGGCGGGCTCGGCCAGATCGTCCTCGCTGAGCGGAACCTGGGCTCGCGCCCGCTGCAGCGCGCTGTTGACGGCCGCCGTCGTCATCCGCAGCAGTTCGGCGACCTCGGTGGTCCGCCATTGCAGCACGTCGCGCAGGATCAGCACGGCTCGTTGCCGAGGTGGTAGCTGTTGGAGGGCCCCGATCAGGGCGAGCCGCATGGTCTGTCGTTGCACCACAACAGTTGCCGGGTCGGCCGGTGCCGTGCTGAACAGGAAGTCGGGGATCGGCTGGAGCCACAGCACCTCTGGCGTCCGCTCGACCAGCTCGGCCTCGGGGTTTGTCTCGGGGGCGCCGAGATCGGCGGGCAGCGGCCTGCGCCTGCTTTTGTCCAGCGCTTTGAGACACGCCCGGGTCGTGATGCGATAGAGCCAGGTGCGCAACGATGATCGGCCCTCGAACCCGTCGTACGCGCGCCAGGCGTCGAGGTACACGTCCTGAACAACTTCTTCGGCCTCGTCGAGGGAACCGAGCATGCGGTAGCAGTAGGCGAGCAACTCGCGCCGGAACGGTTCGCTGCGCTGGGCGAAATCCCCGTTGCCGGTCTCGGTCTCAGTCATGGTGTGCATGATCCCGGCTGCCTTCGTCGTGCGGTTCAGGCACGACGGCGATGTCGGCCATGTCGATGGCGACCAGGACGATCTTGTCCTCGCCCATGGTGGCGTAGGCCCGCCGGGTGGCGGGGATGATGATGCCGTCGACGTCGCGGTAATCGGCGGCGTACAGCTGCGACTCGGTGCTCGGATCGACGATGTCGATGGCGAAGTCGTGGCGGCGCAGCAGCCCGTCCGGGCCGAAGCAGAACACCTGCTTGCGGGTGTGGCTCTTGATGTGGTCGGGGAAGGTCACGCTCAGCCGCCGCCAGGTTTCACCGTCGACGTCGATGGGCGCGATCTCTTCGCAGACGAACCCAGGCCAGGTGAGCAGGAACGGCGTGTTCAGGTACGTCCACAGTGCTTCCCCGGTGAAGTACGCGACGTGGAGGTCGTCCCAGGGCGTCTGGAACTCGTGGCCCTCGAACGACCGCTCCGGGTTGTCGCGCGTGTCGACGACCGTGCCGTCGCCTCGCTGCACGACGACCCGGTCGGGCTGGAAGAGCGAGCGCCGGTCTTGACCGACGAACTCCATGGTCAATCGTTCCTGGGTGGTGTCGACCTCGAAGCGGACGTCCTTCAGCGCGTCGCTCTTGCCCTTGACCTGCCAGAAGGCCCCGGAGATGGCGGCGTCGACGCGGATCGCCCCGATCCGATTCCACCGGTCCAAACCGCCGTGCGCGGCGACCGCGCTGGCCAGTAGATCGTTCATTGCTTCTGCTCCTCAGTCGACGACGATTCCGCCGGTCAGGTTGGCGACGGTTCCGGTCATGGCGGACGCTCGATCGGAGGCCAGGAACACCGCGACCGCGGTGAGTTCGTCCAGCGTGGTCAGGCGCTTGCGGTGGGTCATCGCGCTGACGGCGGCGGTGAACTGGTCCTTGGGGATGCCCAGCGCGTCGGCGTGCAGCCCGAACACCATGTCGATGATCGGTGTGCCGGTCAGGCCGGTGGTGCGCAGGCAGATCGAGCGGACGCCGTGCTGGGCCCATTCGGCGGACAGCGCTCGGTTGAGCGCCTCCATCGCCGCCCAGCCGACGCTCATGCCGCCGACCAGGGGCAGGCTCACGCGGGCGGGTTCGGGAGTGTGCATCATGATCACGCCCGAACCTTGGGGGATCATGTGCCGCGCGGCGGATTTCGCGGTCACGAAGTGAGCCTTGGCGTAGGTCGTGACCGGTCGCAGGAAATCCTCGACCGGTAGGTCGGCGAGCGGGATTCCCTGGAGCCCACGCGGCGAGATGCCGATCGCGTTGAACGACACATCGATGGCACCGGCTTCGGCGACGACGGCGTCGAGGTGCTCGGTGACGGATTTCTCGTCCTGGGCGTCGACCACGGCGGTCTCGACGGCACCGCCCTCGGCGGAGATTTCCTTGGCGACGGTGTTGACGGCGCCGGGATTCCGCCCGGTCAGGAAGACCCTGGCCCCTTCGCAGGCGAATCCGCGAGCGATCGCGCTGCCGACCGCTCCGCTCGCCCCGTAGACGATCACATTCTTGTTTTCCAGCAACATGGCAACCACCTCCTACCCATACAGAGGCGATCGCCGAGCGAAACTCATCGGTCCTCATCCGGCTCTCCGGTTCCGGAGGTAATACGATTTACCAGGTCGAATGGTGGCCCGAGGAGGACACGCTGAACAAGGTGACCATCCGCGAGGTGGCGGAACTGGCCGGAGTGTCGCCGGCATCCGTGTCGAACTACTTCCACCGGCCCCGCAAACTCTCCGAGGCGACCCGCCAACGCGTCCAGCAGGCCGTCGACCTGCTCGGGTTCGTACCCAACGATGTCGCCCGCACCTTGCGGACAGGGGTCAGCCCGGTCATCGGTTACATCGCTTTCGAGCTGGCCGACGCCACCACCCCGGAGATCGCCGCCGCGATCGAGAAGCAGGTCTCCGCCCACGGCATGTACCTCCTCATGGCCAACGACACCGGGTCCCGGCAGCGCGAACGCAGCTACCTGCAGCTGTTCGCCCAACAGCAGGTACGGGGCGTCATCATCGCTCCGGTGGGGGACGTGGAAGTCGAATTGGCGCGGATGCGCGCACGCGGCATCGCCAGCGTGCTCAGCGCCCGCCGCGCCGAATCTCCCGATCAGGCGTCGGTGTCCATCGACCATTTCGCCGGCGGACAGCTGGCCATGCGCCACCTTCTCGACCAGGGTCGCAAGCGGATCGGCTTCATCGCCTCCTCGCTCGAACTGCGCCAGGTGGCCGACCGGCTCAACGGCGCGCTGTCGGTGATCGGGTCCGCAGCCGCGGCGACCCTGGAAATCATCCCGGTGCCCGAGCGCTCGGTGGAAGCCGGCATCACGTGCGCGAACGAGATCGTCCGCCGATCAGCCAGACAACGCCCGGATGCCCTGTTCTGCGCCAACGACCTGTTGGCGATCGGCGTGATCCAGGCGTTCGTGGCCGGTCAGCACGTTCGTGTACCGGCCGACATCGCGGTCATCGGCTACGACGACAGCGCGTTCGCTCAATCGACCATCGTGCCGCTGAGCACCATTCGGACCCCGCACACCGAGTTGGGCACGGCCGCCGCCGATCTGCTGTTCGAGGAGATCGCACTGCTCGACCGCGACGAGGCCGCAACCTCCGGAGACAGCACGCAGCGCCATCGCCAGATCGAGTTCTCCCCTGAACTGGTGGTCCGGGCCTCCACCGGACGGGCCTGAGCCTGGCCTTGCCAGGCGGATTGAATCGTTTTACCATATGGCCCAGCTTGCCCAATCCACCTTGTGAGAGCTTGAGATCACCTGCCCAGGCAGGTGGTAAATCGAATCAACGACGTGGGCGCCGAGCGCGATGGCTCGCGCCCGGGTCGACGAGAGGCTGTCCGCACCGGCTGGTCCACGCCTTGCGAAGATCAACCGGAGGCCGGGGAGTCCTGCCTGGCAAGCTGAAACGCTTCACATCCCGTCCGGCAGAAAGAATCGAACAAGGGTTGAGTCGTCGGGGTAGGTTCGTTACCTTCAAGCCTTGATACGTTTCAATTCATCCGCCAACCATCCCCGGTCAATGACGACTTGGAGGTTCGCATGGCTCCGCACGAGACAATGGACGTTGGGGCGGTCGAGGACAGCGATGTTGTCACTCGTCAGCAGTGGAAATGGTCGGTTCTGGCCGGCATGGCCTCGTATCTGGATGCCGGCTCGATCGTCGCGCTGGGCTCCGGTCTCGCTCTGTTCCAGGCCTATCTCGGGTTGAGCAACGGTGCGGTCGGCGCGGTCGCGGCGATCGGCCCGAACGCGCTCGGCTGCGCGTTAGGGGCTTTGATCGGCGGCCGGCTCGGGGACAAACTCGGGCGCAAACGGATCTACCAGTACGACCTGCTCGTCTACGCGGTCGGCATCCTGCTCGTCATGCTCGCGGTCAGCGCGGCGATGTTGTTCGCAGGCACGTTCATCATCGGCGTCGCGGTCGGTGCGGACGTGCCGACCTCGCTGGCCTTGGTCGGCGAGTTCTCCCCGGCCAAGGCGCGCGGCAAACTGCTCAGCCTGACCCAGATCGCCTGGAACGGCGGCCCGGTCGTCGTGCTGTTGCTGGCGTTGGCGATGTCCTCGCTTGGCCTGCTGGGCATCCGGATCGTGTTCGGCATGCTGTTCGTGGTCTCGATCGTCACCTGGGTACTGCGCCGAGGACTCGCCGAATCGGCCCGCTGGAAGACGGCGTCGGCCGAGCCGATCGTGCACAGGGTGCGGACGTTGTTCAGTGGCCGCAACCTCCAGGCACTGGTGTGGACCACGACGATCTACCTGTT
The DNA here is from genome assembly GCA_035248365.1 of Pseudonocardiaceae bacterium. Lineage (GTDB taxonomy): Bacteria > Actinomycetota > Actinomycetes > Mycobacteriales > Pseudonocardiaceae > CAJCJE01. The sequence continues at coordinate 37,671 of DATFHN010000228.1, read as the reverse complement.
CTGGAACCTGGCCGCGGGCACCAGCGGGATCTTCACGCCCTACATCATCAAAACGCTGCACGCAGGCAACCAGGCCGCGAGCGTGGGGCTGTCCTGTGTCGGTTTCGTGCTCGGCATCCTGGCCACGCTGCCGTTCATGCGCCTGGTCGACCGGGGGCATGTCACGCGCAAGACGATGTGGGGCATCGGCGCGGTGATGCAGATACTGGGCTACGGCGCCTATCTGGTCTTCCCGTTCACCATCCCGGTCGTCATCGCGAACATCGTGCTGTTCGGGTTCGGCTCCGGTCTCGCGGGCGAAGCGGTGTACAAGATCTTCAGCCAGGAACTGTTCCCGACGATGCTGCGCGGCACCGCACAGGGCATGACTTTCGGGGCCGCGCGGACCGTTCTCGGGATCTGGAGCTTCTTCGTGCCGGTACTCGCCAGCACCGGCATCGGCCCGGTCGCGGTGTTCCTCACCGCCGCCTTGGTCATCAGCGGTATCACCGGCTTCTTCTTCATGCCCAATACCGCGGGCAAGTCATTGGAACAGATCCAAACCGAACGGGCGGTCGCATGAACGTCAGTCGTGTCCGCTTCGAGCACCTGGACGACGCCCTCGGCGTGGGGGTGACCCGGCCCCGGTTGTCGTGGCAGGTGAGCACGGACGATCCGGACTGGGCCCAGACCGCCTACGAGATCGACCGCGACGGCGACATGGTGCGGGTCGAATCCGCCGAGCAGGTGCTGGTGCCCTGGCCGTTCGAACCGTTGACCTCCCGGCAACGGGCTACCGTGCGGGTGCGGGTCGCCTCCGGCGAGAACTGGTCGGCGTGGAGCGAAGCGTCCACTGTGGAGGCCGGGCTGCTGGACGCTGACGACTGGACGGCGCGATTCATCAGCCCCGCCACCATCGACGGACCGGCGCCGACCCTCTCGCGTGCGCTCACCGTGCGACAGGAGGCGGTGTCGGCCCGGCTCTACATCACCGCGCACGGCGTGTACCAGGCCACTCTGAACGGCCGCCGCGTTGGGGACGCGGTGCTCGCCCCTGGCTGGACCGCCTACCAGCGCCGGCTGCGGTACCAGACCTACGACGTCACCCCGCTGCTCGCCGAGGGCGCGAACGCGCTCGACGTGACACTGGGCAACGGCTGGTACCGGGGCAGGCTGGGCTGGACCGGCAAACGGGCCTGTTACGGCGACCGCCTCGCCCTGCTGGCCCAGCTGGAGATCACCTACGCGGACGGCACCAGGCAGACCATCGGCACCGACGACACCTGGACCGCCCGCACCGGCTCGATCCAGGCCGACGACCTCTACGACGGCCAGCACACCGACCACACCGCGCCGCAGTTGACCGACACCGTCGAGATCGTCGACGGTGATCTTGACACACTGGTCGCACCGGAGGGGCCGCCGGTGCGGGTGACCGAGGTGCTGCCCTCGGTGCGGACCTGGCGCTCCCCCAGCGGCGCGCCGCTGGTCGACTTCGGACAGAACGTGGTCGGCTGGGTCCGGCTGACCGTGCGCGGGCCGGGCGAGATCACCGTGCGCCACGCCGAGGTTCTGGAGCACGGCGAACTCGGCGTGCGACCGCTGCGCTCGGCCAAGGCGACCGACACCTACGTCCTGCCCGAGGGCACGCACACCATCGAGCCCTGCTTCACCTTCCACGGTTTCCGCTACGCGGAGATCACCGGCAGCACCGATATCACCGACGATTTCACCGCGGAAGCCGTGGTCGTCGGGTCGGATCTGCGGCGCACCGGCTGGTTCGACTGCTCGGACCGCGACCTCAACCAGTTCCACCGCAACGTCGTGTGGGGCATGCGCGGTAACTTCCTCGACGTCCCGACCGACTGCCCGCAACGCGACGAACGGCTGGGCTGGACCGGCGACATCCAGATCTTCAGCCCCACCGCCACGTTCCTGTTCGACACGGCCGGGTTCCTGTCCTCGTGGCTGGCCGATCTGGCCGCGGACCAGCATTCCGACGGGGCCGTGCCGTTCGTCATCCCGGACGTGCTGCACGACGCCGAGCCCACCGCGACCGCCTGGGGCGACGCCGCGGTGGTCGTGCCCTGGGTGCTCTACCAGCGCTACGGCGACGCCGAGATCCTGCGGCGGCAGTACGAGTCGATGAAGGGCTGGGTCGACAAGATCTCGTCGCTGACCACGGATGGCGTGTGGGCGGGCGGTTTCCAGTTCGGTGACTGGCTCGACCCCGCGGCGCCACCGGACAACCCGTTCGCGGCCACGACGGACTCCGATGTCGTCGCCACCGCCTACCTCGCCCGGTCGGCCGAGATCCTCGCCGATACCGCCCGCGTCATCGGGGCGGACCCGGACCGCTACGACCGACTCGCCCGCGACACCCGGGACGCGTTCGCCCACCATTACGTCACCGGCGCGGGCCGGGTGCTCTCCGACGCGCCCACCGGATACGCCCTGGCGCTGCGATGGGCGCTGCTGCCCACCGCCGACCAGCGCCGCCTGGCCGGTGCGCGCCTCGCCGATCTGGTGCGCGCCAACGGGTTCCGCATCGCCACCGGCTTCGTCGGCACGCCGCTGATCACCGACGCGCTGTGCACGGCGGGCCACCCGGACCTCGCCTACCGGCTGCTGCTGGAAAAGACCTGCCCGTCCTGGCTCTACCCGGTCACCATGGGCGCCACCACGATCTGGGAACGCTGGGACAGCATGCTGCCCGACGGCTCGATCAACCCGGGCGAGATGACCTCGTTCAACCACTACGCCCTCGGCGCCGTCGCCGACTGGATGCATCGCTGCGTGGCCGGACTTTCTCCCGACACGCCCGGCGGTCGCCACATCACGATCAAACCGGTCCCCAACGCGGCCCTCACCTACGCCACCGCGCGCCACCACACCCCATATGGCGAGGCATCGGTGGCCTGGCAACGCGAGCACGGCACGTTCCGCCTGGAGGTCACCATCCCGGCGGGCGCCCGAGCCACCGTGCACCTCCCCGGCACCGACCCGGTCGATGTCGGACACGGCACCCACTCGTGGGCGGTCGACGATCCGTGCTCCGGCGAGGTTCGCCCGATCAAGACCGTGCGCGACCTGATCGACCACCCTGTGCTGTGGGATCGGGCCGTCGCCTTGATCGTCGAGGGCGGCCTCGCCGACGACGCCGCGGACATCGCCGCCCGGTCGGCGCCCTTCCTCGACACGCCCGCCGCCGATCTCCCCCTGCACCTGGCCCGTAAGGATCTCACCGGTCGCGGCGCCGACGCACAACGCGCGCTGGCCGCGCTGATCGCTTGATACGACAACACCAACTTCGTCAGCGTGAGGTGATCGAATGTCTTCATTGTGGAAGGCGATAGGCGTGGTCGCGGTCGCAGCGGGACTCGCAGGCACTGGTCTGCCCGCCGCAGCGAACGCCGGCGCCCCAACAATGACCGCGACTCAACTCCGGGTGGACACGCAGGCCGATCCGATCGGACTCGGCGACGCGACACCAAACCTGAGTTGGGTCCTTTCCGCGAACGGGCATCCGAACGGGATCAGGCAGACCGGCTACGAAATCCGGGTCGCGTCCACTGCCGCTCAACTCGACCACCCCGACCTCTGGGACTCGGGACAAGTGACGTCCAGCGCGACGAACAACATCGCCTACGCGGGCCGGCCGCTCCGCTCGCGCGAAGGCGTCGCGTGGCAGGTGCGGGTCTGGGACGGTGCCGGGCAGGCCGGTGCGTGGAGCGCGCCCGCGACCTGGGAAATGGGGCTGCTGGGCCCATCGGACTGGTCAGCGAAGTGGATTCAGGATCCGGACTACACCTACGCCAGCAACGGCGTGCCGAACCCGTTGCCGGTCTTCGCCAAGGGATTCGGCGCGGGCCACGGGGTTAGAAAGGCGCGGTTGTACATCACCGGGCTCGGACAGTACGCGGCGCGCCTGAACGGATCGCCGGTGACCACGGCCGTTCTCGAACCGGGACAGACGTCGTACTGGGCAGAAGTCGACTACCGCACGTATGACGTCACCAAGCTGGTGCGCGCGGGCGGCAACGTGCTCGGTGTCGAGACCGGCAGCGGCGTCTACCAGCAGGCCGACAGCACGCCGGTCGGGCGCTACATGTTCCAGCCCGGCAACAACGTCGTGTTCGGGTCGCCCAAGGTGATCGCCCAACTCGAGATCACCTACGCCGACGGCACGAAGCAGACCATCGCCACCGACCCGTCGTGGCGGACCGAACTGGGGCCGACGACGTTCTCCTCCTGGTGGGGTGGCGAGGACTACGACGCGGGCCGGATTCCGGCCGACTGGACCGCGTCGGCACGCGATCTGTCCGGTCCCGGCTGGCGCAACGCCGGGCTCGTTGACCTGACCTCGTCGACAATTCCCGCCTCGACGACCCCGCTGGTCGCCGACCCCCGGCCGCCGGTCACCGTGGCCGACCAGGCGCATCCGACGACCATCACCCCGATCACGCCCGCCACTGACAACACCACAGCGGTCGGCCCGACCCAGCCCGATGCGACGACCGTGCACCTGGCCAGCGTCACCAACCTCTACCCCGGCGACTCCATCACCATCGGTACGGAAGCCCGCAAGGTGACAGCGGTCGGAACCGCGGCCGGTCCGGCCACCACGCTGGCCGCGGCGGCCGCCCCAGGAGACACGAACATCAAGGTCGCGAGCGTCGGCACCGCGTGCAACCCGGGCGGCTCCTGCACCGGGACGACGAGTTTCGTCATCGGTCAGCCGCTGCTGATCGACCAGCAGGTCGTCACCGTGACCCAGGTAGGTACCGCGGGTGCCAACGGCACCGGGGTGAGCTTCACTCCGGCTCTCTCGGCGGCTCACCCGGTCGGCACCTCATTGCAGGACACGGGCACCGGCGTGACGATCGCGCCGGCCCTGCACCTCGCCCACGCCGCCGGAAGCGTCGTCACCAGCACACCCGGGCCGACCTTCGTGCTCGGGTTTCCTGCCAACCTCTCCGGCTTGCCCCAGATCACCGGCTCCGGACCGGCGGGCAGCACGGTCACGATGATCCCGGCCGAGCAGATCAACTCCGATGGCACGATCAACACCAGCTCGACCGGAGCGAGCCCGACCTCGCAGATTCTGTACCGCTACACCTTCGCCGGTCGTGGGCAGGAGAGCTGGCACGCGCAGTTCACCTACAGCGGCTTGCAGTACCTGGAAGTCCGGGGGCTGCCAGGAAAGCCCACCCGCAACACCGTCATGCTGCTGGTGACGCACGCGGCGAACCCGTCGACCGCGTCGTTCAGCAGTTCAAGCGCCCTGCTCGACACCATCTACGCGATCACCCAGCGCGCGCTGGAGAACAACATGCAATCGGTGCTGACCGACTGCCCCGACCGGGAGAAAGGTCCCTACACCGGCGACAACGTCCAGGACGTCCAGACCGACCTCACCCTGTTCGACATGCAGGCCTACGAAGGCCAACTCGTGGCGAACATGCGGACCTCGCAGCGACCGACTCCGCTGTCCAGCCAGTCCCCCGGGCTGATCGCCAACATCGCGCCCGAATACCACGTCGTCCCCTACCACCCCGGGCACACCGACTTCCTGGACGAACCCAACTGGGCCAGCGCGGTCATCCTCATCCCGTGGCAGCTCTACCAGACCTATGGCGACACCACCACGATGAGCCAGAACTACACCGCGATGGTGCGGTGGCTGGCCTACGAGGCCGCGAACAAGGCCGCCAACGGCGGCAACATTCCTGGCCTGGGTGACTGGGAAGCGGCGCAGAGCACGACAGCGCAACCGGTCATCGACTCCGGCTACTACCGGGCGGTCGCCACCATGGCGCAGATCGCCAAGGTACTCGGCAAAGCGAACGACGCGGCCACCTACTCGGCGCTCGCGACGAGCCTTGCCGCCGAGTACAACGCCAAGTACCTGCACACCGACGCCGCCGGTAACGCCTGGTACGCCGACAACACCGAGGCCTCCAACGCGATCGCGCTGGACGCCGGATTGGTCCCGGCGCAGTACCACCAGGCGGCCGTGGACAGTCTGGTCGCCGCGGTCGGCACGTTGGGCGACCGCATCGGCACCGGCTCGGTCGGCCTTGGCCCGTTGTTCCGGTCGCTGCACGCCGCAGGCCGCGATGATCTCGTCTACCAGCTGGTGACCAATCCGGCCGGTCCCAGCTATGCGTCCATTGTGGACCAAGGCGCGACCACGTTGTGGGAGAACCTGACCGGGTCGGGAGGTTCCAAGGACCACCAGTTCCTCGGCGACGTCGCGGCCTGGCAGGTCCACGATCTCGTTGGCATCGACCAGGCACCTGGCTCGCTCCAATACCGCAGCCTGGTGATCCGTCCGGCGATCGTCGGCGGCCTGACCCACGCGGCGGGCAGCTACACCACCCCGCAAGGCAGCGCCTCGGTGAGCTGGTCCGTCACCGCGAACGGCCAGGTGGAGCTACAGGCGACCATCCCGCCCAACACCACGGCCGAGATCTGGCTGCCGACCTCCGGCCAGCCCGTGACCGCCCCGGCGGGCGCGACATTCTCCCGCAACGACACCGTCGGCGGCATCCAGTACGCGGTATACGGAGTGAGTTCCGGGACGTTCCAGTTCAACCATTAAGGGGCCTTCGGCGCGGACGTCCTCCTGCTGTGGACGGCGTCGTGGCGCTGCTGGTCCGCGTCGGCGGCCAGCGCGTCGATCCGGTCGGCCAGGTCGGGATGGTGCTCGGCCAGGTGTGAGTGCATCGCCGAGAGCGGCCCGAGCAGGGTCGCGGTGTCCTCGCCGGCAAGTTCGGCCTGGACCAGTTCGGCGTCGCGCCTGGCCGCGCCGCTCAGGTCCGCCAGACCGCTGACCTGGCCGGCCAGCTGCCGCAGGGCGGCCGAGTTCCGCTTGGCCCAGGCGGTCACCGCGCGATCGCCCGCGCGCCGTTTCCTGGTGGCGTCGACCCGGGCTTCCTTGGTGGTCTCGCCGAGTCCAGCCGGGCGGGTGCGCAGGTAGCGCCGTTCCGCGGCCTGCCTGCTCGCCACGCCCAGCGCGGGCGCCAGCGCCGACCAGCTCACACCCGAGGCGCGGGCCGCCCGCACCAGCTCTGGTTCCCAGGCGTCGAGTTCGGCCCGCAACGCCCGTAGTTGCGTCAGCGCGTCCAGCAAGGTGCCTTCGTCCAGGTCGCCGGATCGCTCCCCGGCCCGGATCGACCCGACCAGCGCGCACAACGAGCGGAAGGCGGCGACCGACGGCGACGGACCAGGCCCCACTGGCGTCGTCTTTCCATTGACATCACAGTTGTCATCCATTGGATGACATGATACAAGAAAGGAGCGTGTTGACAACCAGCACGGAAGCCAAAGGAGGATCGGATGTTGATGCGCATCGTGCCCGCGAGCGCCTTTCACTTCGGCGCCCACCACGGATCGCGTGAGGTACCCGCGACCTGGTCACATCCGGCGCCGATCCCGTTGGACGCCGAACGCCGACCGGACGGACTCGTCTTCCGGCTCGACCTGCCCGGCATCCCCCTTGACGCGATCGACATCCAGACGGCGGGCAGCACCATCACGGTGCGCGCCGAACGCAGGCCCTCGGATCAGGAATCCACCGGCCAGGCGCTGCTCACCGAGCGCAGGCTGGGCGTGTTCACCCGGCAGATCACCCTGGAACCCACCGCGGACCTGGCCCGGGCCAGCGCGTCGCTGGACGCCGGTGTGCTGACCATCCACGTCCCGATCGCCACCGGGCCGGCCACGCGGAACATCCCGATCACCCAATCCTGAACCCCGACAACGACCACAACAACAGCCATGACCATGACCGTCGATACCATTGTGGACGTCCACGACCGGCTCCGTCATGCTCTCCGGCACTACCTGGACGGAGTCGCCGCCGCGCTCGACGTCGGACTCGAATCCAGCACGATCGACCTGGACACCCCGGTCTCCGCCTACATCGCCCTGGACCACCGGCTCCCGGCCTTTCCCGACCGGGACCTGGCTCTGCTCTGGGACGAGGAGCACGGCTGGGCCGCGGCGATCGAAACCCACTCCGGCGAGGATCTCATCGTAGTGTCCTATTTGGACAGCGATACGGTCGCGCCGCCCAGCGAACAGGTCGTCCGCTTCGTGCGGGACCTGCGCCGCGGCAATGGCCGGTCAATGCGGCCAGACCCGCCCGCCCTCCGGAGCGCCGGGGACAGCCGGTCCCTCGTGGAGATCCTGACGGCCGCGCGGCCGCTGCTGATGGCGGGGTGATCGCGATGAGCGCAATCGAGCCGGCCGAATCCGACGCACTGCGCAGACGAGTGCACAGCCTGGAACGGGCGATGCACTCACGCGCGGTCATCGAACAGGCCATCGGCGTCCTGGCCGCGACCCACGGCGCCGACCCCGAGACGGCCTTCCGTTACCTGGTGCGGTTGTCGCAGCACCGGAACATCAAGCTGCGCAGGCTGGCCGCGGTGCTGATCGAGTTGACCGCCGAGGCCGGTGCGGAGACCGCTGCCGGGATCGTGCAGCGCCTGGACAGCGGCGACCCGTTGATCGAACTGGCCAGCGAACGCAACCGCAAGCGCGGCGCCGGCCCCGACGAACTCGTACCGGCGGCGGTCGTCGAAGCCGCCCGCGAATTGGTCGCCGCCCGGGACGCGGCCGATCCCGCCGACCCGGACCGCGACGGCGCGACCGAGGACCGCCTGCGGGACGCCCGCACCAGCCTGTACGCCGAACTGATCCGCCTGGGCTGGGTCCCGCCCTTTCCGGTCCCGACCGAACTCGCCGAAGCCGTCGGCGAGTTCCCCCTCGCTCCAGAACAGAGTCAGGGCTGCTAGCGCAGCGATCAGATCGCCGATGGCGACGTTCGGTGTCGGCTAGACGCGTTTGCGAGGGTCCTTCTCGCCAAGCACGAATTCGGCCGGCCAGCGCTGCCCCAGCACGTTACTCATCAGCGGTTGGCCGGACTCGACGACTTCGCAATAACCGACCGCGCCAGGCCGGGCAGCGGGCCGCCCCTGCAGGATGACGGGAGCCCGCAACAGGTCTTCCCCCCAGGGATCGATGACATTGCAGAACAAGCCCTCGAAGCGATGACCTTCCAGATCCAGGTTGTGCCCCCTGCGCGACACCTCCTCGATCACCGGTGCCTGGAGGTAGACCTAGGCGAGATAGACGACCGTGCGGCCATCATCGAGACCGATCGGCAGGCGCACCTTGAGAAAGTTGCCAATTCCGTCCGCCACCATCACCGCGCCGGTGTCGACCAGCACGCGCTCGCCACGCTCCTGCTCGGAGAGTTCGGCGATCAGGTGCGGCAGCGCGATGTCGAAGCCCGGATGCTCGGGATCCAATGCGTCGCCGCAACGGCACACCGGCCCGTGGGCATGGCTGAGGCCGAGGCTGGTCGACGGGTAGTTCGGCCCACTCGCTCCCGCAGGTTGCGGAAGAAGCAAGGCGTAGTAGCGGACGGCCGTGAAGGTGGCCGGCTCGGGCAGCCCCAGCGCGGCCAGTGCCGCCGACGCCGCCTCGTGGCGCTCACCGTTGATCCGGACCTCGGCCTGCATCGCTCCCGGCCTGCCACCGTAGAAGACCTTGACACCATTGAAGAACGGGGATTCCAGATCCGCGATGTAGCTCTCCGCGATGCGGTGCAGCACGTTCATGGTCAGCATCGCGGCCTGTAGACGTTGGGTCTCGGCGACGTCGAGCCCGAATCCGACCGGGCTGGACACGATCAGGTGCCAGCCCGGGACGCCGCGTGCCTCCGACGGCCCCTCGTGATCGGCGAAGCGTCCGCGCCGGTCGAGGAGTTCGAGCAGGCACGCGCCAGCGGTCTGCACCCAGGCATCGGCCGCGTGTTTCGGGTTCCCGGACATTGCCACGGAGCAGTCGAGGAACACCGGCACGTCGGGCTGGACGCTCACGTCCGGCATCGCGGCGAGGTCGTAGTGGTGGCCGGTCGCATGGTGCGGCGGCAGCACTCCCACCGCCCACCCGCGCGGGCTCATCAGCGAGTTGCCCTTCAACTCGGCACCGCTGGTCACCCCTGGTGCCTGCGCCTCAAGGCTATCGCGTACGAGGGCAAGAAATTCGAGGTCGGACAGCCGCTCGCCGGAGGGCTCTGCGGTGCGGGCGCGACGACCTATCCACGGCATGTGCCGGAGCCTATCGGCCGGACGTGTCCTCGACACGACGGCCGAAAATTCGCTACGCCGCCGGATCACGGGTGGCTGCGCGACCTGGTCGATCCCGACAAGCAGGTCCGCGGTCGTGCACTCGCACGCCAGCAGGCCCATGTCGCAGCAGCCGGTCGTGCGCTGGACCGGTCGAATCAGGTATGGGCACGGGCCGGCGCGCCGGCACCGAAGCAACCACCGGAGCCGGCCGCGGAATGGCACCGGGCGCAGGCGGAATTTCGTTGGCACCTACGCCGAAGCTTCACGGGGCCGATCTCGGACTTCCTTCGCACGGAGTCCGGCATGACGCCGGACCTGGAGTCCGCGTCGTTCGCATTGCTGTACCTGCGCTGGGAAGCCTGCTACCCGCAGGATTGGCGCGCACCGGAGTCGAACTTGTGGTCACCGTGGTCCACAAAGGAAGACGTCCTGCGCTGGTTCGGACGTTCCGGAGTGCCGGACACGCTACGGGCGGAAGCGGTCGATCTTCTCCTCGGCGCAATCGCGCGGCCCTATCGGTGCAAGGACTGGCAGTACATCCGCCTGGTCGATCACATCCACGACCGCACGTTCCGGGACCGGGTCGGCGCACTCGCGGACGCGACCGACCCGCTGGTGGCGGCACGCGCGCGGTTCGTGCTGCACGTCGCCGATCACCCCGGCCGGCCACTGAACCGCCGCACCTGGCAACACTGGCTCGTCAAGGCGTCCAAGCCAGCAGGTTCCCCCACGTGATACGACCACGCCGCCGCTTGGGCCGCCGGCCGCGTCGACCAGCGCACTCGCCGCAGACGGGGTGGGACAGCATCGCCGAGTGGCCATCGAGAGTATTCGATGTTAGGCGGACAGATTCTTCCTAGAGCCGGTCGAGATCGGCCGACCTCCAACTCGGCTTGGCACTGATCCATGCCAGCTTTCGAAAGACTCTTTCAAAAGAGCCTTTCGAGAGCTAGTGTGGACGGGTGACCAACCCCGAACGGATCGTGCGCGATGCCCAGGAACTGCGCGTCCTGGCCCATCCGATCCGGATGCGTATCCGGCAGGCGCTCTACGAACTCGGACAAGCGACCGCCACCGAGTTGGCTGAGGTGATCGGCGAGAGCCCTGCCAACTGTTCCTGGCATCTGCGCCAGCTGGCCAAATACCACTTCGTGGAAGAGGTCGGCGGTGGGCGTGGGCGCAATCGCCCCTGGCGGCCATCAGGTCACAACCTCTCCTGGGGCAGCAGCGAGGATGTGGGCGAACTCGCCGCGGCAGGCGACGCGTTCAGCTCGGTGATCAGCGAGCAGGAATTTGATGGTCTGCGGGACTGGCAGGCGTGGCACCGCAGCGACCCCCCGGAGTGGCAGGACGCGGCAACCTTCGTCCAGGCGGTCGATTGGCTGACCGTCGAGGAACTGGCTGAACTCAACCAAGCCCTCACCGACATCGTCATCCGGCACCGGAAACGCCGTGACGACCCATCGCTGCGCCCGGACGGCGCCCGACGCGTGCGGATCTTCGCGTGGGCCGTGCCCGCACAACCGATGCCCCAGTCGTCACAGCCATAGCTGACTGACTCCTGGGGAGGAAACGGTGCGTGGAGTATTCCGGCAGCCTGACTTCCGGCTGCTGTTCATCGGGCTCTCCACGAGCATGGTCGGCGACGCGCTGATGATGCTGGTGTACGGAATCTGGGTCAAACAGCTCACCGGTTCCAGTGGTGCCGCCGGCCTGGTGGTCCTTTTCATCGTGGTGCCCTACGCGCTGGGGCCATTGGGCGGATGGGTGATCGACCGGTTCCGTCGCCGACCGTTCCTGCTAGCGGCCAACCTCGCCTCGGCCGTGATGCTCCTGCCACTGATTGCCGTGCATCGTGCCGCCGACGTGTGGATCATCTACCTGGTCGCGACTCTGTATGGGATCTCGTCGGTCAGCATCGCCAGCGCGCTCAACGGCCTGCTCAAAGAATTGTTGACGACCGAAGCGCTGGGCTCCGGAAACGGCGCGCTGCAAACGGTCAAGGAGGGTCTACGCCTGGGCGGCCCACTGGCTGGCGCGGCGCTGTTCGCCGCGTTCGGCGGCGTGACCGTGGCCGTGATCGACGCCGGGACGTTCATGGTGGCTGCCCTCACCATCGCACGAATGAGCCTGCGGGAGGATCGTCCCGAACGCGCCGCTACTCGGAACTGGCTTCAGGAACTGACCGCTGGCCTGTCCCACATCCGAGCCGAGGCAGCGCTGCGCCGAATGATGGCGGCGTGCGCGGTCGCGTTCCTCGTCATCGGGCTCACCGAAGCGTCGTCCTTCGCGCTGATCGACAAGGGACTGCACCGCCCACCCGAGTTCATCGGCGTGACCTCCTGCGCCCAAGGTGCCGGCGCGGTCCTGGGCGGGCTCCTCGTGGCCCGGTTGCTTCGGCGCTGCGGCGAACTCGCCACGACCGCGATCGGACTGGCCGCGTTCGGGACCGGTGCGGGTCTGTGTATCGTCGCGCAACTCCCGGTCGTGTTGGCTGGTAAGGCCGTGTCCGGGTTCGGGCTGGCCATCACAGTGGTCGTGTTCAGCACGATCGTGCAACGCCGTACCCCGCACGAACTGGTCGGTCGCGTGTCCACGGCGGCCGAGACGCTGACCAGCGGACCGCAGACACTCTCGATCGCGGCCGGCGCTGTCCTGGTCTCGGTGGTCGACTACCGCCTGCTCCAGTTGACGGTGCTGGCCGGCATGACGGTCGGCGCTGTCTACTTGTGGGCAGGGCGCGGCCTGACTCTGCCAGCGGCACGCCCGCGGTCGACAGCGCTGGCCGCCAACGAACTACGGCAGGGATGACAGCGCTACGGCGAAGTCAGCGCCGTTTCCAGTTCGGCTCCGTGAGCGATGACCCATTCGTAGGCGTCACGCACCGCGAGGCTCTCGGTCGAGCTGTCGATCTGTGGGCGACCGCAAGGTGACGCTCATCCACCGTGTCGCCGACAAGGCACTCGTCGACCGGGTTGCTCAGCCTGGTGATGGTTCGGCAGGGCAGTACGCGGCCAGGAACACCCGGACCCCTTCGTCCGCCATGCGATCCAGGTCCTCGGTGGTGAAACCGGTGTCGTCGCCCACGAACATCGCCTTGTCCAAGGGAGTTCCCAGGATCAGGAACGCGAAGTGCTTCGCGGCCAGGTCCGGGTCGGCCACCGTGAGCAGGCCCCGGTCGCGCAGCCGCCGCAACTCGGGCGCCAACGCGGTGAGGACGCGCTCGGGCGCCTTCTCGTAGTAGGTACGAGCCAGCTCGGGAAACCGTGCTGACTCACCGATCAACAACCGGCGCATCTGCAACACCTGCGGGCGCATCACCACCCGGATGTACTCGCGACCGAGGGCGCGCAGGTCTCTCGCCAGGTCCTCGGTGTCGCGCAGGGTGTCGCCGACCGTGCGGAGGAAGTCCTCGACCGTGCCGGCCACGCCCATGATGATGTCGTGGAACAGGCGCTCTTTGTCGGCGAAGTTCTTGTACACGGTCTGTTTGGAGACCGCCGCCAGCGCAGCGATCTCATCCATGCTCGTGCCCTGGTAGCCGTTGCGCAGGAACAGCGTTGCCGCCGCTTCCATGATCGACCGGCGTTTGCGGGCTGAGCGACCTTCCTCGGTCACGATCATCTCGTACCTCCCGCCGGAATAGTACTAGACGGGTCAGTACCCGTCGCAGTACTGTACGGTCTAGTTCCGAAGGAGGAGCCATGACACTCACCGCACCAACCTGTGAACCGGCCACCCGCGTCACCCAGTCCCTGCTCGGCTACGGCATCATCGCCGGCCCGTTCTACGTCGTCGTCTCACTTGTCCAGGCGCTCGTCCGGCCCGGCTTCGACCTGACCCGGCACGAGTGGAGCCTGCTCGCGACCGGCCCTTCCGGGTGGATCCAGACCGCCAACCTCGTGGTGAGCGGCCTGATGGTCGTCGCGGGTGCCATCGGGATCCGGCGTACCGGCCTGAAGTGGGGTCCCATCCTGCTCGCCGGCTATGGCATCGGCCTCGTCGGCGCCGGGTTCTTCTCCGCCGACCCGGCCGACGGCTTCCCGGTCGGTACGCCCGCCGGCCGCGCTGCTTCGGTGTCCTGGCACGGAATGCTCCACCTCGTCGCCGGCGGTATCGGGTTCCTGTGCCTGATCTTGGCGTGCTTCGTGCTGGCGCGTACCGTTCTGCCGTGGTTCTCGCGGATCACCGGCGTGGTGTTCTTCGCGTCGTTCGCCGGGATAGCGTCGGGGGCCGGGAACGTGGCGTTCAACCTCGCCTTCACCGCTGCGGTCGTCCTGGCCTCGGCATGGCTGTCTGTTGTCTCGCTGCGTCTGTACAAGGGAGAAGTGCGATGAAGTTCCGCACGACGATCGAGCTTGGCGGCCAGACGGCGACCGGTTTCGCCGTCCCCGACGAGGTGGTCGAGGGCCTGGCTTCAGGCAAGCGACCGGCGGTGAAGGTGACCATCAACGGGTTCACGTACCGGACGACCGTGGCCCGGATGGGCGATCGCTACCTGATCCCGTTGAACGCCGACAACCGCACGGGCTGTGGGGTAGCGGCGGGTGACGAGGTCGACGTGCGGATCGAACTCGACACCGAACCTCGGGCCGTGGCGGTTCCCCAGGACTTCGCGGCCGCGCTCGACCAGGCCGGGATCCGGCCGGTGTTCGACGGGATGTCCTACACCCACCGCAAGGAATGGGTGCGCTCGATCGAGGAGGCCAAAACGGATGCGACCCGCCAGCGCCGCATCGGCAAGGCGCTCGACGCGATCAAGGCGAAGTGATCACCGCCGGACGAGGCCGTTGCATACTGATCGTTCGTCAGCGGCACAGCCTCGATGGCGCGTCCGGACTTCACCCGCAGCTGGCCCGCGCCGAACCGACCGCCGAATCTAGATCCGTGGTCAACTTTGTGCGGGCAGCTGCATGATCGCGGCGGAGGTCAGGCCCGTGGCGCCGGTGACGGTGAGGGTGTTGCTCCCCTTGGTCAGCGAGACCTCCACGGACACCGAACCCGATGCGGCCGCGGGGAAATTCACCGCGGTCGGCGTCTGACCGTCAACCTGGAGCGTTGCCGTCGAACCTCCACCCGTGTAGGAGATCGTCGCCACCGCGATGCCGTTTGCCGCCGCCCTGACTCCGGCGAAGACACCGCCAGAAGCGTGGTACGTGCTCGATGGTCCCTCCGTGCCGCTCACCGACAGCAGCACCGATGAGCCGGCCGGTACCGACGTCGAATAGGCGCCGGTGAAGGTGCCGAGATCACGACGCGTCCACAGGTTTCGCACGGCCGCCGAACCACCGGCGAGTCCGAGATCCGACCAGTGCACGGTCATCGTCGCCGTGGTCGACGTGCGGTTGAGCAGCAGGACCGCGCGCCGTCCGCTGCCGGAGAGCACCTTGCCGTAGACCTGGAGCCCGCTGCCAGCCTGGGCGACCTGCACGCCCTGGAGTTCGCGCGGGTCCTGGTCGACCGCGATCACCTCCGGATTGGTCAGGATCTGCGCGGTGCTCGTGTTCGTCGTGACGAGGTTGTTGCCGGCCAGCAGTGGTGCGCCGGACATCGCCCACAGGCTGAGGTGGGTGCGGGCCTGGTCGTCGCTGAGCCCGGTCATGCCGGCCACCAACATGTCCGGATCGTTGTAGTAGCCGGTGTGTTCGGCGGTCGGGTGCTGGGCTTGGTCGAAGTTGCCCAGCACGCGGGCGAAGGACGCGTTCTGGCCCCAGTACACGATGTCCTGACTGGTGCGCCAGAGCGTGCCGGTCCCCGGACCCCAGTTCCACGGCGCGTTGTCGCCCCAGTCGCAAATGGACAGAACAAGACCGTGCCCGGTCGTCGCCGTCGCGGTGCGGATCGCGGTGGCGATCGAACGGTACGCCGTCGCCGGGTCGAGATGCTCGGCGTTGCCGCCGCACCAGTCCACCTTGACGTAGTCGAAGCCCCAGCGCTCGAACTGCGTCATGTCCTGCAGGTAGTGGCCTTCGCTGCCCGAACCGGGCGCGGCCGGCCGGCCGGTCGGGTAGTAGTAGCCGCAGCCGTTCTTGCCTGCATCGGTGTAGATACCGGCTTTCAGGCCCTTGCTGTGGATGTAGGCGGCGATGGCGCTCATTCCGCCGGGCCAGTCCTTCGGGTCGACGGTGATGTTGCCCGCGCTGTCGCGGGTGCCCTGCCACCAGCCCTCGTCGATGTTGACGTATTGGTAGCCGGCTTTGGCCATGCCGGTCGAGACGAGCGCGTCAGCCTGCGTTTTGATGACGTTGTAGTTGATCTGGGCGGCGAAGCTGTTCCAGGATGCCCAGCCCATCGGCGGAGCGGGCATCGACGCGGCGGGCGCGGCGACGGCATTCGCAGGCGCCGGTATCACGATCGCGGCAAGTACTGACAGGGCGGCCAGCAGACGGGCGAGCATAATGGCATCGTTGTCTTTCTGGGAAAGGCTCGGCCAATGGCGAAATCCTGAGCCGACGCTAGGGGCGCGACTGCTCGGGCGTCAAGAAACGCTCAGTCCCGTGTTGGTGTGCGCAATGTGGCGGATCGGCAGTGAAACCCTTCTGTCAGGCCGAATCGACAGGTACTGCGGTGGCCCGGCCCTCGCTTTTCCCAGACGCACCGTCATTCCGGCAGACGTGAAACTTTCCTCCTGGGGCCGGGGTTGCTGACCGGCGGTGTTGGATGTCCTATCAGGACGGTTCCGCACAGGTGTGATCCGGTGGCCTGCTCAGGACTGGCCGGCCGGGTGTGGCGCGGGACCGGTGCTCTCCCGGACTGTCAGCACGGGTGCGAGCAGGACCAGTTCGTCGGCGGGCACCCGGTCGGCGGCCGCTTCGGTGATCCTGCGCATGACCTGCTCGACGGCGACGCGACCGAGTTCCTGGGCGGGACCGGTGACGGCGGTGAGCCGGGGGGCGTGCTGTTCGGCGAGTTGCTCCGGGCACAGCGCGATCACCGAGGCGTCCTCGGGCACGGTCCGGCCGCTGGCCCGCAGCAGGCTGAGCAGCGGTCCGATCGCCCCCTCGTTCTGCACCACGAAGCCGGTGGTGTCAGGCCGGTCGGCGAGAATGCGGGCGAGTGCTCCGGCGGTGCTGTCGTAGGTACCTTCGCAGGGCCGGTGCAGGTAGCGCAGGCCACGCAGTTCGGCCCGCTCGCGAAACCCGGCGAGGGTGCGCTCGGCGTATCCGGCGTGGCGGTGGTAGACGCCATGTCCGTAGCCGATGAAGGCGATCTCGCGGTGACCCAGATCGGCCAGGTGGTCCGCGCACAGCGCGCCCGCCGCGGCGAAGTCGTGGTCGACGCAGGACAGGCCGCTCGGATCGTCGGGGATGCCGATGAGCGCGGCCTGGGTGCCCTGCGCGCGCAGCGCCGGGATGCGTTCGTCGTCCAGCACGACGTCCATCAGGATCACGCCGTCGGCCAGTCCGCTGCCCGCGACCCGGCGCACGCCGTCGGGGCCTTCGTCGTTGGTGATCAACAGCACATCGTAGTGGTGCTGCCGGGCCGCGACCGTGACCGAGATGGCGATCTCCATCATGATCGGGACGTAGACGTCGGTGCGCAGCGGCACGACCAGGGCGATGATGTGCGAGCGTCGGGCGGCCAGTGCCCGGGCGCCCGCGTTGGGGTGGTAGCCGAGCTCGGTCACGGCGCGTTCGACCCGGCGCCTGGTGTCCGGCGAGATCGAGCGTTTGCCGCTGAGCACGTAGCTGACCGTGCTGGCCGAGACGCCCGCGTGCCTGGCCACATCCGCGAGTGTCACCATCGGTGCTACTCCCCTGCCTTTCCTCGGTTCGGACGGAAGTGCTTCTGCAAGAACGGGTAGACGATCAGCAGAAGACGGAGATCGCGCCGGGCAGGATCAGCGCCCACCACTGGTCGTAGCCGCCGAGGCCGGTGACCACCAGGAGCGTGGGGATCAGGCCTCCCGCCGCTCCACACCTTGGCGACGAGATCCGGGCCGAGTTCGTGCACCGCCCCCTCGACACCGGTCCCGAGATGGTGGGCGCCACCGTGACCGAGGCGGGCGAAGAGCCACTCGCCGAGTACACCCGTTCAGGAGTCCAGCGGTTCGTAGTCGAACCAGTCGAAGTGGACGGTGCCGGTGGCCGCGTACATGCCGATGACGCGACCGGTGAAGCCGCCTGCCACCTCGGTCGAGAGGTAGCGGCCGTCGAGGCTACCCAGCACCGTGAACGCGCCGTCGGCTTGTTCGATGCCGAGTGCGATGGTGTCCGGTGCGCCAGACCCCTGATCGGTCGGCGGCGTCACGTCGACGCGGAGCACCAGCAGCCCCTCGGACGCAGGCCGGGCAGCGACGACGGTGCGCAGTGGGCCGATGCGAGCGAGCAGTCGCACCTCTCCCCCGCCCGACTCGACCTCGTAGTGGTGCCGCTCGTCCATGCGCACGGCGAGGCCGCCGGTCCCGGTCGTGGTGTCGATCAGCGTGCGCGCCCGGCAGGTCAGGTGCTGCTGGCGACGGCCGACGAACACGGCGTCCGGTTCGTCCAGCGAGCCGCCTCGCGCGCGCAGCGTCAGCCAACTCTTGCGCTCCTGGGTGGTGCAGTGCTCGGCGGGCCGGTCGCGCAAGGAGATCCAGCACGGCTGGAGCGCGTCGGCGTCGAAGTCGTCCCTGGAGGCGGTCGTCGGAGTCGGGTCCAGGGGCCAGCCGGGCGCGGGCAGGGTCAGCTCGGGTGAGCCGACCACGGGCCAGCCGTCCACCCAGGTCACCGGGGCCAGAAAGGTCTCCCGGCCGAGCAGGTGATAGCCGGGAGTCCCGCCCCGCGAGCGGACCCCGAGCAGCACCAGCCACCACGAACCGTCCGGGCCTCGCACCAGATCGGCGTGGCCGGTGTTCTGGACCGGGTGCTTGACGCCCCGGTGGGTCAGGATCGGATTGGCCGGGCAGGGTTCGAACGGACCGGTGGCACCGCGGCCGCGCGCGATCGACACCGCATGGCCTCGCTCGGTGCCGCCTTCGGCGATGAGCAGGTACCAGTAGTCGCCGATCCGGTACAGGTGCGGGGCCTCCGGCCACCACGCGCCGGGCGTGCCCGACCAGAGCCGGTGCGGTCGGCCGAGCGGGTCGCCGGTGACCGGGTCGATGCGCACCTGGCGGATCCCGGAGTAGGTGCACCAGCACGCGCCGTCCTCGTCCCAGGCGAGGTCGGGGTCGATGCCGTCGACGGCGGGCAGCCGGACCGGATCGGACCACGGTCCGGCTGGGTCGGTCGCGGTGACCAGCAGATTGCCCCCGTCGCTGACGTTGGTGACGATCAGCCAGAACCGGTCGTCGTGGTAGCGCAGCGTCGGCGCGTAGATACCGGCCGACGAGGGGGTGTCCAGGGGCAGCCGCAGTTGGCTCGGCCGGTCCAGGACATTGCCGAGCTGTGTCCAGCGCGCCAGATCGCGGCTGTGGAAGATCGGTACGCCGGGAAAGTACTCGAAGCTGGAGCACACCAGGTAGTAGTCATCGCCCACCCGGCAGACGCTGGGATCGGGATGGAAGCCCGGGATCACCGGGTTGGTCACGGGCTGGCCGGACACCATCGGTTCCTTTCCCTGATTCGAAGCGCTTGCGGACAAGCGGCCGCCACGGTAGTGGCGGACCGCCACCATGACACGACGCGACAGACAATTATCCGCTGTGGTGCCGGACATTGACACCGCCGACAGGCCCTATGCGACGGCTTGAAGCGCTTCACCATCAGACTGTGCTGAGGGGTTCGCCACGTGAGTTCGCCACCCGTGTCCGTCACCGAGGGCTGGCCTTTCGGAACCCCGCACTGGAGACCCGCAAGCGCATCGACGATCTGCTGGGGCGCTCACGCTCGACGAGCGGATCGCGATGCTCCACCAGTACGCGCCTGCCGTGCGACGCCTGGGCGTCGGCCCGTTCCGCACCGGGACCGAGGCGCTGCACGGCGTCGGCTGGCTCGGTCCGGCCACGGTTTTCCCGCAGGCGGTGGGGCTGGGCGCGACCTGGGACGAGGCGCTGACCCGCCAGGTCGGCGCGGCCGTTTCCGTCGAGTTGCGGGCGTTTCACCACCACCGTTCGCCCGCGGCCGGGGTCGGCCCGCACAGTCTGCTACGGCCAGCTTGCCGGTGTGCACGTCGAAGTCGAACCGGACCGGATCGTTGACCTGCCCAGTGCTCGGAACCGGACCATTCGAAGCCGTGCGTCTCCAGGTCGCATTCCAGCACCACCCACAAACCCAGCGGGTAGTGGAAGGTGCGTACCGCGTTGATGTTGTGCCGTTTCATCAACTCCACGTCGCGGCGCACGTATCCCGGTGAGTATTCCTCGAAGTAGCGCACAGCCGCCGACGTCAGTGTCGAACGCGGTTTGCGGGAAGCCCGGGGACAGCGGTGAAAGTTTCGAGATTTCCGATGGCTTTCATCGCGAGCCGAACTGGGTCGAACCTGTGATGCCACAACGTGATTCGTCTCACCGCGCGCGGCCGTCGAGGGGCCGGGCTTGAGGTTTTCCCAGCGGCTTGCCAGCGTCATTCCTGCCAGTACGAAGGGAGACAGCGTTGCCCCGAATTCGCGCGACCACACTCCGGCCTCTCGCGGGCCTCGCCGCCGCGGGCCTGGCGGTCGCCATCCTCGCCCTGGGCGCGCCCGCGGCGAACGCCGCCAGCGAGACGGTGTCGGTGAACCTCGCCAGCACGCTCGGCGCTCCGCAGTACCGGGCGTCCGGCACCTTGTACGGGATGACCGAGAACGCCGCCAACCCACCCGACCAGTACTACAAAAACATCAAGTGGCATCTGGAACGCGGCGGCGGCGCCCAGCTCGACCGGCCGGGTGGCTGGGTCGCGGGCAAACTCACCCGCCGCTGGAACGCCATGCTCGCCCAGGCGAAGCGCACGGCGTCGCTGGGCGGGACGTACATCATCCAGCCGGGCGACCTGTGGGGTGCCGACGGCGCCAGCGGCATCCGGTTCCCCGGTGACAACGGGAGTTGGAGCGACTTCGACGCCTTCCTGAACACGCTGATCTCCGACGTCCGGACCAGCGGGATCACCGTCGAGTGGGACCTCTGGAACGAGCCCGACCTGAACACGTTCTGGCCCCGCGCGCAGTCGCAGTACCTGGCCATGTGGGCCCGGGAGTACCGGGCGATCCGCGGTGCCTTCCCGAACGCGGTCATCGTCGGTCCCAGCACCGCGTTCAAGCCGTCCACCGGCAGCGCGTGGTGGACCGCGTTCGTCGACTACGTCAAGTCCAACGGCGTGCTGCCCAACATCTACAGCTGGCACGACGAGCCCGGCGATCCGGTGCCCGAGACCAGGAACGCCGACGCTCTGCTCGCCGCGCACGGGATCAGCCGGTCCCGGCCCTACCAGATCAACGAGTACGGCACCCTCAGCCAGCAGCACGCCGGTCCAGGAGCCTGGTTCATTGGCAGGCTGGAGCGCGCCGGAGCGGACGGGTTGCGCGGCAACTGGGGCAGCGGGTCGGCGCTGTTCGACAACGCGGCCAACCTGCTGGTCCACAACAGCGCCGGACAGTACCAGCCGCGCGGCGAGTGGTGGATGTACGACTTCTACGGTGGTATGACCGGCAGCTTGGTCGCCACCACGCCGAGTGCGAGCCTGGAGGCGGTGGCCAGCAAGAACACCGGCACGGTGAAGGTGTTGCTCGGCAATCACGGTGTCAGCGGCACGATGACCGTCGACATCAACCGGCTCGACACCGTGTCCGGCCTGATCAAGAACGGACAGGTCGAGGTGCTGCTGCAACGGGTTCCGGACGGCAACGGCGGCGCGGTCGGCGGACCGGTCACCGTGTCGGACAAGGTGGTGAACGTCAGCGGCAACACGGTGACCGTCTCGGTTCCGTGGACCAACGCCAACGACGGCTACACCATCACCGTGCGGCCCTGAGCCGGGAAACTCGACTCCATCGCGCTTCGAGTCCGGTTCGGACACGATGTCGGCCGGGGCTTTGTTGACGACCTGAAACACGGGGGGCCAATGAGCAAACGTATCCGGGTGGCGATCGTCGGCGCCGGCGGTATCGCGG
Organism: Pseudonocardiaceae bacterium; assembly: GCA_035248365.1. GTDB lineage: Bacteria > Actinomycetota > Actinomycetes > Mycobacteriales > Pseudonocardiaceae > CAJCJE01. The sequence continues at coordinate 15,538 of DATFHN010000228.1, read as the reverse complement.
AACACGCCCACGTGCCCGCGCTGCGGGCCCAGTGCGAGAAGGTGGAACTGGTCGCGGCGGTCGACGTGGACGCGGGCCGCCTCGCGGCGTTTCGGCAGCGCAACGGCATCCCGGCCGGTTACGCCTCGGTCGAAGCGATGCTGGCCAAGGAGAAACCCGATCTGGTGCACGTCTGCACGCCACCGGCGGCTCACGCCGGCCAGGTGGTCAGTGCGCTGGACGCGGGCGCGTGGGTGCTGCTGGAGAAGCCGCCCTGCCTGTCGCTGGCCGAGTTCGATCGGATCGAGGCGGCCGAACGCGCCGGTGGCCCCTATGCGAGCGTGGTGTTCCAGCACCGCTTCGGTTCCGGCGCGCGCTACCTCGGCGAGCTGATCCGGGCCGGCTCGCTGGGACGTCCGCTGGTCGCGGTCTGCCACACCACCTGGTACCGCGACCACGACTACTTCGCGGTGCCGTGGCGGGGCAAATGGGAGACCGAGGGCGGCGGGCCGACCATGGGTCACGGCATCCACCAGATGGACCTGATGCTGGCGCTCCTCGGCGAGTGGACCGAGGTGCGGGCCATGGCAGGCAGGCTGGACCGCGCGGTGCGCACCGAGGACGTGTCCATGGCGATGGTGCGCTTCGCCAGCGGCGCGATGGCGTCGGTGCTGAACAGCGTGCTGTCCCCGCGCGAGGAAAGCTACCTGCGGTTCGACTTCACCGAAGCCACCGTCGAACTGACGCACCTGTACGGCTACGACAACTCGCACTGGCGCTACACCCCGGCACCCGGACACGACGACCACTGGCAGCTGCCCACCGACGAGGTGCGCAGTTCCCATGAGGCGCAACTGCCGCTGCTGCTGGACGCGATGGAGCGCGGCGAGCGGCCACCGGCCAGCGGTGAGGCCGGGCGGGCGACCCTGGAGCTGGTGACCGCGCTGTACCGCTCGGCGTTCACCGGCGCGCCGGTGCGGCGGGGCGAGATCGGCCCGCACGATCCGTTCTACCACCACCTGCACGGCGACATCCCTGGCTGGGCACCGGAAGGCGGGACGCACAGGTGATCAGGACAACGCACGAGATCGGCGCATCGGTCGCGATGTTCGCGGGCGATGTCGAACTGCTGCGCTACAGCTACGCGCCCGGCATCGACGAGTTCGAGTGCCGCGCGCCGTTCTTCCACCCACTGCGCGACCTGTCCGGACAGGTCGTCACGGCGAACCGGCCGCATGACCACCGCTGGCACAAGGGCCTCGCGATGACCGCATCCCACCTGTCCGGTCAGAACTTCTGGGGCGGCGGCTCCTACCTGCGTGAACGGGGTTACGTGGACCTGCCCACCGTCGGTTCGCTGCGGCACACCGGTTTCGCCGAGTTCGCCGCCGAGGACCGGCCGAGTTTCGTCGAGGACCTGGTCTGGGTGACCTCGGGCGGCGGGAAGTGGATCGAGGAACGGCGGCGCGTCGCCGTGCGCGACGTCGACGTGGCCGGCGGGTCCTGGACGCTGGAGTTCGGTACCGAGCTGCGCAACGTGCGCGGCGACGTGCTGGAATTCGGCAGCCCCACCGTGTTCGGTCGCGAACTCGCCGGGTACTGCGGGCTGTTCTGGCGCGGGCCGCGCTCGTTCACCGGCGGGCAGGTGCTCGCTTCCGGCGGCCGGCAGGGCCAGGAACTGATGGGCGAGACCGCGGACTGGCTCGCCTTCGTCGGCAGGCACGACGAGGTCGACCGGTCCTCGACGCTGCTGTTCCTGCCTGACGAGGCCACCGTCCCTCAACCGCCGCACTGGTTCGTGCGCAGCGTGCCCTTCCCCGCGGTCAACCCGTCGCTGGCGTTCTTCGAACCGACCGAGCTGGCCGAAGGGGCCACCATGGCCCTGCGGTACCGGCTGGTCATCGCCGACCAGGCGTGGGATCACGACCGCATCGAACGCTACCGTGAGGAGCACCCGTGACCGGTGGCGAACCGATCTTTCCCGGCGGCACCGGGGTTTCCGGGTTGTCGGTGTATCCCTGGGCGGCCGAGGACGGCGTCTGCGGCGGCTCGCCGCACCTGCACCTGGCCTGTACCGAGGCGTACGTGGTGGTCGGTGGCCGTGGCGCCGTGCAGACCCTCACCGCGGCCGGCCTGACCGAGACTCCGTTGTCCGCCGGGACGGTGGTGTGGTTCTCGCCGGGCACCATCCACCGGGCCGTCAATCATGACGGAGCGCTGCGCATCGTGGTGCTCATGCAGAACAGCGGTCTGCCGGAAGCGGGCGACGCCGTCTTCGCGGGCGTGGTGGACGAGGCATCGGCGCGGGCTCGCCGAGACCTGGCCGTGCGGGGTTTCTCGAACTGTCGGACAACGGAGTCGACGCGTTGACCGAGTTCTACCGGACCGCCATGGCGCTGGTGAGTGACCGCCTCGACGAGTGGGAAGCCATCTGGCGCACCGATGCGCTGACCGCCGCGACACGCACGGGCGAACAGCTGGCGTCGCTGCGGGCCGGCGACGGCGATTATCTGCTCCGGGCCGGGATCCGGGTGATACCGGCACCGGAGCCGTCAGCTCGCCGGTTCGGCATGTGCGGTCTGCTCGACACGTATGCCGTGCGCCCACGCTGAACCGGATCGTCCCGGACCGCTGGAGGGAAAAATGCCGCAACCAACGTCTCGCCGCACTGCCCTGACCATGGCAGGCGGCGCACTCGCCGCTCTCGTCGTCGGCTGTGGCGCGCCGACGGCCGATGTCGGCGCGGCGCCGAACGCCGTGCCACCACTGCCGAGCAAGCCGGTCACGCTGACCATCCTCGACGTCAGTGGTGACCTGCTCACCAGCAAGCCGATGATCCAGTCGTACGCCGCCGCGCATCCGAAACTTCTCAGCTCGGTGCGGTACGAAACCGGTGCACCCACCGACGTGGCAGGCAAACTCCAGGCGCAGCAGAACGCCGGCAGCGTCAACGTCGACCTGGTGCTGACCGGCGGGGACGGCCTCGCCGCGATGCAGGCACAGCACGAGCTGATCCAGTTGCTGCCGGCCTACGCGGCGGCTTTCCCATCGCTGCAACAGAAACTGGATCCGGGTGCCTGGAAGATGATCCAGGCGGCGAACGGCTACGGCCTGGTCGCGACCCAGTACGGCGCGGGTGGTCCGCTGTTGCAGTACAACCCGACGCTGGTCGGCACGGCACCGACCACGCCGCAGCAGCTGTTGGACTGGGCCAGGGCGCATCCGAACCAGTTCATCTACGCCAACCCGGACAACTCCGGGCCCGGCCGGATCTTCCTGATGGGCCTGCCCTACCTGCTGGGCGACAAGAACCCGGCCGACCCGGTACACGGCTGGGACAAGACCTGGGCCTACCTCAAGGAACTCGGTCAGTATGTCCAGTACTACCCGTCCAGCACCAAGGAAGCGTTGCAGGGCATCGCGAACGGCTCGCGGGCGATGTCGATCAGCGAGATCGGCATCGACATCTCCGACCGCGTGTCCGGCACGCTGCCGCCGAACACGGCGGTCGGCACGTTCAGCAACCAGAGCTGGATCGTGGACGGGCACTACGCCACCATTCCCAAGGGCGTACCGGCCGCGCGGATCGCGGTCGTGCTGGACTTGCTCAACTGGATCATGCGACCGGATCAGCAGGCCAGCGCCTACACGCAGGGCCTGATCACCTTCCCGGTCAAGGGCGTGACACCTGCGCTGGCCAATGCCAACGGCCAGCAGATCTACCGGCAGTACGGCAGGCCGGACTACTACCCCGCGCAGCTGACCTCGCATCCGGTCGAGCTGCCGTTGTCCGGCCCGGTGCTGCAACAGGCGTTCGACACCTGGAACCGCCAGATCGGCGCGGCGAAATGACCGAAGCCGTCGAGTCCCTCGTGCTGGACGGGCTCACCCGGTCCTTCGGCGGTCACACGGCGTTGAGTTCGCTGAACCTGACCATCTCCGGTGGCGAGTTCGTCGCGCTGCTCGGACCGTCCGGCTGCGGCAAGTCCACCGCGCTGAACCTGCTGGCCGGTCTGCTCGCGCCGACCTCGGGCGCGATCCTGCTCAACGGGCAGCGCATCGACCGGATTCCCTCCGAGCGCCGTGACTTCGGCATGGTGTTCCAGAACTACGCGCTGTTCCCGCACCTGAGCGTGGCCGACAACGTCGGCTTTGGGCTGCGGGTGCGTGGCGTGCGTCGAGGCGAACGCGAGCAGCGGGTGCGTGATGCGCTGCGGCTGGTGCGACTGGCCGACCAGCACGGCAAGTACCCCGCGCAGCTCTCCGGCGGCCAGCAGCAGCGGGTGGCGATCGCCCGAGCCGTGGTGACCCGCCCGCGCCTGGTGCTGATGGACGAGCCACTGTCCAATTTGGATGCCAAGCTGCGTCTGGACATGCGGACCGAGATCCGGCTGCTGCACCAGGAACTCGGGCTCACCACCATCTACGTCACGCACGACCAGCAGGAAGCGCTGTCGCTGGCCGACCGGCTCGTCGTGCTGCGTGACGGGCTCGTCCAGCAGATCGGCACCGCGACCGAAGTGTACGAGCGGCCCGCGAACCCTTATGTGGCTGGCTTCGTCGGCTACCGCAACGCCCTGTCCGGCACGCTGCGCTCCGCGCGTCAGGTCGTCGTGGCCGGAGCCCGGCTCGCCGTCGCCGACCAGGGCCTGCCCGGCGACGGCCCGGTGACGGTGCTCATCCGTCCCGACGACCTGCTGCTGCGCGACGAGGGCGGCGAGAACGGCATTCCGGTGCTGGTGCGGGTCTGTGAGTACCAGGGCAGGCATTTCGCGGTCGAGGTCAGCACCTCGGACGGGACGATCCTGCACTGCCACGCGCAACGGTGGTACGAGCCGGGAACGGCCGCCTTCGCGCACGCGCGGGCCGACCGGGTCCGGGTGTATCCCCTCGATTCGACGGCCGGCGCGGGGGAACGCTTGGCGGCCGTCGGATGAGCGCCGTGGTCGCGACCGCGTCCGGGGTGTCGTGGGCCCGGGCCAGGGGCTGGCGTGCGACGCTGTGGCTGCTGGTACCGGGGGTCGCGTTCATGCTGGCCTTCGTCGTCTATCCGCTCTGCTACGGCGTCGGGCTGTCCTTCCAGGCGCCGGGCGGGATGTTCGCCGCGTACCAGAAGTTCTTCGATGATCCGTACCTGCGGAACTCGGTCTGGATCACGTTGGCGCTGAGCCTGCCCGCCGCGCTGATCTGTGTCGCGGGCGCGGTGCCGCTGAGCTACCGGATGCGCGGACCGTTGCGGGGCAAGCGCACGCTCACCGCGGTGATCATGGTGCCGATGACGCTGGGCAGCGTGTTCGTGGCGGACGGCATGATCGATTTCCTCGGCCCCGGCGGCTGGTTCAACCGGACGCTCCTCGCCGTGCACCTGATCAGCAGGCCGCTGGTGTTGATCCACAACTTCACCGGGGTGCTGCTGTCCATGGTGATCTCCGGTTTCCCGTTGGCCTTCCTGCTGGTGCTCGGCTACTTCTCCGGCCTGGATCCACACCTCGAACAGGCCGCGGCCACCCTGGGCGCCCGCCCGTGGCAGCGGTTCCGGCTGGTGTTGTTCCCCCTGCTGCTGCCCGGCCTGACCATCACCTTCGCGCTGTCCTTCGTGCTGGCGTTCGCGGTGTTCCCCTCGGCCACCCTGGTCGGTGACCCGGCCGGGTCGACGCGGGTGATCTCGATCGTCGCCTACACCGCCTACAGCCAGGCCGATTACCCGTCGGCGTCGGCGATCGCCGTGGTGATGGGGGTGGTCGAGTTGGTCGTGCTCGGTGTGGTCTTCCTGATCCGGGGCAGGCTGTATCGCGGGCCGAGCGGTGGAGGCAAGGGATGAGCAGGTTCCGGTTCACGGCGGCGCTGACCTGGATCGGTACCGGCGGTTTCCTGCTGGGCCTGTTCGGCGCCATCGCCATGGTCCTGTTGTCGTCCTTCGCCGCCCGCTGGAGCACCACGTGGCTGCCGGGCGGGTACACCGCTCGCTGGTACGGCGATGCCTGGAGTGCATACGGGGTGCCGGGCATGCTGGCGGTGACGTTCGAGGTGGCCCTGGCCGTCGTGGCGCTGTCGCTGGTTGTCGCGCTGCCCATCGCCTACGTGCTGGCCCGGTTGGAGTTCGCAGGCAAGCGCCCGGTCCTGCTGCTGTTCCTGCTGCCGCAGGTGATTCCGACGATGAGCTACGCGGTCCCGCTGGCCACCTTCCTCTACCGCATCCACCTCGCCGAGACGCTGCCCGGCGTGATCCTGGTCAACCTGGTGCCCAGCCTGCCCTTCGCCGTGCTCGTCCTGGTTCCGTTCGTGGAACAGATCGATCCGCGCGTCGAGCAGGCCGCCCGGGTGCACGGCGCGGGCACGTCCGCCGTTTTCCGCCGCATCCTGGCTCCGCTGCTGATTCCCGGTCTGCTCGCGGCGGGTGTGCTGGTGCTGGTGCGGGTGGTCGGCCAGTTCGAGTTGACCTTCCTGGTCGCCGGTCCGGACACGCAGACCCTCGTGGTCGCCCTCTACAACATCGCGACGCAGGCCGGCAACGGCGCGTCGCCGCAGGAAGTCGACTCGATGGCCGTGGTGTACATGCTCACCACGCTGGTGCTGCTGCTGATCGCGCTGCGCTTCGTCGATCCCACCACGATCACCCGGCGCCGGGCGCGCTGATGGGCACGGGTTGGGGTGCCCGATGCCGCGAGCATCGGACACCCCGACCTTTTCCGTGTACCTAACGGGATTCGGTTCAACTGCTGCTGACCGAGTAGCTGTTCACCTTGTAGGTCTGCGTGCCGCTGGTCGAGGTGACCTCGAAGCCGAACTGCACGGCGCCCAACGTGATGTTGCCGAACCACCCCTTCGACTCGATCCACTTCAGGACCGCCAGGACATCGACCGAACCCGAGTTCTCTCCGCTGGTGCGCACGAACGAGTACACCTGGTGGCCGTTCGAGCCTCGGTAGACGTTCCAGGTCGAGCCGCCGACCGACGCGGTGGTCACCTTCGAGCCGAGCGGGCCCGCGACTCGCTCGTTGAACCACAACATGATCTCGTTGGCGTAGCTGGTGTCCCAGATGTCGTAGGCCGCGTCCCAGACGCCGTTGGACGGTGTCGAGAAGCTGACGCTGCTGTTCACCGAATGCAGTGAACTCAAGGACTTGTTCACGTACTTGGTGCTGTTGGCGTAGGACTTGACGCCGCCGGTGTTCGGCTGGTTGGTGCTGATCCACCAGTTCGTACCGGAATTGGCGTAGATCGTCTGCGGACCGGCGCCCTTACCCCAGACGTCGTTGTACACGGTGTAGCCACCATTGCTCCAACTCGCCTGCGGAGACGAACTCGACCAGGTGGCGGCCGGGGCGGCGACCGCGGACGGCACGGTGAGCACCGCCGCCGACAGCGCAGCGAGCACGGTGAGGCCGGCTATTCGAAAAATGCGCATGACATCTTCTCCATTGAAGAGAGAACCACATGGACAGTCACCAGGAACTGACGCGAGATTTCGTCTTGACGATACGAGTCGAATCAATCGAACACAATAGATCAACCGGTTCACCGGGCAGCAAATTCACGATTTTCGATTCACATTTCCAGGCGCAAATGTAAATTTCAACGTCGCATTCGACGGTGCTCTCGAACACCGCGTGCACGTAACCGTTGGTACGCCGTTGATACGTCCAGCCGGGGACAGCGCAGGCAGGGCAGGCAGGCCGCACGCCGTGTCCGCGTTGTACACCGACGTGGCCGGATAATGGCTGCTCATCAAGCCGCGGAAGAAGAACCCCTCGGTCAGCAGCTCGTCGAGGCGCTCGGACACCAGGCCGGCGTCGCCGAGCCGGGCCGCGCACAACGCGCGGTGCAGGTGGCCGTGCGCCGTCGTTTTCCGTGGTCCGCAAACGCAACGCCGTCGCCGCGGGTTCAGGCGTGTCCATCGGGTTGATTTCACGCAGCGGCCACACCGGATAGAGGTGACTGAGGTACCGGTGGTCGTAGCGATCGGCCAATGCCGGCCAGCACCATTCGGCCAGTGCGCCGTCGGCATTGATTCGGTGCGGCGGCAGTCGGTCGAGAATTCGTCGCCATTCCACGGTGTCCGCCGGTGAGCCCGCGCCGGTTTCAATGGCCGCGCTCAGGGCATGTATCGCTGCCGCGATATCCATCGTCGCGTTGACCGCGACGGCTGTGTGTCCGAGGGGGCGGTTCTCCGGCGAGTACGACGGGGCGATCACCACCTCATCATCGGGATCGGTGCTGTGCAGGACATCGCGGTAGAAGTTCGGCGAGCACCGGTCGTATTCTGGCCAGCAGCTCGGGGTCGCGGGTGGCGGCCAGGTGGTCGAGCAGTGGGACGAGCAGCCAGTCCGCGCCCGCGCTCCACAGGTGCAGCGGATACTCGGCGGAGAAGTCTCGATGAACCACGCATGAGGTCGCCTCCTTGGCCTCGGCAAGGCCAGCCAATCCGCCCGTTGATGCTGCGTTGTAGCGCTTCGACAAACGCGTCAACGCGGACCCATCCCGCTCTTGGCTAACGGAAGGTACTCGTTGAACGGCACTGCCACAAGACGCTAGTGAAGCGCTTCGACAATCACTGGTCCGTCGCGCCGCGCGCCTCTTCTACTCTCGGTACCGGCGTCAGCCCGCTGGCGCGAGTTCGTGCAGGATCTCCTCGGCACGCTCGGTCGCGGCCGGCTCGTCCGCGTGCGGGTTGCCGATGGCCGGGTCGAAGTTGAGGTCGTAGAACAACTCGGTGACACCCTGCTCAGCCAGCCAGGCGACGTCCTCGCGGATCTGCCCGGCGGTACCGGTGAGCCGCCTGCGCCCGCCTTCCGCATCGCGGACACCGACCTCGCCATACCGCACCACAGCCCGGCAGACGATCCGAATACCGGCTGGATCACGCCCGGCCCGCTCAGCCGCACTACGAACGATGGCGATCGAGTCACCGATCCTCGACAGGTTCGCACTGCTCGCGCTCACCCAGCCATCGGCGAGGCGACCGGCCCGCGCCAACGCCGCAGGCACGCCACCGCCGAGCAGGATCGGCGGGCCAGGCCGCTGGGCCGGTTTCGGCTCGGCCCTGCTCGCCGGGATCTCGTAGAACTCACCGCTGAACTCGATCACCTCGTCCGACCACAGACTCCGCAGCACCCGCAGATACTCCTCGGTGCGCGGGCCGCGCCGCGCGGTCGTCGCACCGGTCGCGGTGAACTCCTCCGGCGACCACCCGGCGCCGAGCCCGAGGTCGAGCCGGCCGCCGGACAGCAGATCCAGGGTCGCCGCCTGCTTGGCCAGGTAGGCGGGCGCGACGAACGGCAGGTTGACAACGGCAACGCCCAGACGCACCCGCGTGGTGTGCGCGGCGAGGAAACCCAGCGAGACGAGCGGATCCAGCACCTGCTGATACACCGGCGGCAACTGCTGCTCCTGGTCGGCGAGGAGCCGCTGGAACGTCCACAGTGACTGGTAGCCGTGTTCCTCGGCGAGCCGAGCGAAACGGATCTGATTGGCCGGTGTGGCCCATGTCCCCGAGACTGGCGCGCCGAAGCCGATCTTCATGCGGTCATCATCCTCGTTCGCTGCGTTCGGTCCACGGCGCCCAGGCCGACCCGCCGGCGGGAACGGCCTTGCGCAACACGGCAAGTTGGTCGGTTTCCAGTCTGCTTCGGCCACCGCCGGACCAGGTTGGCGTGCGGTACCACTCCTCATGCCACCAGGCGCCATCGTCCTGGATCAGCCGCTCGCCGAACGAGCCCGAGATCGTCGCGTCGATCAGACCGGCAAACTCCTCGGCACAGTCCACAACCGACTCGGCACAGGCATCGCAGCCACAGCGCGGCAGATGAACACCGTCGGCGTCCTGCCGCCCGCATCTCACCAGCACACCAGGAAAAGCGTCGAACACGACGGCAAGTGGCGCGGCTGCCGCGTCGCGCGGTACCAGCCGCACCCCGGCCGCCGGGGCGCTGCCGTGCGGGTCGGCCTCGGTGAAGGTCTGCCGGACGACGTCGTAGCGAGCTTCCAGTTGACCGAGGTGTCGACGCGCGATCTCATGCAACGGCCCGAAACGATCTGGGTTGGTCACGCGACGATATGCGCCCTCGGGTGTGCTGTCCGTGCGCCTTCCGGTCATGCGACCCATCGTGTCTGGTGTCGTGGCCCGGCGCCAGCGGGTTTCGGTCCGATGTGACCGAGCTTCAAGATCACTAGCGTTTGCGGTATGCGACAACCTCGACTCCTCGGTGTCCTGGCCGCCGCGGCCGCGATCACCGCCACCACCGCGATTCCCGCCTCGGCGATGACCGCGGGCCAGCCGGTCACCGACCCGCGCTGCGCCCTGGGTGGCCACGCTGGCCGTCACAGGCTCCGGCTCCTTGCTCCAACTCGCTGGGTGCGGCGGCGCACTGATCACCCCCGACCAGGTGCTGACCGCCGCGCACTGCGTGCTGGACACCGATCCCAGCCAGCAGGAAGTACATCTCAACGCGCGGGTGCTCTCCACCGATCCCGGCGAGGTGCGCGACATCGACGGCGTCTCGGTGCTGCCCGGATTCCAGATCCTCCCCTCCCCCGCCGATCCGGGCAACCCCAGCGACGACAGCGGACGCGACGATCTCGCCGTCATCATGCTGGACCGGCCGGTCACCGACATCACGCCGATCCCGATCGCGCCAGTGCGTCCCGCGCCGGGCACGCCGGTCTCGCTGTTCGCACACGGCACCACCGGCCAGGCCGGCCAGAACTTCCGCGACGACGTGTTGCATCGGGGCGACCTGACCACGATCGACCACGCCGCCTGCCAAGCCACCACACCGGCCACAGTGGACGAAAGATCCGTGCTGTGTGCCGAGGACCTGGCCGGCACCGGGGTCACCGGCTGTTTCCAGGACAGCGGCAGCCCACTGGTGCGGTACCGGCAGGGCAGGCCACAACTGGCCGGGATCTACTCCTTCGGCCAGGAAACCGCGGGAAATCAGTGCGGCATCAACGGCGGCCAGGGTTTCGCGGACCCCACCGCCTTCCGAACCTGGATCTACCAGCCACTCCCCGCGCTGGAGCCCTATCCGGCACAACCTCCGGTGGTAACCGGCACGGCCATGGTCGGCGACCAACTCACCTGCGCCAGCCCGGTCTGGTGCCAGTGGCGTGGCGACCCGCCGACGCGGGTCGACTACTTCTGGTCGGAGATCACCACCGAGGGCCCGTTCGCGATCCCGGCTCCGATCGCCGGCGCCACCACCGCGGCGTTCACCCCCACCGCGGACCTGGCCGGCAAACAACTCGCGTGCGGCGTCACCGCACGCAATGCCGCAGGAGAGATGGCGACCACGTCCGCGCCGGTCTCACTGACGGTCCGGGATCAGACCGGCTGGCCCATCCTTGGAACCCAGGGGCCTCCGGCTGATTCGGAAGAGGCCCCTCGACCGGGAATCCACCCAAGCCAAGAGGCTTCTTCCGCATGTGCCATCGCCTAGGCGGAAGCAGTTCCGCAGTTCTCGGCGTACTTGGCCCAGTCGCCGTTGCCGTTGTCGTTGGACCACACGATCGAGCAGTAGGTCCCGGCCGCGATCGGGAAACTCCCGCCCGGCTGCAACTGGCAGCCGACGACAGCGCCGTTTTTGGTCACCTTGGCCGTGTCGGAGTTGCAGATCGTGCCGTTGGGCCCGATCACCTGCTCGTGGACCAGCCACGAGCCGCCCCAGAGGCCGATCTCGAAACCGAAGTCGGTGGACCAGCCACGGATCTCGGTGGCGCTCAAGCCGCCGCCGGAGATGTACATGCAGTTGTAGACGTCCGTGCCGCCGTTGGTGCCGCACTCGTCGAACGTCATCGGGTGGAGCGTCCCGGCCGCGGCGATGCCCGCCTGAGCCATCAACCCGAACGCGATCGTTGCTGCCGCGACACCCGTTCGCGTGATCATCTTACGCATTGCCGACCCCCAAGAAAGTCAATCGTGCCAACGTGAACCATCAGCAAGATAGGAGACGGCAGCGGCGCCCGGCCAGCCTTTGCGCGCAGGCGCAAACATCCTGACCGACGCCGGTCGGCGATCGGCGCGTTGGGCCGCTTGGCCTAATCGTCGTCACTGTGCATGCTTGCTCGTGCACAATCCGTGGTTATTGTGTTTCGCGCAGCATCGGGTTGCGGATCACCATGGTCATGCCGGTCGCCAGCAGTGCCGCGAAGATCGAGCTGGCGCAGAGCGCGAGTACGCGTATCCCGCCTGCCGCCGGAAGCCCGAAGAACAGCGCGAGCACCGTGGACGCGAGCGCGGTCCCGCACAGGATTCCGCTGGCGATGTAGTGCGTCAGCCGGGAGTGCAGGTCGCGGGCCCACCGATTGCCGCCGCGCGCCCAGCGTTCCCAGTGCAGCACGTCGGCCGGCTCCAGGCAGGAGCCGCCGGAGGGCGCGGTGGTGTCTCGAAGTGCGCCGTTGATCTTCTTCTCCAGCTCCCAGGTGAACCAACTGGCCCGCATCAGCCGCAGGACTTCGCCGTAGAAGATGAACCACATGCAGATCAGGATGATCGGCGCCAGACTGAGGATGCCGATCCGCAGACCCAGGTCGTGCCAGGCGGTCAGTAGCCCGGCGAAGATCGCCGCGGTCGCGGCGAGACCATAGGTCAGGATCGAATGCTGCGCGGAGACAGCAGCAATCCGCGCTGCTCGGATCGCCTGGTATTCGGCCTGCATGAACGCCAGCCGGGCCTGAGTGATGTCGCTGCCGCGCTCCGTCGGCCGTCCCTGCTGCACACGCCTGAGGCCCAGCCGGTTGGCAGGCACCAGGACCTCGCCCACACTCAATTCTGGCGTGCCGTGGTGCGCGTATTGTCTACCGGCGGGCCGGCGCCGAACTTGCGACATTTTCCCCATGCCGCCTCCGTTGTGATCGCGTCGAATGTTGGCCGACTGCATGGTGGCGAACTCGGCGTAGACCTGTCCACCACCGCCGAAACCAACGGCGTCGCGACACATGTCGCAGGCGTGTTATCGCATGTCGATGTGGTCGCGCCAGGAATGTTGCGGCTGGTAGCCCAAGTCGGCCCGTGCTTTCGCGCTGCTCTGCAGGGATTCGAACTCGCCGAGATCCGCCCGGACCGGGACGTCCGGGAACTGCGTCGCCATCAGTTGGGCCGACGGGGTCGTCATGACGGTGTCGGCCGCAGCGATGACATAGCTACTGGCGCCGGTGACGTCCGCGCGCAACGACACCTCACACGACTGGGCGCAGTCACGGACATCCACGTAGCTCCAGAGATTGAACCGGCGCTTGGCCGGGTCGTCCCAGAACGTAGGGAAATCCTGGTAGCGCTCCTCCGGTATCACGTTGGAGAAGCGCAGTGCCACGAACGGAATGCCGCTCCATTCCGCGATGTGCGTCGCGGCGGTCTCACTGACCACTTTGGACAGCGAGTAAGTCGTGGTCGGGTAGGGGTAGTGGTCCTCGTCCAACGGCACGTACCGGGGCGGCACGGCGAAATCGAGGCCGAGTGTGGTCTCACTGGACGCCCACACCACCCGGTGCAGGCGCAGTGCGGCGGCGGCCAGAAAGACGTTCGAGTTCATCGCCACGTTGGCGGTCAGGGTGCGGGCCGGTGTCACCAGGGTCGGTGCCGGGATGTTCGCCAGGTGCACGACGGCGTCACAGCCGGTCAGCACGTCAATGGCGTCGCCGTAGTCGGTCAGGTCGGCGCGGGTGTAGGTGAACCCCGGCGACCACAGTGGTGGGATGCCGGTGCCCGGGTGCGGCACGGTGTCGGTGGCGACCACGTCGTAGCCATGGTCGAGCAGGTAGTTCACGGTGACCTGGCCGGTCAGTCCGGCGGCGCCGGTTACGCATACCTTCATGAGGTGATTATGACCAGCCAAGCGGGTTTGTTGACTGCTCAACAGGCTGCCTCATTTCCCCGGGGACGTGAGATCGGCGACACCCTGACTGCTAGAGGTCGATGACCATCTTGCCTTTCACATGCCGCCCGGCCTGGATCTCGGCCGCACGGCGGATCTGCTCGACCGGGTAGTTCGCCGCGATCGGCACCCGGAGCCGGCCCGCCGCGACCAGGCGGGCGATCTCTTCCAGGGCGCCGGGCGCTGCGCTCGCGCCGTTGGCCGCTGACACGCCGTCGACCTGCGCGGCGACGGTGCAGATGCGGCCGTCCGGGACGCCGAGTTCCCGTGCGGCGTGCACCGTCTCCGTCCCGTACAGGTCGATGGCGGCGGTGACGCCGTCGGGAGCGAGGGCCCGTACCCGCTCGGCCAGGCCCTCGCCATAGGCGACCGGCTCGGCTCCGAGATCGCGCAGGAAGTCGGCCGATGTCGCCGATCCCGTCCCGATCACCCGCGCCCCGGCGATCCGGGCCAGTTGGACGGCGAACACCCCGACCCCGCCCGCCGCGCCGCCGATCAGCACGGTGTCGGCCGGGCCGGGGTCGACCACCGCGATGGCGGCAGACGCCGTGCGGCCTGCGATCGTGAGGGTGGCGGCGGTGCGGTCGTCGAGGTCGTCGGGGGTGTGATGGGCCTCGTTCGCCACGATCCCCCCGGCCGGGTCGATCACCACGAAGTCGGCGACCGCGCGGGACAGGGCGCCCCCGAACACCCGGTCGCCCGGGACGAAGCCGGTCACCCCGGCACCGACCTGGTCGACCACTCCGGCGTAGTCGGTCCCGAACCCGGCCGGGAGGCTCAGGCCGAACCGGGCGGCGGTGCCGGCGTCGGCGGTCATGATCCAGTCCATCGGGTTCAGACCGGCCGCGGTGACCCGTACGCGGATCTGCCCCGGGCCGGCCTGCGGCGCGGGAATCTCCTGGACTTCCAGCACTTCGGGGCCGCCGAACGAATCGAGCCGGACCGCCCTGCTCTGTTCCTGCATGTACACCTGTCTCCTTGGCACCGAGGGAACGCGGTGGGAACGCACTGAAACGGACTATGCTCCGTTTCCATGGACGACGATAACACAACCGGAGCGTGATCCGTTTTGACTGAGGCGGACAGGCGCGCGCGACGGGCGGACGCGACCCGTAATCGCGACCAGTTGCTCGCGGTGGCGACCCGCGTGTTCGGGTCGGCCGGCGCCGAGCCGTCGATGCGGGCGATCGCCCGCGAGGCCGGGGTCGGCATCGCCACGCTCTACCGGCACTTCCCGACCCGCGAATCGCTGGTCGACGCGGTCTACCGGGACCAGGTCGCGCGGCTGACGACCGGCGCCAACGAACTGCTGAGTCAACACCCCGCAGCTGCGGCGATGCGGCGCTGGATGGACCTGTTCGGGGACTGGATCGCGACCAAGAACGGCATGCTCGACACGCTGCTGGCGATGATCGAGTCGGGCGAGATCGCCCACGCCGAGACCCGGACCGAGCTACTGGCGGCCATCACCACGATCCTCGACACCGGCCGCGCGGCGGGCGACCTGCGCTCCGACGTCAGCGCCGAAGACATCGCCGCCGCCCTCATCGGCATCTTCACCGTGGCCCCTCGACCCGAGCATGAGGCCAAGGCCGGGCGTCTGCTCAATCTCCTGATGGACGGCCTGCGAACCGTTTGAACCCGGGCGCGGTCGGTCGCGCGACTTGGTGCTGAGGGCGGTCCGATCG
>DATFHN010000227.1:0-2040 GCA_035248365.1 Pseudonocardiaceae bacterium | reverse complement strand
GGCCCAGCGTGGTCGCGCCGCCCTCCTGGCGCAGCTCGACCAGCTTGTTGTTGACCTGCGACGTGGTCGTCGACGGCAAGTCGATGATCACGGGCGCCTCCATTGACGTCCAGTGCGGTTGAGCATCTTGTCCGCCGACTCAGGGCCCCAGCTGCCGGCGGCATAACTGTCCGGCTTGCCGTTGGCGGCCCAGTAGTTCAGCACCGGGTCCAGCAGCTTCCAGGACAGCTCGACTTCCTCGTTGACCGGGAACAGCGACGGCTCGCCGAGCAGCATGTCCAGGATCAGCCGCTCATAGGCCTCCGGCGACGCCTCGGTGAACGCGTGGCCGTAACCGAAGTCCATGGTCACGTCGCGGACTTCCATGGTCGTGCCCGGCACCTTGGAGCCGAAGCGCATGGTCACGCCCTCGTCCGGCTGCACCCGGATGACCAGGGCGTTCTGGCCCAGCTCGGCGGTGTCGGTCGAGTCGAAGGGCAGGTGCGGGGCGCGCTTGAAGATCACCGCGATCTCGGTGACCCGGCGCCCCAGCCGCTTGCCGGTGCGCAGGTAGAACGGCACCCCGGCCCAGCGGCGGGTGTTGATGTTGACGGTGATCGCGGCGAAGGTCTCGGTGACCGAGTTCTTGTCGAACCCGCCCTCCTGGACCAGGCCCGGCACCTTCTGCCCGCCCTGCCAGCCGCCCGCGTACTGGCCGCGCGCGGTGGTCTCGGCGAACGGGCCCGCCGCCTTGGCCGCGGTGAGCACCTTGATCTTCTCGGCGCGCAGGTCGTGCGGGTGGAAGGAGAGTGGCTCCTCCATCGCGGTCAGCGCCATCAGCTGCAACAGGTGGTTCTGGATGACGTCGCGCGCGGCGCCGATGCCGTCGTAGTACCCGGCGCGGCCACCGAGACCGATGTCCTCGGCCATGGTGATCTGCACGTGGTCGACGTAGTTGGCGTTCCAGATCGGCTCGAAGAGCTGGTTGGCGAAGCGCAGCGCCAACAGGTTCTGCACCGTCTCCTTGCCGAGGTAGTGGTCGATGCGGAACACCGACTCCTCGGGGAAGACCTCGTTGACGATCCCGTTGAGCTGCACCGCGCTCTTGAGGTCGTGGCCGAACGGCTTCTCGATGACCACCCGGCGCCACTGGTCCCCGTCCTGCGCGGACAGGCCCGAGCGGGACAGCTGCTTGAGCACGACCGGGAAGGCGCCCGGCGGAATGGACAGGTAGAAGGCGTGGTTGCCGCCGGTGCCGCGGACCCGGTCCAGGTCGCCGACGGTGGCGGCGAGCTGGTCGAAGGCGTTGTCGTCGTCGAAGCTGCCCGGCACGAACCGGATGCCTTCCGCCAGCTGGTCCCAGACCTCCTGGCGGAACGGGGTCCGCGCGTGCTCCTTGACCGCCTTGTAGACCACGTCGCCGAAGTCCTCATCGGCCCAGTCGCGCCGGGCGAAGCCGGTGAGCGCGAACCCGGGCGGCAGCAGACCGCGGTTGGCCAGGTCGTAGATGGCGGGCATGAGCTTCTTGCGGGACAGGTCACCGGTCACGCCGAAGATCACCACGCCGCACGGGCCGGCGATCCTGGGCAGCCGCTTGTCGCGCTCGTCCCGCAGCGGGTTGCGGTAGGAACGACCGAGCGATCGGGTCACCGGGATACCTCCGCGAGTGCTGCGACCAGCGCGGCCAGCCCGGCCGCCCGGTCGGTGAGGTGCAGTCGCAGCACCGGACGACCGTGCTGCGCGAGCACCTGGCCGTCGCCAAGAGCCTGCGCGTGCTGCAGCGAACCGAGCGTGTACTCCCGCTCCGGCACCGCCATGTCGTCCTCGACCACGCCGGTGATCTGCAGGAACACGCCGTTCTGGTGACCGCCCTTGTGGTACTGGCCGGTCGAGTGCAGGAACCGGGGCCCCCAGCCGAACGTGGTCTGCAGGAACGCGCGCCGGGCCAGCTCGGGCCGCAGCAGCACCGCGGACGCGTCGTCCAACCGGTCCAGGTAGGCCTGCACCGCGATGTAGCCCAGCTCGGGCGCGGCGGCGACGAGCGCGTTGAGCGCGCCGCTC
>DATFHN010000226.1:0-12265 GCA_035248365.1 Pseudonocardiaceae bacterium | reverse complement strand
CGACAACCGCTACGGCATCCGGCACTCCCTGATCGACGGCATCAACCGCGGCACCGACGTGCTGATCGGCGGCAAGGTCGCGGTCGTCTGCGGCTACGGCGACGTGGGCAAGGGCGCGGCCGAGTCGCTGCGCGGCCAGGGCGCCCGGGTCGTGGTGACCGAGATCGACCCGATCTGCGCGCTGCAGGCGGCCATGGACGGCTACTACGTGCGCACGCTGGAGTCGGTGCTGCCCGAGGCCGACATCGTCATCACCACCACCGGCAACAAGGACGTGGTGACCGTCGAGCACATGGCGGCCATGAAGGACAAGGCCATCCTCGGCAACATCGGCCACTTCGACAACGAGCTGGACATGGCCGGCCTGGCCCGCTACCCGGGCATCAACCGGATCAACATCAAGCCGCAGGTCGACGAGTGGGCCTTCCCGGACGGCCACTCGATCATCGTGCTGTCCGAGGGCCGCCTGCTGAACCTGGGCAACGCCACCGGTCACCCCTCGTTCGTGATGTCCAACAGCTTCGCCAACCAGGTGATCGCGCAGATCGAGCTGTTCACCAAGCGCGAGGAGTACGACTGCGAGGTCTACCGCCTGTCCAAGAAGCTGGACGAGAAGGTGGCCCGCCTGCACCTGGCCGCGCTGGGCGCCGAGCTGACCAAGCTCACCAAGGAGCAGGCCGAGTACATCGACGTGGACGTGGAAGGGCCCTACAAGCCCGAGCACTACCGCTACTGATAACGGAGCGGTAACACCGCGCCCGTTAGCTCGGACGGGGTAGATATTTACGTGGCGTAGATCACATAACGGTGCGATAAAGTCCACCGTACGTAAATATCTCCCCCGGAAGAGTGACCCGGGCGCGGTTGGGTCCACCACACGGAGGTATGGACAGTGAGTTCGGCTACTTTCGGTAGCTTAGGTGGCGGCATGGCTGAGCGACCTATTTCGGTCGGCGAGCTGCTCCGCAGGGAAGGCCAGCAGTCCGAAACGCACGACTCGCAGGCACGACGGGCGCTGGGCGGCGTCGCCGTCGGTGCCGTACTCGCCTTCGGCGCGGTCGTCGGCGGGCTCATGATCCACAATGCCGGCGCGACCCCGTCGGACCTCCCGGTCGCCGGTGGCGGCGCCGCGGGTGGCGCCGGGTTCAACGGTTCGGTCCCGATCGCCTCGACCGGCACCATCGGCAGCAACACGCCGAAGGTGCAGCCGGCCGCGAACACGACCACCACCGCCAACAGCCCCACCACCCAGCGCAACAGCACCACGCCCAGCAGCGTGGGCACCGCGCTCGGCGGTGGCGCGGCGCGCAACAACCAGGTCGCCCAGACCACCGACCCGAGCTACCCCAGCTCCAGCGGCACCCTGCCGACCTCGACCGGCAGCACGTCGACCGGCTCGACCTCGACCGGCACCAGCACCTCCGGTTCGACCTCGACGCAGAAGGGCTCGACCAACCCGGGCACCAGCTCCGCCAACCCCGGCAGCAGCTCGTCGACCCCGACCACCGGTTCCAACGGCGGCGGCAGCGGCAGCGGAGACGGCGGCGGCCTGCTCGGTGGCCTCGGCAGCACCCTGGGCAGCGTCACCCAGCCGGTCTTCAACTGGTTCGGCGGCAACTAATTCGTTTGCGGCGTCCAGCCAGGAACTGACAGCCTGAAGGCTCAGTTCTTGGCTGGACGAACCTCACGGCCCGGCTGGTAGTCCGGGCGGCCGGCCCTCGTGGCCGGCTCGTTGTCTCGCTGCTCGCGGGAAACCAGGTCAGCCAGGTTGCTTCGTGCTGCCTGGAGGTTTTCCCACCATGAGTGGAACGTTCACGCTCTACTACGACGGTCAGTTCTGGATCGGGCTCGTCGAGTTCCGCGACGCCGACGGCGTCCGCGCGGCCCGCCACGTCTTCGGCGCCGAGCCGAACAACGCCGAACTGCTCGCCTTCGCCGCCGGTCGCGACTTCGATCAGCTGGCCCGCCGCGCCCATGCCGCTCCGGCCGTGCCCGACGATCAGCGGCCTACCCAGCGGATCAACTGGAAACGCCTGGCCCGCTCGGCGGCCAGGGAGCAACGCCAGGTCGGCGCGGGCACCGCGGCCCAGCAGGCCCTCAAGGAGGACCTGATGAACCGGCTCGCCGCGCAGGGTGCCCAGCACAAGGCCACCAAGGAGGCCGACGCCGAGCACCGCAGGGCCGTGGCCCGCGCCAAGGCGAAGGCCAAACACCGAGGTCATTGACCGGTTGTGTATACAACGGGCATGGGTCGACTCGTAGTTGTCGAAGGTCTCGACGGGGCAGGCAAGCGCACCCTCACCGACGCGCTGACCCGCGCGTTGCACGACAAGGGCGCGACCGTCGGCGCGCTCGCCTTCCCCCGCTACGAGGTCGACATCCACGCCCAGCTGGTCCGCGACGCCCTGCACGGCGGACTCGGCGATCTCGGCGACTCCGTACACGGCATGGCCGTCCTCTACGCCCTGGACCGCCTCGGCGCCCGCGAACAGCTCATCGCCGACGCAGGCAGGTACGACGTCCTGCTGGTCGACCGCTACATCGCCTCCAACGCCGCCTACGGCGCGGCGCGGTTGCGCCAGGACGCGAACGGCGAGTTCGTCCGCTGGCTCGCCGAGCTGGAAGTCGGCCGCTTCGACCTGCCCGTGCCCGACCTGCACCTGCTGCTGCGCGTCCCGGTCGACGTCGCGGCCGAGCGCGCCGCGCGCCGCGAAGCGGCCGATCCCGGACGCCTGCGCGACCGGTACGAGTCCGACAGCGCCCTCCAGGTCCGCTGCGGCCTGGTCTACGACCAGCTCGCCGCCACCGGCTGGCTGGCCCCGTGGGAGGTGCTGGACGGCGCGGGCGGCACGGATGCCGGGCAACTAGCCGTTCGGCTGCTCGAACTCGACCCGCGCACTCCGTAACGTCAAGTAGGGCAAATGCGGTCTACCAGCAGATGGACCGTGATCGGCTGAAGAGGTGGTGCGAGGTGGCCGAAAACTTGGTCGGAGCGGCCGAGCGTGCCGGAGATCACCGGGTCCCGCACGCGCGGGTCGCGGCTGGTGCGACGATATGGGGTATGAAGGCACGCGTGCTGGTCGTGGACGACGACCCAGCTCTGGCGGAGATGTTGACGATCGTCCTGCGGGGCGAGGGTTTCGACACCGCGGTGGTCGCCGACGGCTCACGGGCGATGCCGGCGTTGCGCGAGTTCAAACCCGATTTGGTGCTGCTGGACTTGATGCTGCCCGGGATGAACGGCATCGACGTCTGCAAGGCGATCCGCGCCGAGTCCGGAGTACCGGTCGTCATGCTCACCGCCAAGACCGACACCGTCGACATCGTGCTGGGCCTGGAGTCCGGCGCCGATGACTACGTGGTCAAACCGTTCAAACCCAAGGAGCTGGTGGCCAGGATCCGGGCCCGGCTGCGGCGCACCGAGGCGGAGCCGGCCGAGTCGCTGACCATCGGCGACCTGTCGATCGACGTCCCCGGTCACGAGGTGCTGCGCGAAGGCGTCGCCATCCAGCTCACCCCGCTCGAGTTCGATCTGCTGGTAGCACTGGCGCGCAAGCCGCGCCAGGTGTTCACCCGCGAGGTCCTGCTCGAACAGGTGTGGGGCTACCGGCACGCGGCCGACACCCGGCTGGTCAACGTGCACGTGCAGCGGCTGCGGTCCAAGGTCGAGCGCGACCCGGAGCACCCAGAAGTGGTGCTGACCGTGCGCGGGGTCGGGTACAAGGCCGGTCCTCCGTGACGCGGATTGGTGGACGGCGCGGGTGAACCTGATCCGCCGGGGTAGCCGGTTCGTGGTCCGGCACGGTGCCCGGATCGCGGCCGCGCTGCGTCGGCGCTGGATCGCCGCCGGCGTGCTGTGGCGGCGGTCGCTCCAGGTCAGGGTGGTCATCTCCACCCTGGCGCTGTCCTCGGCGGTGGTCTTCGTGCTGGGCATGGTGCTGCAGAACGAGATCACCGACCGCCTGCTCGCCGCCAAGATCCAGGCCGCCCAGTCGCAGGCGACGACCGCGCAGCAGACCGCATCGGGCGCGCTGCGCGGCGTCAGCGCGGTCACCGACGACCTCTCGACCAGGATGGCCAACGCGCTGAGCAGCCTGACCAGCTCGGCGCCGGCCGCCCAGCAGGAGGCCAGCTCGGCGGCGGGCGGCTTCGTGCCGGTGCTCGCCGACGAGCAGGCCGGCCTCCCGGCTGGTCAGGTCGTCTCCGCCGGTCCGTTCGAGGACGTGCCGGTCGCGTTGCGCCAGTTCGTCGCGGGCGGCCGCACCGGCTACCAGATCACCACGGTCGCGGGCCGGGGCGGACCCACCACGTATCTCGCGGTCGGCGCGCCGGTCACCGTGGCCAGCCAGCCCATCCAGCTCTACCTGCTCTTCCCGCTCACCGCCGAGCAGACCACCATCTCGGTCGTCCAGGACACCATGGTGGTCGGCGGCATCGTGCTGGTGCTGTTGCTGGCCAGCGTCACCTACCTGGTGATCAGGCAGGTCGTGCGCCCGGTCCGGCACGCCGCCGAGGTCGCCGAACGCTTCGCCGAAGGCCATCTCGACGAGCGCATGCAGGTGATCGGCGAGGACGACGTGGCCAGACTCGCCGAGTCGTACAACCAGATGGCCGAGAGCATCCAGGACCAGATCCATCAGCTGGAGGAGTTCGGCCAGCTGCAACGCCGGTTCTCCTCGGACGTCTCGCACGAACTGCGCACCCCGCTGACCACCGTGCGGATGGCCGCGGACGTGCTGCACGCCTCCCGCGAACAGTTCCCGGCCGGCCTGGCCCGGTCCACCGAGCTGCTGGTCGACGAACTCGACCGGTTCGAGGCGCTGCTCGGCGACCTGCTGGAGATCAGCAAGCTCGACGCGGGCGTCGAGGAACTCGCCTCCGAACTCGTCGACGTGACCGGCATCGCGCGCAGCGCCATCGCGTCCGTGCAGGGCATCGTCGGCGGCACCACCACGGTCATCGAGCTGCACGTGCCCGAACCCGGCGCTCCGGACGCCACCGCCGAGGTCGACGCGCGCCGGGTCGAACGCATCCTGCGCAACCTGCTCGGCAACGCCATCGACCACGGCGAGGGTCTGCCGGTGCGGATCACCGTCGCGGGCGACGAGGACGCGGTCGCGATCACCGTCCGGGACTACGGCGTCGGCCTGCGCCACGGCGAGCACGACCTGGTGTTCAACCGGTTCTGGCGGGCCGACCCGTCCCGCAACCGCCGCACCGGCGGCACCGGCCTCGGCCTGGCCATCAGCCTGGAGGACGCCCGGCTGCA
Organism: Pseudonocardiaceae bacterium; assembly: GCA_035248365.1. Taxonomy (GTDB): domain Bacteria; phylum Actinomycetota; class Actinomycetes; order Mycobacteriales; family Pseudonocardiaceae; genus CAJCJE01. The sequence continues at coordinate 6,996 of DATFHN010000226.1, read as the reverse complement.
CGGCGGCTGGCTGGACGCGTGGGGCGAACCCGGCCAGGGCGCCTCCTTCCGGCTCACCCTGCCGAGGCGGCCCAACACCGAACTGGCCGACTCGCCGCTGCCGCTGATCCCGGTGGACGCGGAACAGCCGGTCGAACCCGAGGTGCCGACCGTCGCGATCACCACGACCGCGACCGGCGTCGTGGTCCCGGCCCTGGTCACGCCGACCGCCGAGGTGTACGCGGTGCCCCCGGTCCCGGAGGAGCCGCAGCCCGAAGGGTGGCTGCCCGCCGAGACGCGCGACGACGACCGCGCCACCGACCGCGCCACCGACCGCGCCGACGACCGCGCCGACGACCGCGCCAGCACAGACCTGAACGTGCCAGCCGCACGCACCGAGGACTGAGCCATGCCCTCTCCCGTTCGCCGACTCATCCCGCTGCTGGCCGGGTTTGTGCTGCTGACCGGTTGCGCCACCATCCCGACCCAGACCGAACCCCAGCCGCTGCCCATCGGCAGCGGCCAGAGCGCGGAAGCCACGGTCCCGCCGCCGCCCGCGAACGCCAGCCCGGCCGACCTCGTGCAGGACTGGGTCCGCAACGGCGGCGACCCGCGCGGCAAGCACGCCGCGGCCCGCGCCTATCTCGCCGATTCGGCCAAGAACACCTGGAACGACTCGGCGTCGCTGACCATCGTCGCCGACAACCCGGTGATCGCCGAGCCCGCCGCGAGCGCGCCCGGCACGCCCGCCAACGAACGCACCATCACCCTGTCCGCCACCACCGTCGGCCAGCTCGGCCCGGACAACGCGTTCGAGCCCGAGTCCAACCAGTACCTCGCGCCGATCACCGTGCAGAAGCAGTCCGACGGCCAGTGGCGCATCGTGCAGCCGCCCGATGGCGTCGTGCTCACCCAGAGCGAGTTCGTCTCCTACTACCGCGCGGTGCGGATCTACTTCTTCGACCCGCCGCTCGGCGCGCTCGTCCCCGACCTGCGCTACATCGCCAACGACCCGTCCAGCGACCTGGCCGCGCGGGTCATCGACGAGCTGCTCTCCGGCCCGTCCAACGCGATGGCCAACGCGCTGCGCTCGGCGATCCCGTCCTCGGTCACCACCAAGACCGTGCCTGCCGAGCAGTCCGACGGCGCGATTCAGGTCAACCTGCACAACCTGCCCGAGGAACCAGCGCACACCAAGCAGCTGATCATCGAGCAGATCGTCCAGACCTTGCACGAGATCAGCCCGAGCCCGGTGCTGATCCAGTCCGAGGGCACCCCGCTCATCCCGGAACAACCCGAATGGGTGGTCGGCGAGCTGCCCTCGTACAACGCGACCACCACCCCGAACGCGGGCCAGCCCGGCCTGCTCGCCGCCCACGGCAAGGTGTTCTCGCTCAAGGACGGCAGCCCGGTCCCCGGCGGCGCCGGCGACGGCAGCTACAACGTGGTCACCGGCGCGCAGAGCGAGGACGGCTCGGAACTCGCGCTGGTCGGCAGCACCGCCAGCGGCATGCAGTTGCGGGTCGGCCAGTACGGCAAGTCCGATCCGGTCGTGCAACTCCAGGCAGGCACCCTCACCCGGCCCACCTGGGCGCCCGGCCAGCCCGGGGCCGAGGCCAGCAACGAGGTCTGGACGGTGGCCGACGGCCAGTTCGTCGACCGTGTGCTGGAAACCCAGCAGGGCACCTGGGTCGCCAACAACGTGGACGCCACCGCGCTGACCACGTTCGGGCAGATCAGCGCGCTGCGGCTGTCCCGGGACGGCACCCGCGTCGCCGCCATCGCGGGCGGCCACCTGCTGGTCGGCGCGGTCGTGCCCGATCAGCAGGACCAGGTGGCGATCAAGCAGGTCGTCCAGTTGCAGTCGCAGAACATCACCAACGCGGTGGACGTGGACTGGCTCGATCCGCTCAACCTGGCGGTCGCGACGGCGCAGAGCGGTCAGCCCGTGTTCAGCGTTTCGGTCGACGGCCTCACCCTGAACAAGTACGCGGCCAACCTCACCGTGCCCACCGCGATCACCGCGGCCGAGGCGCGCCCGGTCCTGGTGGCAGACTCGGCCGGTATCTGGCGGACCTCGGACAGCGCGGACCTCTGGGAGGTCCTGCTCATCCCGCACGACCCGGGCACCCCCGCCATCCCCTTCTACCCCGGCTGAGAACAATCTCAGCAAGATCGAAAACTGTCGGGCGTCCCTGTCATGGTGACCGCATGACCACAAAAACCGCCCTGACCAGCCCCTTCACCACCCTCGCGGACCTGCTCCTGCCGCTGCGCTGCGCAGGCTGCGAAACGCGCGGGTCCGCCCTGTGCCCGTACTGCCGCCACTCGATCGACCCAGGCGACTGCCCGCCGACACCCATCCACCGCCCCGAAGTCCCGGCTCCGGTCCACGCGCTCACCGCGTACGAGGGCCGGGCCAGAGCCGTGCTGCTCGCGTTCAAGGAACGGGACCGCCGCGACCTGGCCAAGCCGCTCGGGCACATCCTCGCCTCCTCGCTGATGCGCATCAGCGACCTCGCCCCGGCCCGCGACGGCACCTGGTGGCTGGTGCCCACCCCGTCCAGAGCCTCGGCCGCCCGCCGCCGGGGCGGCTCACACCTGCTCCGGCTCGCCCGGGCCACCGCAGCCGCGCTGGCCCAGCGCGGCGAACCGGCTTGTGTCGCACCGGCATTGCGGTTCGCGGCGGGCGTGCGCGACTCGGTCGGTCTCGACCGGGCCGCCCGCACGGCGAACCTGGCGGGCCGGATCCGGTTCCGCGCCGGCGCCGCGCCACCACCCGGCACACCGGTGATCCTGCTCGACGACATCGTCACCACCGGCGCGACCGCGGCCGCGTGCGCGCACGAACTGAATGGGGCGGCCCGGGAAGTCAGCGCGATAGTGGCACTAGCCGCCGTCTGAATATCGAAGCCAGCTGCGTGAACATCCGAAGGCAACAGTCAGGTTTCACCCCGCGAACGACCGGGAACGGCCATAGGTGAAGCCCTTTCCGGCTTCCACTCAGTGGCCGCCGGGCGGGGGACATCTCCCACATCCTGGAAAGGTGGGCGACTACTTTTTGTCACCCGAAAGTGTGAGGTCGCAAGATCGGGATCTGCTGCGGTCGCGGCGGATTTCCCGGGCTCGACCAGCCGGGGAACCCAAGCGAAGACGACCGCGTTGATCAGATATGAGCTTGTCAGCGGGTTGGCGCAGGACATCGCACCCGCAGGTGTGTGCCCAGCGCAGGCACGTTGATCGGTTTGCTGCCGTGATCGCCGGACTGAGCCCTTGCGCCGGATTTGTCGCAAGATCGGCTCGAGGTCAGTCGCGCACCGTGACCGGTCGGATTCGCGCCATTTCCCCCGACGCGGGGACTGTTGCTCAGGCTCTGAGCGGGCTAACGTGCTCCGCTATCAGCCGTCCCGGCATAACGGGAAGGAGGCGACAAGCCCATGCTTCTGGCGCCGGCGCGAGCCCACGGCGACGAATCATGATCGTCCGCTGAATGTCGGGGTAAGCGCAATTTTTCCTTCGGCGCCATCGCCAGCAAGCTCGCAATCGCGAGGGAGGTCGTGTATGGACATCGTCGTGAAGGGCCGTAACGTCGAGGTGCCCGATCATTACCGGGTACACGTCTCGGAGAAGTTGAGCCGCCTTGAGCGTTACGACAGGAAGATCGTTCGTTTCGACGTAGAGCTTTTCCACGAGCCAAATCGCAGGCAGCACAAGAACTGCCAACGTGTCGAGATCACCACCCAGGTCCGCGGCCAGGTCCTCTGCGCCGCCGCCTGCGCAGGAGACTTCTACGCCGCCCTTGATTCCGCGACGAACAAGCTGGAGAGCAGGCTGCGGAGAGTCCATGACCGCCGCCGCGTGCACTACGGCCGGCGCAGCCCGGCCTCGGTCGGCGAGGCAGTCAGTGCCGCGCAGCCGATCGCCGCACATGCAGAATCCGCCCGCGAAGCCGAATTCGCGCCCACCGCGTTGCTGGAGGCGGCAACCGATGAGGCCTCGGATGGCTACCGCCACGAACCGCGAATTCCGGAACAGCGCTGGACCGATGATCTCGACGACTTCCTGCCTGGCCAGGTCGTAGCCGAGAAGAAGAACTCCAGCCAGCCCATGAGCGTGGAATCCGCGCTTTCCGAGATGGAACTCGTGGGGCACGACTTCTATCTCTTCACCGACTCCGACAACGGCCTGCCCAGCGTGGTCTACCGCCGCAAGGGCTTCGCCTATGGCGTCGTCCGACTGACCTGACCTCCTCCACCAGCAACCGAAACCAGGTACGCGACATCGCGGGCCCCTCGTCGCACAGCCGAGGGGCCCCGCGTCATGCCGCCACGCTTTCGGGCGAGTCACACCCTCACGTAGCGTGTTGATCACACAGCGGAACCGCCGATGGAACTGATGCGGTGATCCGGGCGTTGAGAACACGGTGGCCACGCCGTGCTGGCCGACCCGGCCAATCTGGGTTGGGCCGGTACACGGCGTGTCCCAGCATGCCTACGATGAGCGCAGGGCGCCTAGCTCCGGGCGCATGACGAAACAGCTAGTGAGGTCGGCCGGATGGTGTTGAATCGACTGCTCCGCGCGGGCGAGAGCAAGATGCTCAAGCGCCTGGACAGGATCGCAGAGCACATCGACTCGCTGGAAGATGAGCTGGTCGACCTCTCCGACGCCGAACTGCGGGCGAAGACCGACGAGTTCCGCGAGCGGTACAACTCGGGCGACGCGGACCTCGACGACCTGCTGCCGGAGGCGTTCGCGGTCGCCCGCGAGGCGGCCAAGCGCACGCTGGGTCAGCGCCACTACAAGGTGCAGCTGATGGGTGGCGCCGCGTTGCACCTCGGCCAGGTCGCCGAGATGCGTACCGGTGAGGGCAAGACCCTGACCTGTGTGCTGCCCGCCTACCTCAACGCGCTGGCCGGCGATGGCGTGCACGTCGTCACCACCAACGACTACCTGGCCAAACGTGACGCGGAGTGGATGGGCCGGGTGCACCGTTTCCTCGGCCTGTCCGTCGGCGTCATCCTCAACGACATGACGCCCGCGCAGCGGCGCGAGGCGTACAAGGCGGACATCACCTACGGCACGAACAACGAGTTCGGCTTCGACTACCTGCGCGACAACATGGCCTGGTCGCTCGATGACTGCGTGCAGCGCGGCCACAACTACGCCATCGTCGACGAGGTCGACTCCATCCTCATCGACGAGGCCAGGACCCCGCTGATCATCTCGGGCCCGGCCGACCAGTCCTCGCGCTGGTACGTCGAGTTCGCCCGGATGGCGCCGGTGATGCGCAAGGATGTCCACTACGAGGTCGACGAGCGCAAGCGCACCGTCGGCGTCACCGAGCAGGGCGTGCAGTTCATCGAGGACCAGCTCGGCATCGACAACCTCTACGAGGCCGCGAACTCGCCGCTGGTCGGCTTCCTCAACAACGCGATCAAGGCCAAGGAACTGTTCGCCAAGGACAAGGACTACATCGTCCGCGACGGCGAGGTCTTCATCGTCGACGAGTTCACCGGCCGTGTGCTCGCCGGCCGCCGCTACAACGAGGGCATGCACCAGGCGATCGAGGCCAAGGAAGGCGTCGAGATCAAGGCCGAGAACCAGACGCTGGCCACGATCACGCTGCAGAACTACTTCCGGCTCTACGAGAAGCTTTCCGGCATGACCGGTACCGCCCAGACCGAGGCGGCCGAGCTGCACCAGACCTACAAGCTCGGCGTGGTCAGCATCCCGACCAACAAGCCGATGGTCCGCAAGGACAAGCCGGACCTCATCTACAAGACCGAGGAATCCAAGTTCGACGCGGTCGTCGAGGACATCGTCGAGCGGCACGAGAAGGGCCAGCCGGTCCTGGTCGGCACGGTCAGCGTGGAACGCTCCGAGACGCTGTCGAAACTGCTGGTGCGCAAGGGCATTCCGCACGAGGTGCTCAACGCCAAGCACCACGACCGGGAAGCGCTGATCGTCGCGCAGGCCGGTCGCAAGGGCGCGGTCACCGTGTCCACCAACATGGCCGGTCGCGGTACCGACATCGTGCTGGGCGGCAACCCGGACATCATCGCCGACCACGAACTGCGCGAGCGCGGCCTCGACCCGGTCGAGACCAGCGAGGAATACGAAGCCGCGTGGCACAGCCTCATCGAGGAACTGACCCAGCAGTCCAAGGCCGAGGGCGAGGAAGTCCGCGAGGTCGGCGGACTCTACGTGCTCGGAACCGAGCGGCACGAGTCGCGGCGCATCGACAACCAGCTGCGCGGCCGCTCCGGCCGTCAGGGCGACCCGGGCGAGTCCCGGTTCTATCTCTCGCTCGGTGACGAGCTGATGCGCCGGTTCAACGCCTCCATGGTCGAGTCGGTGATGAACCGGCTGCGCGTGCCGGACGACGTTCCGATCGAGCACAAGATGGTGACCAGGGCGATCCTGTCCGCGCAGACCCAGGTCGAGGAACAGAACTTCGAGATCCGCAAGAACATCCTCAAGTACGACGAGGTCATGAACGAGCAGCGCAAGGTGATCTATACCGAGCGCCGCCGCGTGCTGGAGGGCGAGGACCTGCACGATCAGGTGCAGCACATGATCACCGACGTGGTCACCGCCTACACCAGTGGCGCGACCGCCAACGGCTACGTCGAGGACTGGGATCTTGAGCAGCTGTGGACCGCGCTGAAGACGCTCTACCCGGTCAAGCTCGACTGGCACAAGCTGGTCGAGGCGCGCTCCGAGAACGGCGAGGACCTCACCCGCGAGGAGTTGGAGGAGGCCGTCCTCACCGACGCGCGTGAGCGCTACGCCGACCGCGAGGCCGAGATCGACGGCCTGGCCGGCGAGGGTCAGATGCGCGACCTGGAGCGGCGCGTCGTGCTGACCGTGCTGGACCGCAAGTGGCGCGAGCACCTCTACGAGATGGACTACCTCAAGGAGGGCATCAGCCTGCGGGCCATGGCGCAGCGCGACCCGCTGGTCGAGTACCAGCGCGAGGGCTTCGACATGTTCAACGGCATGCTGGACGCGTTGAAG
>DATFHN010000225.1:0-189511 GCA_035248365.1 Pseudonocardiaceae bacterium | reverse complement strand
GCACCCGCGGCGCCGAGCGTCACGCACAGCGACTCCGGCGCGGCCGAACCGAGCTGGGCGGCCTCGTGCTCGTTGACGATCAGCGGGTCGGCGGCGGCCAGCAGTTGCGGCGGCAACGGCATCCAGGGTGACGGGTTCACGATCAGCCGGATGCCGCACTCGACCGCGATCTCGGCGACCCGCAGCACCGAGGGCATCGGGATTTCCAGTTGCAGCACGAGCACATCGGCCGAGCGGATGGTGTGCTCCTCCACCTCGACGGCCTTCTCGTCCATGGCCTCGTTCGCGCCCGGCACCACGATGATCGTGTTCTCGCCGTGCTCGTCGACCGCGATCAGCGCGGTGCCGGTCGGCGTGTCCGGTGCGACGACGACGCCGGAGCAGTCGACGTGCCGCGCGGACAGCCCGCGCCGGTAGGCGTCGCCCGCCTCGTCCTCGCCGATCCGGCCGATCAATCTGGTCTTCGCGCCCGAACGGGCCGCCGCTAACGCCTGGTTGGCGCCCTTGCCGCCGGGCAGGCGGGTCAAGCCCTGGCCGCGCACGGTCTCGCCGGGCGTCGGATGGGCGTTGACGTGCGTGATGATGTCGATGTTGAGCGAACCGACGACGCAGACCCTCGGATGCCGGTTCATGCCGGCACCGCCGGGGCCAGCAGGGTCTCGGTGAACAGCTGGCCGTAGCGGTCGCCGTCGATGCCGAGCGCGACGCTGACCCGCTCGGTGAGCAGCGGATGCCCGTGGTGTTCGGCGTCCCCGCGCAGCGAGCGCCGGTCCACGATGGTCTGCCCCCTGGTCAGGCCGCTGGCGAGTTCGACCTGGAGGGGTAAGAGTTCGGTGCGCAGCGCCTCGGGCTCGGCGACCGCGCAGACCGCGCCCGCGTCGCCGAGGTGGGCGCCGCCGGAGCGGCCGATGCGGTGGTCGCCGCCGCTGGTGCGCAGCGCGTGTTCGAGCAGCCGGGAGGCGAGGATGGCGCCGGGGTCGGTGCTGGCGGCGAGAGCGGCGACCTGCGCGCCGGAGGCGGTCGCGCCGTAGAAGACGTCCAGCCCGTACATGGTCACCGGGGCGTCGCAGCCGAAGACGATGGCGGCGGCCTCCGGGTCGTGCCAGACGTTGAACTCGGCAACGGCGGTGGCGTTGCCGGTGGCGGCCGAGCCGCCCATCACCATGATCCGGGCGAGGTTGGCGGTTACTTCCGGGTAGGCCCGCAGCAGCAGGGCCAGGTTGGTCATGGGGGCCAGCGACACCAGGGTCACCGGCTCGGCGTTGCCCATGATCAAGCTGCGTAACAGCTCGATGGCGTGCCCGTCGACCGGCTTTCGGTCGGATTCGGGCAGGCCGAGGTCGGCCATGCCGTCCGCGCCGTGCACGTGTGCGGCGTCGCGGTTGGGTTCCAGCAGGGGCCTGCGCGCGCCTCGGGCGACCGGGACCGTCTCGGCGCCTGCCGCATCGAGCACCTTGAGCGTGTTGCGCACGACCTGGTCGACGTTGGTGTTGCCGGCCACGCAGCTGATGCCCAGCAGGTTCAGTCTCGGGTGCCGCGCCGCGAAGAGGATGGCGAGAGCGTCGTCGACGCCGGTGTCCACGTCAAGCAGGATGTCGGTCATCGTCCTCGCCTCCCTGGGTCGCGTGATCCCCTTCGCACGGTAACCGCTCCCGGCCGGTTCCTACGCGTGCCCGCTGTATTCATCTTGGCTGGTCATGTGCGCCGATGCTGGCTCAGGAGGGCACGAGCGCCTGATCGTGTCGCACACAACAGGGACGGAATGACTGGCCGTTGTGGTTGGTTGGCCATTGACGCGTATGTCCCTCACGTTCTTGACGTGGCTTTTTTTGGAGGTCGGCCTTGGCGAGCAGCAGCACCGTGCCGGAGCGTTCGGCGGATCGGACCTGGCTGGTCGCCTTATCGGCCGCTTTGTGGGGGACCGACGGCCTGCTCCGCAAACCCCTCGCGGACGTTCTACCAGCGGCGACGGTGGTGTTCTGGGAGCACGCGATCGTCTTCGTGGTGCTGCTGCCGTGGCTGCCGATGGCCGTGCGGGCGCTGCGCAGGTGCAACTGGCGGGAGCGGGCCGCGATCGTCGCGATCGGCGTCGGCGCGTCCGCGCTGGCCACCGCGTTGTTCACCGAGGCGTTCGCGGTCGGTGATCCGGTCACGCCGCTGGTCCTGCAGAAGTTCCAGCCGATCTTCGCGATCCTGGCCGCCTGGCTGGTGCTGGGCGAACGCATCCGGCGCGGCTACCTCGCCTTCGCCGTGCCCGCCATCGCCGGGGCCTGGCTGCTGACCTTCCCGAATCCGTTCCAGGTCCAGCTGAGCGCGGCCGAGTCCGCGTTGTTCGCGCTGGCCGCCGCCGCGCTCTGGGCCGGTGGCACCGTGCTCGGGCGACTGGTGAGCGCGCGGCTGACCGCGTGGGAAGTGACCGTGTTGCGCTACGTGTTCGGTCTGCTCGGCGCGAGCGCCATCGTGCTGATCCAGGGCGTGCCGGTCGGCGTGCATTCCGGCGACGTGCTCGGGCTGGTGCTGCTCGCGCTGGTTCCCGGCCTGCTCGCGCTCGGCCTCTACTACGTCGGTCTGCAGGCGACGCCCGCGGCGCGCGCGACGCTGGCCGAGCTGGCCTTCCCGGCGACCGCGGCGATCTTGGGCGTGACCGTGCTCGGAGCGAGCTTCACGGTGAGCCAATGGGTCGGGTTCGCGGTCGTGGTGCTCGCGGTGACCGGTCTCGGCTGGCACGAACGGCGCGCCCGTACCGCGGTCGTGAGCGCACCGATCCAGCGGGAACCGGCCGAGGTCAACTGACTCGATCCGGCACCCGGTTCGGGGCATGGTCAGCCCTTCTGGCCGGTGTTACGCTGAGCCCTCGCGCTTGGAGTGCTGGCATGACCGAACCGCAATACATCCAAGACATCCCGGCATGTCATGACGGGCTGTGCATCACCTGCTCCGACTTGGCCGTCCAGGTGACGGTGCTGCGCCTGCTGGGCAACGGACTGGCCATTGTGGACACCGGTAGCGGTGAGGAAGAGGTCAGTGTCGCGCTGGTGACGACACACGTCGGCGACACCATCCTGGTGCACGCCAGCGAGGCGATCGCCGTGGTGCGGCCGTGACCGAAGTCCACTGTGGACAATATGGTTCACTCGCCCGCGGGTGACGCGGGGGCGAAATTCGGGTTGTCCATCACCCACAGCCAGGTGCCGTCCGGCTGGCGCCGCGCGAGTTCGACCGTCACCGGGCCAGTGGCCAGGCGGGTCGAGGTGAGCGCGAGGTCGCCATTGACCAGGGTCTGTCGCGGCTGGCCCTGCGCGAAGGTGGGACGGCCGGCCAGCAGCCGCGCGTAGAAGGCGCGGATCTGCTCGGTGCCGTTGGCCACGCTGCCGTCCGGCAGCACGAGCGCGGCGGTCGGCTCGTACAGCGCGACGACGCCCTCGACGTCGCCCGCGTTCAAACGGGTCAGGATGAACTGGCTCAACTTTTCCGGTTCGGTCGCTGTTTCGCCCATTGGCCAATAATAAATCCTGAGTGATCCGGATCATGGGTTCATTCGCTCCGCCCGGGTGTTCAATCATGTCAGCCGAGACGCTCGGACGCAGTGCAGGGAAGGGAATTCCTCTTCTCGGCAACTCGCGCGGCGCAGGCACTGGGCGGAGGAAGCGACGTGGCAGGCGAGACGTTGGTCGGCAAGATCGGCCGGATCGTCACGGCAGTGCGCGGTGGTTCGCGACCGGGGGAAGTGCGGGTCGTCGTCGAGGGCGTCCCGCACTACTACCTCGCCTATTGTGCCCAACCAGTCCCCAGCGGTGCGGCGGTGTTGGTCATCAACAACCGCGGCTCACGCCAACTCGACGTTGAACCGTGGGCCCACGAAAGGTCGTAGCAGTGTTTGGATATCGCGTGCCCGCGCCGAACGAGGCATTGCTCATCAGCGGGCGGAAACAGCGCGGTGCGGACCGGTTGCAGTTCAAGATCGTCACCGGCCATGGTGCCTTTGTCATGCCGATTTTCTCCAGGGCCAGCCGGCTTTCCTTAGCCATGCAGGAAGCCGAGGTCTTCGAGGACTGCTTCACCAAGCAGGGACTGACCCTGACCGTGCACGCGGTCATCGCGTTCAAGGTGGGCGACGACCACGAATCGATCGCGTCCGCGGCCCGGCGCTTCCAGGGAGACCAGCGGCAGATGCCGACCCTGGTCGGCCGGATCTTCAGCGGCCACCTGCGCAGCATCATCGGCAGCATGACCGTCGAGTCGATCATCCGCGAGCAGCAGACGCTGGCCGAGGCCATCATCGACGCGAGCACCGGTGAGATGGCCCGCATCGGTCTGGCCATAGATTCGTTGCAGATCAGCAGCATCGACGACAAGGGCTCCGGCTACATCCGGGCGCTGGCCGCGCCGCACCAGGCCAAGGTCAACCAGGACGCGAAGGTCGCGCAGGCCGCGGCCGACCAGGCCAGCGTGGCGGCGCAGCAGGAAAGCGTGCGCGCGCAGAACGCCTACGCCCGGGAGACCGCGGTGCTGCAAGCCCGCTACCAGGCCGAGATCGACGAGGCGCAGCAGACCGCCGCGCAAGCCGGTCCGCTCGCGGCGGCGAGGGCGCAACAGGCGGTGCTGGCGGAAAAGGCGTTGGTGGCCAAGCGCAACGCCGAACTGCGTGAGGCCGAACTGATCGCCGAGGTGGTCAAGCCGGCCGAAGCCGAAGCCGACCGGATCGTGCGACTGGCCAAGGCCCAGGCCGACGCGACCAAGCTGTCCGCGGAAGCGGCAGCGGCCGAGGGTCGGATCGCGCTGGACCAGGCGGTCATCGCGCAGTTGCCGGAGATGCTGCGGGCGGCGGCGGAAGGGTTGCAGGGGTCGAACCTGACCGTGCTGGACGGCGCGGACGGGTTGACCGGGGTGGTCGCTTCTCTTGCCGGGCAAGGCATGGCGCTGCTCGACTCGGTGCGCAACGGTCTGGCCGGGACGATCCCGGCGAACCTGGCCGAGGTACAGCAAGCCACGTTGGAGCAGGCCGGCTGATCGGCCGGTCACGCGCTGCGGCGACGCCGGTCGGCGTGGTGAGCGCGGGGCATCGTGTTGTTCGTCGTCATCGGATAGGTGCCGCATTCAGAGGGGTCGGCATGGTGTCCGAGTTCGACGGCGGCCTGGCCCCGTAGTCACTCCCGTTGACCAGCCAGTCGCCGCAGCGCCTTGCGCACCGCGCCGTCCTCCTTGGCCAAATGGTCGACGACGCCCCGGCGCAGGTCGAGCACGTCCGGGGCGTCGCGCAGGTAGTCGGCGAAATCGGTGGTGTAGGTCCAACCGGCGCTCGCCGCGAAGTCCTTGAGTTCGCCGTTGTTGAAGCCGGTGGTGGGCAGCCGGACCAGCACGGTGTGCCGCCGGTCGACCAGCAGCAGCGAACGCGGCACGCTCGGGTTCAGCATGCCGGTCACGCTGGCCGGCAACGGATGCCGCAGACCGGCGGCGTCCACGAAGGCCGGGCCGCGCTGGTCGAGTTGCAGGCCGCCGTTGTGCCACCAGCCCGCGCTCGGTTTCGGCCCGTCCGCGGCCAGCCAGGCGTCGAACCGGGACCACGGCCCGTGCTCGTCGCGCTCGACCGGCGGGTGCGGTCGCACCCACAGCCGGGCCGGTTCGGTGATCAGCTGATCCGTGCTGACATCCGGTTCGCGTTCGGCCCGGCGCGCCCGGATGGTGCGCCGCACCGCAAAACCGATCATGATCAGGGCGACGGCCACGCCGCCCGCGAGCACCGGGAGCAACGCCGCCGCCGGTACCCGCAGGTAGTGCAGGAACGTGGTCAGGTCGACGGTGAGAATGGCGACGGCCACCGCCGCCAGCCCGAGCCGCGAACCGGAACGGCGCGGCCTGCGGGCCGACTCCCAGATCAGCGGGACGACCAGGGCGACGGTCAGCCAGTTGACCACGACGGGCCAGCTTGCCGCGGCCATCCTCACCTCCCACCGGTCGACCAGACCAGGGTACGACCGCCGCTCAGCCGATCGGCACGCCCGTGATCACCGCCGAGCCCCTGGTCGGATCGAGTTCGGTGGCCTGGTTCACACCGTTCGGGGTCAGCACGTCGACCGCCTTCGGCACGGTCGCCGGGTCCACGGCGCAGATCGGGCTGGTGTTGCCGGGCGCGCACACGCCGAAGGAGTAGCCGCCCGGTGTCGCGGTGAACGCGCGGGCCTGGTCGGTGCTGAACCCGTCCTGGCCGGTCAGCACCACCGCGAACGACCAGCCGGTGCCGGGCGTGCCGAAGGTGGCCGACGGCAGTGCGATCGTGATGGTCTTCGCGGTGGCCGACGCGACGACGGCCGCGGTGCCGGCCGAGTTGCCGTTCGCGTCCACCCAGACCGGCGATGCGAAACCCTGCACCTCGATGCGCTGGCTCCAGCCGGGACTGAGCGTGTAGTGACGCGAGGCATAGGCGGCCTGGTCGCTTGTGCTGGTCGCGCCGGGCTGGTGCACGTAGACGTCGAGCAGTTGCGCGCCCATCACGTTGCCGAAGGTCGGCACCAGGTTCGCCAGCGTGGTGCGCAGGTAGACGGTGCCGCCGACCTGGATCACCTGGAACCGGGTCAGATCGAAGGAGCCGGGCGCGAAGTCGGCCGCCGTCGGATATTGGTAGGTGCCGGGGCCGTTGTCGTCGCCGGCCGGATCGGTGACGTCCAATGTGGTCGTTCCGCCGATGACGTCGCCGGTGACCGTGGTCTGCGCGTAGCCGGTGGCGTGACCGTCCGAAGTGGTCGATGAAACGGTGAGTACGTTGGTGCCGAAGCCGATCGGCGCGGTGACGCTGAACGCGCCGCTCGCGTCGGCGGTGCCGGTCGCGATGGCGGCGGCCGCGCCGGTGTCGGTGTCGGTCGCCTCGGCGACCACCTGGGCGCCCGGCGTTGTCGTGCCGGTGACGGTGGTGGCACTGGATTCCAGCGTGCTGCCTGCCGCCGGCGCGGTGATGGTGACCGGGAGGGCGGCCGGCGCGGGGTGGTTGACATAGCGGTTGGTGGTGATGGTCGGTTGTTCCAGGTCGCGGCCTGCGCCGATGTCCAGGATCAGCCGCGCTTCCTGAGCCTGCGCCCAGGACAGCGGCGACGCCGAGCCTGCCGCTTTGCCGTCGGTGAAACCGATCGACGCGGTGGCCGGGTCGCTGCCATAGGGGGACGGCGCGAGATCCGGGTCTTCCCAGGCTTGTTCGGGAACCAGGCCGACGCCGGAGGAGAAGTTGGTCATCGCGCCCAGCAGGGTGTTCGCGCCGGACCTGTTGCCGGTGGCGAGGTCGGATTCGGCGCGCTCACCGGACAGTACGGGCCAGAGGTGGCCGGTGCCGGTGTCGGTGGTCGGCCAGGGCTGACCGGGGTTGGTGCAGGAGGACTGGCTGGGCTGGTAGCAGTCGCCGTAACCGTCCGCGCTGCCGCTCGCGGCCGAGTTGCCGTAGCGGTAGTAGCCGGTGCCGCTGGGCGTGTTGACCGAGATCTGCTTGTCCAGCACGGCAAGCGAGGCCTGGACGTCCGGATCGGTGGCGGGCAGTTCGCCGAGCCGGACGAGTTCCTGGAAGCCGCCGTCGATGACCTGCCGCTGGTCGACGGTCGGGCCGCCGTTGCCGAGGCTGTAGGTGATCGCGGCGTTCGGGTCGCCGGTCTTGGACAGCCGGATGAAGTAGCGAGGGGCGTCGGGGCCGTTGGTGGTGACCGTCCAGTTCTTGATGTCGCGCTGGAAGTCGTCGGCGGTGGCCTGGTAGAGCTGGGCCCGCGCGGTGTCGTGGTGCATCGCCGCGATCGCCGAGGCCGCGGTCAGACCGGCGATTTCGGCGGCGATGGTGGACGGCGAATAGCCGGACTGTTCCTCCCAGCGCTCCACGCCGAACGACGGGCCATGCGCGACCAGGAAGTCGGCGGCCTTCTGGATGTGCTGACTCCACAACGTGGTGTCGCCGCCGAGCCCGGACTGGTAGGCCATCAGAATCGGGTAGGCCGACTCGTCGAGCTGGTCGCCGCCGGTGTCCGGCGCCACTTTGCCGTTGACCAGCGAGTTACGCGGCATCTGGCCGTTGGCCAGTTGCTGGCGGTCGAACAGGAAGTAGACGGTGTCGCGGGCGGTGCGCAGGTCGCCGTCGGTGAGCAGGCCGGTGAAGATCTCGTAGAGGTCGCGGGCGAACACCTCCCGATACGAACCGAAGTACACGGCTTTGCCGCCGACCACCGCGCCCGCGTTGACCGCCTGGCCCCACGGGCTGGCCAGCGACGCGACCACGGCGCCGGGGAAGGTCTTGTCCTCGCTGGCCTTGAGCACGTTGGCGCTGAGGTAGTAGGCGGCGCGATCGCGCCCGGGTGGCTGGTGCAGAGTCGCGTCGTAGGCGCGCCAGCCTTGTTCGTAACAGGCCTGGGTCGCCTCGAACGGCGTGTTCAGCGAGGCACCCGCGGTCGAGACGGCCTGGCCCTGGGTGCGGCCGAAACCGAGGGCGAGGGTGATCGGGGCGTTGGCTTTCGGGGTCACGTCCTCGGTGGCGACGATGTGGCCGTTGGGTGCGTCGGCGTAGGTGGTGCCAAGGGCGTGGGTGGCGTCGAGCTGGGTGAGGGCGTCGCTGGCGGTGCCGGCGTAGCCGACCGATGCGGCGCCGGTGGTGATGGCGCGCAGCGCGGCGTAGGTCGGGGCGGCGTAGTCGCGATTGGTGGCCTGGCTGGTGGTGGAGGTGTCGTAGACGACCGGGACGTTCTGTCGCACGGTGCCGGTGTCCGCGCCGCCGTTCTGGCTGCCGCCACCGCCGTTGCCGTTGATGTGCGCGTCCAGCCGGGCGTACACGTGCAGGTCGCGGGTGTCGCCGCGCAGCCGGGTGCGCATCAGGACGGTGTCGCGGGCCGGGTCGGTGAGGTAGGTGGTGACCAGCTGGTAGTGGTGTACGGCGCTGGTCGCGGTGACCGTGCAGGCCATGCCGGTCGGGTCGGCGGCCACGGTGTAGGTGAGGTCGCGGGTTTGCAGGTCGGTGAAGCTCGAACCGTCGCTGACCACGTACTGGAGGGTGGCCACGTTGGTGTTGTCGATGGTCGGCTCGTAGACATCGGACAACACGCCGTCCGCGACCGTGTACCAGACCTTGGATCCGCCTTCCGCCGTGCCGACGCAGTCCTTGCGCGCATTGTCGAAATAGGACGGTGCACCGGGGCCGCCCGGTGTGGTGGCAGCCTGTGCCACGGCCGGAATTCCGGCCATCGCCAGTGTTGCCGCGGCCAGAAAGGCCGCGCTGCGCCCGAATCTCATGGCTGAGTCCTCCCAGTCCCCAAGGCTTAGCCATGTTTCCTGGCCGTTCTGGCGGGCGCAAGCGGCCGATCAGGCGCTGAAGCTGTCGATGTGCGCGAGCATCGTGTCCAGCCCGGCCTCCAGCGCCAGCGTGTCGCGCCGGGTCTGGGTGAGCAGCAGGCCGCCCTGCAACGCGGCCAGCGTGGCCAGCGCCAACTGGTCCGGATCGGCGTCGGGGCGCAGGTCACCGCGCTGGTGCATGGCGCGCAAGCCGTCCCGGATGGCCGCCTCCCAGCGGGCGAAACCGGCCGCCAGTTCGGCCCTGGCGGCGTCGTCGTGCTCGGCGAGTTCGCTGGCCAGCGAACCGATCGGGCAGCCGCCCTGGCACTGCCGCACATGCTGGAGGTCGACCAGCGCGTCGCGCCAGGCCCGCAGCGCCTCCATGCTGTCCAGCTTGCTCAGCATCGGCTGCTGCGCGTCCAGGATGGCCTGCGTCTGGTAGGCGATCACCGCGCGCACCAGGTTCCGCTTGTCGCCGAAGTAGTGGTAGATCTGCGAGGTGTTGACGCCCGCCGCCGTCTGCACGTCGTCGGTGCTGGTCCCGGCAACGCCCCGGGCGAACATCAGCTCGGCCGCCGCCGCCACGATGCGATCCCGGGTCGCCTGGCCCTTGCGGGTCAGCCGAGTCGGTACGAGCGGGTCAGCGGTCATACCAGCGATGATACCGGCTTTTGGAGGACTCAGTCCAAAACCTGGGTCCGCTCCCACTCGGACCGGAGGATCGCGTAGATGGCCTCGTCGGTCCACTCGCCCTTGACGAACTCGTTCTCCACCAGGTGCGCCTCCTTGCGCATCCCGGCCTTTTCCAGCACGCGCGCCGATGCGAGGTTGCGCCCGTCCAGCCTGCCGATGATCCGGTGCAGCTTGGTGTCCCGGAAACCCAGGTCGACCAGGGTTCGGGTGATCTCGGTGGCGTAGCCCTTGCCCTGGTGATCGGGGTGCAGCGTGTAGCCGACCTCGCCCTGCGCGTGCTCCTCGCTGACCCAGAGCAGCGTCGCGGTGCCGATCGCCGTGCCGGGATCTTCCTTGAGCGCCACCACGATCGACAGGGAGTCGCCGCCCTTTTCCAGGGCTACCTTGCCGAGCCGGTCCTTGATCAGCTCGCGCATCTTCTCGGTGCTGCGGGGCTCCTCGTAGAGGTAGCGAACGACCTCGGGGCGACGGTAGATGTCGGCGAGGGCGGCGAGATCGGTCTCGGCGTAGGGGCGCAGCAGCAGGCGAGCGGTGCTGATCGGGTAGGCGGGACGCAGCATTTCCGGAGGCTAGCAACGGCCGAAAACCCCCGGAAAATTCTTTAGCTGTGGGCGAACGGCGTCAGCTGGGCCGAGAGCTGATCCAGCGGCAGGCCGACCGCTTCGGCGATGGCGACCACGGTGAAGAAGGCGGGCGTCGGCACCCGGCCGTGCTCGATCTTGCGCAGCGTTTCCACCGACACCCCGGCCGCCGCCGCGATCTCCACACTGGTGCGTTCGCCGCGCGCCGCCCGCAGGGCGGCCCCGAGCCGGGCGCCGCGATCGTGGTCTTGCCTGCTCAACGGGGGGCGAACCATGACACCGATAGTAGTGCTCACGACAGCCTAGGATTCGCCTGCGATGGTGGGGTTAACTCCCCGGACTCGGATCATCGAAATCGAGAAGAATGAACAGCGCACCCCGAGATACGCGCTGGAGGATGACCGTGGCCGACACCCGGACCGAGGCTGCTCGGCCAACGACGAACCCGTTCGCGCTGGCCGCGTGGGGCCTGCTGTTCAGTGTGTACTCCGGGGTCGGCGTCGCCCTGTTCAGCGCGACGATCACCTTCATCGGGCTGATCCCCGTCTGGGTCGGCATTCCCGCCTCGCTGATGCTGTTCTCCGCGACCCGCGGCTATGCCGACCAGCACCGGCTGTGGGCGGGCAAGCACCTCGGCATCGCGATCGCCCGGCCGTACAAGCCGGCACCGGAGGGGTGGTGGCTGGCCAGGATTCGCGGTCACCTCACCGACCGGCAGACCTGGCGCGACCTGGCGTGGCTGCTGGTGCAGGCGACCGCGGGCATGTTCCTGAACCTGCTGCCGATCTCGCTGCTGCTCAGCGCCGGGTGGTACCTGATCCTGCCGTTCCTGTTCTCGGTGACGCCACCGGGTGTGTTCGACACCAACTACGGCCTGTTCCGGGTGGACAGCGTCGGCACCGCGTTCATCACCTACGCCTTCGCCGTCGTCGCCTTCGTGCTGTTCCGGCTGCTCACCGTGCCGATCATGCTGGCCAATGGCAGGCTCAACCGCTGGCTGCTCGGGCCGGTGCAGAGTGAGGCGCTGGCGCGCCGGGTCGTGCAGCTCACCGAGTCGCGCGCCGACACGGTGGACACCCAGGCGGCCGAGCTGCGCCGGATCGAACGCGACCTGCACGACGGCGCCCAGGCCCGGCTGGTCTCGCTCGGCATGAGCCTGGGCATGGCCGAGGAGATGCTGGCCAGCAACCCGCAGGCCGCGCAGAACCTGCTGGCCGAGGCTCGTGAATCGACCGGCCTGGCCCTGTCCGAGCTGCGCGACCTGGTCCGCGGCATCCACCCGCCGGTGCTGGCCGACCGCGGCCTTGACGGCGCGGTGCGGGCCTTGGCCATGGCCAGCCCGCTGCCGGTCGAGGTCACCGTCGAGCTGCCCGGCCGCCCGCCCGCGCCGGTCGAGTCGGCGATGTACTTCGCGGTCGCCGAGACGCTGACCAACGTGGCCAAGCACAGCGGCGCGACCAGCGCCTGGATCCGGGTCAGCTACACCGATGGCACACTCGGCGCCATGGTCGGCGACGACGGCCGGGGCGGGGCCAGCGCGACCAGCGGCGGTGGGCTGCACGGGATCGAACGGCGTCTGTCAGCATTTGACGGAATCGTGCACATCGCCAGCCCGCTGGGCGGGCCGACCATCGTGACCATGGAGCTGCCGTGCGTGTTGTCCTCGGTGAAGACCTCGCCCTCCTCCGAGACGGCCTGATCCGGCTGCTGGTCGCGCACGACTTCGAGGTCGTCGAGGCCGTCGACAACGGTCCGTCGCTGCTGCACGCGCTGATCGAACACAAGCCGGACGTCGCGGTCGTCGACGTCCGGCTGCCACCCACATTCACCGACGAGGGGCTGCGCGCGGCCATCTCGGCCCGAACCGAGGTGCCCGGGCTGCCGGTGCTGGTGCTGTCCCAGTACGTCGAGCAGCTCTACGCGCGAGAGCTGCTCTCCGACGGTCAGGGCGGGGTCGGTTACCTGCTCAAGGACCGGGTGGCCAACGTCGGCCAGTTCATCGACGCGGTGCGCCGGGTCGCCGCCGGTGGCACCGCGATGGACCCCGAGGTGGTCTCCCAGCTGCTGGCCCGCAACGCGGGCAGCGAGCCCATGCACCAGCTCACCCCGCGCGAACGCGAAGTGCTCGAACAGATGGCCGAGGGCCGGTCCAACGCGGCCATTGCCGCAAAGTTGTTCATCACGGAAAAAGCGGTGTCGAAGCACACGAACAACATTTTCGCCAAACTCGGGCTCCCTCCATCGAGTGACGACAATCGTCGAGTTCTCGCGGTTCTCGCTTATCTGAACGGTTGATTTGGTCCCTGCGGGTTATGCTGATGCCCTCCCCGGATCGGAGTGAGGTCTGATGAGCACAGCGGCCAACTGGGTGCCAACCGACATGGACGTGGCCGTGCCCAGCGCGGCCAGGGTCTACGACTACCTGCTCGGCGGCGCGCACAACTTCGACGCGGACCGGATGGTCGGCGAGAAAGTGCTGGCAGTGCAGCCCAACGGGCGCCAGATCGCCAGGTCCAACCGGGCATTCATGAGCCGCGCGGTGCGCTTCATGGTGAGCGAGGGCATCACCCAGTTCCTCGACCTCGGCTCGGGTATTCCGACCGTGGGCAACGTGCACGAGATCGCCCAGCACGCCGATCCGGACTCGCGCATCGTCTATGTGGACTACGACCCGGTCGCGGTCGCGCACAGTCAGCTGATCCTGGAGTTCAATCCGCTGGCTACCGTCGTCGCCGCTGATCTGACCGATCCGCAGGCGGTGCTGAAGAATTCGACCGTGCGGAATTTCCTCGATTTCAGCAAACCCATCGGGCTGCTCATGGTCGCGGTGTTTCATTTCGTCGCGGACGACAAGCAGCCCAGCGAGATTGTCAAGCAGTACGTCGAGGCGATTCCCTCCGGTTCGTATGTCGCGATATCGCACCTGACCGCGGACCAGATGGCCGATGAGATGGCCGGCGTGGTCGAGGCGATGAAGAACAGCCGCGATCCGATGTATTTCCGCAGCTACGCGGAGGTCGCCGAGTTGTTCGACGGGCTGGACGTGGTCGAGCCGGGCGTGGTGAGCGCGCCGTTGTGGCGCAAGGACTACGGCGACGATCTCGATCAGGAGGGCGTCTACGCCGGAGTCGGCCGCAAGGCCTGAGCGACGTCAACCAAGGTTGACAAGACCGGCTGTGTCAACTTAAGTTGACATCATGACGGATGGAGTTCAGCTCGCCGAACAGGCGGGCAGTCGCGACCCCGAGATCGGGTTGCGCGCCGTCCGGGCCCTGCGCGACCTGGCCGATCGGCTGGAGGCGCTGCAGGTCCAGAACGCGCGCGACCAGGGCTGGTCCTGGCAGGAGATCGCCAACCGGCTCGACGTGACGCGCCAGGCGGTGCACAAGAAATACAACAACCGGCGCATGTTCGGCAGGGAGGACTGACATGTTCGAGCGACTCACCACCGATGCCCGCCGTGTGATCCTTCCGCTGGCGCAGCGGCAGGCGCGGCACTGGCCGATGTCGGCAGGGGACGGGAAACCGGTGATCGGCGCGGTGCACTTCCTGCTCGCGGTGGCCCGCGACCAACACGGGCAGGCCGGAAAAGTGTTGCGGGCCCACGGAATCACCGAAGCGGCCGTCCAGGGACAACTGCGCGACCGAGTGTCCGATGTGGACGCTGACGCGCTGGCCACGCTGGGCATCGACCTCGTCGCGGTGCGCGAGGCGGCCGAGGCCACCTTCGGCCCCGGCGCCCTTGATCTGCCCGGTTCCGCCCACGGCAAGGTCGGTTTCGGGTCGAGCGGCAAACAGGTGCTGGTCAACGCGGTGCGGGCCGCGGTCGCCACGCACAGCAACCAGATCAGCACCGAACACCTGCTGCACGGTGTGCTGCGCACCGGCGACGGCACGGTGAGCGAGATCCTCACCGCGCTGAACGTGGATCAGGACGGGCTCGGCGTTGAGGTGGCCGCGCTGATCGGGCCGGCCGCCGCCTAGCTCCTGGTGAGCCGGTCGCGGAGGAACTCGACGACGCGCTCGCGGGCGGCCAGAGCGGGATGACCGGGCTGCTCGCGCACCTCGGCGGTGAGCACGGAGTGCGCGCGCTTGCCGAAACCGGCCGGGTTGCCGGGCGCGGAATCCAGCTCGATCACCTCGAACGCGTCGCCGAGCCGGGCCTTCAACGTGGCGAAGCGGTCCTTGGGGACAACACCGTCCTCGCTGAACCGCAGGCCCAGCACGCACAGGCCGTCGTTGCTGGTCCGCCGCGCGACCGCGGCCAGTTCCTCCTCGGACAGGCCGGGGTCGGCGCGGCGGGCCGCACCGAGCGGCATCGGCACGGACGGCTGGCTCAGCACCGGCGCCAGCACCGCGTCCTCGACCGCCGTGGCCAGGGCGAAGCCGCCGGTGAAGCACATCCCGATCACGCCGACGCCCTTGCCGGGGGTGCGCTCGGCGAGGTCGGCGGCGACCGCGCGCAGGAAGTCGGTGATCGGCCGGTGCGCATTGGTGGCGAAGGCGCGGAACTCGGCCGCGACGCACACGCGGGCCATGACGCCGAGGGCGTAACCGCCGGTCATCGGCTTGCCGGGCGTGCCGAACGGGGAGGGGACGAGGACGGTGAAACCTTGGTCGACAAGATGGTCGGCGAGACCGAGCACCTGCGGGGTGATCCCGGGGACCTCGGGGATCAGCACGACCCCAGGCCCATCGCCCTTCTCGAAACAGTCGTAGGTGAGGCCGGCGCCGGTGAACGGTGCCTTGCGCCAGCCGGTCAGGTCCGAAGTGGGTGCCGCGTCGGTGGTCACCAGCGGATCATGCCACTGACGCGTTACCCGATCTGGTTGGCAGTCCGAGTCCGGCGAGCATGATGTCCAGCAGCTTGCCCGCCCGTTCGATGCCGTCGTGGTCGGTGGCGATGCACACCGCGTGCGCCATCCGCAGGATTTCGCTGGGTTCGATGTCCGGCCGCACGACTCCGCTGTCCTGCAACGGCTTCAGCAGTGTGCCCGCGGCCGTGCGCATGGCGGCGCGGCAGTAGTCGAACGTCTCGCTGTCGTGATCCATGGCTGCCTTCAGCGACAGCGCGAGGCCCCGGTTGGCGAAGATGAAGCTCAGCTGCGCGTGCAGCCACTCGCCCAGCGCCTGATCCGGCGGCAACTCCTGGTGCAGCCGGGCGCCGAGTTCGGCCAGCGCCATGATCTCCTCGCGGTAGACCGCCTCAAGCAGCGCTTCCCGGGTGGGGAAGTGCCGGTAGAGGGTGCCCGCGCCGATGCCTGCCTGCTTGACGATCTCGTCGAGGGGCGCGTCGAGCCCGTGCTCGATGAAGACCTGCTTGGCGACCTGGACGATCCGCGCGCTGTTGCGCCGCGCGTCCGCCCGCATGGGCTTGGCCGGGGGAGCGGCACTGCTCGCGACCTGGTCAACCACGGTTCGATACCTCCTCGACTCGTATTCTACCAAACGGAGAGATTCTCCGAATAGACTTGCGCAACCGGAGAGGCTCTCCATATCGTAGGTCAGGTACAAGCGGAGAACGTCTCCACTTGATGTTCCGTAAGGGGATATCCGTGACCGAGCGGACCCTGGTCGCACCAGTCAGCGCAGCAGCACCACCGCGTGTTCGTGCCGGACTGGCGCTGACCCCCATCCTGACCTGCCAGCTCATGCTCATCCTCGACGTCACCGTGATGAACGTGGCGTTGCCGCACATCCAGCACGACCTGCACTTCTCACCGACCGGCCTGTCCTGGGTGATGAGCGCCTACACCCTGATCTTCGGCTGCCTGCTGCTGCTCGGCGGCCGGGCCGGCGACCTGCTGGGCAGGCGCCGCATGTTCATCATCGGCGTCACCGTGTTCACCATCGCCTCGCTGGCCGGTGGACTCGCTCAGTCGGCGGCCGCCCTGGTGATCGCCCGGATCGTGCAGGGCCTCGGCGCCGCCGCGGCAGGCCCGAACACGCTGGCGCTGATCAACAGCACCATCACCGAAACCAAGGCGCGGGTACGTGCGCTCTCGCTGTTCTCGGCCATGTCCAGCGGTGGCTTCGCGGTCGGCCTCGTGCTCGGCGGCCTGCTCACCGAATGGGGCAGCTGGCGGCTGGTGATGTTCATCAATGTGCCCTTCGGCATCGCCGTGATCATCCTGGCGCTGCGCGTGATCGCCGAACCGCCGCGCCACTCCGCCAAGCTCGACCTGCCCGGCGCCATCACCTCGACGCTCGGCGTCGCCGGTCTGGTCTACGCGTTCATCCGCGCCGCCACCGTCGGCTGGAGCGACCCGTTCGTGCTGGTCACGTTGCTTGGCGGGGCCGTGCTGATCGGGGTGTTCCTGCTGGTGGAGCGGCGCACCGCCGAACCGCTGCTGCGGCTGAGCCTGCTCAACCAGGGCAACCGGGCCCGCGCCTACATCAACTTCTTCCTCGGGCCGATGGCCATGATGTCGATGTTCTTCTTCCTCACCCAGTTCATCCAGGACGTGCTCGGCCTGCGGCCGCTGGCCACCGGGTTCGCCTTCCTGCCGATGGCCGCGATGATGTTCGGCATCAGCCGGATGGTGCCCCGCCTGCTGCCGCGCTTCGGGCCCAAGGCCCTCACCGTCACCGGCAGCGCGCTCATGATCATCGGGCTGGTCTGGCTGACCCGGCTCGGCGTCAGCAGCGGCTACTTCGGTGCGCTGTTCGGGCCGCTGGTGATCATGGGCATCGGCGGTGGGCTCGCCTTCGCGCCGTTGAACGTGATCATCATGTCCACCGTGCCCGCCCGCGACGCGGGAGCGGCAGGCGGCGCGTTGCAGACCATGCAGCAGATCGGCGGCTCGCTCGGCCTTGCGGTGCTCGTCACAGTGTTCGGCCGGGTTTCGGCCACCGCGGCGGCCCACCACGAGTCCGCCGCGCAGGTGCTGGTGTCCGGGATGACCAGCGCGTTTCTGGTCTCGGCGGGGGTCGCGGTCGCCTCGTTCATCGTCGCGCTGACCTTCCGGCGCGAACCTGCGGATGGGGTGAAGCGGGCATAAAGTCGATCGACAGGGCTATTTCGTAAGGAGTTGGGCCGTTGAGGGGAGCGTGGGGTGATTCGCCGGGTCTGGGTCTGGCCGTTCGGTCTGGTCGCGGTCGCCGTCGCGATCTACACGGCGATCGTCGCGCTGCGGGGAGCGGTGCCCGGTTGGGCGGCCCAACCCAGCCACGGCTTCACCCAGGACAGCCCACACCTGCACGGCCTGCTCGTCGCGGCGCTGCTGCTGGTGCTCGGCTGGGGGCTGCTGCGGGCCAGGCGGGTCGCGCTGGTCGCGACCGTGCTGCTGATCGGCTGGGTCACCCTGGCCATGCGGCACACCACCTGGAGCATCCTGCCGATCGGCTACGCCCTCGCGCTCGTCCTGTGCTACCACGGCTTTCCGGCCGTGCCGGACCGCGGCCAGGTGCGGACCGCCGCGCGTAACGGCGCGCTCGCCCTGGCCGCTCTGTTACTCATCGAATGGGCGGCCCGGCACGGCTGGGTCGCCCATCTCGGCCTCGCCGCGTCCACCGTGATCGTGATCGTGGTGGTGCTGTGCACCACGCTGCGCGCCGCGCCCGCACCGGGACCGGCCGCCGACGCGGACCGGGCCCGAGTCGCCGCGCTGGTGCGCAGGCCCGGCGCGGACACGTTGGCGCCCTTCGCATTGCGCTCGGACAAGTCCTACCTGTTCAGCGCGGACGGGTCCGCGGCCATCGGCTACCGGGTCCTGCTCGGCGTCGCGGTCGTCGGCGGTGACCCGGTCGGCGACCCGCGCGGCTACGCCGACGTGATCGGCCGGTTCATCGCGTTGTGCCGCCACAACGGCTGGCGCCCCGCGGTGCTCGGCGCGCGGGCCGAACTGAACCCGCTGTGGCGCGCGCACGGCCTGACCGGGTTGCAGATCGGCGAGGAAGTCATGCTCGACGTGGCGTCGTTCAGCCTGGCCACGCGCCGGATGCGCAACGTGCGCCAGGCGGTCGGCCGCACCCACAACGCGGGCATCACCACCCGCGTGCTGCGCGCCGGTGAGATCGACCCGGACCTGTTCGCGGAGATGGCGCGGGTGTCGCGCGGCTGGCTGGGCAAGGCCCGCGAGCGCGGGTTCTCCATGGTGATGGACGGGCTGTTCGACACCAAGAACCCGGACGCGGTGTTCGTGCTCGCCTTCGATCCGGACGTTCGCCTGGTCGGCTTCCAGCGCTACCTGCCCGCCGGTCTCGGCTACGGTCCGGCCCCCGCGCAGGGCGCCGCGCTGTCCCTGGACGTGATGCGCCGCGAACGCGGCCGGTTCAACGGGCTCAACGAGCGCATGATCGTCGACCTGGTGGCGTACGCCAAGGCACAGGGCATCGGCACGGTGTCGCTGAACTTCGCCGCGTTCCGCGCGCTGCTCGACCGCGGCGCGCAACGCGGTCCCGTGCAGCAGGCCGGCTACCGCACTCTGCATCTGCTCGATCCGTTCATCCAGGTCGAGTCCTTGTATCTGTTCAACGCCAAGTTCCGGCCGGGCTATCTGGGCAGGCGGGTCGCGTTCGGCAGCTGGTTCGCGCTGCCGGTGGTGCTGCTCGCGTTGCTCGGCCTGGAGTTCGCGCTCCCGTACGATCTGCGCCGCAGCCATGGCACCCTGGCGCTACCCGAACCAGGAGACAGCCGATGGAGATCAACTGCGTGATGGTCGACGCCGCCGATCCGGCTCGGCTGGCGGAGTTCTGGAGCGAGCTGCTCGACCGGCCGATCGCCGCCCGGTTCGGACCGTATGTCTTTCTGGATCGCCGCAACGGCCTCGGTCTCGGATTTCAACGCGCCGACGCGGGGAAAGCCGGGAAGAACCGGCTGCACCTCGACCTCGCCAGCGCCGATCCGGCCGCCGAGCAGGCCAGGGTGGAACGGCTCGGCGGGCGGCGGCTGACCGAGTACGACCCCGGCGGCTTTCTGGTCATGGCCGACCCGGAGGGCAACGAGTTCTGTGTCATCCCGGACGGTCCGTTCGAGATCGACGATGACGGCCGGGCTGACTACCTTCCTGATTAGGGGCCGGATTAGGGGTCGTTAGGGGCTGTTACCTCGGTCGGGGGACAGATGTCGGGCAGGCCGGGCCTCGGCTTGCGTTCCACTTCCTTCCAGGCGCATTGTTGCGGTTACCAAATACTTGCGTAGCTCATGCAACGGCGTTAGTGGCTCTCAAGGAGGTGGCGGCCGTGCTGTCCGACGTACCCGCGATGCGGACCTCTCATGTCGAGAACACCGACGCCAAGACGTGCAAGCCCGAGCGGCTCGCCGCGGCGGCCGAACTCGGCACCCAGTGCACCCGGTTCATCCGGCTGGTGCGCAAGATCGGCGCCAACTTCACCCTGCAACGCCACGACGGCATGGAATCCGCCGCCTACGCGCTGCTCGCCTGCGCGGTGGTGGCCGGGCCGCAGCGGCTGACCACGCTCGCCGAGGCCGTGCACGCCGATCCGTCCACGGTCAGCAGGCAGACCGCCGTGCTGGTCCGGCACGGCCTGCTCGAACGGCGCGCCGACCCGGCCGACGGCCGGGCCTCGCTGCTGGTGGCCACCGAGGAAGGGCACCGGGTGTTCGAGGAGAACAAGCAACTGCGCAGCCGGATGCTCGCCGAAACCCTCGGTGGGTGGTCCATGACCGACCTGGCCAAGCTGACCGTCCTGTTGGACCGGTTGAACACCGATCTGGAGGGCGGCGTCGACAACTATTTCCGCGCTGCTGAAGCGAAAGCCGCGCCGAGAGCACCTGGACCCCCGCGATGACCGCCACCCGTCCGCGCAGCGACGCGCAGGACAACCCACCGACCACGACCGACCACACCAGACCCGCCCCTGCCGCGCCAAGGGCCAGCCTGACCCAGCGGCAGATCATGCTGGTGTTCATCGGGCTGATGCTCGGCCTGTTCCTGGCCGCGCTCGACCAGATGATCGTCTCGGTGGCCATCCGCACCGTCGCCGACGACCTGCACGGCCTGGACATGCAGGCCTGGGTGACCACCGCGTACCTGATCACCTCGACGATCACCACGCCGCTCTACGGCAAGCTCTCCGACATCTACGGCCGCAAGCCGTTCTTCATCACCGCGATCGTGATCTTCATCGCGGGCTCGATCGCCTGCACCACCGCCACCAGCATGTACATGCTGGCCGCGTTCCGGGCCTTCCAGGGCCTCGGCGCGGGCGGCCTGTTCACGCTGGCGCTGGCCATCATCGGCGACGTGGTGCCACCACGGCAGCGCGCCAAGTACCAGGGGTACTTCCTGGCCGTGTTCGGTTCGGCCAGCGTGCTCGGCCCGGTGATCGGCGGCTTCCTGGCCGGACAGTCGCAGATCCTGCACATCGCGGGCTGGCGCTGGGTCTTCCTGGTGAACGTGCCGATCGCCGCGATCGCGTTGATCGTGGTCGGCAAGGTGCTGAACCTGCCGCACACCCGGCGCGAGCACCGCATCGACTACTGGGGCGCGCTGACCATCACCATCGGCCTTGTTCCGCTGCTGATCATCGCCGAGCAGGGCCAGCAGTGGGGCTGGACCTCGCCGAGGGCCTGGCTGTGTTACGGCGTCGGCGCCGGTGGCCTGGTGCTGTTCATCGTCGCCGAGCTGCTGATGCGCGACGACGCGCTGATCCCGATGCGGCTGTTCCGCACAGGTGTGTTCAGCGTCACCTCCACCGCTAATTTCATTGTCGGCATGGGCATGTTCGGCGGCATGGCAGTCATTCCGCTGTATTTGCAGATCGTCAAGGGTGCGTCGCCGACAAAGGCCGGTCTGCTCATTCTTCCGCTGGTTCTCGGTATCGCTCTCGCATCCGTCTTTTCCGGACAATTGACCGCGCGAACCGGTCGATACAAGATTTTCCCACTGCTCGGGACGGCGCTGATGGTCGCCGGTCTGCTGCTGTTGAACACCATCAACGCGAACACCGATCTGCTCTATACCGATATCTGGATGTTCATTTTCGGTTTCGGTCTCGGTAACTGTATGCAGACCCTCATCATCGCGGTGCAGAACGCGGTGCCAGCGCGGGACATGGGCGTCGCATCGTCCTCGGCGACGTTCTTCCGGCAGATGGGCGCGACGCTGGGCACGGCGGTTTTTCTGTCCATTTTGTTCAGCGTGCTGGGCAGCAAGATCGCCGGTGCGTTCGCAACCGATGCCAAAACCGCTTCCTTCCAGCAGGCTTTGCACGATCCGGCGGTGATCGCCAATCCCGCCAACGCGCCGGTATTCGCGGTACTGCATAATGGTGGAGTCGGTTCGGCCGCAGGCGGATTGGCTCAGGATTCATCGTTTGTGCAGCGGCTCGATCCGCGATTGGCGCGACCGTTCTTGGACGGTTTCTCCAGCTCGCTGCATCCGGTTTTCCTGGTGGCCGCCATCGTGGTGGCGGTCGGTTTCGGTGTATTGCTGTTCCTGAAAGAGGTTCCGCTGCGGACGCAGTCGGGCCTCGAAGCGAGGATGGCCGAGGATGGCGCCGGGGGCGGCGCCGGCCTCGGAGATCAGCTCAGTGGTGGTGAAGGAGGAGGCGTGAGCGCTGGCGAGTACGGCTCCGTCGAGTTCGGGTCGGCGGAGACGAACGGCCGGTCGTATGTGGACGGCAACGGGCTGGACGGTGGGATGCCGATGAGCGGTGACGGGCTGGCCGTGAACAGTGCGTCGATCAGCGGGCACGTGCGCAGATCGGACGGGCACGCGATCGCGGACGCCGCGCTCACCCTGATCGACATGGCGGGCAGACAGGTGGGCCGCAACGCCTCCGGCACGGACGGCGGTTTCCACATCGCGGTACCCGGTTCGGGCGCGTACGTGCTGATCGCCTCCGCGGGCGCGCATCAGCCGCAGGCGTCCACAGTGACCGTCGGCGCGGGCCCGGTGACCGTCGACGTGGTGCTGACCGGGACCAGCAGCCTCTCCGGCGCGGTCACCATCGCGGGCCGGGGCACGCCGGTCTCCGGCGCGGCGGCGACGCTGGCCGACGGCCACGGCGAGGTGGTCGCCTCCCAGTTGACCGACGCGCTGGGCAAGTACCTGTTCGGTGAGCTG
Organism: Pseudonocardiaceae bacterium; assembly: GCA_035248365.1. Classification (GTDB taxonomy): domain Bacteria; phylum Actinomycetota; class Actinomycetes; order Mycobacteriales; family Pseudonocardiaceae; genus CAJCJE01. The sequence goes on along the minus strand of DATFHN010000225.1, from coordinate 166,917 downwards.
GTCGGTGGCTCGTACACGCTGGTGATCAGCGCCGAGGGCTTCCAGCCGGTCGCGCAGGCGATCTCGGTCGAGGCGACCGGTCTGACCACTCAGGACGTGCAGCTCGCCGGTGGTTCGCACCTGCGCGGCGTGGCCCGGGTCGCCGATGGCCGGGTGGTGCCGGACGCCCGGATCACCCTGCTCGACGGAGCGGGCAACGTGATCGGCATGACCACCACAGGGGACGACGGCGAATACAGCTTCGACGACCTGCCCGAGGGCGACTACACGGTCATCGCCAGCGGCTACCCGCCGGTGGCCAGCACCTTACGAGTCGTCGGCGGTGAATTCGGTCAACACGACGTGCGATTGGGACATCCGCAGGCATGAGTACGCAACCAGAGTCGACCGACTGGTTCGGCCAGCCAGCCGAATCGGTCCCCTCGGAGCAGGAACCGCAGGCCGCACCGCTGATCCCGCCCGCACCGGCCTCTGTGGTCGCCGGTGATCCGTTCGGGGTGAGCGCGGTCGTGCACACGACGGACGGCTGGCCGGTGGCGGCCGCGGTGCTGACCGTGACCGACTCGTCCGGTCAGCAGGTGGCCAGGGTGGGCGCCGACCCGGACGGCAGGCTGGCGACCAAGCAGCTGCCGGTCGGCACCTACACCGCGATCATCACCGCGGCCGGTTTCGACCCGACCGCGCGGGCCGCGCTGGTCACCGCCAGCGGCGCCGAACTCGGCACGATCTCGCTGGCCAGGGTGACCGGTGCCGAACTGCCCGCGCCGGGCATCTACTCGATCGACCCGATGCACTCGGCGATCAACGTGACCGCCCGGCACCTGGGCTTCGCCTCGGTGCGCGGCCGGTTCACCGAGTTCAACGGCAAGATCGAGGTCGGCAATCCGATCGAGGAGTCGCGGGTGACCGCGCTGATCGAGGCGGCCAGCATCGACACCGGCAACAAGATGCGCGACGACCACATGCGCTCGTCGGATTTCCTCGGCGTGGACGTGCATCCGGTGATCCAGTACGTGGGCACCGGGATCACGCCGCTGGGCGGGGAGAAGTGGCGGCTGGACGGCAGGCTGACCCTCAACGGCATGACGCGGCCGGTCTCGCTGGAGCTGACCTACCTCGGCGTCGGCCCGGACTCGTGGGGCGGCACGCGGGCGGCGTTCCACGCGGTCACCGACCTGAAGCGGGAGGACTTCGCGATGAACTACAACCCGATGGTCCGGGCCGGGGTCGCGGCGGTGGGCACCACGCTGCGGGTCGAAATGGACATCGAGGCGCTTCAGGGCGACACGCTGCCATCGTTCTAAGCTCATTTAGCTGGTCAGGCCCTGTGGCGTTGCGTCGCCGCAGGGCCTGAGCGCGTCCTGTGCGTGATCGGATTCACCCTTGATCCGGCGATTGATAGTTGTGCACAGCAAACAAAATTAGTTAGCATAGTTAAAGTAATTGGAGGACGTCGACGAGCCGCGCAGGCTCGTCCAGGGGAGTGGCCGTGGCCATCGCAGCACAGGAAATGGCAGCCGGAGCGCCGGGAGGCCGGTCGCCGGACCGGCGGCACCGATCCCTCGCCGATCTTGGGCCGCACTACAAGTGGATCGCGCTGTCCAACACCACGCTGGGCATGCTGATCGCCACCATCAACTCCTCGATCGTGCTGATCGCCCTGCCCGACATCTTCAAGGGCATCAACATCAACCCGCTCGACCCGAGCAACACCAGCTACCTGCTGTGGATGATGATGGGCTTCCTCGTCGTCACCGCGGTGCTGGTGGTCAGCTTCGGGCGGATGGGCGACATGTTCGGCCGCGCCAAGATGTACAACCTCGGTTTCGCGGTCTTCACCATCTCCTCGATCTTCCTCGCCGTCACCTGGATGGACGGCAGTCAAGCCGCGTTGTGGCTGATCGGCTGGCGCATCATCCAGGGCATCGGCGGCGCGTTCCTGATGGCCAACTCCAGCGCCATCCTCACCGACGCGTTCCCGGCCAACCAGCGCGGTCTGGCCATGGGCTTCAACGGCGTCGCGGCGATCGCCGGTTCGTTCCTCGGCCTGGTCATCGGCGGCCTGCTCTCGCCGGTCAACTGGCACCTGATCTTCCTGGTGTCCGTGCCGATCGGCGTGATCGGCACCATCTGGGCCTACATCAAGCTGCACGACATCGGCGAGCGGCAGCGCGCCACGATGGACTGGTGGGGCAACATCACCTTCGCCATCGGCCTGATCGCGGTGCTGGTCGCGATCACCTACGGCATCCAGCCCTACGGCGGGAAGTCCATGGGCTGGACCAACCCGTGGGTGCTCGGCGCGCTCATCGGCGGCGTGATTGTGCTGGTGATCTTCGGGATCATCGAGACCAGGGTCAAGAACCCGCTGTTCAACCTGTCGCTGTTCAAGATCCGCTCGTTCGCCTGGGGCAACCTGGCCAACCTGACCGCATCGCTGGGCCGGGGCGGTCTGCAGTTCATGCTGATCATCTGGCTGCAGGGGATCTGGTTGCCACAGCACGGTTACAGCTTCGCGTCCACCCCGTTGTGGGCCGGCATCTACATGCTGCCGATGACCGTCGGCTTCCTGCTTTCCGCGCCACTGTCCGGAGTTCTCTCCGACAAGCTCGGCACCAGGGTGTTCGCCGCGGTTGGCATGCTCATCACCGCGCTGACCTTCGTCGGCCTGATCATCGTCCCGGTCAACTTCAACTACATCGCCTTTGCGGGAATCCTGTTGCTCAACGGGCTCGGGATGGGCATGTTCGCGGCGCCGAACCGGGCCGAGATCATGAACAGCCTGCCCGGCAACGCTCGCGGCGCGGGCGCAGGCATGACCGCGACCTTCCAGAACGCGGCCATGGTGCTGTCCATCGGCGTGTTCTTCAGCCTGATGATCGCCGGGCTCTCCGCCCACCTGCCTTCCGCACTGAGCAGCGGCCTGGTCGCGCACGGCGTTTCGGCCGGTTCGGCCGCGCAGATCGCCTCGCTGCCCGCGGTCGGCGTGCTGTTCGCCGCGTTCCTGGGCTACAACCCGATCCAGCAACTGCTCGGGTCGAGCATCCACACGCTGCCCGCCGCGCAGGCGAACTTCCTCACCGGCCGCAGCTTCTTTCCGAGCCTGATCTCCGGTCCGTTCGCCGACGGGCTCAAGGTCGCCTTCATCTTCGCCATCGTGGCCTGCGTGATCGGCGCGCTCGCCTCGCTGCTGTGCAAGCCGGCGCCGAAGGTTGTGCCGGTGGAACCGGTCGAGGACGTCGGCACCGAGCTGGCCGGTATCGCCGGTGAACTGGTCGACGAGGAACCGTTCGAGGTGCCCACCGTGCTGAGTGGCACCGTGCTGGCTGGCACCGTGCTCGGTCGCGGTGGGACAGCGGCGGCCGGCGCGGTCATCACCGTGACCAGCCCGACCGGCCAGCAGATCCAACGCGCCACGGTCGGCCAGGACGGCAGCTATGTGGTCACCGGGCTGCGGCCCGGCGGCTACACGGTCATCGCCAGCGCCCGCGGCTTCGCCCCGCAGGCCCTGTCCGCGCAGGTCAGCGAGGACCGGCAGGCGCGGCGCGACTTCGTGCTGGACGGCGCGGGCGCGGTCGGCGGCACGGTCCGCTCCGCCCGGCGGGGACCGGGCGTGCCGGACGCGACCGTCGTGGTCACCGACGCCAGCGGCGCGGTGGTCGGTCAGACCACCAGTACCCCGCACGGCGAGTACCGGATCAACGGTGTTCCGGATGGCGCCCTCACCGTCACCGCCGACGCCAGGGGCCACCAGCCCGCCGCGGCTCAGGTCACCGTGAACGGCGGACCGGTCACCGTCGACCTGGTGCTGGCCGCGGTCGGCGGCGTGCTCGGCGCGGTCCGCTCGATCAACGGCCGCCCGCTGGCCGGGGCCACCCTCACCGCGGTGGACGCGGACGGCCGGGTGGCCGCGACCGTGGTGGCCGACGAGTCCGGCCGGTACCGCCTGGACGGCTTGCCGGACGGCCAGTACACCGTGGTCGCGAACCTCTACCAGCCGCTGGCCCAGCCGATCAAGATCGGTCCAGGACAGACCGTCGAAGCCAACGTGACGCTGCGCCCGCACGGCGACTGACCCACAGCCCGGCCCGCGCCGGAAGGTCGATGATCGTCGGTGGGCGGTCGGCGGCTGACCGGACGGGGCGTGCCGTGGCCTTCGCCCGAATGTGCTCTCGGCGATGCCAGCCGTGCGGTGGCCGCGTGCATCCCCCGAACGGCCGGTTGCACCCGGCAACAGGTCGATAATTCCTCCGGCGGCTAACACTTCGATCGCCTCGATCGACGCCCACTACGGAGGTATGCGGCACATCATGAGCACGACCACGGAAGAACGTATGGACACCAGCGAAACCACCCAGGATCGGCCGGAGCAGCTTCCGACCGCTCCTTGCAGCGTCGTCTGGAGCCGTGGTCACGCCTACGTCCTCGAACTCATCGTGAACCGCTCCCGCTGGGTCGGCCGCGACGACCGCGGCCGTCCGGTCGAGTACAGCTGCGCGGAACTTCAGCGCCGGGGCTGGACTCGCACCGCGAACTGAAATATGCCTGCCTCGTGTGGCAGGCTGATCGCGTGGGGCAGGCCGAAGACACGAAAACCAGCGCTGACCAGGGTTCCGCTGACCGCTGGCTCACCGTTCCGAACGCGCTGAGCGTGCTGCGCCTGCTGGGCGTTCCGGTGTTCCTGTGGCTGTTGCTCGGTCCGCACTACGACCTCGTCGCGCTCGCGGTCCTGGTGTTCAGCGGCGTGACCGACTGGCTGGACGGCAAGCTGGCCCGCTGGCTCGACCAGATGAGCCGCCTCGGCGCCCTGCTCGACCCGGCCGCGGACCGGCTCTACATCGTCGCGACGCTCGTCGCATTCGTGCTGCGCGGCATCGTGCCCTGGTGGCTGGCGGTGCTGCTGGTGGCCAAGGACGTCGCGGTCGGACTGTGCCTGCCGGTGCTGCGCAAGCGCGGCTTCGCCCCGCCCGAGGTGCACTACATCGGCAAGGGCGCGACGTTCGCGCTGCTCTACGCGTTTCCGCTGATGCTGCTGGCCCAGGGCGGATCCGAGGCGGCCCTGATCGCGCGGCCGATCGGCTACGCGTTCATCATCTGGGGCTCGGTGCTGTATGTCTGGTCCGGTCTGCTCTACGTCGCGCAAGTGGTGATCGCTGTGCGGCGTCCTGGACCGATTGGCTAAATTTGCCCCACAGCGACACAGCAAGGCGTGAGGAGCGTTGACGTGGTACCCGATGACCTGAAATACACCGATGAGCATGAGTGGGTGGCTCGGGTCGGGGAGGACTCGGTGCGCGTCGGCATCACCGACTTCGCCCAGACCCAGCTCGGCGACGTGGTTTTCGTGCAGCTCCCCGGGGTGGGGGAGCAGGTCACCGCCGGTCAGGCCGTCGGTGAGGTGGAGTCGACCAAGAGCGTCTCGGACATCAACGCGCCCCTCGCAGGCGAGGTCACCGCGCGCAACGACGCCCTCGACGCCAGTCCTGAACTGGTCAATTCGGATCCTTACGGCGAAGGCTGGATGATCCAGATCAAGCTGGCCGACCCGTCCCAGGTGGATGGTCTGCTCGATGCCGCCGCGTATCAGAAGCTGACGGAGCAGGGGTGATAACGATCTTTCGTCGACTCTTCGGCCGTAAGGGGAGGCAACGCCGGGGTGAGGCGCAGGGCACGGTACGTTGGGATGGTCACGACGAGTCCAGCAGCAGGAGGAGAGCCCAGGTGAGCACGAACGACGGGCCCGGGGTACCGCCGGAGGGATCGCCGGAACGCACCTCTGTGTTCCGCGCCGACTTCCTTGCCGAAGGCGAGCCGACGGAAACAGCCGTCCCTGAGCCCAGCGTCGCAGGTGTCGACGCCCTGCCGGCGGGTTCTGCTCTGCTCGTTGTCAAGCGTGGCCCCAACGCAGGCTCGCGGTTCTTGCTGGACCGGGACACCACCAGCGCGGGTCGCCACCCCGACAGCGACATCTTCCTCGACGACGTCACCGTCTCCCGCAGGCACGCCGAGTTCCGGCGTGAGGGTGGCGAGTTCGTCGTCATCGACGTTGGCAGCCTGAACGGCACCTACGTCAACCGGGAGCCGGTCGACCAGGCCGTGCTCGCCAACGGCGACGAGGTGCAGATCGGCAAGTTCCGGCTGGTGTTCCTGACCAGTCCGAACGCCTGAGCAAGTCTCGCCAGGGGGCGGCGAGACCGGCGATCCGGCTTGGTGGTGAGGAGTTCTTGGTGACTGCGGCGGGGCGGCCACAACAACGAGACGGGTTGAGTATCGGGGCGGTGTTGGCACAACTCCGCCCCGAGTTCCCGGACGTGACCATCTCCAAGATCCGGTTCCTGGAATCGGAGGGGCTGGTCTGTCCGGGTCGCACTCCGTCCGGCTACCGCCAGTTCGCCCCGGCCGACGTCGAGCGGCTGAAGTTCGTGCTGGCCGCGCAGCGCGATCACTATCTCCCGTTGAAGGTCATCAAGGAGCAGCTGGACGCCGCCGACGATGGCCGCTGGCCGGGTGCGCAACTCGCGCCGAGGCTGGCCAAGAGCCTCGACGGCTCACACGCGCCGAGCGCAGCAGACTTCTCGGTGGGCCCGGAAATCCGGATGACCAGGGAAGAGTTTCTCGCGGCGGTCGGCATCGACGGCGCCACCCTGATCGAGCTGGAACAGTACGGCCTGGTCAAGCCGGGCGCGGCCGGTTTCTACAACCCGGACGCGGTGGTCGTCGCGCGGACCGTGAAAACCATGACCGAGTTCGGCATCGAACCGAGGCACCTGCGCGCGTTTCGCGCCTCCGCCGACCGGGAAGTCGGACTGCTGGAACAAATCGTGACGCCGTTACAGAAGCAGCACGATCCCGATGCCCGGGCTCGTGCCGACGAGGTGGTGCGTGAACTGGCCGCACTGTCCGTCACCCTGCATACACTCCTGGTCAAAGCCGGTCTGCGCGCGGTCACCGGAGGCTGACCCTGCCGGTTGCTCCGGATGCGCCGCGCAGGTGCCGGTTTCGTCGGCAAAATGTCGTATCGTAATCGCGAAGGTCCAAGTAGGGGTAAGCAATAGCGTCCTATCGCGGGTAGCGTCAGGGGTAGCTGCAAAACTCGGTTGGGCACACCGGTTGGGTAGCAGACGCGGTTGGTCCTTGGTCGCAAGAGGAGGCGAAGCCCGATGAGCGAGATGCGAGTCGTCGGTGTTCGAGTCGAGTTGCCCCAGAACCAGCCGATCCTGCTGCTACGCGAGGCGTCGGGCGATCGTTACCTGCCGATCTGGATCGGCTCGGTCGAAGCGACCGCGATCGCGCTGGAGCAGCAGGGCGTCCGTCCACCCCGTCCACTCACCCACGACCTGCTGAAGGAGATCATCTCCGCGCTGGGTCGCGAGCTGGAACAGGTCCGGATCACCGGTCTGCAGGAAGGCACCTTCTACGCGGAACTGGTGTTCGACGGCGACGTGCGCGTCTCCGCCCGGCCCAGTGACTCGGTGGCCCTGGCGCTGCGGGTCGGCGTGCCGATCCACGCCGAGGAGTCGGTGCTGGCCGAGGCCGGCCTGATCATCCCGGACGAGCAGGAGGACGAGGTGGAGAAGTTCCGCGAGTTCCTCGACTCCGTCTCGCCGGAAGACTTCCGCGGAGCGGACACATAGGCAGAGCCGCGGAGCGGACACCTGAGCTGGAAGAAACGTGAAACTCCGACCCGGTCGAGGCGCTCTCGGCCGGGTCTCTTTTGCTGTTCGGCCGCTCCCCGCGCGTCGCGTTGACCGGTCCGCCTACCGGTCTTACCGTCGATGTCAGTGAATCGCGGCGGTGTGATTCGTAGAAGTACGGACAACACCGTCGCGTGAGCGTGGCTTGCCGCCCCCAGCGGAGGGGTCGGGAGCCGCGCGCACCGGCCTCTCGCAGGCCGGATGAGGGGAGGCAGGCGTGGTGCAGGAAGTACCCGACCGGGCCGAGCAGGCCGCGCTGTTCCCGGACGTCTCGTTGCCGGACGAACTGGTCGGCTACCGGGGTACCGCGGCATGCCAGATCGCCGGCATCACCTACCGCCAGCTGGACTACTGGGCGCGCACCTCGCTGGTCGCGCCGTCGATTCGCACCGCGCACGGGTCTGGGTCGGCCCGGCTGTACTCGTTCAAGGACATCCTGGTGCTCAAGGTGGTCAAGCGGCTGCTGGACACCGGGGTCTCGCTGCAGAACATCAGGGTCGCGGTGGATCACCTGCGCAGGCGCGGGGTCGCCGATCTGGCCAGGATCACGCTGTTCAGCGACGGCACCACGGTCTACGAGTGCACGTCGCCGGAGGAGGTCGTCGATCTGCTCCAGGGCGGCCAGGGCGTGTTCGGCATCGCGGTGAGCGGCGCCATGCGCGAGATCAGCGGCACCATCCACGAGTTCCCGGCCGAGCGGGCCGACGGTGGCGAGATCGAGACGGTCACCGAGGACGAGCTGGCCCGGCACCGCCGGGAGCGCCGCACGGGCTGACCAGCCGCCTGAAAAGACTGGCAGAGCGGTCACCGTCACGCGCGCCACTAGTGGGATTCGAGCGATCACCGGGTACCCTTGGCGGGTAGTCGTAGAACCCGTGCGGGAGAGTTCGGAGACATGTCTCCGGCGCCGAAGGAGCAACTCCTCCCCGGAACCTCTCAGGCGGCAAGGACCGCGCGGGCGAGACGCCTCTGGAAAGCGGGCAGCACCCACTGGGCCCCGCCGACGGTGCAAGGCCGGTTCGTCCGGTTGAAGCTCTCAGGCATCCGTGTTGGTCGCGGGTACGGACAGAGGGGGAGGGCAGGTTCTGCGGGCGAGGTGTGCCGCAGGACGCCCGAGCCAGCCCCTGACCGCCGGAGGCCCGCCCCATGACCAACCGCACCCCCCTCGCCGCTCTGGAACACGGCACGCCGTTCGCCGACCGGCACATCGGTCCGCGCCAGGCCGAACTCGACACCATCCTGGCGACCATCGGCGTCGCGTCCCTCGACGAACTCGCCGACCGGGCCGTACCTGCCTCGATTCGCGACACCGACCAGCCTGACCTGGGCCTGCCCGCGCCGGCCACCGAGACCGAGGCGCTGGCCGAACTGCGGGCGCTGGCCGCGTCGAACCGGCCGATGACCCAGATGATCGGCCTTGGCTACTACGGCACCGTCACCCCGCCGGTGATCCGCCGCAACGTGCTGGAGAGCCCGGCCTGGTACACCGCGTACACGCCCTACCAGCCGGAGATCTCGCAGGGCCGCCTTGAGGCGCTGCTCAACTTCCAGACCATGGTCGGTGACCTGGCCGGGCTGCCGGTCGCCAACGCGTCCATGCTCGACGAGGGCACCGCGGCGGCCGAGGCGATGACGCTTGTGCGCCGCGCGGGCCGGGCCAAGTCCAACCGGTTCCTGGTCGACGCCGACACCTTCCCGCAGACCATCGCGGTCATCCAGACCAGGGCGGAGCCGCTGGACATCGAGGTGGTCGTCGCCGACCTGTCCGATGGCCTGCCGGACGGCGAGTTCTTCGGCGCGCTGCTGTCCTACCCGGGCGCGTCCGGCGCGGTCCGCGACCATGCCGCGCTGATCGAGGCCGTGCACGCGGCCGGCGCGATGGCCGTTGTCGCCGCCGACCCGCTCGCGCTGACCCTGCTCCGCTCGCCCGGCGAGATCGGCGCGGATGCCGTGGTCGGCTCGACCCAGCGCTTCGGCGTGCCGATGGGCTTCGGCGGCCCGCACGCCGGTTACCTCGCCGTCCGCTCCGGCCTGGAACGGCACCTGCCCGGCCGCCTGGTCGGCGTGAGCGTGGACGCGGACGGCGCCATGGCCTACCGGCTCGCGCTGCAGACCCGCGAACAGCACATCCGCCGGGAGAAGGCCACCAGCAACATCTGCACCGCGCAGGTGCTGCTCGCGGTGATCGCCTCCATGTACGCGGTCTACCACGGCCCCGATGGCCTGCGCGCGATCGCGACCAGGGTGAACCGGCTGGCCGGGGTGCTCGCGCACGCGCTGCGCCAGATCCCCGGCGTCGAGCTGGCCTCTGACGAGTTCTTCGACACCGTGCTGGTCACCGTGCCCGGCCGTGCCGCCGAGATCGTCGCCGCCGCGCGCGAGGGCGGCGTGAACCTGCGGCTGGTCGGTGACGACCAGGTGAGCATCTCCTGCGACGAGACCACCACCCGCGCGCACCTGAGCACCGTGCTCGCCGCGTTCGGCGCGCTCGATGTGGACCTCGACGCGATCGACGCGCAGGCACCGGAAACCCTCCCGGCCGAGCTGCTGCGTACCAGCGAATTCCTGACCCACCCGGTCTTCCACACGCACCGCTCGGAAACCTCGCTGCTGCGCTACCTGCGGGCGTTGTCCGACAAGGACGTCGCGCTGGACCGCAGCATGATCCCGCTCGGCTCGTGCACCATGAAGCTCAACGCGACCGCCGAGATGGAGCCGATCACCTGGCCGGAGTTCGCCGACCTGCACCCGTTCGCGCCGGTCGAGGACGCGGCAGGCCTGCTGAGCATCGTCACCGACCTGCAGGACTGGCTGGCCGGCATCACCGGCTACCACTCGATCAGCCTGCAGCCCAACGCGGGCAGCCAGGGCGAGTTCGCCGGTCTGCTGGCCATTCGCGGCTACCACCGCAGCCGGGGCGAGGCCGCCCGCGACATCTGCCTGATCCCGAGCAGCGCGCACGGCACCAACGCGGCCAGCGCGGTGATGGCCGGGATGCGCGTGGTCGTGGTCAAGTGCGACGAGCACGGCAACATCGACGTGGCCGACCTGCGCAGGCTGGCCGGCGAGCACCAGGCCGACCTGGCCGCGATCATGATCACCTACCCGTCCACGCACGGCGTGTACGAGGACACCGTGCGCGAGGTGTGCGAGATCGTGCACGACGCGGGCGGTCAGGTCTATGTGGACGGTGCCAACCTGAACGCGCTGATCGGCCTGGCCCGGTACGGCAAGTTCGGTTCGGACGTCTCACACCTGAACCTGCACAAGACGTTCTGCATCCCGCACGGCGGCGGCGGACCCGGCGTCGGCCCGATCGGCGTGCGCGAGCACCTCGCGCCGTTCCTGCCCAACCACCCGTTGCAGCCGACCGCGGGCCCGGCCACCGGCCCCGGCCCGATCTCGGCGGCGCCGTGGGGCAGCGCGTCGATCCTGCCGATCTCCTGGGCGTACGTGCGGATGATGGGCGCGGACGGGCTGCGCAAGGCGACGCTGACCGCGGTCGCGGCGGCGAACTACGTGGCCAGGCGGCTGGCAGGCCACTTCGAGGTGCTCTACACCGGCGCGGACGGCTTCGTCGCGCACGAGTGCATCCTCGACCTGCGGCCGATCACCAAGGCGACCGGCGTGACCGTCGACGACGTGGCCAAGCGCCTGGCCGACTACGGCATGCACGCGCCGACCATGTCCTTCCCGGTCGCGGGCACGCTGATGGTGGAACCGACCGAGAGCGAGGACCTGGCCGAACTGGACCGCTTCTGCGCCGCGATGATCGCCATCAAGCAGGAGATCGACAAGGTCGGCGAGGGCCTGTGGCCCGCCGAGGACAACCCGCTGCGCAACGCCCCGCACACCGCGGCCAGCGTCGCGGGCAAGTGGAACCACCCGTACACCCGGGAAGAGGCCGCGTTCCCGGCCGCGCTGACCGGCCAGAAGGTGTGGCCACCGGTGCGCAGGATCGACGGTGCCCGGGGCGACCGCAACCTGGTCTGCTCCTGCCCGCCGCTGGAGGCCTATCAGAACTGAGGACGCCGCGCGCTAGCATGGGTGTCACGCCGCCTTCTTGGTTTTCGGGAGTGACACCCATGCAGGACGATCGGCCTCCTCGACGCGGGAAGGGCCGCCGCCGTCGCGAGGACCAGGGCCGAGACGGCATGCCGGGCATGGACAGCGGGTTCTTCACCCGCGACGGTTTCGAGGCCGAACTGGACGCGGTGGCCTTCGAGAACACCGCGCTGAACGACCTGGACCCGATCCGGGAAGCGCAGCTGTTCGAGCAGTTCGAGCAGGACTACCGCTCCGGCGGCTACGACCCCGGCCCGGACGTCGGCAATGACGTCGGCAATGACGAGCCGGGCGAACGGTTCGGCCCCGACCCGCGCGACATCTCCGGCTACCGCCCGCTGGCCACGCCAACCGACTCGGGCTACCACGCCGCGCCCGGCGACTCCGGCTACCGGGCCGCGCCCAATGACCGGCGCCGGCACGGCAAGAACCGCGACCGGCGGCAGGTCAACGAGGGCGCCCCGCGCATCCCGAGGTTCGCGCGCAAGGACAAGCCCGCGTCCCGGTCCGCGTCTCGGCCGGCGCAGCCCAACCAGCCGTCGCCGTTCGGCGAACTCACGCCCTACCTGCTGCCGATCCTGGCCGCCGTGGTGATCGTGATGGTGATCGTGGTGCTGCTGCTCAACCGCTAGTCGGAGCCGGTGTGCCGGGGATCGGATCCGTCCAGCGACCAGTGCCGGGACACGGTGGGCAGCCATTCCTCGACCAGCTCGCCGGTCTCCGGATCGGGGTGGCTCATCGGCAGCACGCTCACCCAGCTGATCGCCAGCTGGCCGCCTTCGTGGTCGCTGTAGAGCAGCTCGACCGCGAACGGCTCGCGTGCCTCGATCGCGTCCCGGACCGGCTGGTACAGCTCGTCTTCCTTGTCCCGCAACGCGGCCTGCCAGAAACTGGTGTCGCCGGAGGCGATGTAGAGGTCGCGGCCCTGGACGCGGAACTGGTCCTGTTCCCGATGGTGCGGGGTGGCGACCGCGTAGGGCGCGTTGAGGTACCAGCCCTGGATCACGCCGATGCCCGAGCCGACATTGCGCAGCGAAATGGCCAGATAGATGTTGTCCTCGGCGATTTCGGCGACGGCGCGGCCGCCGTGGAGCTTGGCCCAGTGCCGGTCCTGCCACATCAGCTTCTCGGCCGGATCGGTCACCCGGGACGGCACCAGCACGGGCTTGAGGGTTTGCAGTAAAGCGCGTTCGGCGACCCGCGCGGACCGGTTGGCCGAACGGATCGAGGCGAACGTGGCCACCGCGAGCACCAGGGTGCCCAGCGCGGTGGCCAGATTGGACAGTGTCGCGACATCAGGCACGGACGAACTGTAGCGGGCACAACGCCCATCAGTCCCCGATCAGCCGGAAATCCGCGTACTCGAAACCGGGCGTGACCACGCAGCTGACCAGCGTGTCCGCCGTGACCGGCCGGGTCGACTGCCACTGCCCGGCGGCGATGTGCACCTGCGGCCGTTGCCCGGCCTCGAGGTCCGGTCCCAGCACGACCTCGGTGGCTTCGCCCGGCTCGGTGCCGAAACGCAGCGTGATCGGTGCGCCGCGATGCCAGAACCACAGTTCGTCGGCGCGCAGCTGATGCCATTCCGAGTGCTGGCCCCGCGCCAGCAGGAAGTAGATCGCGCTGGCGAACACCCGCTGACCAGGGAAACCATCGGGTTCGGCGGTGTGCGGGGAGCGCCAGGTCCCGGCGAAGAAGCCACCTTCGCCGGCCAATGGCTCCAGCCCGAGCCCCGCCGCCCATTCCGGCACGCTGTCCATGCCGCCGAGCCTAGGGCGCCTGCGCGCCGGTCCAGGCGGTGACCAGGCGCTGCGCGGTGTCCGGGTCGGTCGGCAGCGGGGCCGGGTGCACGGTGCCCCAGTCCAGGCCGGGGGAGGGCACCGGGCGGGTCACGCCGCTGGTGGTGCGAAATCCCGCCTTGGCCAGTTGCCGCTGCTCGGCCGGGCCGCGCAGAAACGCGCGGAACATCTGCGCGGCCTGCCCCTGCGCGCTGTTCACCCAGTCACCGGCCAGCGGCACGTAGGGGAAGTCCAGGTTCGGCCCGTTGCCGGTCAGCCGGACCTCGTCCAGCACGTTCTCCGGTTTGGCCACGCCGTCGGTGCCCAGGTTGCGTTCGTAGAGGGCCACTTCCGGCACCGGCACCGCCGAATACGGCGCGCCCTGCACACCGGGCGATTTGGCCAGCGCGATCAGCGCGGTCAGCGTGTCGGAGGGGAGCGTGGCCGGTTGCTTGGTGGCGACGGTGGTGATCGCGCCCGCTACCGGCGCCGACGCGAGCACGTCGGCGGTGAGCGGGGTGTTGCCGGGGTCGACCATGGCTTCCAGCGCGAGTTCGCTGGCCGGGTTGGTCGCCGGGTTGGGCAGGTCGAGGGTGAACGCGCCCCAGGACGGCTCGCCAAGGCTGGCCCAGCCGGAATCCGAGGCGAGCAGGTTGGGCAGCCCCGACCAGGACAGCGGCGCGGTCGCGCTGACGGCCTTGGCCGCGTCGGTCGGCATGGCCAGCACGATCGGGCTGCTCGCCACCGACTGCACCACGTCGGCGACCAGCGCGCCGTGCTGGGTGACCAGCTGGTTGGTCCACAGCGACGAGTCCGCGATCCAGGCCTGCGGCTTCGGCCCGTCCTTGGTCGCGTCCCAGCTGCCGGTCAGCCCGGCCAGCACCTGAGCGGGCCCAACGGCGCTGACCTGGATCTGCACGCAGTGATCGGCGACGACGACCTGTTGCGCGTTGTAGGTCTGCGCCGCGTTCCTGGTGGCCACCGCGATCTGCGGCGCCGCCGCGACCTGCACGGCCATCGGGCCCTCGTCGCAGGCGTGTGCCTGGGCCTCGGTGCGCGCCTTGAGCACGCCGCCGACCCACATCCAGGCGACGCCGCCCAGGATCAGCAGGACGACGAGGCCGAGCACGACGATGGGCCAGCGCGCGATCCGGCGCAGGCCCAACGGAGACCGGGCCTGCCTGCGCATCGTCCATTTGTCCGACCGGTGTCGGGACATTGTTCCCCTCGTGCTGAAAAGAGCTGAACGGCGTCACGCTAACAGGTATCGGTTGGTAGCTGAGTCTGCGCGGATCGTGAGGGCTGCCCGAAAGATTGCCCGAGCACGACTGCCCCGGGATCATCGGCGCGCTTAGCGTCCTAGGTGGTTCGCAGGTCAGAACTGCCGAGGAGATTACATGTCCGAAATCATCACGGGTGTATGGGTGAACAAGGCTGGTTCGGGGGAAACTCTCCTGAAGGACGGCACCGGCGAAATCGAGTACGGCGAGATCAGTGTGCAGGGCACGGTCGTGGGAGACGGTCCGCAGCGCGGAGAAACGCATGTTCTGGGTTCGAACGGAAAGGCACCGTACAAGGACATCGTGTGCACCCGTGTCGACGATTACTATCATTTCAAAATCTAGTAGAGACGCTCGGTAGCGGAGGACCCGGAGGTCAGCCTCTGGGTCCTATCTCGGCGCACACCGCGAGCAGCCGGGCGCGCAGTGGCGCCGCATCATGTGCGAAGGCGGCCTGCCTGCGGGCGTAGTCGGCGCGGCCCTGCGGGGTTTCGATCGGCACTGGCGAGTAGCCGAGCGCGCGTAGATCGTAAGGGCTGGCGCGCATGTCCAGTTCGCGCACGCGCAACGCCAACGCGAAACAGTCCGCGACGAGTTCGGCGGGCACATAGGGGTCGAGTTTGTAAGCCCATTTGAACAAATCCATATTGGCGTGCAAACAGCCCGGCTGCTCCAGTGCGGGCTGCGTGGCCCGGGTGGGCTGGATGGTGTTGCGCGCAACGGCGTGCGGCGTGAAGAACCGGAACGCGTCGAAATGCCCGCACCGCACCGTCGAGCCCTCCACCACCGCGTCGGTGCCGGCCGGACAGAGCCGCAACGGCCAGTCGCGGTGCCGCACGTCGTCCGGCGCGCTCCGGTACACCATGGCCCATTCGTGCAAGCCGAAGCAGGCCAACTGCGGCGGCCGGGACGCGGTCGCGGCCAGGAGCCGCTGGATGTACTGGGCGGTCGCCGAGCGCGTCGGCGACAGCACCGGGTCGACCATGACGCCATCGTCGGTCTCGACGAAACCGGGCCGCCTCAGGAAAACGCGCGCCGCGTCCCCGGCCAGCACCACGCCGATCCCGGGCGTCCAGCGCACCAGCCGGGCCGGCCGCTGCGAGTAGTAGGTGAACAGGAAGTCCAGCACCGGGTGCTTGTCCCCGCGTGCCTTGCGTTCCCGGTGCGGCTCCGTCCACTGGCGAACCCGGGCCTCGTGCGTGGCCTCGCGGGCCTGCCACTCGTCCTGTGCGAGCACGATCATGGGGTCGGCGCGGGGAAGTGCTTGTCCAGCCAGGTGGTCACGGTCGCCAGCGCGTTCGCGCGCACCGGGGGAGCGGACAGGAACAGGTCGTGCATGCCGCCCGGGATCACCACGGTTTCCGCCTGCACGCCGATCTTCGGCGCCCACTGGTGGATCTGGTCGACGTCGAGCACGGCGTCCGCGTGCATCATCGGCTCGCTCCACTTGAGCTGCCGCAACAAGCTCCGGTCGGAATGCATCACCAGCACCGGACCGCGCACGTCCAAACCCAGGTGCAGCTCACGATGCGCGCGCCGCACCGCGGCCAGCCAGCCCGCCCGCACCGGCACCGCGGCCAGTGGCTTCCAGTCCAGCCGGAAGTCCCATTCGCCGTGATGATCCTGGTGCAGGCTCTCACCGTAGGCGGTGCTGGACGTCGGCCGCAGCATGTACATCGGCGCGACCTTGCCGAGCAGTTGGATCAGCGGGCTGGCCAGCACCCGCGTGTGCCACGGCTCGGCCAGGTCCAGCCACGGGCTGTTCAGCACCAGCCCGTCGACGATCCCGGCCGCGCGGCGCGCGTGCGCCCACAGGCTGGTGATCAGCCCACCAGTGGAGTGCCCGATCACGATCAGCCGCTGATAGCCCGGTTCCGCGCGGATCAGCTCAGCCGCCGCGTCCAGTTCCTCGAAGTAGCCGTGCATGTCGGTGGAGAAGTTCTGTTCCTGCCCGGGCCGGATGGATCGGCCGTAGCGGCGCAGGTCCAGCCCGTACACATCGAAACCGAGCGCGGCCAGTTGCCCGGCCAGTTCGGCCTGGAGGAAGTAGTCGGCCCAGCCGTGTACCCACAGCACCGATCCACGTTTTGAATTGGCGCTGTCCGCGTTCTCGGTGGCGGGCAGCCGCACCAGGGTCGCGACCACGTCGCCGTGGGCGTCCGCGCGCAGCGGGATGGTCCGCGCCTGGAAGTCGCCGCCCAGCGCGGCGTCGGTCTGCCAGCCTTCGGTATCGGTCTGCGCCTCGGTCATGAGGATGCTTCCCCTCAGGTGGATACGGTCGGTCGGGTCACGTGGGTGCCATCATGCACGGTCCCAACGTATTCCTCGACCAGATCCTCCAGGGCGACCACACCGGCCAGCGACCCGTCTGGCCGCACCGCGCTGGCCAGGTGGCTGCGCGCCCGGCGCAACGCGGCCAGCGCGTCGTCCAGCTTCGCGTCGGTGGGCAGTTCGGGCAGGCCGCGCACCCGGTCGGCCGGGACCAGAGTGGACGGTTCCGCGTTGGCTATGTCCAGAATGTCCTTGATATGCAGGTAGCCGGCCAGGTGTCCGTTGGTCCGCAACGGGAAGCGGGAGAAACCGGTGGCCGCGACCAGATCCTCGACGTCGCCGACCGTCGGCGCGGCAGGCAGCGAGGCCAGCTCCGACATCGGCACCACCACGTCCGCGACCGTGCGGTGGGTCGAGGACAGCGTCTTGGCCAGCCGCCGGTGCTCGGAGCCCTCCAGCAATCCTTCCCGGCGCGACTCGGCGATCAGCGAGGACAGTTCGTCCGGCGTGTATGCACTGTCCAGTTCGGACTTCGGCGTCACCCGGATCAGCTTGAGCACGGCACCCGCGATCGCGGTGTAGAGATTGAGCAAAGGCCGGGTCAGCTGGCAGAACCGCAGGTGCACCGGGACCAGCCACATGGCAGCGCGTTCCGGCCCGGCCAGGGCCAGGTTCTTCGGCACCATCTCGCCGAGCAGCGTGTGCAGCATGGTCACGATGCACAGCGCGACCGCGAAACCGATCACGTGCACCACCGCGCTCGGCACGCCCAGCGCGGTGAACGGCCGCTCGATCAGGTCGGTGACCGCCGGTTCGGCCAGCGCACCGAGGCCGAGCGAGCACAGCGTCACGCCGAGCTGAGCGCCCGCGATCAGCAACGGCAACTGGCTGCTGCCGCGCAGCGCGGTGCGCGCCCGCGCGCGGCCCTCGTCGGCCAGCGTTTCCAGCCGGTCCCGCCGCGCGGTGATCACCGCGAACTCGGCGCCGACGAAGAAGGCATTGCCCGCCAGCAACACCACGGTCAGAAACAATGCGAGGCCGATGTTCATAGCCCCTCACTATCGGGCAGAGTCCCCTCGGCAGGGCGGGTCAGCCGCAGTTCCGCGACCCGGTGCCGGTCCATTCGCATCACGGTGATCCGCCAGCCGTCCACCCGGACCTCGTCGCCGACGTCGGGGATGCGGCCGAGATGCGCGACCACCATGCCCGCCAGGGTTTCGTACTCGCCCTCGGGCATCTCGAAACCGGTCGCCTCTTCCACCTCGTCGTCGCGCAACAGCCCGGAGACCATCCAGTTGTTCGGGCCCAGCGGCCGCACCGGCGAAACTTCGCGCCGGTCGTGCTCGTCCCGCACGTCGCCGACGATCTCCTCGATCAGGTCTTCCAAAGTGACCAGTCCGGCCGTGCCGCCGTACTCGTCGACCACGATCGCGACCTGAAGGCCGGACGCGCGCACCCGGTCCAGCAGCGCGTCGGCGGGCAGCGTCTCCGGCACGGTCGGCACCGGCCGCAGCAGCGTGGACACCTTGGTGCTGGCCCGGTCCGGGACCGGCACGCCGAAGGTCTGCTTGATGTGCACCATGCCGCGCACGTCGTCCAGGTCGCCGTCGTGCACGGGGAAGCGGGAGAACCCGGTCTGGCGGCTCGCCTCGATCAGGTCCAGCACGGTCGCGTCCGCCTTGAGCGACCGGACCTGCACCCGCGGCGTCATCAGCTCTTCCGCGGTGTGATCGCCGAAGCGCAGCGAGCGGTCCAGCAGCGTCGCGGTGCCCGGATCGAGCGTGCCCTGCTGGGCACTGGACCGCACCAGCGAACCGAGTTCTTCCGGCGAGCGCGCGGAGCGCAGTTCCTCGGCCGGTTCAACGCCGAGCCTGCGCACCACCCAGTTCGCCGAGCTGTTCAGCGCGTTGATCAGCCAGCCGAACACCACCGAGAACCAGGTCTGGAAACCGGCGACGGCGCGGGCGGTGGCCAGTGCGCGGGCGATGGCCAGGTTCTTCGGCACGAGTTCGCCGAACACCACCGACAAGGTGGTCGCCAGCAGCAACGCGATCACGTAGCCGATCACTTCGCTCACGCTGCGCGACAGCCCGATCCGCTCCTGCACCGGTTCCAGCAGCCCGGCGATCGCGGGCTCGGCGAGATAACCGACCGCGAGGGTGGTCAGCGTGATGCCCAGCTGCGCGCCGGAGAGCTGGAAGGACAACGCCTTGTGCGCCTTGGCGACCTGCTTGGCGCGCCGGTCGCCGACCTGCTGCACGTGCCTGTCGACCTGGAGTTTCTCCAGGGTGGTCAGCGAGTACTCGGCCGCGACGAACACGGCGGCGCCCGCGGTCAGGACAACGACCAGCACCACTTCGAGGGCGTCGAGAACGATCCCGGTCACCGCGACACCCCCAGTGCGCGATGAGCCGGGCCACTATGGCATCCGGGACTGGTATCGCCGGGGCAGATCCCCGGCTGACTACTGCCAGGTGAGGGTGCGTCGCGCACCGAGGAACTCACTCCTCAACAAACTAAGCTCGGATTGAATACGCCCGAGCATAGTTGTTCCGCGCGCGAGATGCCGCGAACCTCGGTCAAACGGCGACCCTGCGGATCGCGCGGCCGCGCACGGGCAGGTGCAGCAGCCCGTTGATGTTGCGCGAGTGCCGCCGCCTCGGCCGCCCGGCCAGCGCGAGGTCTGGATAGCGGGCGAACAGCGCGCGCAGCGCGACCGCGGCCTCGATCCGGGCCAGCCCCGCGCCGAGGCAGTAGTGCACGCCCGCCGAGAAGGACAGGTGGTCGCGGTTGTTGGCCCTGCTCGGGTCGAACCGCTCCGGCTCGGCGAACACCGATGGGTCGCGGTTCGCGCCGGCCAGCATCAGCAGGATCGGGTCGTCGACCTTGAAGTTCACGCCGGCCACGGTGACCGGCTCGTGCGCGAGCCGCATGGTGAACTGCACCGGCGGATCGTGCCGCAACACCTCTTCGACCAGGTCGTCGGCCCGGTCCGGGTTGGCCAGGAACCAGGCCAGCGCGTCCGGCTCGCGCAGCAGGGCGAGCACGGCGTTGCCGATCAGGTTGACGGTGGTCTCGAAACCGGCGACGAGCAGCAGTTCGGTGCTGGCCAGCAGATCCGCGTGCAGTACCTCGGGGTCGGTGTCGCCGGCCGCGACCAGTTCGCTGATCAGGTCGTCGCCGGGTTCGGTGCGGCGGTGCTCGATGAGCTTGGTGAAGTAGTCGGCCATCTCGGTCAGCGCGCCGCGCAGCCTGCGGTACTCGGCGACCGTGCGCACGTCGTCGAGGGAGGCGCCGAGGATCGCGCCCCACGGAATGAACTTCGGGTACTCCTCGCCGGGCACGCCGAGCAGATCGCAGATCACCTGCACGGGCACGCGCACCGCGAAGTCGTCGATCAGGTCGAACTCGTCGCGGTCGCTCAACTCGTCGAGGAACCCGTCCACCACCTGCTCGATGCGTTCGGTGCGGGCGCGCAGCGCGCGCGGGCTGAACCACGGCGCGACCATCTTGCGCAGCCGGGTGTGCGTCGGCGGGTCGAGCGAGAGGAACGACTCCTGGATCGGGTGCACGGCTTCGCCGTAGCTGAGCCCCTGGAACGTCTCGCGGGTGCCGTCGTTGGCGGTCCGCACGCCGAAGCGCTGGTCGCGCAGGATCTGGTTGATGATCGGATGCGACGCGGTGGCGTACATGCCGAGCCTGCTCTTGCTGATCTCGCCCTTGGCGCGGGCGCGTTCGTAGAGCCGGTACGGCTGTGTGTTCGGCCCGCGCGCCAGCACACCCGCGCTCGGATCGCCGAGCAGCGCGTGCGCGCGCAGGATCGACCGGAACATCAACAACCCGAAGCGGAGCTTGGCTCCAATCGGTGACGCCATGAAGTCGACCTCCGCCTTGACGTAACTCTAACTATGGTCAAGAATCTTAGTCACTAAACTACATTCTGAGGTACCCGTCTGAGGAGTTTCCCGTGTCAGCCCTGCCAGAGCCAGTCCGCGACGCCGCTGTCCTGCGCATTTCCGACGCCGATCGCGAGCAGGCCGTCGTCGCGTTGAACGACGCCGTGGCCGACGGCAGGCTGACCTGGGATGAGCACGCCGAGCGGGTCGAACTCGTGCTGAAGTCGCGCACCCAGGCCGAACTCGCGCCCTACCTGGCCGACCTCGGCAAGCCCGCGCCGGCCAGGAGCACCGGCGAGCCCCAGCTGGTCCTGGCCCGCGGCAGCAAGATCATCCGGGCGCCCGAGCCCGGCCGCCGCATCCAGGCCCGTGCCCTGTTCGGTGCCGTCTACCTCAAGCTGACCGACGCCCAGCCCGGCACCGAGGTGCTGGTGGAGGCGTCGTCGTTCTGCGGCAAGGTCGTCGTCATCGTCGGCGCGGACGCCACCGTGATCGACGAGGGCGACGCCGTGCTCGGCAAGCGCAAGATCCTCACCGGCGCCCCCACTGGTGAGGGCCCGGTCATCCGGATCACCGGCCGCAGCACGCTGGGCCACCTCAAGGTCGTCCAGGAAGGCTCGGGCTGGTGGGGTCACTGGCACGCGCGCTGACCTGCCGACTCCGCCGGCTCAGCAACCAGCCGAGCCCGGCCCCGACCAGTTGCGCGATCGCGACCAGCACGATCACCCGCCCCGCGCCCAGTCCCGGCGCGAGCGCGCCGCCGAGCACCGAGCCGAGCGCGAACGCGCCGATCTTCAGGCTGGCACCGGTGGTGCTGACCTGGCTGAGCAGCCCCGGCGGCGAGTACTGCTGGCGGGTCGCGAACAGCGCGGGCAACGTCGGCCCGGACGCGATCCCGGCCAGGAACAGCAGCGGCAGCGCCACCGGCAGCGTCGGCGCCAACGGCCAGGTCAGCATGATCAAACCGAAGACCGCGGTGCAGATCAGCACCCGCCGATCCGGCCTGCACGTCTCGCCCCGGGCCAGCGTCAGCGTGCTGATCAGGCAGCCGACCTCCAGCGCGGTCCACAGGTACCCGCTGTAGGTCGCCTTGCCGGCGATCCTGGCCGCGTACAGCGGCAACACCACCATGAGCATGCCGACGGCGCCCCAGCCAAGCACGCTCGCCAGCGTCGCGCCGCGCAGCGGCGGCTCGGTCACCACCTGGCGCAACCCGGCCCGCACCGCCGCTGCGATGCCGATCGATCTGGTCTCGCCGGTCGGCTCACCGGCCGGAATGGTCAGCGCCGCGGCCGAGCCTCCGGCCGCGATGGCGCACACGATCAGCAGCGCCTGCGCCGGTCCGATCGTCGCGGCCAGCGTCCCGACCAGGGCAGGCCCCGCGATGCTGCTCAGGTTGAAGGTTGTTGCATCCATCCGGTTCAACCGGTGGAACGCGCCGCCCGGCGCCAGGCTCGGCACCAGGCTGGTGAATCCGCCGGTCGTGCCCGGTACCGCGATCCCGCCGACCGCGGCCACCAGCACCGGCACCACGATCGGCGTCCGGCCCACGGTCAGCACCAGCGCGAGCGCGCTCAGCGCGACGACGAGCTGCCCGGCCGCCAACGCCCGCGCCCGCTGCCGCATCCGGCCCAGCCACGCGCCGAACACCGGCCCGGACACCAGCGATGGCAACGTCCACGCCCCGGTGACCAGGCCGACGTCCTGCGGGTGCCCGGTGCGCAGCAGCACCAGCAGGATCAGGCCCGGCGTGAGCATCTCGTCGGCCAGCCTGGCCAGCGTCGCGGCCGTGCAGTAGCGACCCAACACGCCCATGAACCACATACCCCTGACGATTTGTAACGGCTTTAGGCACAATAGCCGTTACACTTCGAGCGGCATAGTTTTCGAAGGGACGAAGATGGCCCGATCGGTCCGCGAACCGAACCGGTTCGTCGGCATCGCCGTCGACCTGGTGAACACCGCGCGCGACGGCCAGGACTTCCTGGTCACCCCGTATGAGCTGCGGGAATTCCTGATCGGGTGCGGTGAACCGGAGCCGGTCGAGGTCACCATCCACGACGTCCTGGACGTGGTCGAGCTGCGCGGCAGGCTGCGCACGGTGTTCGCGGCGGCGACCGAGGACGAGGCGGCCGGTGTGCTCAACGCGTTGCTGGCCGAGTCGGCCACCGCGCCCTACCTCTCGCATCACCCCGAGGTCGGCTGGCACCTGCACGTGGCGCGCGAGGGCGCGGGCTGGGCCGAGTGGCTCGCCGCGCTCACCGCGACCGGGCTGGCCGAGCTGATCGGTGCGGGCGGCTTCGACCGGATCCGGATGTGCGCGGCGCAGGGCTGCCGCCGGGTGCTCCTGGACGAGTCGCGCAATCACAGCCAGCGCTTCTGCTGTTCGAGTTGCGCCACCCGAACCCGGGTCAACGCCTACCGGGCCCGCCAGGGCTAGTTGCGCCGCACGCTCTGTTCGACCAGGTCCAGCACGGGTTCGAGGTTGTCGGCGGGCAGGCCCATGGCCAGGTGCGAGACCAGGCCCTCCAGCACCAGCTCCAGGTAGGAGCTGAGCACTTCGACGTCGACGTCGTCGCGGAGCTTGCCCGCCGCGCGCTGGCGCAGCAGCCGCTCACGGGTGGCCGTGCCGAGTTGCTCGGAGCGTTCGGCCCAGCGAGCCCGGAAGTCCGGATCCGTGCGCAGCCGCCGGGAAACTTCCAGCCGGGTGCCCAGCCACTCCGCCGGGTGTTCGGCCCCGTTTCCCTGATGGGGGGACAGCAGGTCGCGCATGACCTGGACCAGGCCTTGTTCCGCGACGACCTCGGCCATCCGCAGCGCGTCCTCCTCGGCGAGGGCGAGGAACAACGACTCCTTGTCGCGGAAATGGTGGAAGATCGCACCACGGGAGAGGCCGGTGGCTTCTTCCAGGCGCCGAACCGTGGCACCCTCATAGCCGTAGCGGGCGAAACAGGTACGCGCACCGTCGAGGATCTGTCGTCGACGTGCGTCGAGATGGTCCTGGCTCACCCGTGGCATTCCTCGATCGTCCCAGCAGATCGCCACCTCTCGCAAACCGTACGTACGGTTCGGCAGACTCAGCGGCGCCTCAGGACCGACGGAGTGCGGGACCGGATCGCACGCAGTGTGCCCGTGAAGATTCGTACTGAATCCGGCTCATAGGCCCAGCCTGGCGCTCGGTAACCGCGAAGATTGTTCACAGCTACGAAAGATGTGCGATCCCGGCAACTGTCAGCCCCCGCGTGTAGCTTCGATTGCAGTGCTGATTCACGCAAGATCAAGAGGTCAGAAGGGGTGATGAAGATGACCATGCTATCGGACAAACCCACCGAACCAACGGCGACCATTCTGCACGACCGTGCGGCAGCGGAAACCTATGTGGCATCGGTCTGCTTCAAGCACGGCCCACCGAGATTGCTCGGCGTCGAATTGGAATGGACCGTGCATCACACGCACGATCCCGGTCGGTACCTCGACGCGGCGCATCTAGCCGACGCACTCGGCGCGCACGCGCCGACCAGTTTGAATCCGGACAGCCCGCAGCTGCCATTGCCGGGCGGCAGCCGGATCACCGTTGAACCGGGTGGCCAGGTCGAGATCTCCTCGGCGGCCAGCCCGTCGCTCGCCACTCTCATCGCAACCGTATCCGCCGACATCGCCCTGCTGCACGATCGTCTTCGCGACAACGGGCTCACCGTCGGCAACCGGGGTATCGACCCGTATCGGGCGCCCCGCCGGTTGCTGGACACTCCCCGCTACGCCGCCATGGAGGCCGCGTTCGAGCCGATCGGCCCGGACGGGATCGCCATGATGTGCAGCACCGCAGGCCTTCAGGTCTGCGTCGACGCGGGGGAAGGGGATCGGGTCGCCGCCCGCTGGGCCGCGGTCCACGCGCTGGGCCCGGTGCTCACCGCGTTGTTCGCCAATTCCAGCCAGGTCCGCGGTCCCTGCTCGCCGTGGGCCTCCGCTCGGCTGCGCACATTGCTCGGCACCGACCCACCCAGAATGCGACCACCCGCGGTGTTCACCGCGGATCCCGCCGCGAGCTGGGCCCGGCACGTTCTGGACGTGCCGGTGATTTGTGTGCGCAGGCCGACCGGGAGCTGGCAGCCGCCGATCAAGTTGAGTTTCGCCGACTGGATCGCCGGCGCGTTGCCCGACCCGCCGACCACCGAGGACCTGGACTATCACGTGTCCACGCTGTTTCCTCCGGTGCGCCCGCGTGGCTATCTCGAGGTGCGTTATCTGGACGCACAGCAAGGGGAAGGCTGGATAACACCGGCCGCCCTGCTCATCGGCCTGTTGGCCAAAGAATCCACTGTGGACGAGGTACTGGACATCACCGCACCGGCGGCCAACCGGTGGCTGCACGCGGCCCGGTACGGCCTTGACGACGAGCGGATCGCCACCGCGGCCCGCGGCATCGTCGGGCTGGCCGAGCGGGTGCTCGCCGACGGAACCGACCTCGGTGCGGAACTGACCGCCTCGGTGATCAAGCAAGCGCACGAACGGATCGCCGGCGCGGGACGGGAGGGCATATGAGCGTGGAAGACCTGACGGGTGAGCGGCTGCGCGACACCGTGGCCGAGAATCTGACCAGGGCCCGTGATCGCAGCGTGGTGCTGACCGACGCGGTCGACGACGACGAGCTGATCCGTCAGCACTCGAAGCTGATGTCCCCGCTGGTGTGGGATCTCGCGCACATCGGCAACCAGGAAGAACTCTGGTTGGTGCGCGACGTGGGCGGACGGGAACCGCTGCGCGAGGACATCGACAACCTCTACGACGCGTTCCAGCATCCGCGCGCGGACCGGCCGCAGCTGCCGCTGCTCGGTCCGGCCGAGGCGCGCGGTTACGTCCGCGAGGTGCGCGACAAAGCGTTCGACGTGCTGGAAAAGACGCCGTTGGCTGCGTTCTCTGGAGGAGGCAGTGCGCTGGTCGAGCACGCGTTCGCGTTCGGCATGATCGTGCAACACGAGCAGCAGCACGACGAAACCATGCTGGCAACGCACCAACTGCGCACCGGCGCACCGGTGTTGCACGCACCGCCCGCCCCGCGACCGAAGAACGTGGCTTTCCCGGCCGAAGTGCTCGTCCCGGGCGGCCCGTTCACCATGGGCACGTCGACCGAACCGTGGGCACTGGACAACGAACGGCCGGCGCACACCGTGCAGGTCGACGCGTTCTTCCTGGACACCGTGCCGGTGACCAACGGCCAGTACCAACGGTTCATCGCGGCAGGCGGGTACGACAACCCGAAGTACTGGAGCGAGGCGGGCTGGGCCTACCGCAACGAAGCCGGCCTGTTCGCACCTCGGTTCTGGGAGCGCGACGGAAACAAGTGGCAGCGCAGGCGATTCGGCAATGTCGAACCGGTTCCGGCCGAGGAACCCGTTGTGCACGTGTGCTTCTACGAAGCAGAGGCCTACGCGAACTGGGCAGGCAAGCGTCTCCCGACCGAAGCCGAATGGGAGAAGGCCGCCCGGTACGACCCGGCAACGGACCGCTCCCGCCGCTACCCCTGGGGCGACGAGGATCCGCAACCGGAACACGCCAACCTGGGTCAGCGGCACCTGAGTCCGGCCCCGGTCGGCGCGTATCCGGCCGGCGCGGCGCCGAGCGGCGCGCAACAGCTCATCGGCGACGTGTGGGAGTGGACCAGCAGCGACTTCCACGGCTACCCGGGCTTCACCGTGTTTCCGTATCCGGAGTACTCCAAGGTGTTCTTCGGGCCGGACTACAAGGTGTTGCGCGGTGGGTCGTTCGGCACCGACGCGGCCGCCTGCCGGGGCACGTTCCGCAACTGGGACTACCCGATCCGGCGGCAGATCTTCGCGGGCTTCCGCTGTGCGCGGGATGCCCGGCCGGACGAGTTGGGCTGAACGACGGTGTGCCGACACCTGGTGTATCTCGGTCCGCCGGTGACCCTGGCCGACCTGCTGCTGCGCCCGGAGCACTCGCTGCTCAGGCAGAGCTGGGCTCCGTGCGACATGCGGCAGGGCGGCACCATCAACGCCGACGGCTTCGGCGTCGCCTGGTACCCACCGGATGGTTCCCCGGTGCGGTACCGGCGAGCCACCCCGCTGTGGAGCGACGACAGCCTGCCCGGGCTGGCCGGCGCCGTGCGCGCAGGCGCGGTGCTGGCCGCGATCCGCTCGGCGACCGTCGGCATGCCGGTCACCGAGATCGCGTCCCAGCCCTTCACCGAAGGGCAATGGCTGTTCAGCCACAACGGGGTGATCCCGGGCTGGCCTGACACGGTCGCCGAACTCGCCGCCGAACTGCCGGTCACCGACCTGATGACCATGGCGGCGCCGACCGACTCGGCCTTGCTGTGGGCGTTGGTCCGGCACCGGTTGCGGGCCGGGACCAGCATGCACAAAGCCGTTGCCGAGGTGGTCACCACCGTGGGCGAACTCGTCCCCGGCTCCCGCCTCAACATCTTGCTGACCGATGGCGAAACCGCCGTGGCGAGCGCCTGGTGGCATTCGCTGTCCGTGCTGAGCACGGGGGAGCGGACCGTCATCGCCTCAGAACCCTTCGACTCCGATCCAGCCTGGACGCCGGTTGCGGACCGGCGGCTGCTGGTGGCCACTCGTACTGGCGTCGACCAGTACGCACTCGACGAACGGGGCATCGATGCCTGACTCGGACATCACCATCGACAACCACCTCAGCGCCGACCACCTGGACGGCGCGCTGCGTTCCGACGTGCTCGCGGGCCTGACCGCCGAGCCGAAAACCCTGCCGCCCAAATGGTTCTACGACGCGCGCGGCAGCGAACTGTTCGAACAGATCACCGCGCTGGACGAGTACTACCCGACCCGCGCGGAACGGGAGATCCTGGCCACCTACGCCGCCGAGATCGCCGAAACCACCGGCGCCCGCTCGTTGGTGGAACTCGGCTCGGGCTCCTCGGAGAAGACCCGCTTGCTGCTCACCGCGCTGCGCGAGCACGGCACGCTCGACACGTTCGTCCCGCTCGACGTGTCCGGCACCGCGCTGCGCGAGTCGGCCGCGGCCATCGCCGCCGACTATCCCGGTCTGGCCGTACACGGCGTGCTGGGCGACTTCACCGAACACCTCGACCTGCTGCCCGGTTCCGCGCCGAGGGTGGTCGCCTTCCTCGGCGGCACCATCGGCAACCTGGTTCCGGCCGAGCGAGCCAAGTTCCTGGCCGGGGTCCGCTCAGTGCTCAATGCGGGCGAGTGGCTGCTGCTCGGCACCGACCTCGTCAAGGACCCGGACACGCTGGTCCGCGCCTACGACGACGCGGCAGGCGTGACCGCCGAGTTCAACCGCAACGTGCTGCGCGTGCTCAACCGCGAACTCGACGCCGATTTCGACGTTGACGCATTTGCGCACGTGGCGCGGTGGGACACCGAGCGGGAGTGGATCGAGATGCGGCTGCGCGCCACCCGCGCCATGCGGGTGCATGTCGCCGGGCTCGATCTGACCGTCGATTTCGCCGACGGCGAGGAAATGCGCACCGAGGTCTCCGCGAAGTTCCGCAGGGACGGCGTCCGCTCCGAACTCGCCGATTCCGGGTTCGAACTGGTGAGCTGGCTGACCGACGCGCAGGGCCGGTTCGCGCTGTCGCTGGCCAGGGCGGTGCGCTGACGGCTCTGCCGTCAAGGCCGCCAAGTAGCGCATCTAGACTCCCGCCAACTGGACCCAGCCGGTGGCGGGAGGTCGTTGATGGCCGAGGCGCACGTGGAGCTCCCGAACGCCATCTGGCACGCCGCCGCGCTGGTGGAGACCGCGCACCCGCCGATCCTGGTCCGGGGTTACCTGGACCTGCTCGGTGCGGAGCGGCCGGTCCCCACCGGCGTGGTGAGCGCGCTCATGCACACCAAGCTCGTGCCCAGCATCTACGAACGCTGGTGGCGCCCGATCCTCGGCCAGGCCGTCAAAGGCCCGTTCGGCCCGACCACCGCTGGCGAGTTCCGGTTGGCCAGGGACTACCTGAAGCTCGAACCCGGCGACGTCGTCGTCGACGTGGCCTGCGGACCCGGCAACTTCACCCGGGCCTTGGCCGAGTCGGTCGGTCCTCGCGGCCTGGCCATCGGCGTGGACGCCTCACCGGCCATGCTCGACCGCGCCGTCGCCGACACCCACTGCGACAACGTCGCCTACCTGCACGCCGACGCCACCGAACTCCCGCTGCGCACCGGCGGCTTCGACGCGGTCGGCTGCTTCCTCGGCCTGCACCTGTTCGACGACCCGACCCTGGCCATCGAACGCATGGCCGCCATCCTCGCCCCCGGCGGCCGACTGGCCCTGTTCACCAGCTGCGGCCGAGCCGAACCGCTCAGCCGTGCGGTCACCGGCCCACTCTGGCAACTCGGCGGCGCCCGCCTGTTCGGCCGCCGCGAACTCACCGACCTACTGGCCGGCCTCGGTTTCACCGACATCCACCAACGCATCCACGGCTTCCTCCAGTTCGTCGGCGCCAGCAAACCCGCATAACAAGAGCCGGGCCGTCCGAAGTGGACGGCCCGGCTCCTGTCGGCCAGATCAGCCGCGGAGCATCTTGCGGAGCACGTACTGCATGATGCCGCCGTTGCGGTAGTAGTCGGCTTCGCCGGGGGTGTCGATGCGCAGCACCGCGTCGAACTCGATGGTCTTGCCGTCCGTTCCGGTCGCGGTGACGTGCACGGTCTCCGGGGTCTTGCCGTCGTTGAGGCCGGTGACGCCCGAGATCGCGAAGGTCTCGGTGCCGGTCAGGCCGAGCGAGGACGCGGACTCGCCGTTCGGGAACTGCAACGGGAGCACGCCCATGCCGATCAGGTTGGAGCGGTGGATCCGCTCGAACGACTCGGCGATGACGGCCCGCACGCCCAGCAGCGAGGTGCCCTTGGCCGCCCAGTCCCGCGAGGAACCGGAGCCGTATTCCTTGCCGGCCAGGATCACCAGCGGCGTACCGGCGGCGGCGTAGTTCTGCGCGGCGTCGTAGATGAACGCCTGCTCGCCGTCCTTGGTGAAGTCGCGGGTGTAGCCGCCCTGCACGTCGTCCAGCAGCAGGTTGCGCAGCCGGATGTTGGCGAAGGTGCCGCGGATCATCACCTCGTGGTTGCCGCGCCGCGAGCCGTAGGAGTTGAAGTCCTTGCGCTCGACGCCGTGCTCGGTCAGGTACTGGCCGGCCGGCGAGTCCTGCTTGATGGCACCGGCCGGGGAGATGTGGTCGGTGGTGACCGAGTCGCCGAGCACGGCGAGCACGCGGGCGTCGGCGATGTCGGCGACCGGCTCCGGGTCGGTGCCCATGCCCTCGAAGTACGGGGGCTTGCGCACGTAGGTGGACTCGGCGTCCCACTCGAAGATCTTGCCGGTCGGGGTGGGCAGCGAGCGCCAGCGGTCGTCACCGGCGAACACGTCGGCGTAGTCGGCGGTGAACATCTCCGAGGAGATCGCCGAGGCCACCACGTCCTGGATTTCCTGCGGGCTCGGCCAGATGTCGTTGAGGTAGACCGGCTTGCCGTCGCTGCCGGTGCCCAGCGGCTCGGTGGTGATGTCGATGTCCATCGAGCCCGCGAGCGCGTAGGCGACCACCAGCGGCGGGCTGGCCAGGTAGTTCATCTTGATGTCGGGGTTGATCCGGCCCTCGAAGTTGCGGTTGCCCGAGAGCACCGACGCGACCGCCAGGTCGGCCTCGTTGACCGCGGCGGAGATCTCCTCCTGCAGCGGGCCGGAGTTGCCGATGCAGGTGGTGCAGCCGTAGCCGACCAGGTTGAAGCCGAGCTTCTCCAGGTAGGGCAGCAGACCGGCGCGCTCGTAGTAGTCCATGACCACCTTGGAGCCGGGCGCGAGCGTGGTCTTCACCCACGGCTTGCGGTCCAGGCCGCGCTCGACCGCCTTCTTGGCCAGCAGCGCGGCACCGATCATGACCGAGGGGTTGGACGTGTTGGTGCAGGAGGTGATCGCGGCGATGGCGACCGCGCCGTGGTCGATGTCGAAGGTGTTGCCGTCCACCGTGACCGTGGTCGGCTTGCTGGCGCGGCCCTGCGCGGTGCTCGCGGCCGAGGCGTAGGTGGGGGAGTCGCTGGCCGGGAAGGACTCGTCGGAGGCCTCGTCGACCGCGTCCTCGTTCTTGGCGTAGTTGCCCAGCACCGAACGGAACGAGGTCTTGGCGTCGGAGAGCGAAATCCGGTCCTGCGGGCGCTTCGGACCGGCGATCGACGGGACGACCGTGCCCAGGTCCAGTTCGAGGGTTTCCGAGTAGTTCGGCTCGGCGGCCGGGTCGTGCCAGAGGCCCTGTTCCTTGGCGTACGCCTCGACCAGCGCGACCTGCTCGGCGGAGCGGCCGGTGAACTTCAGGTACTCGATGGTTTCCGCGTCGACCGGGAAGATCGCGCAGGTCGAGCCGAATTCCGGGCTCATGTTGCCGATGGTGGCGCGGTTGGCCAGCGGAACGGCGGCGACACCGGAACCGTAGAACTCGACGAACTTGCCGACCACGCCGTGCTTGCGCAGCATCTCGGTGATGGTCAGCACCAGGTCGGTCGCGGTGGCGCCTGCGGGCAGTTCACCGTTGAGCTTGAAGCCGACGACGCGCGGGATCAGCATGGAGACCGGCTGGCCGAGCATGGCCGCTTCGGCCTCGATGCCGCCGACGCCCCAGCCGAGCACGCCGAGGCCGTTGACCATGGTGGTGTGGCTGTCGGTGCCGACCAGCGTGTCCGGGTAGGCCTGGCCGTTGCGGATCATGACGACGCGGGCCAGGTGCTCGATGTTGACCTGGTGCACGATGCCGGTGCCGGGCGGGACCACCTTGAACTCGTCGAACGCGGTCTGGCCCCAGCGCAGGAACTGGTAGCGCTCCTTGTTGCGCTGGTACTCCAGGTCGACGTTGCGCTCGAAGGCGTCCGGGCGGCCGAAGATGTCCGCGATGACCGAGTGGTCGATGACCAGTTCGGCGGGAGCGAGCGGGTTGACCTTGTCCGGGTCACCGCCGAGTTCGGTGACGGCCTCGCGCATGGTGGCCAGGTCGACGATGCAGGGCACGCCGGTGAAGTCCTGCATGACCACCCGGCCGGGGGTGAACTGGATCTCCACCGAGGGCTGCGCGGTCGGGTCCCAGTTGCCCAGGGCGCGCACGTGGTCGGCGGTGATGTTCAGGCCGTCCTCGGTGCGCAGCAGGTTTTCCAGCAGGATCTTCAAGCTGTAGGGGAGCGCGTCGGAGCCCTCGACCGCCGAGAGCCGGAACACCTCGTAGGAGGCGTCACCGACCGTCAGGGTGCCACGGGCACCGAAGCTGTCCTTGCTCTCTGGTGAGGTCACGTCTCACTCCATCCACATAGCGGCGCAGCTGTTCGGTTCTTCGCAAAAGTTATCGCCCGAGTTCGAGTCTTGCGCACCTGCGGTTCGCATGCCCGGCGGCTCGGCTACCTAAACAGTACGCGCGTCCTATATAGTCAGCAAACCGGGGTGCTGCTTGGCTCACACCAGCAACTTCAACGGGGGTCGGATGATCGTATTGGAGCGGGTGGGCAAGCATTATCGGCGCGGGGTTCCGGTGCTGCGCGACGTCGACCTGGAGATTTGTCCTGGCGCGCCGACCGTGATCAGCGGCGGGAACGGCAGCGGCAAGTCGACGCTGCTGCGGATCGTGGCCGGTGTGTTGCGGCCCACATCGGGCACGGTGCGCGGGCGGCCGCGTTCGATCGGCTACCTGCCCTCGCCGTTCCCGGCCGAGCTGCGCCTGTCCGCGACCAACTACCTGCGGCACTTCGCCGCGATCCGCGGCCTGCCCGCCACCAGGTCGGCTTACGCGCGGGAGCTGCTGGACCGGCTGGATTTCGCCGGGGACGCGGACGCGCCGATCCGCACGCTGTCCAAGGGGAACATGCACAAGGTCGGACTGGCCCAGGCACTGCTGCCCACCGAAGGATTGCTGGTGCTGGACGAACCGTGGTCCGGTTTGGACCATGCCGCCCAGCTGACCCTGGACGCGCTGATCACCGAACTGGTCGCGGCCGGACGGCCGGTGCTCATCACCGATCACGTCGGACACGCGTTGCGGCTGCCCGATCGCCGGGCGCTGATGCTGCGCGAGGGCAGGCTGGCGCCGCAGGCCGAGGACGGCGTGGCCGCGATCGCGGTGACCATCGAGCTGGCCGGTGACGGCGACGTGCTGGACCTGGTTGCCGGTTTCGCCGGGGTGCGCTACACCGAACGGCTCTCCGGCGGGCTGCGGCTGCGGGTGGACGGCCCGGCCAGCGACCCGCTGCTGGCCGAGGCGCTGCGCCTTGGCGCGTCGGTGCGCACCGTGACCTCGCCCGAGCGGGTGATCTGATGATCCCGCTGCTGCGCTACCTCACCGCCGACGTGCTGCGCTCGCACCGCTACTTCCCGCCGGTCTTCCTGTATCTGCTGGTCTCGGGAATTTTCGACGCACGCGGCGACGCCGGCTCCGCGCTCAACGCCTACGGCGCCTCCGCGCTGGTGCTCTACCCGGTCGGCGCGTGGCTCGCGGTGGCCGTCGGCAATGCCGAGGACGACACCCAGCGGCACATCACCGCGACCGCGGCGGGCGGCTGGACCAAGGTGATCGGCGCGGTGTCCGTCCTGGCCTCGATCGGCCTGGTGCCGCTGGTGCTGGTCAGCACGATCTGGCCGGCGATCACCGCGGCGCACCGGTACCGCTTCGCCGAACTGGGCGTCGGCTTCGCCGCGCAACTCGCGTGCGGCCTGACCGGGGTCGCGGTCGGCGTGCTGCTGGGCAGGCCGGTGCTGCGCAAGATCGGCTGGTCCATGCTGGCCATCGCCGCCGTTGTCGTGCTGACCTACCAGTTCGGCCGGATTCCACCGGTCGGCTCGATGATCGGTTTGCTGTCCAACACCCCGCCGACCATGGCCGGCGCGGCAACGACCGTACTGGAGAGCCTGGCCATCGCGCTCGTGCTCGTCGTCGGTGTCACTTTTGGAGTGTCCGAAGTGGCCAGACGACGGGGATAGGGAGGGAACAGGATGATTCATCATGTGCAGGTGTCCGCGCCGCCGGACGCCGAGGAACAGACGCGCGCCTTCTACACCGGCGTGCTCGGCTGGACCGAACTGCCGAAGCCGCCACTGCTGGCCAAGCGCGGCGGCTGCTGGTTCACGGTGCCGGGGGTCGGCGGCCCGGACGGTGAGCTGCATGTCGGCGTCGAGGCGGATTTCCGGCCCGCGCGCAAGGCACACCCGGCCTTCGTGGTCGACGTCGACGCGCTCGCCGCAAAACTGGAAGCCGCCGGCTACCCGGTGACCTGGGCCGACCCGGCCGAGATCCCGGGTCGGCGCCGCTTCCACACGCACGACGCGGTGGGCAACCGCATCGAGTTCCTGGCCGGTTAGAACGCATTCACCCCAGTGAGTTCGGCCGAGAGCGTCCAGAGGCGGGCGGCCTGCTCGGGATCGACCGCGTAGGACCGCACGCCGTGCGCGCTCATGTCGTCGTCGGGCACCACTTCGGCGATGTCGCAGTCCTCGCAGTAGACGCCGCCCATACCGGCCAACTGCGGCGAGGTCGCCGCCCAGACCGAGGTGGACGCGCCCTGCTCCGGCGTCTTGAAGTTGTCGTTGATCAGGTTGCCGTTCTCGTCGATCCAGCCGAACGCGACCATTTCCTCGCGGGTCATGTGCCGCTGCAACGGGGTCAGGATGCCGCCGGGGTGCACCGCGAACGCGCGCACGCCGGAATCCTTGGCCAGCGCGTCCAGCTGCACCGCGAACAGCGAGTTCGCGGTCTTGGCCTGGCCGTAAGCGGCCCACTTGTCGTAGCCGCCTGCGAAGTCGATGTCGTCCCACCGGATCGGCGAGCGACGGTGGCCGGAGGAGGACAGCGCGACCACGCGGCCCTGGCCGCGCTGGATCGCCGGCCACAACCGGTTGGTCAGCGCGAAGTGGCCGAGGTGGTTGGTGGCGAACTGGGCCTCCCAGCCGGGGCCGACGCGGGCTTCCGGGCTGGCCATGATCGCGGCGTTGTTGATGGCAAGGTGGATGTCGCGGCCGGAGGCCAGGAAGCGGTCGGCGAACGCGGCCACGCTGTCCAGGTCGCCGAGGTCGAGTTGGTCGACCTCGACACCGGCCAGTCCGGCCAGCGCCTCGCGGGCGGCCTCGGGCCTGCGCGCGGGCACGACCACCTGCGCGCCCGCGCCGACGAGCGCCTTGGTGGTTTCGATGCCGAGTCCGGAGTAGCCGCCGGTGACGATGGCGAGTTTGCCGGTCAGGTCGATTCCCGCCAGCACCTGAGCAGCGGTGCTGCGCATACCGAAACCCGAGCCGATCTTGTGCTGCGGTGTAGTCATGTCAGTAACGCTATGACCTGGAGTGAACTCCAGGTCAAACCGATGAGTTTCGGCTCACCAAGGAGTCATACCGGCATGACGACGACACACACGCTCAACACCGAAGAGACCGACCTCGTCTACGACGTGCGCGGGCCGCTGCCGCCCGCCGATGGCCGCCCGGCGCTGGTGATGATCGGCCAGCCGATGACCGCCGACGGGTTCGCCACGCTGGCCGGATACTTCCCGGACCGCACGGTGATCACCTACGACCCACGCGGGCTGGGCCGCAGCGCCCGCAAGGACGGCCGGACCGATCACGATCCGAAGGTCCAGGCCGAGGACCTGCACGCGCTGGTCGAGGCGCTCGGGGTCGGCCCGGTCGAGGTGTTCGGCAGCAGCGGCGGCGCCGTGACCGGCCTGGCCTGGGTGACGGCGCATCCGGAGGACATCATCACCCTGGTCGCGCACGAACCGCCGATCTTCGGCCTGCTGCCCGATGCCGAGGTCGCGTTCCGCGCCCGCGAGCATATGCGTGACGTGTACCTGGCCGGTGGCGCGGGCGCCGGTTTCGCCACGTTCATGACGCTGACCTCGTGGCCGGGCGAGTTCACCGACGCCTACTTCGAGCAGCCGTTGCCGCCCAGCGACATCCCGGACGACGGTTCGCGCGACGACCCGTTGCTCACCGAGCGGTCCTGGGCGGTCAGCGGCTACCAGCCCGACGTCGAGGCGCTGGCCAGGGTGCCGAGCCGGGTGGTCATCGCGGTCGGCGTCGAATCCGAGAACGTGCTGACCGGGCGCACCGCGCAGGCCACCGCGAAGGCGCTGGGGACGGACGCCGTGGTGTTCCCCAGCCATCACGGCGGGTTCCTCGGGCCTGAGTTCGGGTATCCCGGTCAGCCCGAGGCGTTCGCGGCGCGGCTGCGCGAGGTGCTGGCTGGTTAGCCCACCGCGGCGCGCCAGGCCTCGCGGCGACGACGCTGGTCTTCCGGGTTGGCCACCGGGGCGGAGGTGATCAGCCGGTGCGTGTACGGGTGCAGGGGAGCGGCCAGCACGGCATCGGTCGGTCCCTGTTCCACGATGTGCCCCCGGTGCATCACCGCGACCCGCCCGGCGACCTCCTCGATCACCGCGAGGTCGTGCGAGATGAACAGGCAGGCGAAGCGCAGCTCGGTCTGCAGGGTGCGGAACAGTTCCAGCACCCGCGCCTGCACGGACACGTCCAGCGCGCTGGTCGGCTCGTCGGCGATCAGCAGGTCGGGGTTGAGGGCGATGGCGCGCGCGATGCCGATCCGCTGGCGCTGGCCGCCGGAGAGTTCGTGCGGGAAGCGGGAAGCGAGCGCGGTCGGCAGCGACACCGAGTCGAGTAGTTCGCGCACCCGCAGGTCCAGGGACGCTCCGGACAGGTTCCCATGCAGGCGCAGCGGTTCGGCGATGCTCGCGCCCACGGTCGCGCGCGGGTTCAGCGACGAACCGGGGTCCTGGAACACCATGCCGATGCGGCCGAGCGCGGTGCGGCGGGCCTTGCCACGCATCGCGGCAAGGTTGGCGCCGGCCACCTCGATCGTGCCCGAGGTGGGCGTGACCAGCCCGACCACCGACGAGGCCAGCGTGCTCTTGCCGGACCCGGATTCACCAACCAGGCCAAGGACTTCGCCGGGTTCCACGTGCACGCTGACCCGGTCCACCGCGTGCACCGCGATCGATCGGAACCGGCCACCGTACACAACGGACAGATCGCTGATCCGCAGCGTCGGCCGGGTCGCCGGACTGTCGGCAACGGATCGCGCTGCCGGATGGCCGACCACGGCGACCTGCGCGCCCCGTTCGATCAGCTCACCGGATTCCTCCGCTGGCGGCGCGACCGGCGTGCCGGCCAGCGACACCACCGAACCGAGCAGTTGGCGGGTGTAGTCCTGTTGTGGGTCGGCGAAGATCTCGGTGACCGTCCCGTGCTCGACCACCTTGCCGTCGTGCATGACCACGACCCGGTCGGCGAGGTCGGCGACGACGCCCATGTCGTGGGTGATCAGCAGAATGCCGACGCCGAGCCGGGAACGCAGGTCGCGCAACAGCTCCAGGATGTCGGCCTGCACGGTCACGTCCAGGGCGGTGGTCGGCTCGTCGGCGATCAGCAGCTTCGGCTCGTTGGCGACCGCCATCGCGATCACCACGCGTTGCAGCTGACCGCCGGACAGCTCGTGCGGGTACGCCCGCATCGCGCGAGCCGGATCGGGCAGCCCGACCAGCCGCAGCAGTTCGGCCGCCCGCTGCCGCGCCTGGGCCGTGGACACCTTGTGGTGCACGGTGATCGCCTCGGCGATCTGCGCGCCGATGGTGAAGACCGGGTTCAGCGCGCTCATCGGCTCCTGGAAGACGAACCCGACCTGTTCGCCGCGAATCTCGCGCAGCTGCTCGGTGTCCAGTTCGAACAGGTTGGTGCCGTCCAGGAGGGCAGCGCCGGTCACCGTCGCCGTCCCGGGGAGCAGGCCGAGCAGCGACATCGCGGTCACCGTCTTGCCCGACCCGGACTCGCCGACGACCGCCACCACCTCGCCTGCCGCGATCGAGTAGCTCACCTCGTCGGCGGCCACCGTGGTGGCGCCATCGGTGGAGAAGGTCACCGAGACCTTCTCCACCGACAGCAACGGAGCCGATGTCACTGGGCGATGCCCATCTTCAGGTAGTTCGGGTAGGACGGGTAGTCCGGCACCTCGAAGTTGTCCACCTTGGACCCGTGCATGAACGAGTTGCGCGCGTAGATAAGCGGGACCACCGGCGAGTCCTGCATGATCCGCTTGTCCACGGCGGCCCACTTCTTGCCTGCCTCGACCGGGTCGATGGTGCCCTGGGCGTCGTGGATCATGTTGTCCACGTCCGGGTTGCTGTAGCGGGCCAGGTTGTAGCCGCCGTTGCCGACCTCGGAGGAGGCGTAGAGCGCCTCGATGTTCCCGTTGGCGCTCGGGAAGTCCGGGTTCCAGCCGTAGTAGGTCAGGTCGTAGCTGACGTTGTTGCCGGTCGCGGTCGAGGTGTAGGTGTCGTCGTCCATGGCCTGGACGTTGACCTGGATCCCCGCCCGGGCCAGCGACTGCGCCAGCGCCTGGGCCTTGTCGGCGCCGTTGTTGTGGGTGCTGACGATCAGGTTCAGTCCGGACAGGCCGTTCGGGTAACCGGCGTCGGCCAGCATCTGCTTGGCCTTGGCCGGGTCGCCGGTTGGCGCGGTCGGGTAGAGGTCGTAGACCTCGCGGCCCGCGATGCCCGGCGTGATCAGCGTGGTCGCGATCGGACCGGCCAGCTCGGCGCTGCCCGCCCAGGTCACCTGGAACGCGCTCTTGTCCACCGCGTACTGGAACGCCCTGCGCACCGCCGGGTTGGCCAGCGGGCCCTTGGTGGTGTTCATGGCCAGCATGGCGATCGGGCCGGCCGCCGAGGTGGCAACCCTCGGCTTGACCGTCGGCTTGCCCTGCAACTGGGCCAGCTGCGACGGCGCCACGATCGAGGAGCCGAAGGCGAACTGGTCGTTGCCGTTGTCGGCGATCAGCCGCTGCGAGATGACCGAGTCGTCCTGGGAGAGCTGGATGATGATCTGGTCCGGCAGCGCGGCGCGCACCGAGTCGGTCTTGCGGTCCCAGTGCGGGTTGCGGGTCAGCGTGACCGCGACCCCGGCCTGGTAGTTGGCGACCTGGTAGGGGCCGGAGGTGATCGGGTGGGTCTGGTAGTCCTGGCCGGTGCCCTTGCCCTTGGGCACTGGGGCCAGCGAGATCAGGCTGGCGATCCACGGCCAGTCACCGAAGGGCCGGACCAGGTGGAAGACGATGGTCTTGTCGTCCGGGGTCTCGATCGAGGCCAGGCTGTTGCCGCTGAACGGGCCGGTGTAGTTGGTGGCGCCCACCAGCAGAGTCTTGTGGTAGCCGAGGCCTTCGGCGAAGGCCGGGTCGAAGGTGCGCTCGGTGCCCCACTTGATGTCGGCCGAGGTGATCGGCGTGCCGTCGGAGAACTTCAGGCCGTCCTTGAGCGTGTACGTCCAGGTGGCACCGTTGTCGCTGGAGCGGCCGGTGTCGGTGGCCAGGTCCGGCACGACCTTCGCGTCCCGCCCCGGGGCCAGGTCCCAGGTGGTCAGCCGCCGGTGCACCAGGCCGTTGGAGGTGATGGCAAGGCCCTGCGACTTGGCCGGGTCGAAGTAGTTGCTGGACGTGTCATTGATGACGTAGAGCGTGCCGCCCGTCTTGCTGGTGCTGCCCGACCCGCTGCTCTGCGTTGGATTCGCGTTGCACGCGGCCAGGAAGGCACCGGCACCGGTGGCCACGCCAGCCGCGCCGACCAACCGCAGGAATCCCCGACGGTCCATCGAAAACCCTCTTTCCCTCAGGTCAGGCGTGCTCGCGGATCGAGCACACCGTAGAGCAGGTCGACAAGGAAGTTCGCGATCACGATCAGGAACGCCGCGAACAACGTGCAACCGAGCAACAGCGGCAGATCGAGACTGTGCACGGCGTCGATGAGCAGTGCGCCAAGGCCCGGCATGGAGAACACCGTCTCGGTGATGATCGCGCCGCCGAGCAGCGCACCGAGGTCGATGCCGAACACGGTGATCACCGGCAGCAGCACATTGCGCAGCGCGTGCCTGCCGATCACCGAGCGCTCCGGCACGCCCTTGGCCCGCGCGGTCCGGATGAAATCCTCGTTGAGCACGTCGAGCATCTGGGTTCTGGTCAGTCGCGAGTAGATCGCGGCCTGCAGGAACGCCAGCACCAGCCACGGCGTGATCATGTGCCACAGCCAGCCGACCGGGTTCTGGGTCAGCGGCACGTAGCCGTTGTCCGGGATCACGTTGAGCGTGATGCCGAAGACGATGATCGCCAGCAACCCGACAACGTACGCGGGTGCCGAAACGCCCGCGACCGCGCCGGCCATGGCGATCCGGTCGATCGCGCTGCCGCGCTTGAGCGCGGACAGCACGCCGATGCCGACGCCGAGCAACAGCCAGATGATGGCCGCGCCGATGGCCAGCGAGAAGGTCACCGGCAGCCGGCTGGTGATCAGGCTCAGCACGGTCTGGCTCTGCTGGAACGAGTAGCCGAAACACGGTGCCGCGCAATGGATCGAGGTCGCGCCGGTGCCGAACGTGCGGCCGCTGAAGATGCCGCCGAGGAACTGGAGGTACTGCACTACCCAGGGATGGTTGAACCCCATGAACTGGCGCGCGGTGGCCAGGCCCTGCGGCGTGCACGGACGCCCGCAGGACAACTGCGCCGGGTCGGAGGGCAGCAGGTAGAACACGCCGTAGGTGACCAGGCCGAGCACGAACAGCACGATGATCATGGCGAGCAGGCGGCCGCCGATGAACCGGGCGAGCCTCATCGGCGCACCACCATCCTCGGGTCGAGCGCGTCGCGCAGCCCGTCGCCGAACACGTTGAACGACCAGGTGGCCAGGAACAGCGCGGCCGACGGGAACAGCAGGAACATCGGGTCGCTGTTGATCCATTCGCTCGCCGTCGAGATCGACTGGCCCCAGCTTGACGTGGGTGGCGGGATTCCAGCGCCGAGGAAGGACAACGCGGCCTCGAAACCGATGTTGGCCGGGATGTTCAAGGTCGCGACCACGATGATCGGCGCCCACAGGTTCGGCAGCAGTTCGGTGCGGAACACATGCCAGGGGCTCGCGCCCATCGCCCGCGCGGACGAGACGAACTTGCGTTCGCGCAGGGCCAGGGTTTGCGAGCGGACGATCCGGGTGATGCTGGGCCAGCCGAAGAAGCCGATCACGAGGATCAACAGCAGCGGCCGAGGCACGCTCGGGGGCGCGACGGCGCCGAGCGCGATCATGAAGACCAGGTACGGGAAGCCGAGCAGCACGTCGGTCAGCCAGGTGATCACCCGGTTGAACCAGCCGCCGAGATAACCGGCGCTGGCGCCCAGCAACGTTCCGACGACGACGGCGACCACGGTCGCGGCCAGTCCGATCAGGAACGAGGTGCGGGCGCCGTAACAGACCCGGGCGAACAGGTCCCGCCCGGTCAGCGGCTCAACTCCGAACCAGTGTTTCCCGCTGATTCCGCCGAGCGAACCGGCGGGCAGTCCGTTGGCCGGGTTGAGCGCGTCGATGTGGTAGGCGTTCGGGTCCTGTCCCTCGATCGCGGCCAGCAGCGGCGCGGCGGCCGCCACGAACACCAGCACCACGATCACGATCGCACCGGCCGTTGCCCAGCGATCGGTGCGCAGCGTGCGCAACAACGCGGCCGGGAGCGAACGGGGGGCGCTCACCGACGTCACCGCAGCCACAACGACTTCCCCTCATTGGGGACCTTCCCCCCCGATCAGGTTGCAATGGAACGCGGCCACCCTAGGACGTCCTCAAGGGATTGATCCAGCCGGCAAAGGCCGGATCACATCGTGGGAAAGCACAGGCCAGTGCGATCTTCGCAGGTCAAGCTGATTTTTTCCGGATATCGAATTTTCTCCCCGAAGCAACTGATGAGTGCTCCGACACGTCTGATGGGACGTTCGGGGATGGCCCGGCCGCCGTCGGGGGGCGTCCGGGCCGGTCAGCGGGTTGATCAGTGGCCGAGGTTGATCAGTGCCCTGATGTCGGATGGCTGCAAACCGCTCACCATCGCGACGAGCAGCGCGCCGAAGCTGCGGATCGGCGAGACGTACCACTTGCCGTCCACCTGGGTGGCCACCAGGCCGACGCCCGAGGTCAGCATGCCCGAGGTCAGGTGCTGCAGCGCGGTCGCGACCTCGGGCGGCAGATGCGCCAGGTCGCCCTGCATCTCCTGCGCGAAGTCGCCCGCGCAGAGCTGGCGCTGGTCGCCGGTGCCCTTGTCGGTGATGGCGTAGCAGTCGCCGTGCTGGCTCAGCACCAGTTGGTCGCCGTCCTGCTCCAGGGTCGCGGACTGCACCACGGTGTCGACGCCGCCGGTGACCGGCTTGTCGGTGAACGTGGCGCTGTCGATCTTGATCCCGCTCGGCGAGGCCTGGTGCAGCGAGTTGAGGATCGCCGGGCCCGCGTCGTGCAGCACCGCCATCTCGTTCGGGTCGGTCAGCTCGATCGCGCCGAGGTAGTTCGCGTTGAGCAGATCCTGCACGAACCCGCGCACCGCGTCATCGGCCGAATCCGCGCCCAGCGCCGGTATCGGGGTGGACGGCCAGGCCTGTCGCGCGGACTCCAGCGCGTAGTCGGCCGCGGTGTAGAACAGGCTCGTGTACCAGCCGCCGTTCACCTTGATGGTGGCGATCCGCACCGGCTGACCGGTCTGCCGCACCACATCGGCGATGTCGACGGTGTTCGTCTGCGCCTTGGGCAGTCCGTTCGGGAACGCGGCGTGCAGGAACTGCTGGGTGAACATGCTCCCGTCGAGCCTCGGCGAGATCGTGATCTTGCCTGCGGTGAGCTTGTTGATCACCAGGTGGTCGTTGATGGTCTGGGCGGCGTTGTTGTCGAAGGTCAGCCCGGACGCGCTGAGCCCGGAGGCACTGTTCAGCGAGGGGGATTGCGGGTTGTAGCCCGGGTTGACGATCTGCAGGCGCTTCATCTGATTGCTGGCGTCGGCGCTGATGTCCTTGAAGGCGGACGCCTCGGCCGGCGCGATGTCGCTCTGCAACCCGAGCACGTCGCCCGCGGTCACGTCCGCGGCCAGCTTGGCGACTGCCGCCTGCGGCGTCGCCGAGCCAGCCTGAGTGCTCCGGTTCAACGCCCACACCGTGGCCCCGGCCCCGCCTGCCACGACGATGACCGCGACGACGATGCCGATGATCAGCCCGCGCCTGCGCTTGGGCGGCGGCTGGGTCACATAGCCCTGCGGCGGATAGTGCACCGGGTAGGCGGAG
Source organism: Pseudonocardiaceae bacterium (assembly GCA_035248365.1). Taxonomy (GTDB): domain Bacteria; phylum Actinomycetota; class Actinomycetes; order Mycobacteriales; family Pseudonocardiaceae; genus CAJCJE01. The sequence continues at coordinate 123,834 of DATFHN010000225.1, read as the reverse complement.
GTCGGCTGGGCGCCATAGCCGTACTGCTGGCCCGGCTGCTGGCCGTGCTGCTGCTGATCGCCGTACTGCTGGCCGCCGTACTGGGGTTGCTGGCCGGTCCAGGGCTGCGGGTTCTGCTCGGGTTGCCACTGGCCGCCCGAACCTGGATACGTCACGGTTGCACTCCTGACTGACGAGCTTCGGCCTGGCGGGGCCGACGGCTCCCAAGGACGACTATCCCACCGACGAGGGCCGCTGCCGCGCCCGACAGCGACACGACCGGGCCGGTGGGGGAGAACCCGATCGGGTCGGCCGGGCCGCCTATATGAACCATCGCCACCACCGAGGTCACCGCTACCAGCACGGCGACGAAACAGGCGACGAGCGCGGCGGTCCGGCGCACGCGCAGCGCGTAGAGCGCGATGCTCACCGAGCACAGCGGAATCACCGTGAGCCACGCGTCGAGCAGCACCACGACCGGCTGGGTCGGCGCGGCGGGCTGCACCCGCAGCACGTTGATCGACTGGTAGCTGTCCCGCAGCGTGTCGCCGGAGCGCAGCCACGGCAGGAAGGTGCCGATCAGCACGACGGCGAGACCGGTGAGGGCCAGCAAGGCCCCGCCGCGGGCCGTGAAACGCATCGGGCAATTCTCCCAGAGCACCGGCGCAGACGCCGAAGAGTAACAACAATCGGCGCGGTTGATCACTCGATGTGATCGTTTGGGGCTGATGTGAATCAAGATGAGTGAGTTTTCGCTGTTGCGTGTGGCGACGGATGAGGCAGAAGTGGCACAGTGGGCTCGCGATACTAGGCCGTTCAGCCCTCTCACGTGCGCTGATCGGTCTAACTATGGCGTGGGATTGGTCCGGCTTGCGGGAGGTGAACGGCGTGGCGACGAAACCGGTAAGCGGCCCAGTTGCCCCTCGGCGCCGACGCTGGCAGCGCGGGGTCGCGGTGTCCGTCGTGCTCGGCGGCGCGCTCGCGCTGACCATGTCCGGCACCAGCGCGGCCGTGCCACCTCCACCGCCCAACCCGAGCAACGCGCAGATCAGCGCGGCCCAGGCGCAGGCCAACGCCAAGGCGGGCCAGGTCGGTCAGCTCACCAACCAGCTCGCCGCCGCGCAGGGCAAACTCCAGGACCTCCAGGACCAGGTCGAGATCAAGAACGAGGACGCCGACAAGGCCCTCGTCGACCTGCAGAACGCGCAGGACGCCGCCACCGCGGCCCAGGCCGCCGCGACATCCGCGCAGGTCGCGGCCCAGGCGGCCGGCAACGCGATCAACGCGGCGCAGCAGCAGGCCGACCGGTTCGCACTGGGCAGCTGGGAACAGGGCGGGCAGCTCGGTTCGGTCGCCGACTACTTCAACGCCACCTCGCCCAAGGACATGCTGGAGCGGCAGCGGCTGATCCAGGCGATGAGCGGCACCGAGGACGAGGTGCTTGACCAGCTGCAGCGGGCCAGGACCCAGCAGGCCAACGCCGATTCCACCGCGCGCGCCGCGCTGGTCGTCGCCCAGCAGAAACAGGACGCCGCGACCAAGGCCAAGAGCGCGGCCGACGCGGCGGTGCGGGCCGCCGAGAAGGCGCAAGCGGGCCAGCAGGCGCAGACCGCTCAGCTGCAAGCCCAGCAGGCCTCGCTACAGCAACAACTCGCCGCGGCCCAGTCGCAGGTCAGCGACCTGAACGCGGAGCGGAGCACCTACCAGAGCTGGCTGGCCGCCAAACAGGCCGAAGACGCCCGCAACGCCGCGGCCGCCGCGCACAACAACGGTGGTGGCGGAGGCGGCGGTGGCGGCGGTGGTGGTGGCGGCGTTCGGGTTGGCAACCTGCCCGCCGGCGCGGCAGGCATGGTGATCCGCCGGGCGCTCGGCGCCCTCGGTCTGCCCTATGTGTGGGGCGGCGGCAACGCCAGCGGCCCGACGCACGGCGTCGCCGGTGACCCGTTCGACCCGGGCTACGCCACCCAGACCGGCTTCGACTGCTCGGGTCTGATGGTCTACGCCTTCGCGGCGGTCGGGATCTCGCTGCCGCACTTCAGCGGATACCAGTACACGGCAGGCCCGCACGTGCCACTGTCCGCGATCCGGGCCGGTGACATGCTGTTCTACGGCGGCGGGGGCGGCATCCACCACGTCACCCTCTACATCGGCAACGGGATGATGATCGAGGCGCCGGAATCCGGTCAGGTCGTGCACGTGACCCCGGTCCGCTACTACAGCGGGATCATGCCCTACGCGACCCGCCTGCTCTGAGCTGCCGGACCCGGGCCGCTTCCCGGGTCAGGTATTCGCGCTCGGGCAGGCTGGTGGCAGCTTGCGCGGCGGCAACGTAGAGGTCGGCGGCGCGGTCGAGATCACCGGAGTGCTCGTGCAGGTACGCGCTCACCGCGGCATAGCGGGGTACGTCCGGGCTCACCTCGGCGAGCGCGGCCAGACCGGCCTGCGGGCCATCGGCTTCGCCGACCGCGACGACCCGGTTGAGCCGCACCACCGGGCTGCCGGTCAGCCGCAGCAGTTCGTCGTACCACTCCACGATCTGCACCCAGTCGGTCTCGGCCGCCCTCGGCGCGTCCGCGTGCAGGGCCGCGATCGCGGCCTGGGCCTGGTATTCGCCGAGCTGATCGCGGGCCAGCGCGGCTTGCAGGATCGTCACGCCCTCGGTGATCAGCCCGGTGTCCCAGCGCGATCGGTCCTGCTCGGCCAGCGGCACCAGGCGGCCGCCCGGTCCGGTGCGCGAGGCGCGGCGGGCGTGGTGCAGCAGCATGAGCGCGAGCAGCCCGGAAACCTCCGGCTCGTCGGTCAGCGCGGCCAGCTGGCGGGTGATCCGGATGGCCTCGGCGGCCAGGTCGACGTCGCCGCCGTAGCCCTCGTTGAACACGAGGTAGAGCACGCGCAGCACGGTTGCCAGGTCACCGGGCTGATCCAGTGGCAGGCCGGCGATCTTCCGCTTGGCCCGGCTGATCCGCTGGGCCATGGTCGCCTCGGGCACCAGGTACGCGGTGGCGATCTGCCGCGTGGTCAGGCCGCCGACCGCGCGCAGCGTCAACGCGACCGCCGACGCCTGCGGCAATGTCGGGTGCGCGCACAGGAAGTAGAGCCGCAGCGTGTCGTCGGTATCGGGCACCGGACCGGCGGGCGGTTCGAGGTCGACCGCGATTTCCCGTCCGCGCCGCGAGGTTTCGGCGCGCGCGGCATCCAGGAACTTGCGCCAGGCGACCGCGACCAGCCAGCCCTTCGGATCGCGCGGCGGATCGTCGGTCCAGGTCTCCAGCGCGCGGATCAGGGCTTCCTGCACGGCGTCCTCGGCCGATCCGAACTCGGCGCCGCGTCGCACCAGCACGCCGATCACCGCGGGCACGAGTTCCCGCAGCAGCGAGGTGTTCACTCGGTGACCGTCAGGGTCTCGTTGAACAACGGCCGGACCTCCAGCCATTCCCGGATCGGCTTGCCACCCGCGCCCGGCGCGGCCGACAACTCCCCGGCCAGTTCGACCGCGCGCTCCCACGATTCAACGTCGATGATCATCCAGCCGGCGATCAGGTCCTTGGTCTCCGCGAACGGGCCGTCCGTGATCGCCGGTTGCCCGTCGCCGCCCGACCGCACGAAGGCGCCGTCGGGCCTCAGCGCCCGCTCCTCCACGAACTCGCCGGTCTCCCGCAGGCGGTCCGCGAACTCGCGCATGTACCCCACGTGCGCGTCGAACTCTTCCGGCGTCCACTGGTCCATCGGCACGTCGTTGACCGAAGCCGGGGCGCCTCGATAGTGCTTGAGCAGTAGGTACTTCATCGCGTCGGTCCTCCCTCAGCCGAGCTGCTCGGCCAGCTCGACGATGATCCCCCCGGGCCCCCGGACGTAGCACAACCGGAACGTTTCCTCGTAGTCGTCGACCTTCCCGACCAGGCCGTATCCCTTGCCGCGCAGCTTCTCGACCATGCCATGGAGATCCTCGACCACGAAGGCGACGTGCCGCAGGCCCACCCGGTTCGCGGGTGCCGCGTCCACGCCGTGGTCGTCGGCAGGCGAGTGGAACTTGATCAGCTCGAACGTGCCGCTGCTATCCGGCGTGCGCACGAACGCCACGTCGCTGTGGACGTCGTCGAGTCCGGTGACGTTCTCGACGCACTCGCCCTTGGTCGACATCGATCCTTCGTGCTCGAGCCCGAGGTCGACGAAGAACTCGACGGCCGCGTCGAGATCGTCGACGACGACGCCGATGTGGTTGAAGCTGCGCACGCAGGTCATGGCGTTCTCCTTCGTGATGGCGGCCCGCCCTGGCCGCTCGTGCCCCTGGGACGGAGCCGCCGTCACATTCTCGACACGTCACGCGGAAAATTTCCGCTTGTTCGCGATCCTCCTCAATGGGTTGCGTAGGTGAGCTGCACGAGCGCGTCGCCGACCCGCTGACTGTCGATCATGCGCAGGTCGCGCTGGTTGCTGGTCTGGCCGAACAGCCGCTCGCCGCCGCCCATCACCACCGGGAAGATCGCCAGCCGCACCTGGTCGACCAGGTCGTGGGCGAACAGCGTGCGCAGCAGCTGGGTGCTGGCGTAGACGCGGATCTCGCCGTCGAACTCCTCGCGCAGCGCGGACACCGCCCGCACCACGTCGCCGCGGATCACCTTCGTGTTCCAGCCCGGCTCGGTGAGCGTGGTGGACACGACGTACTTCGGCAGGCTGTTCATCTGGTCGGCCAGTGGGCCGGTGCGCGACGGGTAACGCGAGCTGAAGTACTCGTAACTGCGCCGGCCGAGCAGCAGCGCCTGCGCGCCCAGCGCGTCGTCGGTGATCATCTTGCCCCAGGCGGCGAGGTCGGAGGCGCTCAGCGCGTCGCGCCAGTCGCTGGTGGCGATGCCTTCCTCGGCGGTCGGGTCCTGGGTGACTCCGTCCAGCGTGACGTTCTCGAAAGCGACGATGGTGCCCATGTCGGTACTCCCTGTTCAAGGTGGCCGGATTGCCGATGAGGTAGACACCGCCGCTTCGCCGGAACTGGGCGCACGGCGACCGCCCAGTTCGGGACTCGGCCGGTGTCGGTATCCGTGGCAGAGTTGGGCGTGCGGGAGAGGCGAGTCGATGTCAGAGCTGATGGCGCAGGCGAGAACGGGTGACGGTGCGGCGTTCCGCGCGTTGACCGAGCCGTACCGGGCCGAGTTGCAGGTGCACTGCTACCGGATGCTGGGCTCGTTGCAGGACGCGGAAGACGCGGTCCAGGACACGCTGCTCTCCGCCTGGCAGGGCCTGCGCGGGTTCGAGGAGCGCGCGTCGATCCGCACCTGGCTCTACCGGATCGCCACCAACCGCTGCCTCAACGCGCGCCGCGCGGCCACCCGGCGCGAGGCCAAGGAATGGAACGTGCCGCAGGTCGCGCCGCTGGAACCGAGCAGGCTGGGCGAAGTGGTGTGGCTGGAGCCGTACCCGGACAGCATGTTCGAGCCCGCCGCCAGCTACGAGCGGACCGAGTCGATCTCGCTGGCGTTCATCACCGCGCTCCAGCTGCTGCCGCCGCGCCAGGTCGCGGTGCTGCTGTTGCGCGACGTCCTGGACTTCCACGCGGTCGAGGTCGCCGAGATGCTCGACTCGACCGTCGACTCGGTCAACAGCGCCCTCAAACGCGCCCGCGCCGCGCTGCGCCGCAACCACGACGAGCAGCGACCGGCCGCCGATCCAGCGGCTGAGCAGGAGATCGTGGCCCGCTTCGCCCGAGCCTGGACCGCCGCCGACCTCGATGCCTTGATCGAACTGCTCACCGACGACGTGTTCATTTCGATGCCGCCGATCCCGTTCGAGTACGAGGGCCGGGAGCTGGTCACCCGGTTCTGCGCGGGCATCTTCGCGGCCGGCCGCCGGTTCGACCTGCTGCCGACCCGGGCCAACGGGGCGCCCGCGTTCGGCGCCTACCTGCACGGACCGGACGGCATCAGCCACGGCACCGGCCTCTACGTGCTCACCGTGACCGGCGACGGGATCAGCGCGATGGTGCGCTTCGAGAACAGCGTGCTGCCCTGGTTCGGCCTGCCCCGCTCGCTCCCCGCCGGGCTCAGCCGAGGTGATCGTTCGAGCCGCTGACCCAGTCGATGTAGCGCTGGGCGGAGCGGCGAACCGCGCCCTTCGCGTCGGTGAGGACGGTGCTGCCGATCAGGCTGTAGAGGCGGTCGAACTCGTACGGTTCGAGCCGGTCGACGATGCGCTGGACCAGGTTGGCGGAGAGCGGGATGCGGTTCGGGTAGCTGCGCATGAACGTCACCCAGCCCTGCGCGACCACCGGAATCAGCGTGTCGCCGACCAGCAGGCTGCCCTTGCCGCCGGCGCCGCTCGCCACGTGCGCGACCGCGGCGCCGGGGAAATGCCCGCCCGCTTCGACCAGCGTGACGCCGGGCAGTACCTCCTCGGTGTCACGCCACTCGCGGATCACCGGCGCTTCCCGCCGCACCCATTCGCGGTCCGCCGCGTGCACCAGCACCGGGACGTCGCCGAGCGCCTCGCTCAGGCTGACCTGCGCGCCGTACATGTGCGGGTGGCTGGCGACGATGACCGCGGCGCCGCCGAGTTCGCCGATCTTGTCGACCAGCGGCTGGTCGACATGGTTCGGCGGATCCCACACCAGGTTGCCCTCGGGTGTGTGCACCAGGTAGGTCCACTGGCCGATGCCGAACTCCGGGCTGCGGTTGAGCCGGTGCAGGCCCGGTTCCTGTTGCTCGTGCACCAGCTCGTGGCCGTCGGCGGCCAGCTTGGCCAGCGTCGTCCAGACCTGGCCGGACTCCGGTACGTACTGGCGTTCGTCCGCGCAGATCGCGCAGACCTCAGCGGGCGGCTGGTCGGTGTCGGGGTGTTCGACGCCGCAGGTGCCGCAGATCCAGACTGTCATGGTGCCAGCATGAAACATCGAGTTTGGTCGAGGTCAAGGCGCGCCGAGTGTGGCAATGCGCTGCATTGTGAAACAGTGATGGCGTGCCGAAACAGGTCGACCACCACGCCCGTCGCCTCCAGCTGCTCGACGCGATGATGGTCATCACCCGCCGCGACGGCTGGGACGCGATCAGCCTGCGGCACGTCGCCGCCGAGGCCGGCGTGTCCATGGGCATGGTGCAGCACTACTTCACGACCAAGGACCAGATGCTGCGCTTCGCCGTGGAGATGATGGGCGAGGACACCAAGCAACGCATCCGCGCCCGCGTCGCCGCGCTGCCGCAACCGATCGCGCCGCGCCGGCTCGTGCAGCTCGTGCTGACCGAGATGATCCCGGACCCCCAGCGGCGCCCGGAAGAGGCGCAGGCCGCCGAGGTGTGGGTACGCCGCTTCGCCATCACCCCCGACCCGGACTCGCCGCTGGCCAGCGGCTACGACGACGTCAAGAACCTCTTCGCCGACCAGATCGGCCAGGTCCGGCCCGGCAAGGCGGCTGCGGAACGAGACGCCGACGCGCTGATCGCGTTGCTGGACGGGCTGATCTACAACATCGTCACCGGCAACCAGACCGCGCGCACCGCGAACGCGATCATGCGGGCGCAGCTCGACTACGTGTTCGGCGTGTCGTCGGCGGAGGGCCGGACTGCCCAGCCGATATCATCGCCGCCGTGACCACCTACGATGATCTTGCCGCGTTCGAACACCTGGACACCGCGTCCCTGCCCGAGCGCCAGCAACGGATTCTGGTCACCATTCGCGACTGGGTCGTGCGGCACGGCTATTCGCCGAGCACGCGGGAGATCGGCGAGGCGGTCGGCCTGCGGTCGACCTCCGCGGTGTCCAAGCACCTCGTCGCGTTGGAGGACAAGGGTTTCCTGCGGCGCAGCGCCAGCATGTCCCGGCCGATCGACGTGCGCATGTTCCTCTCCGATTCGGCCACCCGCGAGTCCTCGGAGGACTCGGTCGCCGTTCCGGTGGTCGGTGACATCGCGGCGGGCACACCGATCATGGCCGAGGAACACCAGGACGATCAGCTCACCCTCCCGCGCGAACTCACCGGCCGCGGCAACGTGTTCGGTCTGCGGGTGCGCGGCGACTCCATGATCGACGCGGCCATCTGCGACGGCGACATCGTGGTGATCCGCCAGCAGCAGGAGGCCCACTCCGGTCAGATCGTCGCCGCGATGATCGACGGCGAGGCGACCGTGAAGGTCTACCGGCGCCGCAACGGCCACGTCTACCTCGAACCGCGCAACCCCGAGTACTCCGTGATCGACGGCGACGAAGCGGTCATCCTCGGCGCGGTCGTGTCCGTTCTGCGCAGTGTTTGATAGGCTGACGGCATGATCACCGGGACGGCCCTGAGCCATGCACGGATAGGCGACCCGGTGGAGAGCTGACCGCATCCCGGGCGCGTGGCCCGCCGCAGCGACTGTGTTTTCCGCAGTCCGCAGCCACGCCAAACCCGAGAAAGTGAGTCACGCCAATGCCAGTGAGTTTCAACCACACCATCATCGCGTCCAAGGACAAGGCCGTATCGGTCGAGTTCTACCGTGACCTGTTCGAGGTGCCGGAAGCGCCATCATGGGGCCCGTTCCGCAACATCCAGCTGCCCGACGGCGTGCTGTTGCAGTTCGCCGAGCCGCCGGTGGAGATCCAGATGCAGCATTACGCGTTCCTGGTCGACGACGACCTGTTCGACCGCGCCTATGCCCGGCTCACCGCCAACGGCGTCGAGCACTGGGCCGATCCGCACGGCAAGCGTCCCGGCGAGACCAACACCGAACACGGTGGCCGCGGTGTCTACTTCAAGGATCCGGCCGGTCACGGCATCGAGATCATCACCAGGCCGTATTTGTAATTCATCGCGGAAGTGTCAGTCCGCCCGGGTAGCGTGACCGCCATGGGAGCGTGGCCGGGCGGCATCACCGCCATCACTGTGTTCGTCGAGGATCTGGCCGAGGCCAAGCGGTTCTACCAGGCGGTCTTCGACCTGCCGACGCAGTTCGAGGATGCGAACTCCGCGGTGTTCGGCCTCGGCAACACCATGATCAACCTGCTGGACGTGAAGTTGGCGCCGGAGCTGGTGAATCCGGCGCCGATCGGTTCGCCGGAGGGCGCCCGCGCCGTCTACACGCTGACCGTCGATGACGTCGACGCGACCTACGAGCGGCTGACCGGACTCGGCGTGGAGTTCCTGAACGGACCGGTGGACCGGCCGTGGGGCATCCGCACCGCGAGCTTCCGCGACCCGGGCGGCCACGTGTGGGAGATCGCGCACTGACCATGCCGGATCCGTCCCTGGCCGGTGCCTACAACCTGCCTCGCGGGCAGGTGCCGATCGTCGACGGCGAGCCGAAATGGCCGTGGGATGACGAGGTCGCCCGCGAACGGCTGGCTGTCGTCGCGGGTCGCCTCGGACTGCGCCTGACCGGCGGCGAGTCGCGATTGGACGGTGCGTCCAACGACACCTGGCTGCTCGGCGAGCAGGTGCTGCGGGTGTGCTGGCGCGGCGACCTGGACCGGCTGGCCCGGGAAGCCGCGCTGCTGCTCGCGTTGCCCGAGGAGATCCCGGCGCCTCGGCCGCTGGAGTGCGACCGCGACGACGACCTGAGCTGGCTGCTCATGCCGCGCCTGCCGGGAATCCCACTGGCCGACGTGCCCGAACGGCGTGGCCTGGTGCGGGAACTGGGCGCGATCGTGCGCGCCGTGCATGCTTGGCAACCGCCGCAGGACATTCGCGCGATGGTCGAGGCGGCCGCGCCGCGCGATGACGACGACGCGCTGACCATCACCGGAAAGCGGCTGGTGCCGTTGGCCCGGGCGCAACAACTGCGCCTGGCCGACTACGTGCGCACCATGCCGTTCGTGCCGGGCGAGCTGGTCGACGCGATCGTCGAGCGACTGCCCGATCGGCTGCCCGAGGAGCCGGAGGCCTTCCTGCACGGCGATCTCACGCCGGGCAACGTGCTGGTGCACGAGCGCCGGATCAGCGGCTTGCTGGATTGGGAGTGGGCCTGGTTCGGACCGGCCGGCACCGAGTCGACGCTGCCGCTCTGGTGGGCGCGCTATTCCGGCGATGACGACTACGTTGCCGCTCTGACCGGGGAATGTCCCGAACTGTTCGCGAGTGCGCGGCAGCGTTGGGTGTATCTGGCCGCGTTCGCGTTGCGCTGCATCGTGCACTGGCCGCCGGACCGGCCCGAGCGCGACCTCTACCCGGATCATCCGCTGTTGCTGTTGCGGGACCTGGTCAGCTGAATTCTTTCGCGAGCGCGTCGAGTTGGTCGCTGGTGCCCTGTTCGCGCCAGCTCGGCTCCTCGTGCCCGTCCAGGTAGGTGCCCTGCTGGGCGAGGATCATTTTCGTCCCGGAACCTTCGGGGACGAACTCGACGGTGGTGATGGACACCGTGGTCAGCGTCTTTTCCGCGCTCATCGTTGAGGTATAGACGATGCGCTGCTCGGGCACGATGTCGTCGAAGGTACTGAGGAAGGTGAGCAGCGGGCCGTCGCCGTGCCTGCCACGGATGGTCTCGGTGCCGCCGACCCGGAAGTCCAGTTCGAGTTCGCTGCCCGGACCGGCCAGCCAGCGCGACTTGGCCGCCTGGTCCGACCAGGCCGCGAACACGCGGGCCGGACTGGCCGGATAGCTGCGCTCCAGGGTGAACGTGGCGTGCTTGATGCTCATGACGGCGAATCTCCTTCTTGTAGTAGGTCGCCCAGGGCGTCGAGGTGGCGTTCCCAGTCGGTGCGCTGGTGGCCGAGCCAGTCCTCGACCAGGCGCAGCCCGGCCGGTTCCAGGTGGCAGGTGCGGACCCGGCCGACCTTCTCCGACCGGACGAGCCCGGCGGTCTCCAGCACCTGGAGGTGTTGCATGACCGCGGGTAGCGACATGGCCAGTGGCGCGGCCAGCTCGCCGACCGAGGCCGGTCCGGCGACGAGCCGTTCGACCAGGTCACGCCGGGTGCCGTCGGCAAGGGCCTTGAGCACCTGATCCATCACGCTCCGTTGGTTAGGCACATGCTTAACTATAGTCGGCGGCGCCTAATAGTCAAGAAGGTGCTTAACCTTTGTTCATGCCGTCGACATCTGAATGTCGACCTGGCCAGTCATGCTGCGACTTGTCCAGCCAAGTCTGGGAGGGTGAATGGACGTGGCCGCGCCCGCGATCTGGTTGCGGGACAACTGTTCGTGTGAGCGGTGCAGGCACGCGAACGGGCAGAAACTGCACGGAATCAACGACCTCGGCGCCGACCTGCGCATCGCGGAGGTCATCGAAGCCGGTGCCGAGATCAGGATCAGGTTCGCGGGCGACTCGCACGAGGCCGTCTTCGACCGCGACTGGCTGGTCGCCGCCTGGCAGGGAGAGGCGGAGAGCGACACGAAGCAGAGCTGGTCGGCGGAGGTGCCCGAATGCGACTGGGCCGGTTATCTCGCCGAACCGAGCCGCAAGCTCGCCGCGCTGGAGGCGGTGTTGCGCACGGGTTTCGTGCTGTTGCACGGCGTGCCTGCCGACGACGGTACGGTGCTGGATGTCGCGCGGAGCTTCGGGTTCGTCCGGGTCACCAACTACGGCGACCTGTTCGACGTGCGCGTCGAGCCCGACCCGGACAACCTGGCCTTCACCTCGCTCCCGATCAGCCCGCACACCGACAACCCCTACCGCGATCCGGTGCCGACCGTCCAATTGCTGCACTGCCTGCGCAACGCGGCCGAAGGCGGCGACTCCGGCCTTGTCGACGGTTTCCGTGCGGCCAGGCTGCTGCGCGAGGAACAACCGCACGCGTTCGACGTGCTCACCTCGACCGAGGTGACCTTCGCGTTCGCGTCGGCCGACGCTGAACTACGCGCGACCCGGCCGATGATCGGCCTGAACAGCGCGGGCCGGATTCGCGAGGTGCGGTTCAACAACCGGTCGCTGCAACCGGTGCGCGGCAGCGCGGCGCAGGTCGAGGAGTTCTACGAGGCGTATCGCGCGTTCGACGAGATCCTGAACCGGCCGGAACTGCGGCTGGTGCTGCGGCTGCGTCCGGGCGACTGCCTGCTCTTCGACAACACCCGTGTCCTGCACGCGCGCACCGCGTTCGACGCGGTGGGGGAGCGGCACCTGCAGGGTTGCTACGCGGACATCGACGGCCTGGCCAGCACCGCCGCCGTGCTGCGAAGGGGGCTGGTATGAGCGATTTCGTGACCGAGTTCGGCGAGTTGCTGGCCGGTGCGGGCGGCCAGGACTACCTGGGCGAGGCCGTCACCATCGCCACGCACTCGTTGCAGGCCGGTGGCCTGGCGAAGAAGGCAGGTGCGCCGGACGCGCTGATCGCGGCCGCGTTGCTGCATGATGTCGGACATTTCTTTGAGAAAAGGCAGAGCGTGGAGACCGAGCGTCATGACCTTTCGGGTGCGGACTGGCTGTCGACTTGGTTCGGATGGGAGGTCACCGAGCCGGTTCGGTTGCACGTCAAGGCGAAGCGGTACCTGTGCGCGGTCGAACCGTCCTATTTCGACCGGCTGTCCCCGGCCTCGGTGTACACGCTGAGCTGGCAGGGCGGGCCGATGTCGGCCGATGAGGTGGCCGAGTTCGAGACGAATCCGTTCCATGTGGACGCGGTCGCGGTGCGGCGCTGGGACGACGAGGCCAAAGATCCGGACGCGGATACGCCGGACTACGCGGTCTTCGCGCCGATCCTGACCAGGCTGGCCAGCTAGAGAACGGCCCGGCAGCTGCGCGTGCTGCCGGGCCGAAGCGAGCGAGGTCAGGCCGATGCCGGTTCGGCCACTGGCTTGTCGATGCCGAACTGGACGCCCTTGGCCTCCTTGCCGATCGCGGTCAGCAGGATCACCGCGACCAGCACCGGTATCACCGTCCACATCAGCGCGAACGAATACCCGTGCGACTGCGCCAAGGCCACCTGGATCGGCAGGTTGAACGCGGCCAGGCAGTTGCCGAGCTGGTAGGTGACGCCGGGGTAGAAGCCGCGGATCGCGTTCGGCGACAGCTCGGTGAGGTGGGCCGGGATCACGCCCCAGGCGCCCTGCACCGCGATCTGCATCAGGAACGAGCCCAGCGCCAGCATGCCTGCACCGTGCCCGGCGAAGGCGAAGATCGGGATGATCGGCAGGCCGAGCGCGGCGGCGAAGACGATCGAGTAGCGGCGGCCGATCCGCTCGGACAGCGTGCCGAAGATCAGACCGCCGGTGATCGCGCCGACGTTGTAGATGACCGCGATCCACGTCGCCGTGGCCGGCGACAGTCCGGCGCCGCCGTGCTCGGTGGACTTGAGGAAGGTCGGGTAGACGTCCTGGGTGCCGTGGCTCATCCAGTTGAACGCGGTCATCAACAGGACCAGGTAGACGAAGCGGCGCACGATCTTGCCGTTGAGCAGGATGTCCTTGATGGACGTCCGCGACGCGCGCAGCTGCTTGCGGGACTCCTGCCACACCTCGGACTCCTTGACCCGCGACCGGATCAGCAGGCTGACCAGGGCGGGCAGGATCGACAGGACGAAGATCCAGCGCCAGCTCAGGTGCAGGGCGGAGTGGAACAGCAGGTAGGCCAGGGACGCCAGCAGGTAGCCCATGGCGTAGCCCTCCTGGAGCAGGCCGGAGAAGAACCCGCGCCGTTCGGTCGGCACCTTTTCCATGGCCAGCGCGGCGCCGAGTCCCCACTCGCCGCCCATGCCGATGCCGTAGAGCAGCCGCAGCACCAGCAGCACGGTGTAGTTGGGCGCGATCGCGCACAGCACGCCGCAGATCGAGTAGAACAACACCACCACCATCAGCGGCAGCCTGCGGCCGATCCGATCGGCCCAGAGCCCGAAGATGAACGCGCCGACCGGCCGCATGACCAGCGTCGCGGTGGTGATGAAGGCGAGCTGGGCGGTGGTCGCCCCGAATGACTCGTCCTTGGCGATGTCGGTGATGACGAGCACGACGATGAAGTAGTCGAACGCGTCCATGGCCCAGCCGAGCGACGCGGCGAGGAACGAGTTGCGCTGGTCCGAGGTGAGTGGTGGGGGCTTGGGGCGTGCGCCGGCGAGCGATGACGGCATCGTCTGCCTCTCCTGTCGGGGGCCGGTTCTGGCTGGACACAGGGTGTAGATCGGCCAGCCGGTTCGCACGGTTGTGGTCATTGTGGTCGCAGCGAACATTACGGTCCCCGGCCCGCTCGACGTGCGAGGATGTCCGGCGAGGTGATGACGGCGATGGACGTACGCAGGTGGAGTCTGGCCAGGCAGCTGGTGGTGCTGCAGATCAGCGTCGTCGTGCTGACCGTCGGGATCGAGGCGATGGTCGGCGTCTACCACTCCGGGGTGTTCGGCCCGGACACGACGCATCCGCAGCTGCTGAACCTGGTCGCGTTGACCGAGATCGCACTGACCGTCGGTCTGTCCGGTTCACTGCTGATCGCGGGGCGCGTGCACCGGCAGACCTGCGGGCTGGAGCCGGCCGAGATCGCCCGGCAGTACCAGCACCACGACGCCATGCTGCACGCGATCAGCGACGGCCTGCTGATCACCGACCCGGAGGGCCGCCTCGTGCTGGCCAACGACGAGGCCCGCAGGCTGCTCGGCCTGCCGGACGGGGCGCGCCCGGAGGAGCTGACGCTGACCGGCACGATCATCGCCGACCTGGCCGAGGACGACGCCCCGATCCGCGACCGGTTGTGCGTCAGCGGCGACCGGGTGCTGCTGCTCAGCCGCAACCCGGTGCGGCTGGAGGGGCAGCCGATCGGCGCGGTGACCACCCTGCGCGACCGCACCGAGTTGCAGGGCGCGCTGCGCGAACTGAGCACGGTCCGGGCCCTCGCCGATTCGCTGCGCGCGCAGACCCACGAGACCGCGAACCGGTTGCAGGCGCTCGTCGGCATGGTCGAACTCGGCCGCTACGACGAAGCCGTCGCGCTGGCCACCCGGGAAACCGCGCGCATCCAGCACCTGCAGGACAAGCTGCTCGACCGGGTCGGCGAACCCGCGCTGATCGCGTTGCTGCTCGGCAAGTCCAAACTGGCCGAAGAGCGCGGCGTGAAACTGGTGGTGAGCGAGGATTCGGTGCTCACCGGCCAGCCGCGCTGGGACGTCGAGGATCTGCTGACCGTGGTCGGCAACCTGGTGGACAACGCGGTGGACGCGGCCGCGTCGGACGGCCCCGGTTGCGTTGAACTGTCCTTGCGGGAGGCTGAGTCGGGCGGTTTGCGGTTGCAGGTCCGGGACAGCGGGCCGGGACTGCCCGCCGGGCACCACGACGACATCTTCACGCTCGGCTGGAGCACCAAGGACGCGACCGGACCGGCCGGGCGCGGCATGGGACTGTTCCTGGTGCGGCAGGTGGTGCAGCGCTGCGGTGGCACGATCACCGTCGCCGACGACGGCGCGGGCACCCGATTCGACGTCTTCCTACCGGTGAGAGAGACCGCGTCAGCATGATGATCCGTACCCTCATCGTCGAGGACGATCCGGCCGTCGCCGAGGTCAATCGTGGTTACCTGGACCGCATTCCCGGGTTCGCGGTGGTCGGCACCGCGGCGACCGGCGGGGCCGCGCTGACCGCGCTGGAGCGCACCGAGACCGACCTGGTGCTGCTGGACTTCAACCTGCCCGACATCAGCGGCCTGGACGTGTGCCGCGCGCTGCGGGCCAAGCCAGGCCGGCCGGTCGACATCATCGCGGTGACGGCCAAGCGGGACCTGGAAACCGTGCGCACCGCGGTCGCCCAGGGCGTGATCCTCTATCTGGTCAAGCCCTACAGTTTCGCCACGTTCAGCGACAAACTGGCCGGTTACGCCGCCTATCACCAGCGCACCAGCCAATCCGGCCTGACCGATCAGCACGGGGTGGACCGCACGCTGGCCGAACTGCGCCCGACCCCGGGGCTGACCGTCCCCAAAGGACTGTCCGAGGCCACCTACGAGCGGGTGGTCACGCTGGTGCGCGGTTCGGCGGAATCCTTCTCGGCCAGCGAGGTCGCCGAGCACATCGGCCTGGCCAGGGTGAGCGCGCGCCGCTACCTGGAACACCTGCACGGTCAGGGCCTGGTCCGGTTGCTGCCGCAGTACGGCACGCCGGGGCGGCCCGAGCACCGTTTCCAGTGGGTCACCGACGGCCGTTGAACGCGTTCATGTACATGAACGCTGTCCTCACTCTTGAATATCGCGGCGCGCGCGGCTACCGTTGGTACGTCACGGGGTAGCACAACTCCGCTGAGCAGGCCGATTGTTGCGGGTCGGATCGTGCTCGGCGGCTGCGCAATTGCTCATTTCTCAATGAGGAGATCCCATGTCTCGTGCGCACATACTTTCCGTGGCCGCGATGGCGGCGTCTGCCGTGGTCAGTCTGGTCATCGGCGGTGCCACCACGGCAGCCGCCGCACCGAGTGCCCCCGGCACCACCATCAACGTTTCCACTGCTACCCAACTGCTCGCCGCGCTGAAAGCGGTGCAGCCAGGCGACACCATCAGCCTGGCCGACGGAACCTATTCCGGCGCGTTCATCGGCACGGTCAGCGGTACGGCGAGCGCGCCGATCACGTTGACCGGCGGCGCGGGTGCGATTCTCACCAATCCCGACAAGAGCGGGGACCTCGGCACCGGTTACGGCTTCCACCTGGAAGCGAGTTACTGGAAGGTCAGCGGTTTCTCCATCGACAACTCCAACAAGGGAATCGTGCTCGACGGTGCGAACAACGACGTCCTGGATGGCCTCACCGTGCATCACATCGGGGACGAGGGAATCCACCTGCGCGAGTTCAGCTCCAACGACATCGTCAAGAACTGCAAGGTCTACGACACCGGAACCGGCACGCCCGGCTACGGCGAGGGCATCTACGTCGGCACGTCGAACGGGAACTGGCCGACCTACACCCACGGTAAGCCGGACCTGAGCAACAACGACCAGATCCTGGACAACACCGTCGGACCGGACGTGCGCGCGGACAACCTCGACGTCAAGGAAGCCACCAGCGGCGGCGTGATTTCCGGCAACTCGTTCAACAGCGCGGGCGAGACCGGCGCGAACTTCTCCAACGACGTCGTGGCGGTCAAGGGCGACAACTACACGGTCACCGGCAACACGATCATCAACCCTAGGCAGGACGGGTTCGAAGTCGAGAACCTGTGGAAGAAGGTGGGCTGCGGCAACACCTTCAAGAACAACAAGCTCAACATGGCGGGCGCGAAGACCAAGGGCTACGGCTTCAACGTGAAGGATCAGAGCGTGTGCAAGGCGCACCCGAACGTGGTCGGCGCCTCGAACACCGTGACCAACCCTGGGAAGGGCGTCTCCACGATCCCGGTTACCCCGGGAGTCTGAGAAACGCGGAGTGCCGCCCGGTGGTGGCGCCGACTGACCCGTATCAGTCGGCGCCACCGCTCAGCCGTTGGTCGAGTTCCGCGAGGTCGGCGAGAAACCACACGTCGCGGCCCCGGTTCGACTCGTTGACCAGGCTGGCCAGCGCGGAACTCCGCTGCGTGTAAGGGGAAATGTCGCCGAGGATGACGACCCGGCTGCGATAGCCGACGAACTTCTGCAGCAGCGTGCCGGCCAAACCGGTGCTCAGGTCGAAGAACTCGCCGGGCAGGCGCTCCACCGGGATCACGAACATCCGGCTGCCGTGCTCCCACATGTTCGCGATCAGGTCGACCGCGTCCTGCTCGCGGGCCAGCGGCGCGCCCTCGCCGGGGACGACGAACACCGGCACGCCGTGCATCACGGTCGCGGTCATCGCGCTGGCTCCTTCACGATCGTGTTGATCACGCCGAACAGGTAGGCGCTCGCGGTCAGCTCGCCGACGATCACGACCTTCAGCCGCTGCTGTTCGCGCTGGTAGATGGTTTGCACGTGCAGGCCGCTGCCCGTGCCGGTCAGCGAGGTGATCAGCCGGTCGGCGGTGGCCGGGCTCACCCCGTCGATCTCCACGATGCTGGTCGCCTCGGCGTGCCTCGGTGTGCCCGGCTCTGGTTCGGCGACCGGGTGGCCGGTGAACGCCGCCAGATCGGCCCGGCTGATCCGGTACTGCTTGCCGATCCTGGTCGCGGGCAGCTGGCCATCGCGGATGTAGTTGCGCACGGTGCGCACGTGCAGCCCCAACCGCTCGGCCACCTCGTCCGCGGTGAACATTTCGCTTCCGTACACTACCTCATTCTACCGTATTAGTACCTGCGTTTGAGGTAGTTTACGGAAAGGGCGCGGATGGTCGACAATCACCTCCATGACTGGATTCGCGGCTGTTGTGCTGGCCGGCGGCGCCGGGCGCCGGCTCGGCGGTGTCGACAAACCCGGACTGCGCGTCGGCGCGTTCACCCTGCTCGACCGGGCTCTGTTCGCGACCGGCACGGCCAAGCCCATCGTGGTGGTCGGCCCGGAGCGGCCGACCGAACGCGCCGTGCGGTGGTGCCAGGAGGAACCGCCCGGTGGTGGCCCGGTCGCCGCGCTGGCCGCCGGCCTGGCCGGTCTGCCCGATGACATCGAGGTGGTGGTGCTGGCCGCCGACCTCGCCGAGATCGGCCCGGACACGGTCACCGGCCTGCGCTTCGCGCTCGCGCGCGACCCCGAGGCCGACGGCGCGCTGCTCGTGGACGCGCAGGGTCGCCGTCAGTGGCTGACCGGGGTGTGGAAGATCAACGCGCTGCGCGCCGCCCTGCCCGCCGAACCGGCCGGGGCCGCCCTGCACGCGACGCTGGGCAGCCTGACCGTCGTGGAGGTCCCGGCGCGGGCCGGGGAGGCGCTGGACATCGACACGCCGGATGATCTTGATCAAGCCCGGAGCCGGGCCTGACCTTCACAGCCGTCATACTGGTGATCAGGTTCCCTAGGACAGATTCGCACGCTAGTAGGAGATTGGCGGGGGCGTGACCGAACAGGTACACAACGGCGGTGGCCCGAGCACGCCGGCACACGACGCGCAACTGCTCGAACGCACCGTCTTCGAGGTCAAGCGGGTCATCGTCGGCCAGGACCGGCTGGTCGAGCGCATGCTCGTCGGCCTGCTGGCCAAGGGCCACCTGTTGCTGGAAGGCGTCCCCGGCGTCGCCAAGACGCTCGCGGTGGAGACCTTCGCCAACGTCGTCGGCGGCTCGTTCTCCCGCGTGCAGTTCACCCCTGACCTGGTGCCCGCCGACATCCTCGGCACCCGGATCTACCGGCAGGGCAGCGAATCCTTCGACGTCGAACTCGGTCCGGTCGTCGCCAACTTCGTGCTCGCCGACGAGATCAACCGCGCGCCCGCCAAGGTGCAGTCGGCGATGCTGGAGGTCATGGCCGAGCGGCACGTGTCCATCGGCGGCAAGACGTTCCCGATGCCCGATCCGTTCCTGGTGCTGGCCACCCAGAACCCGATCGAGAACGAGGGCGTCTACCCGCTGCCGGAAGCCCAGCGCGACCGATTCCTCTTCAAGATCATCGTGGATTACCCCACGGCCGAGGAGGAGCGCGAGATCGTCTACCGGATGGGCGTGACCCCGCCGGAACCGCAGCAGGTGCTCAGCCCGGCCGAACTGGTCCGGTTGCAGGGCGTCGCCTCGCGGGTGTTCGTGCACCACGCGCTGGTCGACTACGTGGTCCGCCTGGTGCTGGCCACCAGGACCCCGAACGACCACGGACTGTCCGATGTGGCCGGTTGGGTGTCCTACGGCGCATCGCCGCGGGCCAGCCTCGGCATCGTCGCCTCCGCCCGGGCCCTGGCCCTGGTCCGTGGCCGGGATTACGTGCTGCCGCAGGACATTGTCGACGTCGTGCCGGACGCGCTGCGCCACCGGCTGGTGCTCTCCTACGACGCGCTCGCCGACGGCGTGCCGATCGACCACATCATCACCAGGGTGCTGCACGCGATCCCGCTGCCGCAGGTGTCCGCGCGCCCGCAAGGACCGCAGGGCCCGCAGCACCCGATGCCGGCCGGCGCCCCGGTGCGGAACTGACGCCGTGACCGATCCGGCCCATCCAGAAGTGACTCTCCCGGAACTGGATGCGCACGCCGCCGAGCGGTTCGCGGTCCGCCAGGAATCGCACGATCGCGCGGCCCGGCCCGCATGGGCACCGCCGATCCTGCGCGGCGAGCGGATGGAAGCCGGTCTGCGCACGCTGGAACTCGAGGTGCGGCGCAGGCTGGACGGTCTGTTGCAGGGCAACCACCTCGGCCTGGTGCCGGGGCCCGGTTCGGAGCCGGGGGAGGCGCGGCCCTACCAGCCCGGCGACGACGTGCGCCGGATGGACTGGGCGGTCACCGCGCGCACCACCGTCCCGCACATCCGGGAGACCGTCGCCGACCGCGAACTGGAAACGTGGCTCGCCGTCGACCTCTCGCCCAGCCTCGACTTCGGTACCGCGTTGTCCGAAAAGCGTGATCTGGTGGTGTGCGCGATCGCCGCGATCACCCACCTCACCGGCGGAGGCGGCAACCGGATCGGCGCCGTCGTCTCGACCGGCGCGGAAACCTACCGTGTACCCGCCCGTGGCGGCCTGGCCCACGCCCGCGGCATGCTGCGCCGCATCGCCAGCACGCCCAGCGCGCCGGTCGGCACCAAGGGCGACCTCGCGACCATCCTCGAACAACTGCGCCGCCCACCCCGCAGGCGCGGACTGCTCGTGGTGATCTCCGACTTTCTCGGCCCGCTGGACTGGGAACGTCCGCTGCGCGCACTGGCAGGCAGGCACGACGTGGTCGGCGTCGAGATCCTCGACCCGCGCGACATCGACCTGCCCGAAGTCGGCTCGCTGGTGCTGGCCGACCCGGAAACCGGGCGCCAGCGCGAAGTCAACGCCTCTCCGTTGCTGCGCCGCGAATTCGCCGCCGCCGCCGGTGAACACCGCGCCATGGTGGCCGCCGCGCTGCGCAGCGCCGGTGGCGGACATCTGGTGCTGCGCACCGATTCGGACTGGATCGCCGACACCGTGCGCTTCGCGGTCGCCCGCAAGCGCCGTTGGTCAGGAGGTGTCGGATGACGTTGAGCCTGACCGGATTCACCGCGGCCTGGTGGTTCCTGCTGCTCGTCGTGGTCGCCGCGCTGGCCGCCGGCTACGTGCTCATCCAGCGCGCCCGCAAGCGCCGCGCGCTGCGCTTCGCCAACCTGGACCTGCTCGACAAGGTGGCGCCGAAGAAGCAGGGCTGGTGGCGGCACGCCCCGGCCGCCGTGCTGATCGTCGCGCTGCTGCTGCTGACCGTCGCGCTGGCCGGGCCGACCGCGCAGGAACGCGTCCCGCGCAACCGCGCCACGGTGATGCTCGTGGTCGACGTGTCGCTGTCGATGGAAGCCACCGACGTCACGCCGACCCGGTTGAAGGCGGCCCAGGTGGCGGCCAAGCAGTTCACCGACGGCCTGCCCACCGCGCTGAACCTCGGCCTGATCTCCTTCGCCGGTTCGGCCACCGTGCTGGTCTCGCCCACCACCGATCACCAGCAGATCGACCAGGGCATCGACGACCTGAAGCTGGCCCCGGCCACCGCGACCGGCGAGGCGATCCTGACCGCGTTGCAGGCCATCGACCTGTTCGGCAAGGCCCTCGGCGGCCCGACCGAAGCCCCGCCCGCGCGCATCGTGCTGATGAGCGACGGCAAACAGACCGTGCCGACCGAGGACCCGTCCGGCCAGCAGGGCGCGTACACGGCGGCGCAGCAGGCGCAAAAAGCAGGCATTCCGGTGTCCACGATCTCCTTCGGCACCTCGACCGGCACCGTCGACATCGGCGGCGTGTCCGAGCCGGTCCCGGTCGACGACGACCTGCTGCACGAGGTCGCGAACATCTCGCACGGCAGCTTCTACAAGGCCGCGACCGCGGATCAGCTCAAGCAGGTCTACGCCAGCCTCGGCGATCAGATCGGCTACACCACCGAGCAGAGCGACGCCAGCAAGCCGTGGCTGATCCTCGGCACCATCCTCGCGTTGATCTCGGCGGCGGGCTCGCTGTTCATCGGCCAGCGCCTGCCCTAGTCGCGGTGCAGATGGCGCAGGGTCGTCGGCAGGTCGATGTCGAAATCGTCCTGGTCGTCAGCCCAGCGGTTCATCACCTCGGCCGAGCCGGTGGCCAGCGCGTCGGGCAGGCCGAGCGCGCGGGCGGTCGCCGCGACCTCCAGCATTTCCGGCGCCCAGCGCCAGGCTCGCGCGGCCGCGCTGGGTAGGTAGTCCGGCTCCATCAGCGCGTTGTCACCGAGGATCGTGGCCTCGTCGAGCAGTTCCGCGGTGACGCCGTAGTCCTCGGCGATGGCGTGGCTGACCGCGGCCAGCGCGCGCGAGGTCTTCTGGAAGGATCCGTAGGCCATCTTCAGCGCGCTCGCCTGCCCGATCCGTTCGCCGAGCGACACCGGTTCCGCGTTGCTCCCGGCCAGCAAGGCGTGCACGGTTCCGACCGCGTCCAGTGGCCCGGACAAGTACACCCGCGCCTTCGCGGTCGCCGACGGCGGCGGTCCGATGATCGACCCGTCCACGACGATCCCGCCGAGCCGCTGGCCGATCGCGATCATCCGATGTGGACTGATCGCGTTCGCCTCGACGAAGATCCCGGCATAGCCGGCGACCTGATCGGCGACCGCCTCGGCAGCGGCAGGCGGACAGATCGAGAACACGACAGCGCTGTCCGCGAGCAGGTCGCCCACGCTGTCGACCGGCGTCAACCCGGCCCGCTCGGCGCGAGCCGCCGTCCCGGCCGACCGGCCTGCCGGGCACCACAACACCCGATGCCCGTTCGCGATCAACGCGGCGGCGAAGGCCGAACCCATCCGGCCCGGATGCAACAGACCAATCGTCAAAACGCCCACATCGGAACCTTAACCCGGCAATACTGGGCGCATGGCGATCTTGGTGACCGGCGCGACCGGAAATGTCGGCAGTGAACTGGTTGCCGCGCTGCTGGCCGACGGCCACGCGGTGCGCGCACTGGTCCGGGGCGAGCGCCCGGCCGGGCTACCGGCGCAGGCGCGGGCGATTCGCGGCGACTTCAACGACCCGGCGAGCCTGGCCGACGGGCTGGCCGGTGCCGAAAGCCTGTTCCTGATGCCCGGCTACGCCGACATGCCCGGCATCGCCGCCCAGGCCAAGGCAGCGGGCGTCGCCCGGATCGTGCTGCTGTCCGGCAATTCCGCCGGTGGCCGGGATGACAACGCGGTCAGCGCGTACATGAACCGCTCCGAGGCCGCCGTGCGTGAGTCCGGCGTGCCGTACACGTTCCTGCGGCCGTTCGGGTTCATGTCCAACACGCTGCGCTGGCTCGACCAGCTCAAGGCGGGCGACGTCGTCCGCGAACCGTTCGCCACCGTCCCGATCGCCGTGCTCGACCCGGCCGACATCGCCGCGGTGGCCGCCGCCGCGCTGACCTCGCCGGACCACGAAGGCCAGATCTACCGGCTCAGCGGCCCCGAGGCGCTGCTGCCCGCCGACCGGCTGCGCATCCTCGGCGAGGTCCTCGGCCGCGACCTGCGCCTGGAGCCGATGTCCAACGAGGAGGCCCGCATCTCGCTGTCCGCGCAGATGCCTGCCGAATACGTGGACGCGTTCTTCCAGTTCTACGTGGACGGCACCATCGACGAATCCACCCCGCAACCCACCGTCCAGGAGGTCCTCGGCCGCGCCCCGCGCACCTTCCTCGACTGGGCCACCGCCCACGCCGACGCCTTCCGCTGACCCGTTCAACGGAAAGCCCCGGTCACGAAGCTCGTGACCGGGGCTTCCGGCTATCGATCTTTACCGCTCGATCAGTCGTCGCCGTCCGCGCCCGCTGCCGCGTTCGGAACCTTGGCCGGGCCGTACACCTTGGCCTCGCCCGGGTACGGCGTTGACCAGCTGTGCGCCTCGTACCAGTCGTAGTGGTTCATCAGCACCGGGTTCACCTTGTCCGGCTGGACCAGGTTCTGGGTGCCCTTCCAGGTCGCCCACTGCGTGGCGACCTGCCGTGCGGCAGCCGGAATCGCGGTCGTCGACGGCACCGGAGCGGCCGCCGGGTCGGCCGGAGCCGGGGTGTCGCTGCCACAGGTGGGCGGCGTCTTCAGGCCGTCGGTCAGCGAGGTGCGGTTGGGCACCGCGTTGAACGGCGTGAAGTTCGGGTGCTGGGTGAACGCGTGCCGCATCGGCGTCGCGGCGGTGTCCATCTGGTTCATCGGCTTGATGTCGAGGATCTGCTCGATGGTGCGGTCCAGCGTGATCTGGCTGTAGTAGGTGTTGTCCACCGTGCCGTGCTGGGCCCATGGGCTGATGACCTGGACCGGGGCGCGGTGACCGTCGACGTGGTCGACACCGGCCTGCGAGTCGTCCTCGACCACGAAGATGGCCGAGTCCTTCCAGTACTTGCTGTGCGAGATCGTGTCGACGATCTGACCCAGCGCGAGGTCGTTGTCCGCGACCTGGGCCGGGCCGGAGGCCGGACCGCCGGTGTGGTCATTGGACAGCCAGAACATGTTGAGGTTGGCCGGACCGTTCTTCTCGAAGTCCTGCTTCCAGACCTGGGTCTTGTAGATGTCAGGCACGTTCAGGTCGAACAGCGGGAAGCCGGGCACCGAGACGGAGTTCAGCGAGGGAATCGCCGAACCGGTCGTGATCGGGTACTGGCTCGGAGCACCGGTCGCGGCCATGTTCTTGGCTTCACAGAAGTAGTTCTGCCAGGTCGCTCCGGCCGGCTTCTGCTCGATCGACTGGAACTCGCCGTAGTCCTTGACGGTCTTGCCCGCCGCCTGGGCACCGGTCCAGATGAAGCCCGACGCCTGGTGGCCCAGCACGTCGTTCTCGGTGTCGTAGCTGCGGGTGTACTCGCCCGCGCTGGACTCGGTGTACTCCGGGTCGTCGGCCTGGGTCACCCAGTTGTGGCCCTCGGCCGAGTTGGTCGGGGTGTCGTAGAAGTTGTCGTACAGGCCGAACTGGCTGGCCAGCGCGTGCTGGTTCGGCGTGACGTTCTCGCCGTAGGTGACCAGCGAGGGGTCACCGTCGCCCTGCGGCATGTCGCCGAAGAGCTGGTCGTAGGTGCGGTTCTCCTTGACGACCAGGAACACGTGCTTGATCGTCGACGGGTCACCGAGCTTGACCGGAACCGGTACCGGCGCCGCCTTGTGGCCCGGCGAAGCGGTGGCCAGGTTGTTGCCGTGCCAGCCGTTGTTGTTGAACACCTTGCCGGTCTGGGCCCTGATCACGTCGTCACTGGGCAGCGTGAAGTGGTCGAGGCTGGAGGTGGTGTCGTGGGTGCCGTGCGAGGTGCCGGTGGAGCGGCGCGCGTCGATACCGCGGGTGTTGGAGACGACGATCTGGTTGCCGTCGGTCTCGATCTCGGCCGGGTAGTAGTCGGTCGGCAGCAGACCGACGTACACGGCGGGCGTCTGCGGCGAGGTGTACTTGTACACCGCGATCGCGTTGGCCCGGCCCAGCGTCACCAGCAGGCGGCCACCGCTGGTCAGGCTCACCGCGGTGGGGTCGTAACCGATGCTCGCCTCCGACCACGGCTGCGTCGCGATGGTCTGCACGACCGCGTCCTTGGCCGAGTCGATCACCGACACGTCGTTGGAGTTGGTGTCGGCGACGAACACGGCCCCGTTGCTGGCATACACCGAGGTCGGGTGCAGGCCGACGGCGATGTTCTTGACGCTCGCCGCGGTGTTGCCGGTGTCGATGACGCTGACCGTGCCGGTGGTGCTGGACCCGGTGGCGCCGTTGGCGGGCACCTGGGTGCCGTAGGAGTTCATCGTGGTGTCGCCCGGCTGGGCCAGCCGGCCGCCCTCGTTGCTCACGTACAGCTTCTTGCCGACGAGGACCACGTCACGCGGCGCGATGCCGACGTTCCAGCTCTGCGTGATCGCGCCGGTGGCGACGTTGATCGCGACCACCCGGTTCTGGCCGTTGACCGCCGAGTACACGGTCGACCCGTCCGGGGTGAAGGCGGCGTTGCCCACCAGGGCATGGGCACCGTTGACGACCGGGATGGACACGAAGCCCGGGTTGGCGACCGAACCGTCCGGGTTCACCGTGAAGGTGCGGTAGCCGTCGGACTGGCCCAGCCACAGCGACTTGCCGTCCGGCGAGTACGTCGGACCTTCCTGGCCGACGTCGTTGCCGGGGATCTTGACGTTGGCGGCCGCGTTGTTGCCGATGAGCTGCTGGACGTTCCAGTTCTTCAGATCGACGATCGCCATGGCGTAGCCGCCGTCAGTGATCGACGCCGCCATGTGGGTGCCGTCCGGGCTGATCACCGAGGACATGAGCTTGCCCGGGTTGATGACCATCCGGGCACCGTAGGGCGAGATGATCTGGTCCGACGACACGACAGTGCCCTGGCCATTGGTCTGGCCCACGTGGTCGGTCCGGAGGAACTGGGTCTCGGCCAGGCCGATCCCGGCACCCGTCACGACAAGCGCGGCAGCGGACACACCAGCGGTGATCAACGTGACCCGCCGACGCCGACCGGGAAGCCAGAGCTTCTCGGCACGACGCCCTAAGCGCCCTAATCGCATCGCAACTCCTTGTCTCAGTGCTGAGCGAACAATTCGACATTCCGTCGAATCGCCAAAACTGATTCATCGCGGACGACGGCCGTGGAGGTCCGAAAATTGCCTGAGAAGGACATGTCACCACGAACGCGACGATGTCAACAGCGGCAATCGGCTTATTCCACGCATGATCTCTCCGGGTCCGTCGGCCACGGAGGAAAAGTAAGCGTGCGGAATTAAGCCTACTCAAGAGTAACAATAACGAGAACCAAACACGGACGGTCCAGGCAGAGATCCGATCACTTTCCGTCCCGGGCCGGGCCGTACTGGTCACCCGTCAGCGCAGACCGGAACCCGGCCGCGACGTCGCCGTTGAGTGTGATCTGGGTCAGGACCAGGGCTGTCGGTCGCGGTGCTTTCCGGACCGCCCGATAGCCTCACCCAGTCAGTCGTCGCAGGTGAGTGGAGGAGCGCGTGGTGGGACGGTCCGTGCTGGTGACCGGTGGCAACCGAGGGATCGGCCTGGCCATCGCCAAGGCGTTCGCTGAGCAGGGCGACAAGGTCGCGGTCACGCACCGCGGCTCGGCTGTCCCGGACGGACTGTTCGGCGTGCGGTGCGACGTGACCGACGCCGCGCAGGTCGACGCGGCGTTCACCGAGGTCGAGAAGGTGAACGGGCCGGTCGAGGTGCTGGTGTCCAATGCGGGCATGACCGACGACACGCTGCTGATGCGGATGAGCGAGGAGCAGTTCACCCGCGTCGTCGACGCCAACCTGACCGGTGCGTACCGGGTCGCCAAGCGGGCCTGCCGGTCGATGCTGCGGGCGCGGTGGGGCCGGATGATCTTCATCTCCTCGGTCGTCGCGTTCACCGGCGGGCCTGGCCAGATCAACTACGCCGCCAGCAAGGCCGGACTGCTCGGCGTCGCGCGATCGCTGACCCGTGAGCTGGGCTCGCGCAACATCACCGCGAACCTGATCACTCCCGGTTTCATCGAGACCGACATGACCGACGGGCTGCCCGACGAGGTGAAGCAGTCGATGCTGGCCGCGACCCCGGCCGCGCGGTTCGGCAAGCCCGAGGACGTTGCCGGCGCGGTCACCTTCCTCGCCTCCGATGCCGCCGGTTACATCACCGGCGCCGTGCTGCCGGTCGACGGCGGCGCGGGCATGGGCCACTGATCACCGACAACCCGACCCACAAGAACTTGGAGGACTCCCAGGTGCCCGGACTGCTTGAGGGCAAGCGACTGCTCGTCACCGGTGTGATCACCGATTCCTCGATCGCCTTCCACGCGGCCAAGGTCGCCCAGGAACAGGGCGCGACCGTCATTCTGACCGGGTTCGGCCGGCTGAGCCTGGTCGAGCGGATCGCCAAGCGGCTGCCGAACGAGGCGCCGGTCATCGAAATGGACGTGACCAACGCCGAGCACCTGGCTGCTCTCCCGGACAAGATCCGCGAGCACGTCGACGGCATCGACGGCGTACTGCACTCGATCGCGTTCGGCCCGCCCAGCACTCTCGGCGCCGACTTCCTGGACGCGCCGTGGGAGGACGTGGCCACCGCGATCCAGGTCTCGGCGTACTCGCTGAAGTCGCTGACCGTCGCGCTGCTGCCGCTGCTCGGCGAGGGCAGTTCGGTCGTGGGCATGGACTTCGACGCCCGCGTGGCCTGGCCCGCGTACAACTGGATGGGCGTTGCCAAGGCGTCGCTGGAGTCGGTGACCCGCTACCTGGCCCGCGACCTCGGCCCGCGCGGCATCCGGGTCAACCTGGTCGCGGCCGGTCCGGTTCGGACGATGGCGGCCAAGTCCATTCCGGGCTTCCCGATGCTGGAAACCGCGTGGACCGAACGGGCCCCGCTCGGCTGGGACCTGACCGACGCGACCCCGGTCGCGAAGTCGATCTGCGCGATGCTCTCCGACTGGCTGCCCGCCACCACCGGCTCGATGCTGATGGTCGACGGCGGTCTGCACGCCGTCGGCATGTGACGTCTCAGGAGCCCAGCAGGCTGGCGTAGCGCTGCTGCAACACCTGCTGGGTCTCCTTCGGCCACGCCTGCGCCACGTCGGCGCCCTCGATCTCGGCGGTGAGCCGGTCGAGCAGGATGTGCCAGCCCGACGCGTTGCGCGACATCATCGTGACGATGCTGTCCTGACCGGCGACGGCCTGCATGTCGGCGATGTCGAGTTCGTGGATGAGGTCGAGCCGGGTGCCGGTGGCTGTCGGCGTGAGCGTCCAGGTGACCAGAGCGGACGGGTTCAGTTCGGCCCAGAACGTGTGCGCGAAAACATGCGGCGGTTCCAGTCGCACGACCCGGTCTTCGACGCGCTGCGACCTGGTCCCGTCCGGGCTGGTGTGGATCATCACGTACAACCCGCCGACCCGCAGGTCGAGTTGGGGTTTGGTGCCGAGCCAGTGCGCCAGTTGATCCGCGTCGGTGATCGCGCGCCAGACCCGGTCGATCGGGTGGCTGAGTTCGCGTTCGTACCGGAATGTCACCCGGCCGTCGCGCTGTTCGATGGTGCCGTCGGTCATGGGTTCTCCTCCAAATATGCGGTCAACGCGTCCAGCTTGTTCGTCCACATGCGCCGGTAGGGCGCCAGCCAGGTGTCGATCTCGGCCAGCGCGTCCGGTTCCACCCGGTAGAGCCGCCGCTGCGCGTCGACCCGCACGGTGACCATGCCCGCTTCGCGCAGCACGCGCAGGTGCTTGGACACGCTCGGCTGGCTGATCCCGAGCGAGTCGACCAGGTCGGTGACCGGTCGTTCCCCGGTGAGCAGGGCATCGAGAATGTGCCTGCGCTGGGGTTCGGCGAGCACGGCGAACGCGTTCATGGCCGCTAATATACGCCGAGAGGAATATAAGACAAGTCACCCGCTGTGACCGGCTTTCGGCGCGCCCGGCAGGATGAACGGGTGAGCGTGGATGCCGTGTTGCTGCTGTCGTTCGGCGGCCCGGAAGGCCCGGACGACGTCCGGCCGTTCCTGGAGAACGTGACCAGGGGACGAGGCGTGCCCCCGGAGCGGCTCGACGAGGTCGCCCAGCACTATCTGCACTTCGGCGGCGTCTCGCCGATCAACGGGCTCAACCGGGCCATGATCGCCGCGATCGAAGCCGAACTGGCCAGGCAGGGGCGCGAACTCCCGGTCTATTTCGGCAACCGCAACTGGCATCCGATGGTCGAGGACACCCTCGCCGAGATGACCAAGGCCGGCGTCACCCGCGCGCTCGTCTTCCCGACCAGCGCCTACGGCGGCTACTCGGCCTGCCGCCAGTACGACGAGGACATCGTCCGCGCCCGCGCCGCGGTCGGCGACGGCGCCCCCGAGCTGGTCAAGATCCGCCAGTTCTTCGACCACCCGCTGTTCGTGGCCGCCGTCGCGGACGCCGTGCGCGCCGCGCTGGCCACCGTTCCGTCCGGGGCACGGCTGGTGTTCACCGCGCACTCGGTGCCGACCTCGGCCGACAACGCGGCGGGCCCGCCCGAGCAGGGCGGCAACCTCTACTCGCGGCAGATCTTCGAGGCCGCGCGCCTGGTCGCGGCCGAGGTCGGCATCGCCGAATACGACGTGGTGTGGCAGTCGCGGTCCGGCCCGCCGCAGGTGCCGTGGCTGGAGCCGGACATCGTCGACCACCTCGACGCGCTGCACGCGGCGGGCACCACGGCCGTCGTGATCAGCCCGATCGGTTTTGTCTCCGACCACCTCGAAGTGGTCTGGGACCTGGACAACGAAGCCAAGGAGCGGGCCGCCGCACACGGCATGGCCTTCGCCCGCGCGGCCACCCCCGGCACCGACCCGCGCTTCGCCGAACTGGTGGTCGAGCTGATCCGCGAACACACCGACGACGCCCAACCCCGCGCCTGCTCGGCCTTTACGACCCTGGGCTGCACCGTCGACGGCGCGCCGTGCGCGGTGGGCTGCTGCGAACCGCCGCGCAGGTCGGCCCGCTAGGCGCTACTCGCCGGTCGATCCGGTGGCCAGTTCGGTGACGATGTCGAGCTGGCCGACGTGCCGCGCGTACTCCTGCACCAGGTGCATCAGCACGCGCTCCAGGGTCGCCGGGTCCGCGCCGTCCCACCGATCGCTCGGTGCACCGGCTTCGGCCAGGTCGTGGCCGGTGATGACCGCGGTGCTGCGCAGCGCCTGCGCGTGCAGATCGGCGACCAGGCTTTCGTACGTGTCCTCGGCGCCGATGCGCCAGGGCCCGTCCTGCCCCTCGCCCCACGGCTCGTCGATGTCCTCGCCCGCGAAGCCCCATTCCAGCCAGCGCAGTTCGACGAAGGTCAGGTGTTTGAGCAAACCCAGCGGGGTCCAGTTGGACGGCAACCGGCTGGTGCGGCGCTCCGCGTCGGGTAGCTCGCCGATCTTCTCGATCAGCCGCGCCCGGAAGTACGCGAGGTAGCGCAGGAAAACCTCGGTGCGCGAGTCGGCAGGCTCGGTCGGCTCCGGAAATTCGGTCGTCACCAGGGCATTCTCACGCGCGGGTGACCGGCCGACCGAGTGGGGTGGCTCGGTCAGCCGGTCTGGTCCGTGCCTTGCCGTGCTGTTCTACAGGCTGCGGGCGACGATGTCGCCGACCGCGGTGGTGGCCTTGATGTTCAGCTGAGCGGCCGGGCCTCCGGTGTTGTGCAGCGAGTTCTGGATCCGGCCGTGCGAGGTGCCCGCGTCCAGGTTGGCGGAGACACCCGCGGCCGCACCGATCTCCAGGTCGCCCGCGTCGGTGCGCAGCACCACCGTGCCGCGTACGGCCTCGGCGATGCGGATGTCGCCCTTGCTGGTCCGGATCACCGCGGAGCCATCCAGGCGCCCGACCGACACGTCACCGGCGACCGTGGTCAGCCGCGCGCTGGCCGCCTCGGCCACGTCGATCACGCCGTGCTCGCTCTTGACCGCGACATCGCCCAGCGCACCGGTGGTGCGGACTTCGGCGCTGGCCGCGTGCACGTCGGCGTGGGAGCCGGCCGGCAGCTGGACGGTGACCTCGATCGAACCCGACGGCCCGAAATACTGGTTCTTGGCCGAGGCCTCCACGTGCAGGACGCCGTCGTGGTAGTCGACCGTGGTCTGCTCGGCGACCTTCACGTCGCGGCTCTTGCCCGAGTCCGACGGCCTGACCTCGACGGTGGTGTCGGTCCGGTCGGAGGCAACGAACCGCACGCGGCCTGCGGGGATGTTCAGGACGGCGGAGATGGGCTGGGGGGTGTTGAAGGTAGACATTGCGTTCCCTCCTCAGGGGTTCGCGTCCCCTGTGGTGGGGCGCTGATTCGCTGACGAGAGAAACGATCGCAATCCGGCCTGACACCGCACTGCCACAGTGCTGACGCGGCCCCTGACACGACCCGCCGGGGCTGACTCAGCGGCTGTCCGCGTGATCGGATTCGGACAGCGTGCGGACGGCCTCGTCGATCGCGGCTTTGCGGGCGGAGCGGACGGCGTGGTCGAGCGGGCGCAGGGCTTCGGCACGGCCCCGGGTGGCGGAGGCGGACAGGGCGCCGCCGGGGGCGTCGCTCATGGCGACCTTGACGATGGCGTCGACCTCGGCCGCGCGGGCGAGCACCTTCAACGACCTCGGCGGCATGCCGGGCGGCCATTCCAGGTCGGGCGTGGCCGCGACGACTCCGGCGATCTCCTCGCGGACGCCGGGGCGGTGCTTGGCGACGCCGAGTTCGACGAGCGCGGTGGCCGCGGCGCGCATGGCGCCGGACAGGCCGTGCTCGGCTTCGCCCAGTGGCATGCGCTCGCCAGCGGGCGCGGCGGGCAGCCGGAACACGGTCCAGCGCAGCACGCGGTCGGCCGGGGTCGAGTTCGCACCGGCCGGGCCGCGCCATTCGGGGACCAGGCCGAAGTCGCCGTTGTCGCCGCCGGACCCGTCCCAGGTGCTCAGCACGGCGGCTTCGCTCGCGTGCAGGGCGGCGGCCGCGAACGGGGCGTGACCGCGCAGGCCGCGCAGGTCGCCCGCGACCGGCAGGACCAGTTCGCCGCCGGTCACGCCGAGCTTGCGCAGCGCGGCGAGCAGCAGCGCGGGGGAGGCGGGCCGTTCCTGCGCGGTCGGCAGGTCGAGGAGTTCGCCGGTCGCTTCGTCGTGGGCGACGATCTCGTGCAGTTCGGCCCAGGATTGCAAGGCATCGAGGACATCGTCGGCCGCGGCGGCGCCAGTCAGCCAAGCCGACGTCCAGACCACCAGTGTGGCGCTTGGACAGGACACGAAAATCAAGATTACGCCGCTGATCGGGCCGCAAACGCATGGGCCCCAGCGGAAACACCACCACAACTGTGGTAACACCCGGTATTACGTCGAGTTGGAGTAGCTCCACATCGACCAAATCGGGATCTCGACGTAGCGTCGAAGGGTGAGTACTCCCGCGACACCCGCGAATCTGCCCGGCACCGTCGGGGAACTGCGTGCGGCCGGCTACACCGCGCGCGGCATCAAGACCGAAATCCGAGAGAACCTGCTGGCCATCCTGTCCCAGGGCGGCAACCCCTGGCCCGGCATCGTCGGCTTCGACCGTACCGTCCTGCCCCAGCTCGAACGCGCCCTGCTGGCCGGCCACGACTTCGTGCTGCTCGGCGAACGCGGCCAGGGCAAGACCCGGCTCGCCCGCACCCTGGCCGGTCTGCTCGACGAGTGGACCCCGGTGATCGCAGGCGCCGAGCTGGGCGAACATCCCCTCGACCCGATCTCGCCCGCCTCCCGGCGCCGCGCCGCCGAACTCGGCGACGACCTGCCGGTCGCGTGGCTGCACCGCTCCCAGCGCTACACCGAGAAGCTGGCCACCCCGGACACCTCGGTCGGCGACCTCATCGGCGACGTCGACCCGGTCAAGGTGGCCGAAGGCCGCAGCCTGGGCGACCCGGAAACCATTCACTTCGGCCTGGTGCCGCGGGCGCACCGGGGCATCGTGACCATCAACGAGCTGCCCGACCTGGCCGAACGCATCCAGGTCGCGCTGCTCAACGTGATGGAGGAACGCGACATCCAGATCCGCGGCTACACGATCCGCCTGCCGCTGGACACCTTCCTGGTGGCGACCGCGAACCCGGAGGACTACACCAACCGCGGCCGGATCATCACCCCGCTCAAGGACCGCTTCGGCGCCGAGATCCGCACCCACTACCCGCTGACCGTCGAGGCCGAGATCGACCTGGTCCGGCAGGAGGCCGAGCTGGTCGCCGAGGTCGGCCCGGCGCTGCTGGAGGTCATCGCCCGGTTCGTGCGGCACCTGCGCGAATCGTCGGCGATCGACCAGCGCTCCGGGGTGTCCGCGCGGTTCGCGGTCGCCGCGGCCGAGACGGTCGCCGCCGCCGCGCTGCGTCGCTCCGCGCTGACCGGTGAGCGGCCTGCCATCGCGCGACCGGTCGACCTGGAGGCCGTGCCCGCCGTGCTGCGCGGCAAGCTGGAGTTCGAGTCGGGCGAGGAGGGCCGGGAGAACGAGCACCTGACCCACCTGCTGCGCCGGGCGTTCGCGGACACCGCGCGCGGCACCCTGGCCGGGCTGAACCTGCGCCCGCTGGCCGAGGCGGTCACCGACGGCCACCTGGTCACCACCGGCGAGCGCGTACCCGGCCGGGACGTGCTGGCCGCCCTGCCCGAACTCCCGGTGCTGCACGAGGTCGCCGCGCGGCTCGACGTCACCCCGAACGACCCGCCCGGGCGCATCGCCGCCGCGGTCGAGTTCGCGCTGGAGGCGTTGTACCTGGCCCGGCAGGTGGCCAAGGACACCGACGCCGACGACGACCACATCACCATTTACGGCGCGTGAGGTCCGATGACCAGTAGCCCGGATCACTACTCCTACGGCCCATATCGCGACGGGCCCGACCCGCTCGCGCCGCCGCTTGACCTGAGCGAGGCGCTCGACGAGATCGGCCGCGAGGTGATGGAGGGCTCCTCCCCGCGCAACGCGCTGGAGGAGCTGCTTCGCCGTGGCCTGCGCCGCACCGCCGGGCTGGACGAGATGACCACCCGGCTGTGGCAGCGGCGTTCGGAAATCCAGCGCCACCACCGGCTGGACGGCACCCTGCAACAGGTCCGCGAACTCCTGGACCGGGCGCTGGACGCGGAACGCAAGGCGCTGTTCCCGGACCCCTCCGACGATGCCCGTTTCGCCGAGGCTCAGCTGGACGCGCTGCCGCCCGGCACCGCGGCGGCGGTCAGCGAACTGTCCGAATACGACTGGCGTTCGCCGGAAGCACGCGAGGCGTACGAGGAGATCAAGGACCTGCTCGGCCGGGAACTGCTGGATTCCCGGTTCGCCGGGATGAAGCAGGCCCTGGAGAACACCACGCCGCAGGACGTGGAGCGGGTCCGGGAGATGATGTCCGACCTGAACGACCTGCTCGGCAAGCACGCCCAGGGCCAGGACACCGAGCAGGATTTCCGGGATTTCATGCAGAAGCATGGCGAGTTCTTCCCGGAGAATCCCCGCAACGTCGAGGAACTCATCGACGCGCTGGCCAGTCGCGCCGCGGCGGCTCAGCGGATGATGAACTCGATGACCGAGGCGCAGCGCTCGGAACTGGAAGGCCTGATCAGCCAGGCGTTCGGCGATCCCCGGCTGGCCCAGGAGGTCTCCGCGCTGGACGCGAACCTGCGGGCGTTGCGGCCCGGCGAGGACTGGACCTCGGGCCGGCGTTTCCGCGGCCAGGACCCGCTCGGTCTCGGTGAGGGCGCGCAGGCCATGCAGGACCTGGCCGAACTCGACGGGCTGGCCGAACAGCTCGCGCAGTCCTATCCGGGCGCGCGGCTGGAGGACATCGATCTCGATGCCCTGCAACGCCAACTCGGCGACCAGGCCAGGGTCGATGCCCAGCGATTGGCCGAGC
This sequence comes from Pseudonocardiaceae bacterium, assembly GCA_035248365.1. Lineage (GTDB taxonomy): Bacteria > Actinomycetota > Actinomycetes > Mycobacteriales > Pseudonocardiaceae > CAJCJE01. The sequence goes on along the minus strand of DATFHN010000225.1, from coordinate 88,735 downwards.
TGGAACGAGAACTGCGACGGCAAGGTCTGTTCGAACGAGCTGAGGACGGATCGCTTCGGTTGTCGCCCAAGGCATTGCGCAAGCTCGGCGAGACCGCGCTGCGCAATGTGATCGGCCAGTTGCGTTCGCGTCGCGGCGAACGCGACACGGCGCGGGCCGGCGCGGCCGGTGAGCCGACCGGCGCGTCGCGGGCCTGGGAATTCGGCGACACCGAGCCGTGGGACGTGTCCAGGACCGTGCGCAACGCGGTCCTGCGCACCGCGTCGGCAGGCAGCCGCACGGTGACGCTGGACGTGTCCGACGTCGAGGTGGTGGAAACCGAGCAGCGGTCCAGGGCCGCGGTCGCGCTGTGCGTGGACACGTCCTGGTCGATGGTGCAGGACGGGCGTTGGGTGCCGATGAAACGCACCGCGCTGGCCCTGCACCAGCTGATCGCGACCAGGTTCCGCAACGACGCGCTGCAGGTGATCACGTTCGGGCGGCACGCGATGAAGATGGACGTGAGCGAACTGACCGCGCTGGAAGGCGCCTGGGAGCAGGGCACCAACCTGCACCACGCGCTGATCCTGGCCGGTCAGCACCTGCGCAGGCACCCGGACGCGATGCCGGTCGTGCTGGTGGTGACCGACGGTGAGCCGACCGCACACCTGGAGCCCGACGGCGAGGCCGAGTTCAACTGGCCGCCGCTGCCGGAAACCCTGGCGGTGACCATGAACGAGGTGGACGCGCTGGCCAAACTGGGCGCGTCGATCACGGTGTTCATGCTCGGCGAGGACCCGAGGCTGGCCCAGTTCGTCGACCTGGTCGCGCGCCGCTCCGGCGGGCGGGTGGTCGCCCCGGACCTGGACGGTCTCGGCGCGGCGGTGGTCAGCGACTACCTGCGTGGTCGACGCGGCTGAATTCGGCGCGTAGCTCGTCGAACGCGTCCGCGACGAAGCGCCTGTCGCGGCGGCTGCCCGGTAACAACCGGTGCAGCCGCCGGTGCGCGTTGAACGCGGGCGCGATCAGGTCCAACTGGGCGATGGCCTGCCGCACCGCGTCTCGCGCGGATTCGTCGTTGTCCAGGCGGAATCGCTCGATCGCCTTGCGCGTCGCGGCGATGCGCGCGCGGGCGACGTCGCGGCTGCGGATCGGCAGGATCAGCCAGGAGGCCGCGACGCCGAGCACGCCGCCGACCGCGATCGCGGCGAGCCGGGTCAGCAGCAGCTCGGTCGGGTTCTGGCCCAGCAGGCCCAGCAACAGCGCCATGGCTGCGGTGACGCACGCGGCCCAGTAGGCGTAACTGACCGGGCGCAACACCACGCCCGCGATCAGCACCACCAGAATGGCAGCCACGCCACCGATCCCGGATGGCGTGGCGATGGCGAACAAGCCGGTCGCGGCCAAGGTTCCCGCGGCCGCGCCGAGCATGCGCAGCACGCTCTTGTGCACCACGTCGCCCCGGCCGCGATTGCCCGCGCAGACGATGAACGCGGTCAGCACCACCCACTGCCAGTGTTGCGGCCAGATCAGCCGCCCGGCCACGAACGCCGCGGTCAGCGCGGCCGCCAGTTGCACCGCCAGCTTGGTGCTGACCGTCGCACTCGACCGCTGACTCGACGCAGCCGGACTCAGGCCGACGAGCAGCTGTATCCCGGACACCAGCAGATAGACGATCGCCGCCGTGATTCCGGTCCACAACGGACTTCCCGCTGGCGCGAACAGCAACGACAGCAACGGCAAGACCGCCAGCGTGCCCAGCCTGGTGGCCATCGGCCCGAACCGGCGGACCCACACGGTCGCGCTCAGCGCGAGGACGAACACCGTGCTGCCGAGCACGGCAAAGGGACCGTCCAGTGACCCGCTCAGGGCGCTCGCGCCCGCCGCGACCAGCGGCACCAGCACCAGCCCGGCGGCCCGCTCCGGCCAGTTCGCCGAGGGCGGTCTGCGGCCGAGCGACAGGCCGACCATGGTCGCGAGCACGACTGTGCCCGGCACCAGGTGCTCGGCCCGCGCCAGCGTCAATCCCGCGACCAGCCCGATCAACATCGACCCCATGTTGCTAAGCATCACGTATTAAAATTACCAGCACGGAGCCAGAGAGCCCATAGTTTTAGTAAGTGGTATCGTACTAGTTGTGGATGTGGAGGAGCGGCAGGCGATCGCGGCCGAGACCAGGCGGGCGATCGTCCGGCTGGGGCGGCGGATGCGCGCGCAGCGCGAGCAGGACTCGCTGAGCCTGAACAAGATCAGCGTGCTCAGCCATCTGCACCACTTCGGCCCGAGCACGCCTGGCGAGATCACCGTCGCCGAGCGGCAGCGCCCGCAGTCGCTGACCAGGGTCTTCGCCGAACTGGAGCGGGACGGCCTGATCGTGCGCACGCCGAGCGAACGCGACCGCCGCGAATCCGTGCTCGACCTCACCGGCGAGGGCCGCGCCGTGCTGGTCGCCGACGCCGAGCGACGCGACGCCTGGCTGGCCGGCGCGCTCAGCGAGTTCAGCGACACCGAGGCCCAACTGCTGCGGCTCGCCGCGGGCCTGATGGACCGGCTCGCGGATGCCAAGCCAACCGTCGACGAAGGACGCCAATGACCGACCTGCCCGCTTTCCCGATGCCGCGCGGCTGTCCGCTCGACCCACCCGAGGAACTGGCGGCGCGGCGCCCGATCGGCCGGGTACGGATCTGGGACGGCAGCACGCCGTGGCTGATCACCCGGCACGACGACGTCCGCGCGGTGCTGGCCGACTCGCGGTTCAGCAGCGACCCGACGAAAGCCGGTTTTCCCAGCCAGAGCCCGGTGAGCAAGTACCGCCGCGAAAACAGCGGAGGCCGCTCGTTCCTGACCATGGACGATCCCGAGCACGCGCGTTACCGGCGGATGCTGGTCGGCGAGTTCACCGTGCGCCGGATCGAGGCGCTGCGCCCGTTGATCGTGGAGTCCGTGAGCGACCTGCTCGGCGAGATGGCCGCCGGGCCCAATCCGGTCGACTTCGTGCGCGCGTTCGCGCTCCCGTTGCCGTCCTTGGTGATCTGCCACCTGCTCGGCGTGCCCTATGCCGATCACGAGCTGTTCCAGCGCCTCAGCAGCAGCATGCTCGACGCGACCGGCGACCCGGCCGACGCGCTGAGCGCGGGCAAGGAACTCGGGCTCTACGTGCACGACCTGGTCAAGGCGAAGCAGGCTGAGCCAGGCGACGACCTGCTGAGCAGGCTGATCGACGCGCGGCTGCGCACCGGCGAGCTGACCAGCCGCGAGGTCACCTCCATGGCCGTACTGCTGCTGATCGCCGGCCACGACACCACCATGAACCAGCTCGGTCTCGGCCTCGCGGCGTTGCTGCGCAACCCGGATCAGGCCAAGCAGCTGCGCGAGACGACCGATCCGGGCGTGATCAACGGCGCCGTCGAGGAACTGTTGCGGTTGCTGACCATCACGCACTTCGGCAGGCGCCGGGTCGCGACCGAGGACGTCGAGATCGGCGGCACGTTGATCAAAGCGGGCGACGGCGTGATCGCGGCGGCCGACATCGCCAACCGCGACCCGGACGTCTTCGCCGACCCCGATCGGTTCGATCCGGCGCGCAAGCCGAACCGGCATGTCGCGTTCGGATTCGGTGTGCACCAGTGTCTTGGCCAGCCGCTCGCGCGACTCGAACTACAGCTGGCCTTTCCCGCGCTGCTGCGCCGATTCCCGGATCTGCGTCTGGCCGTCGACTTCGACGAGATCGAGTTCCGCGCCAAGCTACCGATCTACGGCCCGACGGCGTTGCCGGTCACCTGGTGACCGCTAGCCTGATCCGGTGGACACGGCTTGCCAGCTGCGGCTGATCGCGGAGATCGTCGACCTCGCCGAGCGTGCTGGAGTCGAGGTCTGGCTGCGTGGCGGCTGGGCCGTCGATTTCGCGCTGGGCGAGGTCACCCGCGAGCATCGCGACATCGACTGGTTCGCCTGGGCCGAAACCCTTCCCGCGTTACGCGCGGCCCTCACCGAGCATGGCTTCGCGCCGACCCCGGTCGACGACGAGCGGATCCAGTACGACGTGACCAAGGACGGCGAAGACCTCCAGTTCGCGCTGCTCGCCCGCAACGCGGACGGCGCCCCCGTCGTGCCGGCCGGTCCCTATGCCGGCGAGCCCTGGCCCGCCGATCTGCTCGACGCCGAGCCCGGCCGGATCGGCGACCAGCGCTGCCCGATCATCAGCCCACGAGCGCAGATCGAGATCAAGCAGATGATGCCGGTCTGGGTGCCGGGCATGGCCCGCCGCGCCAAGGACGCCGACGACATCGCCCGCCTGCAAGGGCGCTGATACCGCCGCGTCAGTCGAACGTGGTGCCCAGGTCGATCTCGCGGAACTGCGGCACGGTCGTGCCGTCGGCGGCGAAGCGGTAGAGCGCGGTGCGGAACACGGCGCTGATGGTGCCGCCGAGCACGATCAGGATCACCAGCCACAGTGCGATCGCCGGGCCCGCGACGAAGAAAGCGGCGGTGGCGTTGTGCGCAAGCACGTTCACCAGCACGCCGACGCCGACCAGGACCGCGATCCCGGCCAGTGCGGTCAGCCCCAGCGATACCGCGATGCCTGCCGTGCCGCTGAGATTGGTGCCCCAGGTGCGGCGCAGCAGGTCCTTGGACCGGCGCAGCGCGGTGGGCACCGAGTCGCGTTCGACCACGATCAGCGGGATCACCAGGTAGGTGGTGAGCTGCCAGGTCAGGCCGAGGATGGCCTCGACCAGCTCGCCGAGCTTGACCACGCTCAACGCACGCAGCAGCAGCGTGACCGTGCAGCTGATCAACGCCCACAGCGCGATCGCGCCGAACCGCGCGAGTGCCCCACGGAAACCGGCGGCCACGGTGGCGCGTTCACCGCGCAGCGCGAGGTTCGCGGCATGGACCAGGGCCGCGTTGCAGAAGACCGTGACCAGCGACAGCAGGAAGTAGCCAACGGCGATGACCACCCACGACACCGGCGATGAGCCATGACCGGTCACCGGCAGCGCGGTTGCCACGATGACGGCGATGGTCGCGACGCCCGACACGATCGGGAAGACGACCAGTTGCCGATGCTGACCGATCACCCGCAACGATGTGCGCATCAGCGTGAAAGCCCACCCCATGGCTCGGAATGCTAGCCGGTCACCAAGCGTGCCAGTTCGGTTACCAGCGCATGCGGGCTGGGGGCGGCGGCCATTGCGGCGCTGAGCGCGGCGGCCGCCTTCGGGTAGCGGGGGTCGTCGAGCAGGTCGGTGATGGCGGCGCGGATCGGGCCGGGTTCCTGGGTTTCGCGGGTCGGCAGTGACCGGCCCGCGCCCGCGGCTTCCAGGCGGGTCGCGTAGTCGAAGGAGTTGCCCCACTGGGGCAGGCACAGCTGCGGGACGCCGAGCGCGGTGGCGGACAGGCCGGTGCCGGTGCCGCCGTGGTGGATGGTCAGGTCGCAGGTGCGCAGGAACAGGTTGAGCGGCAACGACTCCACCACCCGCACGCCGTCCGGCAGCTCGCCGACGACCGCCCGGTTGGACTTGCTGAGCGTCACCACGATCTCGGCGTCCACGTCGGCCAGCGCGGCGAGCACGTTGTGGAAGGCGCGCGGGCCGGTCCAGGCCAGCACACTGCCGAACGACACGCAGATCCGGCGGCGGTCCGGCTTGACCCGCGCCCACTCCGGTTGCACCCCGGAGCCGTTGTACGGGACGTAGCGCATCGGCACGCCGGGCGGCGAGTCGGGCGCCTGGAGGCTGGGCGGGCACGGGTCGATCACCAGGTCGCGGCGGGGGAGTTCGGTGACGCCGAGTCGCCGCGCCAGCGGGGCCAGCAGCTCGCGCGCCTTGTCCTCGAACGGGCCGAGCAGCGGCGTCACACCACAGTGGACGTGCGCCACCGGCACCCCTGCCGCCGAGCCGACCAGCCAGCCCAGCAGCGACATGCTGTCCACCAGCAACAGGTCGGGCTGCCACCGCGCGACCAGCTCCAGGTAGTCATCGGCGTGGCGCTGCGCCTGGTCGAGGAAGGCCACCGCGCACTGTTCCCAGAGGAACCGGCCCTCCGGTGTGTCCCGGCGCTCCAGCGCACCGGCCGGGAACCACTCCTGCGGCATATGTCCCCGACCCGCCTCGATCATGTTCACCGGCTCGCCGATCGGCACGATGCCGAGCCCGGCGCGCAGCGCGGTGCCGGTCAGGTCGGGTGCGCCCGCCACCAGCACCTCGTGACCGGCCGCCCGCGCCGCCCAGCACAACGGCACCAGCTCCATCAGGTGGGCTGTGACGTGCAGCGGGACAACCAAGATCCTCATGGACGACATCGTGTCCGGCAGTCGTCGACGAGTGGTTGAGCGCTGTTGGTGCCCGACTCCAATCGGGCCACAACCATCCCCGATCACCGGCCTGCACCGTGTTGGCGTCCGAGATGTCCAGCGCGAGAGGCCGCCATGACCAGTTCGCCAACCGTGACCGACCGCGTCCCGAAAACACTGCCGTTGCCGCGGGAACGCTGGTTCAGCACGCTGTTCTTCACCGAACTCGCCGAGCGGTTCGGGTTCTTCGGTTTGCAGGCGGTGCTGGTCATCTTCGTCGCGCAGCCGGTCGCCCGAGGCGGTCTCGGCCTGCCCCCGGCGACCGCGGCCGCGCTGGCCGGAACCTGGATCTCGGTCACCTACCTGCTCGGCGGGCCAGGTGGCTGGCTGGCCGACCGGGTGCTCGGCGTGCGGCGCACCCTGCTGCTCGGCGGCGTGGTCACCGCGATCGGCCACTTCACCATGGCGGTGCCGACCACGGTGACCAGCGGGATCGGCCTGCTGCTGGTCTCGGCAGGTGCGGGCCTGTACCGGCCGAACCACCAGGCCATGTGCAACCTGCTGTTCGGCTCGGAGAGCACGCGCCGCGAGTCCGGAATTTCCATGCTGTACGTGGGAGTTCAGCTCAGCGCGCTGCTCGCGCCGCTGCTGGTCGGCTTCATCGGCGACCGGTACGGCTGGCACCTCGGCTTCCTGTGCGGCGGCGTGATGATGCTGTTCGGACTGATCGTGCTGCGTCGCGGCACCAAGTTCTTCGGCGGGGTCGGCGAGGACATCGCCCGGCCGCTGCGAGGCCGGGAGACCCGGCGGGCGGTGCGGATCGGCGTGATCGGCGGCGTGCTCGCCATCGCGCTGGCCGGCCTCGGCTCGGCCGGCCTGCTCCCGGTCTTCGCGGTCATCTCGTTGCTCGGCCTGGTCACCCTGGTTGCGCCGATCGTCGCCTACATTCTGCTGTACCGGGATCGTGGCCTGACCGGCGTCGACAAAACCAAGCTGCGCTCGTTCCTGTGGGTGGTCGTCGGCTGGACGTTGTTCTTCATGATGATCTCGCAGGGCGGATCGGTGATGCTGCTGTTCGCGCAGAACTCCACCGACCGCAACCTGTTCGGCTTCAGCGTTCCGGCCAGCTGGTTCGAGTCGGTCTCACCGTTCTGCATCCTCATCCTCGCGCCGGTTTTCGCCTGGCTGCTACCCAGGATGGGCGGCGGAACGGGTGCGCTGCCGCGCAAGTTCACCATCGCGCTGTTGCTCTCCGGCGGCAGCTTCGTGGTGATGGCGGGCGGCGCGCTGCTGGCCTCCGGCGGCCGCCTGGTGTCGCCGCTGTGGTTGGTGCTGGCCTACTTCATGTTGTCCTGCGCCGAGCTGATCGTGCTGGCCGCGGGTACCGCCGCCGCATCGGACGTGGTGCCCAAGGCCTACATCTCCCAGACCATCGGCGTGCTCGGGTTGTTCGCCGCGTTCGGTGGCGGCGTCGGCAGCCAGATCGTGCTGATCGCGCAGGTGTTGCCCGCCGATGGCTACTACCTCGCCTTCGGCCTGGTGGTGTGCGTGGTGGGCGTGGTGATGCTGGTGCGGCGCAGGGCGATCAGCCGCGGCCTGGCCGGCACGCCACAACTCTCCATTGAGGACAACACATGAAAATGAAGTTGTACGCGCTCGCCGCGGTCGTGGTCGGCTTGCTGGTTCCCACCTCGGCGACGGCGTCCGCGCCGAACGGGCCGGGCCGTACCCTCGTTTCGATCGACCCGAGCGGCAACCCGGGCAACGCGCCGAGTCACCGGCTCGCGTTGAGCGCCGACGGCCGGTTCGTGGTGTTCACCTCGAACGCGTCCAATCTCGTTCCCGGGGTTTCCGGCGGCTTCTCGCATGTGTACGTGCGGGACCTGTGGTCGCGCCGCACCCAGCTGGTCGACCCGGGCAACGGGAACGGCTGGGACGGGCGGATCAGCGACGACGGCCGGTTCGTGGTGTTCACTTCGGACGCGTCGAACCTGGTGCCGGGAACGAAGCCGGGCCTCTCGCACATCTATGTGCGCGATCTCTGGACCGGCCGCACGATGCTGATGGACGCCGACAAGGCTGGTGACCCGGCCGATCAGGACAGCATCGAACCGCAGATCAGTCCGGACGGCGGCGCGGTCACCTTCATGTCGGCCGCCGACAACCTTGGCCGGCCCGGCGCGGGGCACGTGTTCGCGATTTACGAGCGCAACCTGTTCCAGCGCGGGGCCACGTTGGTCAGCGCCGGGATGAACGGCGCGGCGCCGAACGGGCTCAGTTACGGGCCCGCCATCGACGCGTCGCACCGGTTCGTGGCGTTCGCCTCGCTGGCGTCGAACCTGGTTCCCGGTGACACCAACGGGGTCAGCGACATCTTCGTGCGCGACCTGGCGCGCGGCACCACGGTTCGGGTGAGCACCGGGCCGGGCGGCGTGCAAGGTGACGGGATCGCGGTGGGCGCGACGATCAGCGCGGACGGCCGCTACGTCGGCTTCGCCTCGCATGCGGCGAACCTCGCGCCCGGCCTGCCCGCCGATCATTCCTCCCACTCCTACGTGCACGACGTGGCGACCGGCGCGACCACGCTGATCGACGTCAACGCGAGCGGCAAGGTCGGCGACGCGGGCAGCACCTGGACCGGGGTCAGCGAGGACGGCCGGTACGCGGTGTTCATGTCCACAGCGGACAACCTCGCCGACACCGGCAAGGCCGGACTGTGGAACGCCTACCTGCGCGACCTGCGCTCCGGGCAGACCATCCTGCTGAGCAACGGCGCGGGCGGCGTTGCGGCCAACGGCGACAGCTGGTGGCCGGTGCTCAGCGGCGACGCGCGCACGGCTGGGTTCCTTTCCTTTGCCACCAACATGTTGCCGGGCGGCAGCAATGGCCAGCCTGCTATCTATGTGCAACGAATCACCGCTGCGTCCTCGAACCAAGCCGCGCCTACATCGGCTCCGGTACGGGCCAGCAACAATCAGCAGCTGACCGGGCAGGGCCGGGCCGACAATCTGGCCGCTGCCGGATCGTCGTTTCTCGCTGAGCCGTACCTGTCCTACTACGCGATCTTCTCCGGCACGGACTCGCGGGTGGCCTGGCTGGGCAGCCAGCCGATGACCGCCGACAGCGTGCAGTTGATCGAGGAATGGCGGGTCGACTACTTCGGCGGCCCGTTCACCGCGAGCAAGCTGCCGCCGGGCGCGGTGGTGAAGGTCAGCCAGAACTCGATCGACGTCCAGTGGCAGAGCACCACAACCAACACCTGGTACGCGGAACACACCTGGCCGGAACTCGATGTCATGCCGAGCGCCCAGTTCGGCGAGATCTACCGGGTGAGCCACACGCTCACCGGGATATTCCACTTCGGACCGAAGCAGTACCGCGTCACCAGTGACGCGAGTGCATTCACCTGGTGATGACCAGCAACGACGAACAGGGGAGATCCGATGGGTGATCAGCTAGCCGTCATCGGGCTGGGCAACATGGGAGCGGGCGTGGCCCTGCGCCTGCTCCAGGCCGGTTACGGGGTACGGGTGCACAACCGGACGGCGGCGAAGGCCGCGCCGGTGGTCGAGGCCGGGGCGATGCTGGCCTCCTCGCCCGCCGACGCGGTGTCCGGCGTGACCACGGTCGTGCTCAGCCTGGCCGACGAGGCCGCCGTCGAGGACGTGCTGTTCCGGCGGCTGGCGACGTCTCTTGTGGACGGTGTGACGGTGATCGACACGTCAACGGTGTCCCCGGCCTATGCCCGCGAGGCCGCGCGGCGGCTGGCCGAGATCGGCGTGCGACGGGTCGAGGCGACCGTCGTCGGCAATCCGCGGCAGGCCAGGGACGGGACGCTGCGCGTGTTCACGGCGGGCCCGACCCCGTTGCCGGAGCAGGCCGCCGAGGTGCTGGCCGCGCTGGGCACGCAGGTCGTGCACGTGGGCGACACCGGCAGCGCGGCAACGCTGAAGCTGGTGTTCAACCTGGTGCTCGGCGCGCAGGTGGCCGGGCTGGCCGAGGCGGTCGCGTTCGGCGTCGACGCTGGACTGGACCGGGACATGATGCTCGGCGCGATCGCGGACAGCGGGTTCAGCTCGATGGTGATGCGCTTCCGGGCCGAGCTGATGCGGCGGCGCACCTACCAGCCCGCCTTCTTCCGGGCGCGGTTGATGGCCAAGGACATCAAGCTGGCCCTGCCAGAGAGCACTGAGTCCGATGTGGACTTTCCGGTGCTGGCCAGCGTGCTGCGCAGCTTCGTCGACGTGATCGACGCGGGCGCGGGCGACGACGACGCGTCGGTGTTGCTCGAACACGTGGTGGCGCGCCGGTCGGGAGGCGAAGGATGACCGTGCCGACCAAGCCGGTCCGCACCAGCGCGGACCTCCGGCAGGACATCGCGATCTCGGCCGCCACGCTGACGAGCCCGCAGGCCGGTTCGCTGACCGAGGTGCGGGCCTGGCTCGCGGCCCGGGCCGGTACCGACGACGTGCCGGACATCGAACGCATCGGTTTCAGCGACCTGCACCAGTGGGGCTTCCACCCGGACAGCGGCGACCTGGTACACAGCTCCGGCAAGTTCTTCCAGATCACCGGCCTGCGCCTGCACGGGCACCAGCCGCCGGTCGACAACTGGAGCCAGCCGATCATCAACCAGCCCGAGATCGGCATCCTCGGCATCCTGGTCACCCGCATCGACGGCGTGCTGTGTTTCCTGATGCAGGCCAAGATGGAGCCGGGCAACATCAACACGATCCAGCTCTCGCCGACCGTCCAGGCGACCCGCAGCAACTACCGCCGCGTGCACGGCGGCGCGGCCACCCGGTTCCTGGACAACTTCCGCGAGCTGGACGAGAGTCGCGTGCTGGTCGACGTGCTCCAGTCCGAGCAGGGCGCGAGCTTCTACCAGAAGCGCAACCGCAACATGATCGTCGAGATCGACGAGCCGCTGCCGACCGGCGAGGAGTACCGCTGGCTCACGCTCGGCCAGATCCACGAACTGCTGCACGTGGACAACGCGGTCAACATGAACGCGCGGAGCATCCTGTCCAACCTGCCCGTCGACTCGCAGGGCGATTCGATCGGCGTGCGCAACTGGATCAACGAGGCGAAGTGCCGCTCGGATTTCGTCGCCGAACTGGTCGGGTTGCGCGATCTGCGCTCGTGGCAGGTCAGCGACGAGGCGATCCGGCACGAGTCGGGACGCTTCTTCGAGGTGATCGCGGTGTCGGTGCAGGCGCGGCATCGCGAGGTGCGCAGCTGGGATCAGCCGTTGATCGCGCCCTGCGGCCAGGGCGTTGTCGCGTTCCTGGCCAGTCGCCGGTCCGGTCAGCTGGAGGTGCTGGTGCAGGCGCGGGCCGAGCCGGGCACCCGGGACGTGCTCGAACTCGCGCCGACCGTGCAGGCGGTGCCGGCCAGCTACGAGCACCTGCCGCGCGAGGCCCGGCCCCGCTACCTGGACCTGGTCATGGACGCGCCGCCGGAGCGGTTGCTGTTCGACGTGCTGCTCTCCGAAGAGGGCGGCCGCTTCTACCATGCCGAACACCGGTACCTGGTGGTCGAAGCGGACGATGACGTGCGGCAGGAGACACCGCCGCCCGCGTATCGCTGGGTGCGGCTCGGCGAGCTGAGCGCGTTGATCCGGCACAGCGGGTACTGCAATGTCGAGGCGCGCAGCCTGCTCGCCTGTCTCCAGTCGCTGCGGTGAAGGGAAACAGCATGGCGGAGCTGCGGATCGGCGTGCTCGGCTGCGCGGAGATCGCGCGGCGCCGGGCGTTGCCCGCGTTCCTCGCGCGGCCCGGGGTCCGGCTGGTCGCGGTGGCCAGCCGGGACGGGGTCAAGGCCGCGTCGTTCGCCGCCGAGTTCGGCTGTGCCGCGGTGACCGGGTACCAGGCACTGCTGGATCGGGCCGATGTCGACGCGGTCTACCTCCCGCTTCCGCCCGCGCTGCACGTGCCGTGGGCCCGCGAGGCATTGCTGGCGGGCAAGCACGTGCTCGCCGAGAAGCCGCTGGCGACCGAGGTCGCGGAGGCGACCGAGCTGGTGGAGCTGGCCGCGTCGCGCGGTCTGGTGCTGATGGAGAACTTCGCCTTCCTGCACCATCCTCAGCTCGCCCTGGTACGGAAGCTGATCGACGACGGGGAGATCGGGGAACTGCGCGGAATCACTGCGGAATTCGGCTTTCCCCCGGTCGAGCCGACCAGCATCCGCTACCAGCCCGAGCTGGGCGGCGGCGCGCTGCTCGACGCCGGGGTCTATCCCCTTCGGACCGCGCGGGTGTTCCTGGGCGCGGACATCAATGTGCTCGGTGCCAGCCTGCGGCTGGATCCGGCGAGCGGCGTCGACGTCGGCGGTGCGGCCTTGGTCGTCGATGCGGACGGCGTGACAGGTCAGCTCGCGTTCGGATTCGATCGCGCTTACCGTTGCACCTACACGTTGTGGGGGAGTAAGGGCAGATTGATCGCGGACCGCGCGTTCAGCGCGCCGCCCGGTTTCCAGCCGCCGGTCCGGCTGGAACGTCAGTCAGGGACCAAGGAACTCGCCGCGCCCGCCGCCGCGCAGTTCGAAACGATCATCGCCCGGTTCGCCGAACTCGCCCTGGGCGCGCAGACTTCCCTGGCGGAGCCCGGAATCGGCGCCGATGTGGTCGCGCAGGCCCGGTTGCTCGGGGACGTGCGCGCGGCCGCTCGTCAGGCCCGGTAACCGTTGTCGTTTGTTTTGTTGCAGCAAATTGTCGCCCGGAGATTTGCATTACTGGTTGTTACTGCGGTCACCAATCGATTCACCCGGATGGATCAATACGATCGTCGGGCGTTGTCACTCCCGGTCGACCTTGGGGGCCGGAGTGTCCTATCGTCGCAGGTTGCGGGCTGGATGCCTGGTCGCGAGCGGTATTGGCACGCTTGTCCGAACCGGGTAGCATGCGGTAATCGCGGCTATCACTGGGGATGACGCGATCTGGGGAAACAAATTGACTGGGGAACTGGGGAAATGCTGGGGACAAGTGCAAAGGGGGGCGTCGCATGCAACTGAGAATTCTGGGGCCATTCGAAGTTGTTCAGGACGACATCGTCGCGACGCCAACCGCACCAAAACAACGAAAAGTGCTCGCGTTGCTCGCGGTCAACGCGAATTCGGTCGTCCCGATCGACAAGCTCATCGACGAGCTGTGGGAAGACCGGCCACCGGACAGCGCCATCACGACACTGCAAACCTACGTCTACCAGCTGAGGAAGGTGTTGCGGCTCAAAGGTCCTGGGGAGCGACCGGTCGCCGCGGTACCCGAACAAGGTGTGATCGGCCTGCACACCTCGGCCAACGGTTACCGGCTGGCCATTCCGGAGGACGCGCTGGACTCCACCCGGTTCGTCAGCCTGGCCGAGCGCGGCAGAGCGGCGATCCGCAAGGGCGACCTGGACAACGCCGTGGTCCTGCTGCGCGACGCGCTGCGGTTGTGGCGTGGTCAGGTGCTCGGCGACGTGGACACCGGCCCGGTGCTGCAGGCCGCCGCGGTGTGGCTGGAGGAAATGCGCAGAAGCGTGCTGGAACTGCGCCTTGACATCGAGCTGGAGCTGGGCAGGCACTACGAACTCGTCGGCGAGCTGACCGCGCTGGTCGCGCGGGAGCCCACCCACGAGAACCTCCAGGCCAAGCTGATGCTCGCGCTCTACCGCTGTGGCAGGCGGTCCGAGGCGCTCGGCGCGTACCACAAGGCGGCGGATGCGCTGGCCAACGAGCTGGGCCTTGAGCCGTCAGCACATCTGCGTAGGCTGCACGCGGCGGTGCTCTCCGCCGATCGCTCCCTCGATCTGCCGGAGAACGAACGGATCGTCGGCGCGGCGTCGACGGTCGTACCGAATCAGCTCCCTCCTGAGTCGGTACGGCTGATCGAGCGGACCGAGCTGCTCTCCTCGGCCTCGCAGGCATTGTCGGCGACCAGCCAGGTCCGCTCGCCGATCCTGACCCTGGTCGGCCCGCCCGGCTCGGGCAAGTCGGCGTTCGGTACTCAGCTGGCCCAACGGCTGGCCGAGGACTATCCGGACGGTCAGTTCCACGCCGAGATGGTCGGCCCGGACGGCGATCCGGCTGATCTGTCCGATGTGCTCGCAGGATTCCTGAGAGAGATCGGTGTCGCGGACAGCAAGCTCCCCGAAACGGAACATGAGCGGCGACGAATGTTCCGCGACTGGAGCAGGCACCGCAAACTGCTGCTGTTCCTCGACGACGTCACCAGCCTGGACCAGGTCCGGCCGCTGCTGCCGCTCGGCGAGGATTCGGCGGTGGTGATCGGCAGCCGCAGGCGGCTCAGCGACCCGCTGATCACCGCGACCGTCGCGGTACGGCCGTTGAGCCCGGCTGGCACCGTGCGGATGATCCGGGAGGCGCTCGGCCGGGACGCGTTGCCCTGGAACGAGCAGGACGCCCGGCAACTGGCCCAACTGTGCGACGGCCTGCCGCTGGCGGTGTGGAAGGTCACCGCGTTGCTGCGGCTCCGTCCACATTGGTCGATCAGGCGGCTGGTCCGGCACCTCACCCCGGAACTGGGACGGGATCCGGCCGCGCCGAGCGACGCGTTCGGCCTGGCCGAGAGCGTGCATCGCTGCCGTGCCACCATGCGCGCCGAGGCCTGGCAGGCCTTCGAGCGGCTCGCCGTTGCCGCGCAACCGGTTTCGGTTCCTTCCGCGGCCGAGGTGCTGGCCGTCGACGAGGATTCCGCCGAGCAGCTGCTGGAGGAACTGGTCGAGTTCCAGCTGGCCGAAGTGGAGCCGAACGCGCAGGACCACGAGGACACCATGTACTTCCGGTACCGCTTCCGAGGTCCGGTGGCCGCGGTGGTGGCCGCCACCACGCCGGAACTCGTGCCGGTCAGCTGTTCGGGCGAGACGGTCACCGAGCCGGTGCCCGCACCGGGTTTCTGGATTCGCCCTAGATCCGTCTCCTAACCGCCCCCGGCAGGCTGTTCCCTGACACGGCAACCGCTTTGGAGGCGGGATGGATCAGGGACTGGCGGGCAAGCGGGTACTGGTGACCGGCGGAACTCGCGGTATCGGGCGAGCGGTGGTCACCGCGTTCGCACAAGCAGGTGCTCGACTGGTCGTATGTCACCGTTCGGCGGACGACGCGGCGCAATCCCTTGCCGCGCAACTGCCTGCGACCGGCGAGCACCTGCTGGTGCGCGCGGACGTCACCGAGGCGTCCGCTGTGGACGAACTCGCCGTCGCGGCCCGCGATCACCTTGGCGGGCTCGACGTCCTGGTCAACAACGTCGGCATGGACGCGATGGCGCCGCTCGCCGAACTGTCCGAAGCGGACTGGCACACCGTGCTCAACCGCAACGTCACCTCGGCCTACCTCACCACGCGAGCCGTGCTGGGGTTGCTCGGCGACGGCGCGTCGGTGGTCAACATCGGCTCGTCCGCCGCGCTGCGCGGCAGGCCGAACGGCGCGCACTACACCGCGTCCAAGGCCGCGCTGCACGGCCTGACCAGGGCGCTGTGCAAGGAACTCGGGCCGAGCGGCATCCGGGTCAACCTGGTCGCGCCCGGCGTCGTCGATCCCGGCGATGGCAGCGGCCCGCCGCCACCGGTCGTGCAGCGCCTGATCGGCATGACCGCGCTCGGCAGGCTCGGCTGCCCAGAAGACGTCGCGGCCACAGTGCTGTTCCTCGCCGGTGACGGCGCGCGCTACATCTCCGGCTCGACAATCAACGTGGATGGAGGAATCTGATGGCGTTCGCGGCGATCACCTACCGCGTCAAGCCCGGCAACGAGGATCGGATCGCGGAGATCTTCGGTCGGTTCAAGCGGGTCGACACGCCCGAGATGACCGGCGAGGACGGCAGCACCGGGCGCCTGCTGGGCACCGCTGTGTTCATCAAGGACGAGTTCGTGGTCAGGGTCATCCAGTACGAAGGCGACTTCGCGCTGGTGGCCAGGCACATGGGCCGCCAGAAGGGCGTGCACCTGCTTGAGGACGCGCTCTCGGAATACCTGGCCGAGCCACGGGACACATCGACGCCCGAAGGCTGGGCTAGCTACTTCAAGGACGCGACCATGCGCCGCATCTCGCAGCTGTCCGTGGCCGACCACGTCGTCGCAAGCTCCACAGTGGACTAGAAGGTGGCCGTCTCGACTGTGCTGCGGGTGCTCGCGGTGCTCGGCAGCGGTGTCACGGCGGGCGTGCTGTTCGCCGTGGCGCTGAGCGTGCTGCCCGCGTTGATCGCGATGCCGCCGGAGCGTTACGTGTACACGCACCGGATGATCGGCCGCAACTGGGACCCGGCCATGCCGATCATCGTGCTCAGCTCGGTCGCGCTGGACGTCGCGGTCGCGGTGACCAGCCGGCCGGGCACCGCGACCATGCTGGCCACCATCGCGGCGGTGCTGCTGTTCGCGGTGTCGGCGGTCTCGCACCTGTGCAACGTGCCGATCAACAAGCGGGTGAAGGCGTTGACCGACGGGCGGATTCCCGCGCACTGGCAGGACCCGCGCCCGTTGTGGCGGCGCTGGCACCTGCTGCGCACCGGCCTCGCCCTGGCCGCGCTGGTGGTCAACGGTGTTCTCGCGACGGTGACCTGACTTGGAGGAACGACAGAAATGAAGCCCGACACCCCTAGGCTGGGGCGCAGGCGGTTCTTGACCGGTTCACTGGGGGTTGCCGCGTTGTCGGTAGGCGCGCTGAGCGCCACCGCGAGCGCGGCACCGGCGCGAAGAGGCGCGATCAGGGCCGTTGTCACGCCACAACAGCTGTCGGTGAGCACCACCAGCGTGCCCGCCGGCTTGGTGGAGATCGAACTCAGCACGCCGGGCACGGCATTGCAGTCGGTGGGCCTGTTTCGGCTGCGCGAAGGCGTCGCCATCCAGAGCTACCTGACCGATTACGCCAACGCCTACTCGAAAGACCCGGCAACGGCCCACGCGGCGACGCTGCGGATCGACCGGGACGCCGAGTATTTCGGTGGCGCCACGGTCACCTCGGTCAGCCCGTTGCGCTGCACCATGTGGCTGGCGCCCGGTAGGTACCAGTTGTTCAACTACAGCTCGATCAAGACCCCGTACACAGCAGCCGGCCTGGTCACCATCGACGTGCGCGATGAGGGCTGCGGGTTCGCGCCGCTGGCGGGCTGTCGGCGGGACGGAATGATCATGCTGGCCGGGGCGGGACCGGACGCCCGGTTCATCATGCCGGACGTCATCAGTCGCTCTGGTCAGTACCTGGTCAGTAATCTGACCCCGCAACTCAACGAGCTGACCTTCATGCCAGTGGCCCCGGATCTGACCGACGAGCAGATGGCCGAATACTGGGCGACCGTCGTCAAGGGTGGTCAGCCGCCGGCCGGAGTGGTCCTCGGCATTCCCGAAGGGCTCGCGCCCATCAGCCCGGGACACACCGCGTTGCTCACGACCGCCTTTCCCGCAGGCCGTTACGTGGTAGCCAGCTACCTCGCCGACCGGCATACTTGGGTGAAGGGCGCGTTCGAAGGCTTCTGGAAACTGGTCGACCTGGTCTGACGGCGGCAGACCTGATCGCCGGGGCGAATACCCCTGCGCCCCGGCGATCCTCCCTTTTCGTGGTTGTTACCCGGCGACGTTGAAGACGCCCATCATGCCGTCCATCGCGTGTTCCATCATGTGACAGTGGTAGAGATACGTTCCGGTGAAATCCTCGAATGGAACGTGGAACGTGACGCTTTCCCCGGGCAGCAGCGACACCGTGTCCTTCAGGCCGCTCTCCGGCGCGGCAGGCGGTTTTCCGTTGCGCGCCACCACCTGGAACTGCGACAGGTGCACGTGGAAGGTGTGCGGGATGGGGATCCTGGTGTCGGTGTTGGTCACCGTCCATGCCTCGACCGTGCCGCGCGCCACCTGGATATCGACCCGGTTCGGGTCGAACGTCCTGCCGTTGATGAGGAACTGGCCGGTGGCCGGGTCGAACGACATGCTGAACGACCGCCGCACGCTCGGCGGGGCCAGCACCGGGTTGGGCTGGAACTCGTCCGGGATCATGCTGTCGTCCGGTTCTTCGCGGACCACGTCGAAGCGCATCACCTCGGTGCGCTCACCGGGGAACGTGGTGGTGTTCTCCAGGACGAGCTGGGTGCCGACCGGGTAACGGGAGAAGTCGATGACAATGTCGGCCCGCTCGGCAGGCCACACGCTAACCGAATCGACCTCGGCCGGGGCGGGCAGCAGGCCGCCGTCCGAGCCGATCTGGATGATCGGTGACCCGTCCGCGAGTTTCAGGCCGAAGGCGCGCTCGTTGGCCATGTTCGCGACGCGGAACCGGTACTTGCGCGCCGCGACCTGGAAGTACGGCGTCGGCGTCCCGTTGACCAAGATGGTCGTGCGATCGGTGCCGTGGTGGGTCATGTCGTACACGAGCGTGCCGTCGGCCGCGATGTGCGCGTCACGCAGCATCAGCGGCACCTCGTAGCGCCCGCGCGGCAGCGGGAGGGACTGCTCGTAGGGGTCGGTGAGGAGGTAGAGGCCGGCCAGGCCGCGGTAGACGTTCTCCGCTTCGTGGCCCATCGCGTGGTCGTGGTACCAGAGCGAGGCGCCGCGCTGCTCGTTCTGATAGTGGTAGGTGCGCGACTGGCCGGGCGCGACGATGTCGGTGGGGAAACCGTCGTCGGTGTGCGCGCTGTGCCCGCCGTGCAGGTGGGTCGCGGTCGGCACGGTCAGCTGGTTGGTCAGCCGCAACGACACCGGGCGGCCCGCCTCAGCGCGGATCACCGGGCCCGGGAACTGGCCGCCGAAGGTCAGGACCTGGGTCGTGAGGCCGGGCACGATCTCCTGCGTCGCGGGCACGATGTTCATCGCGTACTCGTCGCAGAGCAGGTTGCGCCGGGACGGGCGCAGCGTGTGCGGGATGTGCAGCGGGCCGCCGAAGGGGGGCACCGTGATCGGCGGGGGCACCGGCGTGCCGTCCATCGGCATGTCGGCCATGGGCGCGGGGTTGCTCGCGCCGCTGGAGGCGGCCGCGGTCGCGCCGGCCAGGGTCGCCGACGACGCGAGTACCGCGCCCAGCTTGAACAGGTCGCGCCGCTTCATCGGGCCACCGCCGTGTCCCGCACGGACAGCTGCGAGATGCTGCGCAGCAGGCTCGACCTGAACGTCCGCACGAAGCCTTCTTCGGTGCTGGTGTCGCGAGGCTTGTTGACGTAGCCGGCCAGGCGTTCCTCGACGCGGCGCACCGCGGGATGGCTGAACATCCGCCGCGCCACCGCGTCAAGGTCGCCTTCGTACTCGATCATCCGCACCATCAGACCGTCGCGAATGAACAGCGCGGTCGACAGGATGCGGGTGTCTTCCTGGCCGGGGGCGTCGACTTTGCCGGAGGCGACTCGCTGGAAATCCGCGAAGATCTCGGCGATCTCGTCCTCGTGGCCCGGTTTGATGTCATAGGTGATCGCAGCGAATGGCATATGGCTGACGATGGCGTGGCCAGGTGGGGTATCGCTGGAGCGACGATGTTGCCCGGCCCCAGCGGAACCGACCGGGCATTAGGAGGCCGCTCGGCCGGTCCTCCAGCGGTCCTGGAATCCCGGCTGCGAATGTCGGAAAGCACCCGATGGTGCATATCCGAGAAGAGGTGGCTCGTGCATCGCACGCTCATTGTTGCCCGAATGAACGCAGAGGACGAAGGCGCGGTCGCCGAGGTGTTCGCCGAGTCGGACGGCACCGAACTGCCACGGCTGATCGGCGTCTCCCGGCGAACCCTGTTCCGGTTCCACGAACTCTACTTTCATCTCGTCGAGGCGGACGACGACATCTCCGGCAACCTCTACCGCAACCGCGCCACCGCGTTGTACCAGGACATCAACACCAAGCTGGGTCAGTACATCTCGCCGTACGACCCGGACTGGAAGGAGCCCAAGGACGCGATGGCCAACCCGTTCTACGTGTGGACTCCCGAGGAGGGCAGGGTGCGATGACCGACACGGCAAAGCTCACGGTAAGCGTGGCCGAGGTCGCGGCCAACCGGCGGCGCGGCGGCGATCTGCGGGTCACGCTCAGCCCGAAAACCGTTGGCAGCACGACGGGTTTCGGTGGCGTGCTGCGGCTGGCGCCCGGTGAGTTCGTGACCGAGCACTATCATCCGTACTCTGAAGAATTCCTGCACCTGGTCAGCGGCACGGTGGAGATGTCGCTGGACGGTGCGCCGGTCCGGCTCGGTCGGGGCGAGTCGCTGTTCGTGCCGATCGGCGTGCGGCACCGGCTGGTCAACGTCGGCGACACCGAGGTTCACGCGGTGTTCCACCTCGGACCGCTGGCGCCTCGCCCGGAACTGGGCCACGTGGACACGGAAACCGTGGTGCACGCGGAAACCCCGAACGCTGAGGTTGGCGGGGCATAATGCGGCGAGCAGTGATCACCGGCATCGGGGTCATCGCGCCCGGCGGGACCGGCCGGGCCGCGTTCTGGGACCTGTTGTCCTCCGGGCGCACGGCCACCGGTCCGATCACCGCGTTCGACGCGCGGAACTTCCGGTCCCGGGTCGCGGCCGAATGCGACTTCGACCCGATCGCGCACGGGCTGACCCCGCGCGAGGTGCGCCGGATGGACCGGGCCGCGCAGTTCGCGGTGGCCTGCACCAAAGAAGCCATTGTGGACAGCGGTCTGGACTTGGCCAACGTGCGCGCCGAACGGATCGCGGTGAGCCTCGGTAGCGCGGTCGGTGCGACGGTCGGGCTGGAGCAGGAGTACGCGGTGCTGTCCAACTCCGGCCAGGACTGGCTGGTCGACCACAACTACGCGGTGCCACAGCTCTACGGCTACATGGTGCCCAGCACGCTGGCCGGCGAGGTCGCGGTGTCGGCCGGGGCCGAAGGCCCGGTCAACCTGATCTCCAGCGGGTGCACGTCCGGTCTGGACGCGGTCGCGCACGGCGTCGAGTACATTGTGGACGGAACGGCGGACGTGGTGCTGGCCGGGGCGACCGACGCGCCGATCTCGCCGATCACGGTGGCCTGCTTCGACGCGATCAAGGCGACCACCGGCAGCAACGACGACCCGGAACACGCCTCCCGGCCCTTCGACGCGGGCCGCGACGGCTTCGTGCTCGGCGAGGGCGCGGCCGTGCTGGTGCTGGAGGAGGAGAGCGCGGCCAGGCGGCGCGGCGCGACCTGTTACAGCGAGGTCGCCGGTTTCGCCAACCGCAGCAACGCCTTCCACATGACCGGGCTGCGGCCGGACGGCCGCGAGATGGCCGAGGCCATCCGCGTCGCGCTCGACCAGGCTGGCCTGGCCGCGCAGGACGTCGGCTACATCAACGCGCACGGTTCAGGCACCCAGCAGAACGACCGGCACGAGACCGCCGCGTTCAAGCGCAGTCTTGGCCGGCACGCCTACGAGGTCCCGGTGAGTTCGATCAAGTCGATGGTCGGGCACTCGCTCGGCGCGATCGGCGCGATCGAGGTGGCCGCGTCCGCGCTGGCCCTGCGCCACCAGGTCGTGCCGCCGACCGCGAACTGGTCGACCCGCGACCCCGAGTGCGACCTGGACTACGTGCCCGGGGACGCGCGCGAGCACGCGATGAACGTGGTGCTCAGCGTGGGCAGCGGTTTCGGTGGTTTCCAGAGCGCCATGGTCCTGGCCCGGCGATGAGCAGCGGAGCGGATGCGGTGACACACGAACGTGATCAGACGACAGTGGTGGTGACCGGCATCGGCCTTGCCGCGCCGACCGGCCTCGACCTCGACTCCCACTGGCAGGCCGTGCTGGCAGGCAAGAGCGCGGTGAGCCGGATCCACCGGTTCGACCCGGCGACCTACCCGGTGCGGCTGGCCGGCCAGGTGCCCGACTTCGAAGCGAAGACGATGGTGCCGCGCAGGCTGGTGCCGCAGACCGACCACTGGACCCAGCTCGGCCTCTACGCGGCCGACCTCGCGCTGACCGATTCCGGGGTCGTGACGCGGGAGCGGCCCGAGTACGAGATGGCCGTTGTCACGTCGAGTTCCAGCGGTGGCACCGAGTTCGGCCAGCACGAGATGGAGCGGCTGTACCAGAACGGGCCGTCCTGGGTGAGCGCGTACCAGTCGATCGCCTGGTTCTACGCGGCGACGACCGGTCAGGTGTCGATCCGGCACGGGCTGCGCGGCCCGTGTGGCGTGGTGTGCGCCGAACAGGCCGGTGGGCTCGACGCGATCGCCCAGGCGGTCCGGCTGCTCCGCAAGTCCGGCGTCGGCCTGGCGATCACCGGTGGCACCGACGCGTCGCTGAGCCCGTACGGCCTGACCGCGCAGCTGAGCATCGGCCTGCTGTCCACTGTGGATGACCCGGCGAGCGGCTACCGGCCGTTCGATCCGTCGGCCTGCGGCTACTTTCCCGGTGAGGGCGGGGCGCTGCTGGTGGTCGAGCGGGAACTGGACGCCGTCGCCCGCGACGCCAAGCGGTACGGCGTGATCGCCGGTCACGCGGCCGGGTTTCAGCGGCCGGAACAGCCCTCGGTGCTCGCCTCGGTGATCCGCAGGGCCCTCGCCGATGCGCACCTCGACGCGGACGACGTCGACGTGGTCTTCGCGGACGGCATGGCCAACCGGGCCGACGACCAGGCCGAGGCGCGGGCCATCGCCGAGGTGTTCGGCCCGCGCGGCATCCCGGTCACGGCGCCCAAGACGCTGACCGGGCGGCTCTACGGCGGTGGCGCGCCGCTGGACGTGGTGACCGCGCTGTTGTCGTTGCGCGACAACGTGATCCCGCACACCGCGGGCACCGAGACCGTGGCGCCGGACTGCCCGATAGATCTGGTGCTGGACCAGCCGCGCGAGCGGAAGCTGAGCACCGCGCTGGTGCTGGCCCGTGGCTACGGCGGGTTCACCTCGGCGCTGGTGGTGTCGAACACAAGGGAAGGAGACAGGTGATGAGTCAGTTCACATTGGACGATCTGCTGTCGATCATGCGCAGCAGCGTCGGCGTCGAGGACACGACCGTGCCGGACAAGGACGTCGCCGACGTCGAGTTCGCCGATCTGGGGCTGGACTCGCTGGCCGTCCTGGAGCTGGCCGGTGAGGTGCAGCGCCGCTACGGCGTGGTGATGAGCGACGACGTCGTCGTCGAGATGCCCAGCCTCGGCGCGGCCGTTGACTACATCAACCGGCAGCTGGTCGGGGCGGGCCGCTGAGATGGCCGGACACACCGACAACGCGGTCGTCATCGACGCGCCGATGGACCTGGTCTGGTCGATGACCAACGACATCCCGGGCTGGACGAACCTGTTCAGCGAGTACTCCGCCGCCGAGGTGCTGAACACTCGCGACGGCGTGATCACGCTGCGGCTGGCCCTGCACCCGGACGAGAACGGCAAGGTCTGGGACTGGATCTCCGAGCGCACACCGGACGAATCGACGAAAACCGTGCGCTCGCAACGGGTGCAGACCGGGCCGTTCAAGTACATGTGGATCTACTGGGAGTACACCGAGGTCGACGGCGGCGTGCGGATGCGCTGGGTGCAGGACTTCGAGATGAAGCCGGTCGCGCCGATCGACGACGCGACCATGACCGCGCGGCTCAACACCAACACCGCCGCCCAGCAGCAGCTGATCAAGGACAAGATCGAGGCGTTCGCCCGCGTGCGGAGCACGGTGTGATCATGCTGAACAGCGTCCTGGTGCCGCTGGTGCTGTTGCTCAACGGGCTGGCGGCAGGCGTGCTGGTCGGCGCGCAGCTGGGCGGGTTTCCGCTGATGGTGGACCTGCCGCCCGGGCAGTACGTGCATGCGCACGCGTTCTTCGCCACCCGCTACGACCCGTTCATGCCCGCGTGCCTGCTCGGCACCGTGCTCGGGGACCTGGTGCTCGCCTTCGCCCCGGCCGAAGGGGCGGTGCGCGCGCTGCACGTGATCGGCGCGGTGTTCGCCGCGCTGACCGTGGTGGTGTCGGTGACCAAGAACGTGCCGATCAACCGCTGGGTTCGCAGCCTGGACCCGGAGAACCTGCCGGCCGATTTCGAACGGCTCGACCGGCGGCACGAATGGGGCGCCTGGAACGCGCGGCGCGGCGGGCTGGCCGTGCTGGCGTTGCTGGTCAACTGCGTGGCCGCCGGCCTGCTGATCTGAGTTTCCACAGACGACAACGGGAGAAGAAGAGATGGATCTCGGTTTGAAGGGCCGCAGGGCGCTGGTCACCGGCGGCACCCGCGGCGTCGGCCGCGGCATCGTGCTCGCCCTCGCGCGGGCCGGTGTGGACGTGCTGACCTGTTACCGCAGCGGCGAGGACTACGCCGCGTCGCTGGAGAAGGAACTGGCCGAGGTCGGCGGCACGCACAAGGTGGTGCAATGCGACCTGGCCGACTCGGCGCAGATCACCGAGTTGATCGGCCAGGCCAAGGGCCTCTTCGGCGGCCTGGACCTGATCGTCAACAACGCCGGTGCGATCAGCCACGTGCCCTACGGCGAACTGCCCGAGCATGAGTGGCGCCGCGTCATCGACACCAACCTCACCGCCGCGCACCTGGTCATCCAGCATGCGCTGCCGATCCTGGGCGAGGGCGCGTCGGTGATCAGCATCGGCTCCAAGTCCTCCGAGGTGGGGATTCCGCTGCGCGCCCACTACACCGCGACCAAGGCGGCGCTGCGCGGGCTGACCCGGTCGCTGGCCAAGGAGTTCGGCTCGCGCGGGTTGCGGTTCAACGTGCTCGCGCTGGGTGTCATCGAGACCGAGGCGCTGGACGCGATGCCCGAGGAGCAACGGGCGCTGATGATCAAGCGTTACAGCGAGAAGACCGCGCTGGGCCGCCTCGGCACGCCGGACGAAGTCGCCGGTGCGGTGCTGTGGCTGAGCAGCGACCTGTCCCGCTACGTCACCGGCGCGACCATCCACGTGGACGGAGGGATTTCCTGATGAGCGACGAAACCGTGTTCCGGGTGATGCTGCGGATGGAGATCAAGCCGGAGCTTGCCGATGAGTTCGAGCGGATCTGGGTCGCGGTCGGCGACTCGGTCACCTCGCACCCGGCCAACCTCGGCCAGTGGCTGGCCCGCAGCCTCACCGAGGACAACGTCTACTACATCACCAGCGACTGGGTCAGCGAGCCGGAGTTCCGCGAGTTCGAGACCAGCGACCGGCACCTGGAACACCGCCAGAAGCTGCACCCGTACCGGTCCGGTGGCTCGATGACGACGATGAACGTGGTCGCGTTCGTGCCGTCGGTCGACGGGCTGGACACCCACGCGGACTGGCTGGCGGCGGCGCGGTGAAGGGCGCCGTGCGGGTGCTGGTCTACCACGACACCACCGACGAGGCGGCGATCCGCGCGGCCTACCGGGAGGCCAGCGGCACCCTCGCAGGCGTGCCCGGCCTGCTCGGCAACGAGCTGCTGCGGGGAACGCACCATCCGGAGAAGTTCGTCGTGGCGAGCTACTGGAGCAGCGTGGCGGCGTTCCAGCGCTGGGAGACCGGCGTGGACCACAAGGACTCGACCGCGCCGCTGCGCCCGTTCCGGGACACCAGCCTCGCCCTCCCGTTCGGCATCTACCAGGTCGACGACTCTTACTAGCGGGGAGCGATGCAGACGCAGCGGGACGTTGAGCTGATCCGGTTCTGGAGCAGGGTGGGCGGCGTCGCGCTGACCGCACTGGCCTACCTGGGCGCGTGCGTGGCCGGGGTCGACCACCGCGAGCTGGCCTGGCCGCCGATACAGCTGCCAACACCGGAGCACGACACTGGGGAGGAACGCCGATGACGGCGATCTGGGAACGCAGCGAGAACCGGACCGAGACCACGACGACCGAATGGCTGGCGTGCGATCGGTGCGGCGCGCTGATCTACGGCAAGCGGTTCACGCGATCCCTGCACACCTGCCCGGAGTGCGGCTGGCACGCCCGGCTGGACGCGCGGGCCCGGGTCGAGCAACTGCTGGACCCGGGCACCGCCCGCGATGTCCCGGTCGGGCCGGCCATCGTCGACCCGCTCGGCTTCCACGACCGTGGGTCCTATGTGGACAAACTGGCGGCCGCGCGGGACAGGACCGGCCAGTCGGACGCGGTGGTGGTCAGCGCGGGCGAGATCGGCGGCGTGCCGGTGGTGCTCGCGGTGACGGACTTCCGGTTCCTGGGCGGCAGCCTCGGCGTCGGCGCGGGCGAGGCGATCACGGTCGCCGCGGAAACCGCGCTGCGCAGGCGGATTCCGCTGCTGCTGGTCACCGCGTCCGGCGGCGCACGCATGCAGGAGGGCCTGCTCAGCCTGATGCAAATGGCCAAGACCGCGAGCGCGCTGGCCGCGCTGGACCGGGCCGGGCTGCTCACCGTCACGGTGGTCACCGACCCTACCTACGGGGGAGTGGCGGCCTCGTTCGCCACGCTCACCGACGTGATCGTGTCCGAGCCGGGCGCGCGGATGGGCTTCGCCGGGGCTCGGGTGATCGAGCAGACCATCAGCCAGAAACTGCCGGACGGCTTCCAAACCGCCGAGTTCCTGCTCGATCACGGTCTGGTCGACGGGGTCTGGTCGCGCGGCGAGTTGCGCGCCAACCTGGGCCGCCTGCTCGCGCTCACCGGCCCGGCCGACCCGCTGCCCGCCATCCCGGCCGACCCGATCGTGCGCGATCCGGGCCAGGTGCGGACCAGGCCCGCCTGGGAGCAGGTCGGCCTGGCCCGGCACATCGACCGGCCGACCACGCTGGAGCAGATCGGGTTCTGGCTGGACGGCTTCGTCGAACTGCACGGCGACCGGCTCGACGCCGACGATCCGGCGATCGTGGGCGGCACCGGCTTGCTCGACGGCCAGCCGGTCATGGTCATCGGCCACCAGAAGGGGCACAGCACGGCCGAGCTGGTCAAACACCGCTTCGGCATGCCGCTGCCCTCCGGCTATCGCAAGGCGCAACGGCTGATGGCGCTGGCCGCGAAGCTCGGGCTGCCGGTGATCACGTTGATCGACACGCCCGGCGGCTATCCCGGCATCGAGGCCGAGGAACATGGCCAGTCGATCGCGATCGCCCGCTGCATCAGCGCCATGGCCGAACTGCCGGTGCCGACCGTCGCGGTCATCACCGGCGAGGGCGGCAGCGGTGGCGCGCTCGCGCTGGCCACCGCCGATGCCGTGCTGATGTGCGCGAACGCCACGTATTCGGTGATCAGCCCGGAAGGGTGCGCCGCGATCCTGTGGCAGTCGGCGGCATCGGCCGACCGCGCCGCCGAAGCGCTCGGCATCGACGTGGCCTCCGCGCTGCGCCTTGGCGTCGCCGACGGCATGGTGCCGGAACCGGCCGGTGGCGCACACACCGATCCGGCCGCCGCGTGCGAGTTCGTCCGCCGGTCGGTGATCACCGCGCTGGCCGGGTTGCGCGCCCGCGACGACGCGGAGCGGCTGGCCGCGCGCAGGTTGCGGCTGCGCCGATATGGACTGTCCAATGGGGAGGAATGACGAGATGGAGCCCGACGTCGCCACGTTGGACGCCCTGTGCCACAGCGTTGCCGAGGTGTTCCGGCTCGCGCCGCTCCCGCCGACCCGGCTGAGCGTCACGCTCGGCGGGGCCGCGCTGGAAATCGAGTGGCCCGCCGCGATCGCGCCGGTTTCCGTTCCGGTGACCGAAGAAGTGGTCGCGAACGGGCCGACCGTGGACGCGCCGCTGGTCGGCACCTTCTACCACGCGGCAGGCCCCGGCGAGACGCCGTTCGTGCGGCCCGGCGACGTGGTGCAGGAGGGCCAGCAGGTCGGCATCGTCGAGGCGATGAAGGTGCTCAACGCGGTCCAGGCGCCCTGCCGGGCCAGGGTGGCCAGCGTCCTGGTCGGCGACGGCGAGCCGGTCGAGTACGGGCAGGCGCTGATCGCGCTCGACCCCGACCTGGAGGACTGAACCGTGGCGCCGTTCGAGTCGATCCTGGTGGCCAACCGGGGCGAGATCGCATTGCGGATCATCCGCACCTGCCGGGAGATGGGCATCCGCACCGTCGCCGTGCACTCCACGGCGGACCGCGACTCGTCGGTACTCACCGCGGCCGACGACGTGATCCAGATCGGCCCGGCCGCTGCGCGCCGCAGCTACCTGTCGTCGGCCGCCGTGGTCGAGGCCGCGCTGCGCACCGGCGTGCAAGCCGTCCATCCCGGTTACGGGTTCCTGTCCGAGGACCCGGACTTCGCCGAGATCTGCGCCGAGAACGGCCTGGTCTTCATCGGCCCGCGCCCGGAAGTCCTGGCCATGCTCGGCGACAAGGCCCGGGCCCGCGAGCTGATGGCCGCGGCCGGTCTGCCGGTCCTGCCCGGCAGCGCGGGCGCGGTGGAGAGCGCGGCCGAGGTGACCGACCTCGCCGACCGGATCGGCTACCCGCTGATCATCAAGGCGGCCGCCGGTGGCGGCGGGCGCGGCATGTCGGTGGTGCGCGATCGGCGCGATCTGCTCGCCACCTACCGCTCGACCAGGGCGGCCGCGCAGGCGGTGTTCCAGGACAGCAGCGTCTACCTGGAACGGTTCGTCGACAACGCGCGACACGTCGAGGTGCAGATCCTGGCCGACAACCACGGCACCGTGCTCGACCTGGGCAACCGCGACTGCTCGGTGCAGCGCAGGCATCAGAAACTGGTCGAGGAGAGTCCCGCCCCGAACCTGCCCGACGGCCTCGCCGACGAAATGGCGCGCGCGGCGGTCAACGGCGCTCGCGCGGTCGGCTACACCGGGGCGGGCACGTTCGAGTTCCTGGTGCACGGCAACGAGTTCACCTTCATGGAGATCAACTGCCGCATCCAGGTCGAGCACCCGGTGACCGAGGCCGTGACCGGCATCGACCTGATCCGCGAGCAGATCCGCGTCGCCGCCGGGCTGCCGCTGTCGATCGGCAGGCCGGCGCCCAACGGCGTCGCCATCGAATGCCGGATCAACGCCGAGGACCCGGACCGCGACTTCGCGCCCTGCCCGGGTCTGCTCGACGAGTTCGTGCTGCCGGGCGGCCCGTTCATCCGGGTGGACACCTACGCGCGAGCGGGGTGGCGGATCCCGTCGGACTACGACTCGCTGCTGGCCAAAGTCGTGGCCTGGGCGCCGGATCGGGCCCAAGCGCTAGCCCGCATCGACCGCGCGTTAGGCGAACTGCAGGTGCGCGGGCGCGGCGTGCGAACCACCCGCGAACTGCTGCGCGAGGTCGTCACCGATCCGGTCTTTCGCGCGGCAAGGCACGACACGTCCTTCCTGGACGAACGCTAGCGGTCGGCCGGTACGTGCTTGACCAGCGTGATGTCGCCCGCCGACGTGCGTGCCCACAGCTGCCACAACGCCAGGCCCAGCGATTCCTTGATCTCACCACGATCGCCGACCGCGATCTCCGCGAACTGGCTGGTGATCGCGCCGTGCTCGGAGGCGAGTTCGACGGTGCAGTCGCGCAGGTTCGGCAGGCCGACCCGGATCGCGCCGGTCGCGGTGGCCAGTTGCAGGTGGGTGCCGACACCGGGCGTCGCGTAGAGGGTCAACGGTCCGCTGACCGTTTCCGCCCGCACTGAACCCCGCGCGCCCGCGATCGTCACCTCGCCCGAGACCGTCTTGAGCGTGAGCGGGCCGCTGACCTCCATCGCGGACACCGAGCCGCTGGAGTTGTCCGCCTCGACCGGGCCGCTCAACTGGCCCAGCACCAGCTCGCCCGCGCCGACGTTGGCCCGCACGCGCCCGCGCACACCGGCGACGATCACGCTGGTGGCGACCGCGCTGTACAACTCGGCGGCGCAGTCGCGCGGCACCGCGATCGACACGACGGCGCGGTATCCCTTGGTGCGGCTGAAGGCGCTGGCCGCGATGCGCTTGGCGTTCAGCTGGCCGTTGGTGACCCGCAGGGCGCCGTCATCGTCGAGTCGCACGGTCAGCGGGCAGGCGTCGATCTCGGAGACTTCCAGCGACGCGTTCGGCGAATCGGTGCCCAGCACACGGATGCTGCCGCGCATCACCATCGCGAACAGCGTCCGCACATCAGCACCGAGATCGATCTTCTCCGGTGACGTCAGCGTCCACTCGCGCACCGTGATCTCCTCATTCGGGCTCCGTGAGCGCTTCGGCGATCCGCCGGTACGCCTCGTCCAGGATCGCCGCGCACTGGCCGATCTGCGCCGAGGTCGGCGGGTTCTTGGCGGCCAGCTCGCGGACCTGCGCGACCAGCACGTGCAACTGCGCGTCGATCATGCCGCCGGACGGGCTGAACTCGATGGACTCCGGCCAGGACTGCTGGCCGGGCTTGCCGCGCCGCCACCGTTGCCTGCGTTGCGGTTCACCAGCCGACGAGCTGATCTCGCCGCCGATGTCGCGGACCGCGCTGCGCACGTCCTCGGCGACGTCGTCGGCCAGATCGGAAACCGAGCGGATGTCGGACTCCAGCTCGGCCATTTCCTCGGCGCGCGCGGCCACTTCCTGGCGACCCTTGTCGGTCAGCCGGTACACCTTGCGGCCGCCCTGCTCGTCGTGATCGACCAGTCCGTCGGCCTCAAGGCGGCGCAGGCGCGGGTAGACGCTGCCGGGGGAGGGGGCGTAGGTGCCGCCGAGCCGCTCCTCCAGCAGTTGCAGGATCTCGTAGCCGTGGCGGGGGCGCTCGTCGAGCAGCTTGAGCAGGTACAGCCGCATGCGGCCGCGGGTGAAGACGCCGTTGGTCGCGCTCACCTGATCTGCTCCGGCCCGGTCACGCGGGCATCATAACGCGTCATCACTCGACGTAGGCGCGGCAGCCGAGCCGCTCACCGACCCGTTCGAGCAGCTTCTCCGCGCCTGCCTTGTGCTGCGCACCGGTCTGCAACCAGATCAACGGGACCATCCAGCGCTTGCTCTGCGCCACGTTCAGCACCTGCTGCACCAGTCGCGCGCCGCGCGGATGCGGCTCGACCCGGCATTCGCCCCGGAACCACCACTGACCCTGCACCGCGACCATCCGCCGCGCCCGGTCCACCTCGACGTGCAGGCCGTTCGGGTCGTCGGCGATGCCGCCGGTGAACGTGTCCGGGCCGCCGCGCAACGCGAGTTTCGGGCCGTCCGGCTGGTAGAGGGTGAACGCGTTGTCCTGGTCGATCGGCCCCTCGTGCACGGTGAGCAGCAGCTTGGCCACTTCTGGATCGGGCGCCTCGACAATGCCGTTCAACGTGTAGAGCGGGCTGCTGTTGATCATAACGCGATATTACGCGTTATAGCATCGCGTAGCAAGCCAGCCCGGGCCGACGCGGACCCCAACCGATCTCTAGTGGCACCCGGCAACGTGAGCCGTGCGATTTGTCCATTCCGACAGCTGAGGAACGCGATGGATGCGACGGAAGACATGCTGGGTTATCCGCTCGACGACCACGTCGGACTGGGCATGGATCCCGCCTACGAACAACTCCGGGCCGCAGGCACCCTCGCCCGCGCGACGTTGGCCTACGGCGACCCGACCTGGCTGGCGACCAGCTACGACCACGTGCGCACGGTGCTCGGCGACCCGAGGTTCAGCCGAGCCGAATCCTGGCATCACGACGAACCCAGGATCGGCCCGGAACGCTCGGGCCTCGGCATCCTCGCCATGGACCCGCCCGACCACACAAAACTGCGCCGGATGGTCTCCGGTGCGTTCAGCGCCCGCCGGATCGAGCCGCTGCGGGCCCGCGCCGCCGAACTCGTCGACGATCTGCTGACCAACTGCGGCGACACCTTCGACGTGGTGAACGAGCTGGCCATGCCGCTGTCGATCACCATGATCTGCGAGCTGATCGGCGTGCCGGTCGACGACCGCGGCTTCGTCTTCGAGTGGGCCGAGGCGTTCCTGACCACGACCGCGCTGGACAAGGACGAGATCGTCAGCCGGGTCGGCCGGATGTACAACTACCTCAAGGACCTGGTCGACCAGCGGATCGCCGAACCTGGCACCGACCTGATCAGCACCGTGACCCAGGCCTGGTCGGCCGACCCGGAATCCGCCATCACCCACGAAGACCTGGTCTGGCTCGGCGCCGGCCTGCTGGTCGCCGGTTACGAGACGACCGCCTCCCAGCTCGCCAACACCGTCTACGTCCTGCTGACCACCCCGGGCAAGTGGGACGAGCTGGTCAGGCAGCCGGAACTTGTGGACAGCGCGGTCGAGGAGCTGCTGCGGTTCGTGCCGTTGCAGACCTCCGGCGCGTTCCCGCGCTTCGCCACCGAGGACGTCGAACTCGGCGGGGTGACGGTGCACAAGGGCGACGCGGTGCTGCCGGACATCGTGGCCGCCAACCGGGACGGACGCGTGTTCGGCTGCCCAGCCGATGTCGAGCTGGCGAGGCCACGCAACCAGCACCTCGCCTTCGGCTTCGGTATCCACCACTGCCTCGGCGCGCCACTGGCCCGGGTCGAACTCCAGGTCGCGCTGGCCGCGCTCACCCGGTTCCCCCGGCTGGAACTGGCCATCGACTTCGAGCAGGTCCAGTGGAAGCCGGGCATGCTGGTGCGCGGCCCGGTCGAACTGCCGGTCCGGCGGCTCGGATGATCCTGGTGACCGGCGCGCGGGGCAATGTCGGCGCCCCGCTGGTCCGCCTGCTCGCCGACGCCGGCGCCGATGTTCGCGCGCTGACCCGGAAACGGGCAAGCTTCCCCGATGGCGTCGAAGTGGCGCAAGGGGATCTGGCTCGGCCGGACGATCTGCTCGACGCACTGGACGATGTGGACAGTGTGTTCCTGATGTCCGGCGGCTTCGCCCTCGCCGATCACGCTGCCGCCATGGCGACAGCAGCGAGCAAGGCCGGGGTGCGGCATATCGTGCTGATGACCTCGCTCGGCGTCGAGGCGGGCGGCGACGACCCGATCGTCACCATGAACGCCGAAGCCGAGTGCGCCGTGCACGACTTCGGCGGCAGCTGGACCGTCCTGCGCCCCGGCGCGTTCGCCACCGACACGATGCGCTGGGCCGACGCGATCCGCGCGGGCGAGCCGATCCGCGAACCGTTCGCGTCGGTCCGCACCGCGCCGATCGACCCGGCCGATGTCGCTTTGGTGGCGGCTTGCGTGCTGACCGGAACCGGCCACGAAGGCAAGACCTACCGGCTCACCGGGCCCGACGCGCTGCTTCCCGAGGAGCAGGTGCGCATCGTCGGCGACGTGATCGGTAAGCAGGTCGCGTTCGAGGAACTCGGCGAGGACGAGGCCCGCGCGGGCATGAGCCACTACCTGCCCGCCGCGATCGTGGACACGCTGCTCAAACAGTCGCGGCGCGAAGGGCCCTGGTCCCGGCCGCTGCCCACGGTTGCCGAACTGACCCATACTCCGCCCACCACCTTCCGTCAGTGGGTCGCCGACCACGCCGACCTGTTCCAGTAGAGAGGAACCCCGAATGCGTGTGCTGTTCTGCACTACGCCCGGTCCCGGACACGTGCTCCCGCTGGTGTCGACGGCGTGGGCGTTGCAGGCCGCCGGCCACGACGTCCTGTTCGCCACCTCGGCGACCTCCGGCTCGGTGACCGGCGCCGGACTGTCCACTGTAGATGTCGCGCCCGATCTGGACATGGGCCAGATCTTCTACCGGCACCTGCCCGCCGTCGGCGAATACGTGCAACGCCAACAACAGCAGCCCGTGCCCGACCACGGTCCGCTGATCCCGATCTTCGGCGAGATCTGCGACGCCATGGCCGACGGCACCATGGCGCTCGCCCAACGCTGGTGTCCCGACCTCGTGATCCACACTCTCGAACAGGGCGTCGGCCCGCTCGTCGCGGCGAAACTCGGTGTGCCTGCGGTGATCCACGGTTTCGGCCTGGCCACACCGATCCGCACCGTCCACGCGATCGCCGACCAGATGGCGGCAACCTACGCGCGGCACGGGGTCACGGCCGCGCCGGAGATCGGCGCGGTGATCGACCCGGCACCGCCGAGCCTGCGGATCGGCTTCGGCGCGGACGTGCCGAACTGGTGGGGCCTGGGGTTCGTGCCGTACTGCGGCGGAATCGAGCTGCCGGACTGGCTCGCGGTCGCGCCGGAGCGACCCCGCGTCGCGGTCACGCTCGGCACCACCAACCCGTCGTTCACCGGCGTCACGCCGCTGCGCCGGGTCATCGACGCGGCCGCCGATCTCGACGCCGAGTTCGTGCTCGCCCTCGGCGATGCCGACCCGGCCCCGTTGGGCACGTTGCCGGACAACGTGCGGGCCTGCGGCTGGATCCCGCTCAACGTGCTGCTGCGCACGTCGGTCGCGCAGATCCACCACGGCGGCGGCGGTTCGGTGCTGGTCGCGCTGCGCGCGGGCGTGCCGCAGCTGATCCTGCCGCAGGGCAACGACCACTTCTACAACGCCACCGCGCTCGCCGAAGCAGGCGCGGGCCTGACCTCCGCCGACGAAGACGTCGACGTGGCGCTGCTGCGGACCTTGATTTCGGACGACAAGCTGCGCCGCAAGAACGCCGAGATCAGCGAGGAAATGGCGGCTCTGCCCAGCCCAGCCGTGATCGCCGAACGCCTCGCCGCGTTGCGCTGAAAAGAAAGTGGCGCCTCCGGTGATCCGGAGGCGCCACTCGTGGTGCCAGAAGGTCAGAGTTGCGCGGTGGCGACCAGATAGCCGATCTCGGCGATGTCCCACATGGTCGACATCAGCTCGTCGGACTTGCCCAGGAATTCGCCGCCCAGGCTGGAATCCAGCTCCGGCCGCATCCGCTGTACTTCCTTGGCCATCTCCTGGTGCGTGCGCGTCCAGGACTGGTCGGTGATGTCGGCGAGTTCGACCCAGCGCAGCCCGGCATCGGTGAGCAGGCGCGGATAGTCCTGAACCCCGGCAGCCGTACTGAACATGCCGTCCAGGCACTTGGCCACGACGCTCGCGCGGTCCGGGGTGACCTCGGTGCGCTCGTAGAGGTCGGTCAGCACGACCCGTCCACCGGGGCGAATCACGCGGGCGGCTTCCGCGAGCGCGGTCAAACGGCTCGGCATGTGCATGATCGACTCGAACATGAGCACGTGATCGAAGGAGTTGTCGGGGAACGGCAGGCCCATCGCGTCGGCCAGCTCGAACCGCGCCTGCCCGGCCAAACCTTCGGCCTCGGCCAGCTTGTTCGCCATCTCCACCTGCGCTGCGCTGATCGCCACCCCGACGATCTCCGCGCCGGTGCGCGCGGCCAGTCGCGCGGCCGGTCCGCCGACGCCGCAACCCAGGTCGAGCACGCGCTCGCCCTTGCCCACGTTCAGCTTGTCGATCAGCAGGTCGGTGAGCCGGTTCGACGCCTCGCGCAGCGAGCTGGTGTCGTCCGGACCGGTCCAGAGCCCGACGTGGCTGTTGTCGCCCATGATTGCCTGGAACCAGGCCACGCCACCGTCGTCGTAGAACTTGCCGACCTCGCGCGACTGCCACTTCGTTGTCTCTGCCATGGCACCAGCCTGGTTGCCGCCGTTCGAGCCGGCGTCCAGAGCGGCTGGGTCGCAGCGAGAGTGATCGTCGAACGCAGGTTGTGACGATCGGCTGGACAAGCGCGCCGCTGGCCCAGGAGGTCGGAATGAAGGTCCTCGCGATCGCTCCCCTCGGGGCGACGCATCTCTCCGCGATGTTCCCGACCTGCTGGGCGTTGCGGCTGGCCGGACACGACGTGCTCGTCGCCTGCTCGCCCGACCTGGCATCGGCCGTGCACGGCGCGGGTTTGCCCTCGGTGGAGATCGGCGCGGCCGAAGCGGTGATGAACCAGATCAGCTCGGACACCTCGGCCGACTGGTTCCCGGTCCCGCAGTTCGGCGAGCGCGACACCGAGATGGGCCGCTATCTCTGGACGACAGCGGCCGCGCCCCAGGTCACCTACGCCAACGAGCGCTTCGCCGACTATCTCGCGTTCGCCCGGAGCTGGCAGCCCGACCTGCTGCTGCACGACCCGACCGCGCTGATCGGCCGCCTGCTCGGCGGTGTCCTGGACCTTCCCTCGGTCGCGCACCGCTGGGGTGTCGACCCGACCGCCGGACCGTTCGAGGAGGCGGTGCAGCGGGACCTCGCGCCGCTCTACACCAGTTACGGCCTCACCGAACTGCCCGCGCCGCAACTCATCCTGGACCCGTGCCCGCCCGCGTTGCAGGTGGCCGACGCACCACGCGGCGAACACATCGCCTACGTGCCGTTCAACGGGACCGGCTCGGTCCCGGACTGGGTGCGCGAACCGACCGGGCGGCGCCGGGTGTGCGTGTGCATGGGCTCGACCGTGCTGGAGGTCGCCGGGGTCAAGTCGCTGCGCGCGGTGATCGACGCCCTTGCCGACGCCGACGACCTCGACGTCGTCCTGGCCGTCACCGCGAACTACCGGAGCAAGCTCGGCGAGATCCCGGATCGGTTCCGGGTCGTGGAATCGTTGCCGTTGAGCCTGTTCCTGGACACCTGCTCGGCCATCGTCGACGCGGGCGGATCGGGCACCGGTCTCACCGCGGTCACCATGGGCATACCGCAACTCGTGCTGCCGCAATGGTTCGACCAGTTCGACTTCGCCGCCGGACTCGTCGCCAGCGGCGCGGGCACGTCACTCGTGACCCCGGCCGAACAGGCCGACCTCGACCGCATCCGCGACGGCTTGCGCGCCGTGCTCGACGATCCGTCCTACCTCACCGCGGCCGAGCAACTGCGCGCGGACTGGGAGAAAACCGCGCTGCCGCTGCCGCATGTGGTGCCCATGCTGGAAAAGCTCGTCCGCTAATCGTCTGCCCAACAGGAGGTACCGGGCCATGCCCGACCTGATCGCGCTCACCGACTGCACCCGGGGCGAGGTCGACACCCGGATCGCCGGACTCGACCCGGCCGAACTCGCCGAGGCCGCGCTGGCCGAGGTGGTCTCCCGGCTCGCCATGAGCGGCACCGGCGACGGGCTCGCCGAAGCCGTCCAGTTCGAACTCGCCTTCGACGGCAAGCAGTTCATCTACCACCTCGGTGCGGGGGAGAAGGCCGAGATCAGCAACGGCAGCCTGGCCCAGCCGTGGGTGGTGATCCGCCAGGATCTCGCCGAGCTGCTGCACACCCTGTTCGGCCCGGAGACCGACCGCGACAACGCCACCCGCGCGGTGCTGATGAAGGACGAGCCCGGCCCGGCCTCCTGGCAGGACTGGGAATGGCACGCTCGCCGCCGCAACGCGACCACCGCCGCGCACCAGGTGATCTCCGCGTGCGCGGGCAACCACCACGACCTCACCGACCTTGCCGTGCGGTTCGGCTCGGACAAGTGGGGCGGCCACTGGTACACGCCGCACTACGAGCGCTACTTCGCCAAGTTCCGCGACCGCAAGGTCACCGTGCTGGAGATCGGCATCGGCGGTTATCAGGGGCCGGACACCGGCGGCGAGTCGCTGCGCATGTGGAAGCACTACTTCCGGCGCGGCAACGTCTACGGCATCGACATCTTCGCCAAGCCGGGCATCGGCGAGTCGCGGATGCGGGCGTTGCAGGGCAGCCAGAACGACATCGAGTTCCTGCGGGCGACGTCGGCCACGTACGGCCCGTTCGACATCGTCATCGACGACGGCAGCCATATCAGCGCCGACGTGATCACCTCGTTCACCACGTTGTTCCCGTTGCTGCGCGAGGGCGGCCTGTACGTGGTCGAGGACGTGCAGACCTCGTACTGGCCCGGCTGGGGCGGCAGCAGCGAGGACCGCGCCGGCGCGTCGACCTCGATGGGCTTCCTCAAGAGCCTCACCGACGCGATCAACCACCGCGAGCTGACCACCGGGGAATCCGGCTGGCACGGGCTGGAGGAGATGGTCACCGCCGTGCACTTCCACCACAACCTCGTCGTCGTCGAGAAGGGCCGCAACGCGGAGCAGGGCTCCCCGTCGTCGGTACCGCGCCTGACCGGGCCGCTCGCCGAGATGACCGAGTCGACCAACGAAAAGAGCTGACATGGCGGATTTGTCTGACACCACAGATGCCGAGCGCATCATCGCCGGAGCCGGCGCGGGTGGCCGGGCGTTGCGCGAGGCCATCACCGAAATCGGCGTCGACCGGACCGCGAGCATCCTCGCCGACGAGGTGGCGTTCCGGTGCGGCCTGGGCCGCAGCATGTCCGACGTGCTGATCGAGCTGGTCATCGGTGGCAACACCACGCTGCTGAAGTTCAGCGCGGGGGAGCGCACCACCGTCGCCACCCCGGATGCCGCGCCGACGGTCATGCGGGCCGAGTTCGACCTGGTCGACCTGGCCGCGCAGCTCTACGGCCCGCGCGCCGACCGGCACGCCACGGTCGGCAGCACCACGCT
Source organism: Pseudonocardiaceae bacterium (assembly GCA_035248365.1). Classification (GTDB taxonomy): domain Bacteria; phylum Actinomycetota; class Actinomycetes; order Mycobacteriales; family Pseudonocardiaceae; genus CAJCJE01. Next base: position 50,380 of record DATFHN010000225.1, on the reverse strand, counting down.
GCTCGCACCGGTGCGCGACGCCGACCCGAAGACCGGCATGCCGGACTGGGCGCTGCTCGACTCGGCGTCCCGCGCCTGCGACCAACTGCTGGCCGCGACCTCAGCCGCGCGGCCGGATCTCGGCGCGCTCGCGCTCGACCACGAGTCGGACAAGTGGGGCGTGCTGCACCGCTTCGGCCCGCACTACGACCGGCACTTCGCCGGACTGCGCCAGGAAGCCGTGCGGGTGCTGGAAATCGGCATCGGCGGTTACGGGTTCCGGCCGGGCGGCGGCTCGCTCACCATGTGGAAGCGCTACTTCCCGCGCGGCGTCGTGTACGGCATGGACATCTTCGACAAGTCCCATGCCGACGAATGCCGGATCCAGACCATCATCGGCGACCAGAACGACCCGGAATGCCTGCAACGCATCGCCGCCGAGTACGGGCCGTTCGACATCATCATCGACGACGGCAGCCACGTGAACGAGCACATCAGGACCTCGTTCCGCGAGCTGTTCCGGCATGTCCGGCCCGGCGGCCTGTACGTGATCGAGGACCTCTGGACCGCGTTCGCGCCCGGCTTCGGTGGCACGGACACGACCGAGTCCGGTGCGCAGACCTCGCTGGGCCTGGTCAAGTCCCTTGTGGACGGGTTGCACTACGAGGAGAGCCCGAAGGACGGCGCGGGCGCCGACGTCGAGGTGACCGGCCTGCACGTCTACCACAACCTCGCGTTCATCGAACGTGGCACCAACGCCGAGGGCGGCATTCCGCCGTGGGTGCCGCGCTCCATCGGCGACCTGGTCTGACGCGAAGGGCCTCCGGTCGGCGACCGGAGGCCTTGCCGCGTTCAGGCTTTGACCAGCGAGACGTGCGTGAGGCAGAACTGCCAGGTGTCGGCGTCGCCGCCGAGTTGGAAGGACACCGCGGCGTCGGTCGTGCTGGTGTCGGCGGTGAACTCGTAGCTGAAGCGCTGGAGTTGGCTGCTGGCGGTCGGCTGCTCGACGAGTTCGTTCGGGTACGGCGGTTGCGGCGTCACCACCATGATCTTGGCCACGAACTGCTCGCCGGGTGTTGCCGAGGCGTCGAAGGAGAACCGGTAATGGCCGCCCTGGGTCAGCGGGATGTCCACCTGGTTCACGTCGATGTCGTAGAAAATCGGGGTGCCGGCGGTGACCTGCGCGCACAACTGTCCATCGGTCGCGGTGGGGTCGATGTTGGTCGTCCACTCCCAGCCGGTGGTGCCGTCGCGGAACTCGCCATTGGCGACGAGGTTGGCCGCGCAGGCCTGGGCTAACGTCGAACCGCCGGCCAGCAGCAGCGCCGTCGCGCAGGCCAGCGAGGCCACCCGTGATGTTGGGACCATCTGTTTCTCCTACTGTTCGTTACCAAAGGCGGACCGGTTCTCCTCGGCCCAGTCGGCGAAGGTTCGCGCCGCACGTCCGGTGATTCGCTCCACAGTGGACAATTCGATGTCCGCGGCGGTCAGGCTGGCCTGCTGGGCCAGCATGGTGTCGGCGATCTCGGCGGGCAGGTATCGCAGCATCTCGGTGCGCGCCTGCTCCGGTGTGATCCGCTCGATGCGTCCGCCGATGGTCGCCACCTGCTCGGCCTGACTGAGGATCTGCGGTCCGGTCAGCAGGTGGGTGCCGCCGTCCAGGTCGCGCGTGGTCAGCGCGAGCGCGGCCACGTCGGCGATGTCCTGCTCGTGCGTGGGCGCGGTGACCGCGTCCGGATACGCCGAGCGCACCACACCGGTCGGGGCCCACCAAAGCGCGTTGGACGCGAACCACCTCGGCCGCAGGATCGTCCACGCCAGACCGGAGCCCAGCACGGCCTGCTCGGCGTCGGCGTGCAGCCGCGCGACGGGATCGTCGCCGTTTCCGACCGCGCCCGAGGACAGCAGCACGACGCGCCGCACACCGTTGCGCTTGGCCACGTCCAGCACCTCGGCCACCGGTTCGCCCGGGACCACGATCAGGAACACCGCGTCCGCACCGTCGAAGGCGTCGGGCAACGTGTCCGGTTTGGTCAGATCGGCGGACGGCCGGCTCACCGCGCGCGCCCCAGGCAACCTGCGCATCAGCCGACGGCCGACGTTGCCACGTGCCCCAGTCACCGTGATCACGGCGACAGCGTGGCGCAACGGGCTCAAGCGCTGGTCGGCCTGCGCTGGCCGGTCACCCCAAGCATCTTCGAAGGCGCTTGGACCGCAACGGAAAACCATGGTGGCGAGCACCCAGCCCGATTTGAGGAGGAGCACATGCCCAAGGCCCTGATCATCGGTGGTGGGGTCGCAGGCCCGGCCACGGCGATGGCACTGGCCAAAGCGGGGATCGAGGCCGAGGTGTACGAAGCCCACCGCACGCCGCCCGTCGACCTGAGCACCTATCTGACCGTCGCGGTCAACGGCCTCAGCGCGCTGCGCGCCATCGACGCGCACGAGCCGGTGTGCGCGGCCGGGTTCCCGACCAGGAGCATCGTGTTCTTTCTGGGCAACGGCAAGGCCATGGCCGAGGTCAACGTGGGCGCCGAACTGCCGGACGGCACGGTCACCCACACGATCAAGCGCACCGACCTCCAGGCCGCCCTGCACGACGAGGCCGCGCGCCGGGGCATCCGCTTCCACTACGGCAAGCGCTTCATCGGCCTGACCGAAACGCAGGACGGCGTGACGGCCCGGTTCGACGACGGCAGTCAGGCGCACGGCGACTTCCTGGTCGGCTGCGACGGCGTGCACTCCACCGTCCGCGAAGCCATCGACCCGGCCGCCCCGCCGGCCCGCTACACCGGCCTGCTCAACGTCGGCGGCTTCAACACCGGCTCGACGCTGGCGCTCGCGCCCGGCACCTACCAGATGACCTTCGGCAAGCGCGCGTTCTTCGGCTTCACGGTGAGCCCGGAGCGGCACATCTGGTGGTTCGCCAACCCGTCCAGTGCGACCGAGCTGTCCAGACAAGAGCTGGCGACCACCACAACCGAGGTATGGCGCAAACGTTTGATCAAGCTTTTCGCTGCCGATCGCGGCCCGGCCGCCGACATCATTCGCGGCACCGAGGGCCCGATCGTGGCCAGCAACTCCTACGAACTTGCTGCTGTGCCGCGCTGGCACACCGAGCGCGTGGTGATCGTCGGCGACGCCGCGCACGCCGCATCGCCCGCGGCCGGCCAGGGCGCGTCGATGGCCATGGAGGACGCGGTGCTGCTGGCCAAGTGCGTCCGTGACCTTCCAGGCAACGCGTTCGCGGCCTTCCAGGAGCTGCGCAAGGCCCGGGCCGAGCGGGTGGTGGCGCAGGGGTCGCGGTCCAGCAAGTTCAAGGCGGTCAACCCGCTGGCGCGGGTCATCCGGGACCGCAAGCTGCCCGCCATCCTGCGGGGCCACAGTCAGGGTGGCGAGCATTCCCTTGCCTGGATTCACGGTTACCGGGTGGACTGGGCCGAACCCGTCACGAGCTGAGTCGGGAGCCCAGGAGGAGCTGGGGGAGTCTCGCTCCTGGGCTCCCTGGCAACGGAGCGTCGCGGTGTCGGCGTCGCCCCGCCGAGCTGTCCCGGTCAGGCCCGCGGACCGGGACAGCTCTGGGTTTGGTCAGGCCGGTTGCAGCCCGAGGTCGACGTAACCGATCCGGTCGAGTTCGGTGCGCGGCCGCGGCGCGGCCCCATCGCGCGCCAGGTCCACCGCGACATCGGAGAGCGCCCGGCGGAACCGGTAGTGGAAGTCGTCGGTGTCCACCAGCCCCGGCTCGTCCACCTCGGCCAGCTGGAACTCGACCAGCTCCTCCAGCAGCAGTTCCGCGGTGCCGTCGGCGACGTGCATCAGCGCGGCCGCGCCGGGAACCGACAGCGGTTGTGGTGCCTGCACCAGTCGCTGGAACGCTTCCCGCGCCTCCCGCCGCATCAGCCGGTGCGTGCGCCGCACGCTGTCCAGCAGCCCGGCGATGTCGGCCGACTGGTGGGCCACGGTCAGCCCGGACTTGAGGTGCCGCACCAGCCGTCGCACCGACCAGTGCGGGCGCAACTGCAACAGCGCGATCGCCTGGCGGATCGCCAGCGGCAGCCCGTCACACAGCTCGACCAGCCGCCGCAGGCTGTCCCGGTTCGCGTCCAGCTTCGCCCGGCCGACCGCGTCGCCGATCATGCGCAGCGCGCCGTCCGTGCTCAACGGCGAGAGTGCCACAGTGGCGACGATCGACGGGTCGCTGAGCCGCCTGCGGCTCACCGCGATCACCAGGTGGCTGCCGCCGTCCGGCACGACGGCCCGCACCTGATCCATTGTGGACACGTCGTCCAGCACGAACAGGATGCGGCGGCCCGATGCCCACTCGCGGAACATCCGATGCCGATCGGCAGGTGAGTCCGGTATCCGCGATTCGGTGACCCCGATCTCACGGAGGAACCCGCCGAGCACGTCGGCCGGGGTGACCGGTGCGTTGTCCGGTTGGATCAGCTTGGCGTAGAACTGTCCGTCCGGATAGGCCTCGGTCAGCTGCCGGGCCACCTCGACGCCGAAGGCCGACTTGCCCGAGCCGGGCGCGCCGACCACGACCAGCACCGGTCGCGGCGCGCTCGGCGCGGCCAGCACCGACTGTTCGGCGCTGACCAGCGCGTCGGCCCGTTCGACGAGTTCGCCGCTGCTGGGCGGCAGCAGGTTGGGCGCCGCGCTGCCGTGCGCGCGGACCACGGTCTCCTGCTCCGGTGTGGACAGATCCAGCGCCGGGTCGGCGGCCAGCACCGCGCCGTGCAACTCCTGCAACCGGCGCGACGGCGAGAGCCCCAGCTCGCTGGCCAGCGCCTGCCGCGCGCGGTGGTAGACCTGCAGCGCGTCCGAGCGCCGGCCGCAGCGGTAGAGCGCCAGCATCAGGCTGGCCTGGAAACCTTCGTAGGTCGGGTCGTGCGCGACCAGCGAGGTCAGCTCGCCGACCAGCTCGTAGTGCCGCCCCAGTTGCAGGTCGAGATCGACGCGCAGCTCGGTGACGCTCTTGCGCATCTCGGCCAGCCACACCCCGGCCGCCTGCAACGCCGCACCGGATCCGGCGTCTTCCAGCGCGGTTCCCCGCCACAGTGCGAGGGCGTCGCGTAACACCGCCGATGCGGCGGCTTGCTCACCGGCCTGGACCAGGCCGCGCCCGCGTTCGACGAGCTGGGTGAACTGGGCCGAGTCGAGCGCGTCGGCGGGTAGCGCCAGCTGATATCCGTTGGCCGCCGTGCACAGCGCGGGCACTTTCCCGGCTTCGCTGTACAGACCGTGCTGCTTGCGGAGTTGGTAGATGTAGGTCTGCAAGGTCGTTGTCGCGCTCTCCGGCGGCCTGCTGCCCCACAGCTCGTCGATGAGCTGCTGGGTGGGCACCGTGCTGTTGGCGTTGACCGCGAGCAGCGCGAGCACAGTTCTGAGTTTCGGAGCCGACGGCGTCGTCACCGCTCCATCTTGGACAACTTCGAACGGGCCGAGAATTCCGATACGCATGCCGAATACCTCCCCAGTGGTACCTGCAAGATTCGCCCGGGACGGAGCCGGACGGCAGCGCAAACCCCAGATCTCGCGCTACCCGTCCAGCCCCGCGCACCTCCCGGACGTGGTGAATTCAACTCAGCGCACGGCGGCGGAAGCCGACCATGCCGATGGCCGAGAACAACAGCGTGAGCGCGACCAGGGCAGCGAAGTCGACCAGACCGGGAATGTGCGGGATATCCGGGCTGAGCGCGCCGCGCATTCCTTCGCTCACATAGGTGATCGGGTTCATCGCGGACAATACCTGGAACCAGCGGATGTTGCCCAGCGACAGCCACGGGTACTGCGTCGAACCCGAGAACAACAGTGGCGTGAACACCAGGGCGAACATCATGTTGATCTTCTCCGCCGGAACGAACGTGCCCAGCGTGAGACCGATGGCCGCGCCGACGATGCTGCCGAAGATCACGGTGCCGACCAGCAATGGCAAGGTGCCGACGTGAAACGGCACGCCGCCGAGCACGATGATGCCGATCGGGAACATGATCACCGAGGCGATCATCGAACGCAGCGCGCCGAAGGCGAGTTTCTCCAACGACACCCCGAAAGTCGGCAACGGCGCGAGCAGGCGGTCCTCGATCTCCTTGGACCAGCTGAACTCCGAGACCAGCGCCATCGCGGTGCTCTGGATACCGGTGATGGTCGTGGCCAGCGCGACCAGACCGGGGAACAGCACGGCTTGGTAGTTCGGGCTGGTGTAGCCGAGCCCGGTCAGGATCTTGGCGAAGATCAGCAGGAAGAACAAGGGCTGCAACAGAACCTGCGCCAGGAAGAGCGGAAATTCCTTGAGGGTCACCGCGACGTCCCTGCGCAGGATGGCGAAGAACGCGCGGACCGACCTGGTCCGGTTCGAGACCGGCAGGATCAGCCGGGGTGTCTTGGCGATGCCTGCGGCCGTCATCGGAGGGACCTTCCCGTGAGCTGGATGAACACGTCTTCCAGGGATGCTTCGGCGGTCTGCACGCCGCGGACTTCGTTGCCCGCTTCCTCGACGATGTCCGCGAGAGCGGCGATGGGCGCGACCGTGCCCTGCGCCAGTCGCACCTTGAGAATCGTCGGGTTGACCGGGTCGATCGGGTCGATGTGCTGCACCGAGGGGTGCGCGCCGAGTCGTTGGAACAGGGCGGGTTGCGGGTGTTCCAGGGTCAGGGTGACCGCGGTGCGGTCGTGCGGGAGTCGTTGGATGAGCTTGGCCGGAGTGTCGAGCGCCAGCAGCTTGCCGTGGTCGATGATGCCGACCCGGTCGGCCAGCGCGGCGGCCTCGTCCATGTCGTGCGTGGTGAGCACGACGGTGATCCCGGCGGCGCGCAGCTCGCGGATCCGGTCCCAGACGAACAGTCGCGCCGCCGGGTCCAGGCCCGTCGACGGCTCGTCCAGGAACAGCACCCGCGGCCGGTGCATCAGGGCGCGGGCGATCATCACCCGCTGCACCTGGCCACCGGAGAGCTGCATGGCTTTCGCGCTCGGCCGGTCGCCGAGCGCGAACTGCTCCAGTAGCTCGTCGGCCCGGCGAACCCGCTCGGCCGGGCCGAGACCGTGGTAGGCGCCGTGATAGATGAGGTTCTGCCGGATGTTCAGGGACAGGTCGAGGTTGTTGCGCTGGGAGACAACGCCGAGAACGGAACGGGCGGCCACCGGATTGGCCACCACGTCGATCCCGCCGACGATCACCGAACCGGAGGTCGGCAGCACCCGCGTGGTGAGCACGCCGATCGTGGTGCTCTTGCCCGCACCGTTGGGCCCGAGCAGTCCAAAGCACTCTCCGGTACGGACGGAGAAGCTCAGTCTGTCGACGACCGGGTCGGGAGACTGGCCGTACCGCTTGACCAGCTGATCCACCCACGCCCCACCGATATCGGAGCGATCAGTGGAGACTTGTCCCACCGGCTGCGAATTGGTTTCTGCTCCGAGTAGCATGATGCTGACACTACCAGACAATGAGGAAGGCTCACAATATGCAAGACTCAGCGACGGCGGCGACGGGTCGGATCTCTGCCCAGGAAGCCCTCGGCCGCTTGTTCGACGTGAGCGCAGCATTGTTCGATCTGGTCAACAAAGAAGCCGGCGCCCAGGGCATCAGCCCGGCGCGCAGCCGGGTGCTCTGGACGTTGCGCCGCACCGGTGCGGTGCCCATGCGCGAACTCGCAGAAGCGCTCGCGGTCACGCCGCGCACGGTGACCGGCCTCGTCGACGGGCTGGAGACGGACGGCTGGGTCAGCAGGCGAGCCGCCCCGGACGACCGGCGGGTGACGCTGGTCGAACTGTCGCCGGAAGGCACGGCGGTGTGCACCGAACTGGAGAACAGCTACCAGGGCTGGTCCAAGAAGCTGTTCCAGGGCATCAGCCAGACCGACCTCGGCACCCTCGTCGCCATCCTCGACCAGCTCGGCGAACGCATCGCTCGCGACCCGAAAAGCGTCCCCAGCCTCGGCGCGTCCCAGTTGACGCCGTTGCACCGCCCGATCGGCTGACCTCCTGGAAGGACTTCGACCCCGATGACGCAGCAGATCCAGCGCTACCCGTTCGCCCGGCCATCGGCGTTCGGCGCGCCTGTTCCGACCGGCACCGAGCCGCTCGTCGCGGTCGAACTGCCCAGCGGCGAACCCGCCGTGCTGGTCACCCGGCATGCCGACGTGCGGAAGTTGCTCGCCGACGGCCGCACCAGCAGGCAGCTGAACCGCCCCGGCGCGTCCCGGATCTTCACCTCGCACCCGCTGTTCTCCGATCCCCGGCTCGACCCGGACCCGCCCGAGCACAGCCGGGTGCGCAGGCTGGTGATGAAGGCGTTCACGCCGGAGCGGGTGGCCGGGCTGCGCCCGCGCGTGCAGCGCATCGCCGATGAACTGCTCGACACCATGGCCGCGCACGGCGGCCCCATCGACATCACCGAGGCATTGGCGTTTCCGCTGCCGATCCGGGTGATCTGCGCGTTGCTCGGCGTGCCGGACCCGCAAGCAGAAAAGCTGCGCGAATGGACGGACGCGTTCTTCTCCACCGGCGTGGGCAACGGCGAGCGCGCGGCCACCGCACTGGCCGAAATGGACGACTATTTGGCCGAGGTGATCGAGCAGCGGCGCGAAACCCCGGACGACGGCCTGATCAGCTCGATGATCGGCATCCACGACGCGGACGACGGCAGGCTCTCCTCGGTGGAACTGCACTGGTGGGTCCGGCTGCTGTTGCTGGTCGGCTACGAGACCACCGCGACCCAGCTCGGCGGCGGCATCGCCATGCTGCTCGCCCACCCCGAGCAGTTCGCCCTGCTGCGCGAGCGGCCCGAACTGATCGGTCACGCGGTGGAGGAACTGTTGCGCTGGAAGCAGTCCGGCTCGTCGGTATCCATGCTGCGTTACGCCACCGAGGACATCGCGCTGCGCCACTGCGTCGTGCCGGGCGGGTCCAGCGTGATTCCGGCGGTGGAGATCGCCAACTTCGACGAGACCGTGTTTGCGGAACCGGACGTGTTCGACGTGACCCGCGCCGACAACCCGCACCTGACCTTCGGCTTCGGCCCGCACTTCTGCGTCGGCGCCTCCCTGGCCCGGCTGGAGATCGAGATCGCGGTGCGCGGACTGGTCGAGCGGTTCCCTGGCCTGCGGCTCGCCGACGACGAACTGCGCAGGCGGGACACCGGCCTGATCAATCGGCTGGTGGAGGTCCCGGTCGTCTGGTGACGACCGGGACGCCCTTTCAGCCCAGGTACGAGGCGATCGGGAAGCGGCCCGCGAGGTCCGCGACCCGATCGCCGATCACCGTGCCCAGTTCGGGGTCGAGCGTGTAATCGGTGTCGCCCATCGCGACCACCGCACCCAGCACCTGGGTGAACAGCTCGGCGCACTGGTCGAGTTCGGCCGGGCCGAACCCGCGCTGGGTCAGGATGGTCGTGCCCAGCCGCACGCCGCTGGCGACCGTCGGCGGCTTGGTGTCCCCGGCGATCTGGTTGCGGTTGCTGAGAATGCCACAGCTCAGCAACGCCGACTCGGCGACCGCGCCGGTCAGGCCACGGTCCAAGGTGGACACCAGCACCATGTGGTTGTCGGTGCCGCCGCTCTGCACCCGGTAACCGCGCCGGATCAGTCCATCGGCCAGCACGCGCGCGTTGGCCACGATCCGGTGCGCGTGCTCGGTGAACTCCGGCGTGTTGACCAGCCGCAGCGCCGCCGCCTTGGCCGCGATCGCCGACGCGTTCGGCGTGCCCTGAAAACGCGGGAATACCCCGCGCTGCATGAGACTGGCCAGACGGGTCTCATCACAGGCTTTGCCGAGCAGGATCAGGCCGCCGCGTGGGCCGCCGAGCTGCTTGTAGGTGCTGGTGGTGGTCACGTGGGCCACGTCGATCGGGCTCGGATGCACCCCGGCCGCGACCAGCCCGGCGATGTGCGAGATGTCGGCCAGCAGATACGCGCCGACCGAATCGGCGACCTCCCGGAACCGGACGTAGTCGATCGCGCGGGGATAGGCGCTCGCACCCGCGATGATCACCTTCGGCCGGTGCTGCTCGGCGAGTTTCGCCAGCTGCTCGTAGTCGATGACGCCGTGCTGGTCGAGTCCGTAGTGGACGGCGTTGAAGTAGCGACCGGTCACCGAAGCCGACGACCCGTGTGTCAGATGCCCGCCCGAGGCCAGGTTCAACCCGAGGATGGTGTCGCCGGGGACCAGCAACGAGAACAACACGGTCAGATTCGCCGACGAACCGGAATGCGGCTGGACATTGGCATAGCGCGCGCCGAACGCGGCGATCGCGCGATCCATGGCCAGCCGCTCGACCTCGTCGAACTGCGCGGCCCCGGTGTGATACCGGGAACCGGGATAACCTTCGGCGGTCACGTTGCCCAGCGCCGATCCGGCCGCCGACAGCACCGCCGGATCGGCGATGCTGGCGTAGGCCATCAGCGGCAGAACTTCGTTCTGGTAGCGGACTTCCCGGTCCAGCAACACGCTGAGTTCCGGGTCGTGCCGCCCGAGCAGTTCGGCCCCTCGCGCGGACAACAGGGCGTGGCTCGCGGCCGTCAACTGGCCAGCGGTCATGGTTCCTCCAATCCTCACAGGGCGAGACGCACGCCGTAGCCACGCAGCCAGGCGTTGAGCTGCAACGGAAGTTCGATGTTGGCCCGCTGCGCCCAGCCGCCGCGCCAGCCGTCCGGATCGGTCAGCAGCGCGCCGGCCGCCTTCACGTCCAGCAGCGCCCGGGCCGGCGCGCCTCGGTCGTCGAGCAGCCGGGCGAGTTCGGTGCGCAGGGTCTGCTCGTAGGCCTTGTCCAGGGTGACCGGGTAGGGCGTCTTGCGGCGCTCGATCACGCTGGACGGGAGCAGATCGCGCAGGGCGGCGCGGAGCAGCCCCTTTTCCCGGTTGTCGAAGTTCTGCATGGCCCAGGGCAGGTTGTAGGCGTACTGCACCATGCGGTGGTCGCAGTAGGGCATCCGCACCTCGACGCCGACCGCTTTGAACAGCCGCTCGGTGTGCGCGTTCTGGTTCTCCATGAAGTTGGTGATGTGCACCCAGCTCAGCTCGCGCATGTGCCGCTCGTGCTCATCCATCTCGGGCAGGTGGGGCGCCCGCGCGACCGACTCGCGGTAGCGTTGCGCGGCATAGGCCAGCGGATCCAGCTTCGTCAGCAGTGCCGGATCGAACAGGCCGCAACCGAGACCGGCCGCGTCGTCGCGGACTACGCCGCGCGCCACCCACGGGAAGGTGCCCATGTTCGACTCGACCGGGTCCCGGTTCCACACCACGCCGTGGAACAGCGAGTCCGCCGCCTCACCGGTCATGGTCACCCGCGCGTGCTCGCGCACGCCCCGTGCGAGCAGGTAGAGCGAGGTGTTCATGTCGCCCAGCGGGGTCGGGAAGTCCTTGGCCCGCAACACCGCGCTGCGCACCACCGGATCGGCCAGCTCGCGCGGATCCACCACGATCCGGGTGTGATCGGAGCGCAGGTGCGCGACCACGTCGTCGGCGTAGGGCACGTCGACGGTGCCCCGGGTCGCGGTCGGCTGGAAGGAGTCGCTGTAGTTCTCGAAGTCCAGGGTGAACGTCTTGATGCTGCGGCCCTCCGCGCGCAGCGCCGCGTTGGCCAGCGCGGCCACGCCGCTGGAGTCCAGGCCGCCGGAGAGCAGCGTCGAAACCTCCACATCGGACACCAGGTTGCGCGCGACGCTCTCTTCGAGCAGCCCTCGGATGGTGTCGATGGTGGCGTGCAGGTCCTCGGTGTGCTCGGCCGCCGTGACCTCCCAGTACCGCGCGGTCGCCAGGCCGTTGCGGCCGAACCGCAGCGTGTGCGCGGCCGGGAGCCGGTGCATGCCGGCGAAGAACGCCATGTGCGGGGTGCCCGCGTAGGTGAAGATCTCGCGCAGGCCGTCCGCGTCCACGGCCGGATCGACCAGTGGATGGGCCAGGATCGCCTTGGCCTCGGAGCCGAAGATCAGGCCGGTGCCGGTGGGGAAGTAGAACAGCGGCTCGACGCCGAGCCGGTCGCGCACCAGCCACAGTTCCTCCTCGCGCGCGTCCCAGACCGCACCGGCGAACGTGCCGTCCAGGTGCTCGGCGCAGGCCGGGCCCCACTCCAGGTAGGCGTGCACCAGCACCTCGGTGTCGCCGCCCGCACGGAACCGGTGGCCCCGGCTGGTCAGCTCGCTGCGCAGCTCGGCGTGGTTGAGGATCGAGCCGCTGTGCATGCCGACGGCGATCAGTTCGCCGTTGTCGGTGACGGTGACCGGCTGGCGGCCGTCGGCGAGGTCGAACACGGCGAGCCTGCGGTGGCCGAACACGGCGCGCTCGTTGCCCCACAGCCCTTCGCCGTCGGGGCCACGGCACGCCATCGTCGCCGTCATGGCGAGCACGGTGGCGCGCTCTTTGCGGAGGTCTCGATCGAAGTCGACCCAGCCGGTGATACCGGACATGAGGCAATCCCCTTCTTTCAGTGGGCGAGCGCTGTGGTCAAGGCAAGCTCCGGGTCGGGCGGCAGCGTGGTGGCCCGCCAGGCGATGACGCCGTCCGGCCGGACCAGTACGGCCCCGGACGCCCCGACCTCGTAGGCTTCCTGCCAGCGACCGGAAATGTCGATCAGGCCGGGCGCGCCGATCCGGTAGGCGGTGACCGTTTTCGCGGCGGCGAGCCATTTTTCGCCGTCCGGCCCGGCCAGCAGCACATACCCGGAACCGAACAGGTCCAATGTGGAGATCTCGGTGCCGGACCGGGACAACGGCAGGTGCGGCGCGCGGTCACCGAACCAGATCTCGGTGTCCGGGACGATCTCCGGGTTCGGGGGAGCGGGGTTCTGGCCCGTCATGCGCGGACGATCGTTGGAGCGCAGGATCGCCTGGCGGACGGTGGCCTCGGCAACGGGTCGGCGCTCGGCGTCGTAAGTGTCGAGCAGGCTGGGACCGGCCTCGCCGCGCAGCACGCTGCCGAGCTTCCAGACCAGGTTGTACGCGTCCTGCAATCCCGTGTTGGCGCCGAACGCGCCGCTGGGCGGCATGGTGTGCGCGCTGTCTCCGGCCAGGAAGATCCGCCCCTGCCGGAAACTCGTCGCGGTCCGGCCGACCGCCTGCCACGGCGCCGCGCCGAGCAGTTCCACGTCCAGTTCGGGAATCCCGGCGACCGCGCGCACCAGTTCGACGCAGCGGGCCTCATCAAAGGTCTCAGCCGGTTCGAACACCACGTGCAGCAGCCATTCGAGCGCGTTGTCCAACGGCATCAAACCGCTGCGGAACGGCCGGAAGGTGTAGGCCATGACGAACCGGCGATCGCCGAGCGCTTCGCGCAGATCGGCGCGGAAGTGGATGTTGAGGTAGTTGCCGTGTACTTCGCTGCTGTCCCAGTCGATACCGAGCGCGGTCCGCACCGAGCTGTGCGGCCCGTCGGCGGCGATCAGGTAGTCCGCGCGCACGGTGCGCTGCCGGTCGGCTGCGCGGATGGTCGCGGTGACACCGTCGTCGTCCTGCTCGACGTGGATCAGTTCGTGGCCGAAGCGCAGATCCGCGCCGAGTTTGCCCGCGCGTTCGAGCAGCAGCGGTTCCAGGTCGGCCTGGTGGCACAGGCACCAGCTGGTCGGGGTGAGCGCGCTGAGGTCGGTGTGCACGTCGGTCACCCAGTTGTCCTGCAACGCGCCGACTTCACGTCCGGCCAAGGACTCCATCGCGATCATGCCGCTGTTGTCCAGCAAAGCCCGCGCCGACGGCGCCTGCCGGATCGCTTCTTCCAGGCCGACCGAGCGCATCAGCTCCATGGTGCGCGGGTTGAGCCCGCGCGAGCGCGGCTGTGATGAGGTCGTTGAGCGGCGCTCGACAAGCTGGCAGTCGATGCCTTGCGACGCGGCGAAAACCGCGGCGGACAGCCCGACCATTCCGCCGCCGACTATCAGTACAGGCACGTGCTCGTCCATGACGACCACCTTGCCCGGCCCCGTTAGCGAGCCGATCCGGCCGCTTTCGAACAAGACACCAGCCGTTCCCGGACACGAAAAAGGCGAGCGACCAAGGAGGCCGCTCGCCCGTGTACCGATCGCCTCAGCGCAGGATGTCCGCCAGCGCGGCGCGGATCTCGCCGACCGGATCGGCCGGTGATTCCGTTGTGCGCCAGGCGACAAACCCGTCCGGCCGGACCAGCACCGCACCCTCCGAACCGACGCCGTACGCCTTGCCGAACGCGTCGGCCGGATCGATGACGTCCTTGCCCACCAGATACGTCTTGACCGGGAGGCCTTCCGTGACGGCCCAGGCGCCGTTGGCGGTGAGCAACACGAAATCGCGACTGAACAAGTCGATGGTGGACACCTCCTCCCCGCCGCGCAGCAAGGCGACGTGCGGCGCCCGCGAACCCGGCTCACCGTGCAGCTCCGCCGCCGGAACGGCCAGCGGATCCGGTTCGCTCTCGCCAGCCAGCGCATACCGGTAACCGAACACCAGCGCGGTCAGATCCGGGCCTTCGTCCTGTGGCTGGCCGCCGCCGCGGGCCTTGTTCACCGCGAGCAGCTGGCCCATCGTGAACAACGCGACCGGCTGCCGCTCGGTCTGATAGCTGTCCAGCAGCTGCTCACCGGCCAGGCCGCGACGGGCCAGCGCCAGCTTCCAGGCGAGGTTGTGCGCGTCCTGGATGCAGGTGCTGCCGCCCAGTCCCAGCGTCGGCGGCAGCATGTGCGCGGCATCTCCGGCGATGAACACCCGGCCCGCGCGGTAGCGCTGCGCGACCTGAGCGCCGATGACGAACGCAAGCTGCTTGATGTCGGTGTTGGGCACCTGCGCGAGGATCGTGATGTCCACGTCGTCGCGGCCGATCGCGGCTTTGGCCAGTTCGACGCAACGTTCGTCGGGGTAGTCGGCCAAGGTCTCGCCGGGCTCCGGCGGAATGGTCAGCGACCACCGCTCGGCACCGGTGCGCACCAGCACCGTGCCGGGGCGCGGCTGTTCCAGGTAGGCGATGCCGACCGGCCTGCCGCCCAGCGCCGAGGACAGGTCGGCCTCGAACATCACCGAGACGACCTCGGCGAACTTGCCAGGACCCATGGTCGCGATGCCGAGCTGGGTGCGGATCGCGCTGTCGTGGCCGTCCGCCGCGATCAGGTAATCCGAGCGCACAGTGGATTCCGCGCCGGTGCCGGTGTTCCGGATCCGCGCGGTCACGCCGTCCGCGTCCTCGCCGAATTCCAGCAGCTCCACCGAGAACCGCACGTCCGCGCCGAGTTCGCGGGCGCGGTCGCGCAGGATCACTTCCAGCTTGTCCTGGTCGATGGTGGGCCAGGAGGCCGGGGTGATCGCGGCGAACGCGTCGGGCGTTGCCATCCCGAACGGCTGGTAGTCCGGGCTGGCCAGGTTCGCCGCGCCGAGGCTGAGCGCGTTCTCCTTGGGCGCGCTGGACGCGTCGATGCGCGGCTCCAAGCCGAGCGGCCGGTAGGTCTCCACGGTGCGCGCGGTGATGCCGCGGGCGCGGGGGTGAATGAGCAGGTCGGCGTGCCGTTCGACCAGCACGCACGGCACCCCGTGCCAGGCCAGGAACATCGCGGCGGACAGTCCGGTCAGCCCGCCCCCGACGACGAGCACGCCGGTCCGTTCTTCTTGCATCACGAAACCCCCAGGTCAGACATGACTATGACGCGTTATATGGCGATACTATCGAATGAGCTGGCCGGTCGCAATCGAGCCCAGGTAGCTGGTCACCCCGCCGTTGCGTGCGGCCAGGTAGCCGTCCGGCCGCACCAGGGACCAGCCGCTCTCGTCATCGACCACGATGTTTCGGACCCAGTCCGGGACGTCCGGAACCTGCGCACCCGGCGAGACCAGCAACGTCCAGTCCCCGGTGAACACCGGCACCCTCGGACTGTCCGGATAGGACAGCGGGATGCCGGTGTGGTTGGCGTTGATGTGGTGCAGCCGCTCGTAGATCGAGGCGAAGTCCGGTGCTGGGCCCGCGCCACCCCAGTAGGCCCGTTCGGTGTGCGCCAGCAGCGCTTCGGCGACCGGGCGGCGTTCGGTCTCGTAGGTGTCGAGCAGTTCGGGCGTTGCCCGGCCGGACACCACCATGGCCAGCTTCCAGCCGAGGTTGAACGCGTCCTGCACCCCGGTGTTCATGCCCTGGGCGGTCACCGGCATCACCGTGTGCGCGGTGTCGCCGGCGAACAGGCAGCGTCCGGCCCGGAACCGGCCCGCGATACTGTTGTGCAGCCGCACCCGCCACTGATACCTCGCGTCGCGCAGCTCCACGTCGGCGCCGGTCAGCGCCTGGATCGCGGTGGTCAGTTCCTCGGTCGACGGGTCGCCGTCCCGGCCGTTGTCGGGCACGCCCGCGTAGATGCGAACGCGTCCGTCGGGCAGCGGCGCGGTGCCGAGCGAGCCGTTCGGGCCGAGGAACATGTGACAGTGCGCCGGGTCGCCGGGCAGGCCGCCGCGCACGCGCGTGTCGACCTGGATCAGTTGGGTGTCCGGGAAACGCTTCGTCGACCACGGCACGCCGGCTTGATCGCGGGCGGTGCTGTGCGGCCCCTGCGCCGCGACCAGCCACGCAGACTCGATCGTGGTCGTGGTCCCGTCCGCGTGGGTGAGTTCGGTGATCACCCGGTCGTCGTCCTGGCGCACCGAGGTCGCGGTGCGGCCGCGTTCGATCGGCACGCCCAGTTCGGCCAGTCGAGCGGTCAGCATGCGTTCGGTCGCGTCCTGGCCGATGATCAGCGCGGCCGGGCTCGGCGTGCCGGAAACGCTCATGTCGTGGGTGAAGGCGGGGAATCCCGCGACGTGGTACGTGCGGTAGACGTAGGTGCTGCCTTCGGCTTCGTACTCCGCCACCGGCAGGCCCATCATGCGGAAGACCTCAAGCGAGCGCTGCCAGACCGTGCACGCCCTGGTGCCCGGGCGCGGCTCCGGCCGTCGATCGACGATCCGGCAGGCCACGCCCCGTCTGGCCAGTTCGATGGCCGCGGTGAGCCCGACCGGGCCTGCGCCAACGACAAGGACTTCGGTAGCTGTCTGCACGAGCGGATTCTCGAACCGGGCGATAGCGACGCCGTCCAGCGCGGTGGGACTTGGGGTCGAGCGGGCCTCGATCGGACCAGACTACTTTGCAACGCGTTATTACGCGATATAGTAGGGTCAGTGCAGCGGCAGGAAGGAAGCCATGACCACCAACGACGACCCCGGTGCGCTCACCTGCGCACCGGCCGCCGACCTCGATGACAACACCATCAGCGAGCTGACCATCTCGGGCGACCCGGCGCAGGTCCCGGCCGGAGCGCTGGACGCCGCGCTGGCGCACGCGGCCGAGACCGGTGCCGAGCGGGTCGTGACCAGCGTGCCGGCCGGTTCCGCCGCGACCGAGTGGCTCTCCCGCGAAGGCTTCACCAAGGCCGGTCAGGTCGCGCGCTGGACGCGGGCTGCCGGCGCGGCCAAGCCGGACCAGGTCGAAGGACGCTTCGAAGTCCGCCCATACGCGCCCGGCGACTACACCGCCGACGCGCTGGTCGGCCTGGCCGCGGCCACCATGGGCACGCTGGTGTTCACCGCGCCGGAACTGCTCACGGTCCGCGACAACACTCTGCGCACCGCCGTCTTCGGCGGCACGACCGGCCAGGTTTTCGCCGCGTTCGACGGCTGGATGCCGGCAGGCTGGATCGTCCTGTCCGGGATCGAGAACGGCAGCGCGGACATCGTGCTCGCCCAGGCCCGGCCCGACCTGGCCGGTCAGGGCATGCTCGGCCAACTGCTCGCGCCGGTGGTCACGCTGGCCGACGAGCAGGGCATCGCGCTGCGCGTCTCGGTCGACCCGGACCGCGAGAAGGAACTGACCGAGGCACTGGGCAGCTTCGGCTTCACCGAAGGTACGCCGACCGAGGTCTGGCAGCGCACGCTTCCGGTCACAGCCCAACCCGCGGAAACACACGAGGTGCGGCGCGAACTCGAACCGTTGCGTGGCACCGAGGTCGCGCTGGTGACCACGTTCAAGAAGGACGGCACGGGGAAGGGCACGCCGGTCGGCATCACCGTCGGCCCGGACCGCGCGTTCTTCACCACCCGGTCGCAGTCCTGGAAGGTCAAGCGGATCGCCAACAACAAGAACGTCGTTGCCGCGCCGAGCGATCCGATGGGCACGCCGACCGGTGCCTCGGTCGAGCTCACCGCGCGCCGGATGAGCGACGCCGAAGTGCTCGAACTGCGCAAGGGCGTGCAGTACCACGTGTGGCGGCTGATCTACCACGTCGCCTACGCCGACGAGCCGGTCACCTACGAACTCACTCCCCGCGCCTGAACAGCAAACGGCGCCGCACCACCGGGTGCGGCGCCGTTGCGATTCACCAGGTGACCGGCAACGCGGTCAGCGCCCGGATCATGGTCCCGTTCGTCCAGGCCAGTTCCGAGGCCGGCACGGCGAACGCGAGACCGGGCAGCCTGCGCAGCAACGTGCCCAGCACCACGGTCAGCTCGGTGCGGGCCAGCGCGGCGCCGAGACAGTGGTGGATCCCCGGCCCGAACGTGACATGTGGATTGTCCACTCGGGACACATCGAGCCGGTCGGGATCGGCGAACACGTCCTCGTCGCGGTTGGCCGACGTGGTCGACGGCAACACCGCCTCACCGGCCCGCACCAGCGTCCCGCCGATGACGACGTCCTCGGTGGCCACCCGGATGGTGCCGCCGCTGACCGGACCCGGCACGTACCGCAGCAGCTCGTCCACCGCCGACCGCAACCGGCTCGCCTCGGCCAGCAGCCGGTCCAGCTCGACCGGATGCCGCAGCAACGCCACCACCGAGCCGGTGAGCACGTTGCTGACCGGGCGGTATCCGGCGGTCAGTACGGTCGAGCAGAACGTGGCCAGCTCACTGTCGCTGATCCCCGACTGCGAAACCAGCTGGCTGACCAGATCTTCGGCCGGTTTGAACCGCCGTGTCTCGATCAGTTCCGCGAAGTACCCGTGCAGCAGTTCCCGCGCGTCGCGCACGTCCTCGGTCGCGCCGGGGCCGATCCGCAGGGATCGTTCGGCGAGGTCGGTGAAGTAGTCCTGGTCGCAGGCCGGCACGCCGAGCAACTCGCAGATCACCATCATCGGCAGCGGTTTGCCCAGCGCGGTCACCAGATCGGCGGGCGGTCCCTGCTCGATCACCGCGTCCAGCAGTCCGTCGACCAGTTGCTGGATGCGCGGCCGGAGCCGTTCGATCCGGCCCGCGCTGAACGCGGGCACCACCAGCCTGCGCAGCCGCGTGTGCTCGGGGGCGTCCATCGCGGCCAGCGACCGGGTTTCCGGTGGCACCGGACCGAGCCGGGGCGCGCCGGGAGCGGTCGCGGCGGCCCGGCTCAGCGCCGGACTGGCCAGCACCTCACGAACGTCCTCGTAGCGGGTGGCCAGCCAGGCCAGGTCGCCGGTGGGCAGCCGCACCCTGGCCAACCCGCCCTGATCGCGCAGCGTGGCGAATTCACCCGGCGGCTCGAACAAGGTCTGGCTGTGGAAGGGAAAAGCCAGTTCCGCGTCGTTGCGGGTGGTCATCTCGTGCTCCCTTCTGCCGTGGCAACGGTTTCGCCGACCACGTAGTGCGGCGTGCGGTCGCGGTCCTGGAACGGGCGCAGCGCGGACGGTTTGCCCGCGTGGTCGGGCCCTTCCTGCCAGGCGCGGAACGCGGCGAGGCTCGACCACTCGCTCACCACGGCGTAGCCGGTCGGATCGTCGACGTCGCGGATCAGCTCGCTGCGCAGCAGCCCGGGCGGTGCGCCCGTGGCCCAGCTGGTCTGCCGGTAGGCCGAGACAAGCGTGGCCGTCTCCGGTGACCGGAGGTAGACCGTGACGAGCACGTGCGGTGCGGTCATCGCGACCCCTCAGTCGTAGTAGCCGGGCGCGATGTGCAGGGTCGCCCACTGCGCCGCGTCGTGCCCGTGGATGATCAGCGCGTTCTCCTTGGCGGCCAGGGCGACCAGTTTGCCCGTCGAGTCGCGGAGCGCGGCTTCGTCCAGGTCGAACGGGAACACCGGCCGCTGCCCGGGATCCATCGCGATCGCCATCGGGATCGCGTCGATCGCCAGCAGCACCGGACCGGTGTTGGGCAGCCGCACCAGCACCGACTGGTGACCGGGCACGTGCCCGCCGGACTCGACCAGTTCGATCCCGGGCAGTAGGGTCGACTCGCCGTCGATCAGCTTGTAGCGCAGGCCGGGCGCGTCCCAGTGTTGCCGGGCCAAGCCCAGCCTCGGGATCGAACCGGCGCGCGCCGCCTCGTAGTGTTCGCGCTGCACCACGAACTCCGAGTCCGGGAACAAGTCGTGGTTGCCCGCGTGATCCGGGTCGAAGTGCGAGCAGACGACGTAGCGCACGTCCCCGGGACGAACGCCGATCGCGCCGAGCTGTTGCAGCAGTTCTTGCTCGCCTGCGACGCTGATGGGTTCGTCCGGGTTGCCCGACGGGCGATATCCGGTGTCCACCAGCACGTTGTCGCCGGCATCGGTCTGGATCAGGTACCCCGGCACCGGGGCTTGGGTGCTCGTCATCGTGCCGAGCACCATCAAGTACAGCCGCATGGCTTCCGTCCCTCCGCTGTGGACCGTTCGCCATGCTGGCAAGCGCCGTTGGAGACCTGATCTATCGCCGATCCAGCCAGTCCGGCTCCAGCGGCTCTCGACGGCCCCGCCCTAACGTCGCAACAGTGGACGCATCGACAACGCACACCCGGCCCGGTGTCGGCGCAGGCCCGGTGCTGCGCATCGCCAACGGCTACCGCGAAGCCAAGATCCTGTTCGCCGCGCACGAGCTGCGCGTGTTCGACATCCTCGCCGACGGCCCGCTCGACGGCCAGGACCTCGCCGATCGAGCCGGTCTGCACCCCAGGGCGGCAAGCGAGTTCATCGCCGCACTGGCCGGTCTCGGCCTGCTCGAACGGGATGAGGACGGCCGCTACCGCAACAGCGTGGCGGCCGAGTACCTGGTCGCCGACAACCCGGGCAACCTCACCGGGTTCGTCGGTTTCCTGGAGTCCGGTCTGCACCCGGCCTGGGACGGCCTGGTGTCCAGCCTGCGCACCGGCGCCCCGGCCACCCGCCCGGCCGGCGACGGCGACCCGTACCGGCCGATGTACGGCGCGGACGCCGAGCGCGGCGACTTCATCGCCGCCATGGACGCGCTCAACGCCCCGGCCGGACGCCAGATCGCCGCGCTGGACTGGACCGGAATCCGCACCGTCGTCGACGTCGGCGGCGCGCGCGGCAGCCTGTCCACGATCCTGGCCGAGGCCAATCCGCACCTGCACGCGACCGTGTTCGACCTGCCCGACCTCGCGCCAGAATTCGCCCGCTACGCGCCGACGACGCCGGTCGCCGACCGGGTCAGCTTCCACCCCGGCGACTTCTTCACCGACGACATCCCGGACGCCGACGCGGTCGTGTTCGCGCACGTGTTCCACAACTGGCCGCTCGACGTGCGCACCATGTTGCTGGGCAAGGCCGCCCGCGCGCTGCGCCCCGGAGGCACGGTGTTCGTCTACGACGCCATGCTCGACGAGGGCGCGCCCGCGCTCGGCAACCTCATGCTCAGCCTGGACATGCTGGTCTGGTCGGCAGGCGGCGCGGAATACACGCCGGGGGAGTGCAGGCAGTGGTTGCGCGACGCCGGTTTCGGCGAGGCCGAGCAGCACACCGTGGGCGCGTCCAGCACCGTGCTGGTCGCCCGCAAGCTCGGTTAGCTGCCCCAGCGGGACGCGGTCGTGCCCCGTTCCAGTTCGGTGCTCGGCCCGGCCGACCGCTCCCGGGCCAGCTCGCCCGGCAGCGAGTAGCGCGGCCCCTTGCTGGGCGTTTCCCGGCACTGCGCCGCGATCACGTCGACAAGGGCGGTCGCCATGTCGAAACGCGGATGCGCGGCGTGCACCCGTTCGGCCTGCGCGTCGGTGACGAAATCGACGCCCCGCCCGAAGTCCATGCCGACCCCGCTGCGGGTGAGATACGCGATCGGACCGCGCCGCTCGGCGATGCCGTCCGAGGTGTGCAGGGCGATCGCCTCCCACACGACATCCACCGAGCGCTCGTCGAAACCGTTGGCGCGCAAGAACTCCGCCGCCTGATCGGCGCCCTCCACCTCGAACCGCGCCGGACCGACCGGCCCGGTGCGCAAGCCGAGGTCGTGCAGCACGGTCGCCGCGAACAGCAGCCGGTCGTCCACCTCGGCCAGCATGCCCTCGTGCTCGGCGCGCAGCCGGGCGAACAGGTAGCTGCGGATGCTGTGATTGGCCAGCGGCTCGCTCTCCCTGGTCAGCACCAGTTCCAGGATGGCCTTGGCCCAGTCCTCGGCAGGCAGGGCCAGTAGATCGTCGTTGTCGGTCATGACAACCAGGGTGCCCGCGTTGCCTGCGCGCGGCCAGATGGCGGGAAGTCATTGTTCGATATATTCACGCCATGGGTGCGCATCGAGTGGTGGTGCTGGCCCTGGACCGGGTGATCCCGATGGATTTCGCCATCCCGATCCAGGTGTTCGGCGGCCGGGGCGAATCGCCGTACCGGGTGCGGGTGTGCGCGCCGCAACGCAACGTGCGCACGACCGCCGGGTTCGGCATCACCGCCGAGGCCGGTCTGGCCGGGTTGCGCCACGCCGACACCGTGGTGGTGCCGGGCTTCGAACCGCACTCGGCGCGGCTGGACGAGAAGGTGCTGGCCGAACTGCGCAGGGCCCACGAGCGCGGCGCCCGGCTGGTGTCGATCTGCACGGGCGCGTTCGCGCTGGCCCAGGCCGGGGTGCTGGACGGCAGGCGGGCCACGACGCACTGGCAGAACGTGACCGAACTGGCCGAGGGCTTCCCGGCCGTGCGGGTGGTCGAGGACGTGCTCTATGTCGACGAGGGCGACGTGCTGACCTCGGCAGGCGTATCCGCCGGGATCGACCTGTGCCTGCACATCCTGCGCAACGACAACGGCGCGCTGGCCGCCCGCGAGATGGCCCAGGCCCTCGTGGCCGCGCCGCACCGCGAAGGCAACCAGGCCCAGTACGTCAGCCGCACGGCCGACCCAGGTGAGCCCGGCCGGTTCGGCGCGCTGTGCGCGTGGATCGCCGACCACCTGGACGCGGACATCACCATCGCCACGCTCGCCGACCGCGCCGCGGTGTCACCACGCACCCTGTCCCGGCAGTTCCGCGCCGCGACCGGCGCCACCCCGATGCAGTGGGTACTGGCCACGCGCATGGACCAGGCGCGGCGCCTGCTGGAAGCCGGCGACCTGTGCGTGGACGAGGTCGCCGCCCGCTGCGGTTTCGGCACCGCGCTCAACCTGCGCACCCACTTCCGGCGCCGCCTCGACACCACGCCCACCGCATACCGCCGCGCCTTCCGCGTCCCCAGTTGACCGGCAGGAATCACGGCCGGCCGGGATCAGCCAGTCCGCCCCGGCCTGGTACAGGCGCGCCCTGCTCGAACCCCGCGCGCGACAACGCGATGAACTCGGTCGCGGACCCATCGTCCTGTGTGGTCATCTCACCGTCCCATGTCTACAGTCCGCCGCGAGCGACGAGTTGGCGCGCGATGACGTTGCGCTGGATCTCGTTGGTTCCTTCGCCGACGATCATCAGCGGCGCGTCGCGGAAATACCGTTCGACGTCGAATTCGGTTGAATAACCCATGCCGCCGTGGACCCGGATGGCATCGACAGTGATCTGCATAGCCGCCTCGGACGCGAACAGTTTGGCCATCCCGGCCTCCAGGTCGGCGCGCGCGCCGGTGTCGACCACCTCGGCCGCGTGCAGCAGCAGTTGGTGGGCGGCGGCATACCTGGTGGCCATGTCGGCCAGGAGGTGACCGACCGCCTGGTGCTGCCAGATCGGCTTGCCGAAGCTCTCGCGGTCCTGGGCATAGCTCAGCGCGTCGTCAAGGGCGGCCTTGGCCACGCCGGTGGCTCGGGCGGCCACGTTGATACGGCCGGTCTCCAGTCCGCGCATCATCTGCTCGAATCCGTGTCCCGGCTCCGTCCCGAGCAGCGCGCCGGCGGGCACGTGGCAGTTGTCGAAGAACAACTCGCAGCTCTCGACTCCCTTGTAGCCGAGCTTCGGGAGATCCTTGGCGATGGTGAGCCCGTCACGAGGTCCCTCGGACTTGTCGACGAGCAGGATGCTGATCCCGCTGTGCCTAGGGGTCGCGTCCGGATCGGTGCGGCACAGCAAGGCGATCAGATCCGACCGGCGGGCGTTGCTGATCCAGGTCTTCGCGCCGTCGATCACCCAGTCGTCGCCGTCACGGCTCGCGTTCGTGGTGAGGTTGGCCAGGTCCGAACCGCCACGGGGCTCGGTGAGCGCCATGGTGGCCCGGAGTTCACCGGTGGCCATCCGGGGCAGATAGCGCTGTCGCTGCTCCTCGGTGCCGAACTCGACCAGCAGCTTCGCCACCACGGTATGGCCACCCATCGCGCCGGCCAGGCTCATCCAGCCCCGGGAGAGTTCCTCGGTGACCAGCGCGTAGCACGCGGTGGAGACCTTGACCTCGCCGTAGGGCTCCGGGATCGCCAGGCCGTAGATGCCGATGGCCTTCATCTGCTCGATGAGGGCTTCGGGATAGGCGTTGGCGTGTTCCAGTTCCCGGACCTGAGGCCGAACCTCGCGGTCGACGAACTCGCGCACGACCGCAACGATCGCGCGCTCCTCGTCACTGAGCCGGGCATCCACGGCCATTCAGATTCCCTTCGACGGGGGCTCACGAGCCGGCCCGATCGGTACAGACCGATCGGGCCGGACCCGTTATGCGGCGAGCGTTGCGCTGAATCGCGATTCGACCGCGTCATATTCGAGCACGCGGACCCGCAGCGTCGCGCCTGGCGCGGCATGCGCGCCACGGACGAGACCGGAAAGACCGGTGTCGGTTTCCACGAACAGTCCGAACGGCTTCGCGTGCGTCACCACGGCATCGATCTCGTCGCCGGACTTCAGGAGGGTTTCGGCCATGCGGCTCACCCCCTCTCGATGTGTCAGGGCGAGTCGGACGGCGGAACGAACGCGGCCCCGATCCCTTTCGACGTGGGGCGCACACCGCTACCGGACTCCGCCCGACCTGCGCTCGACGATGTTACAACGCACCACCCCCGGCGGCCCGTAGCATCGATTTGGTCGATGCAATCGTTCGGAAAGGCACTCGTCGTCGGGGGCGGTCAGGCCGGCCTCGCGATGAGCGAACACCTGAGCAGCCATGGTGTTTCGCACCTCGTCCTGGAACGCGGGCGCATCGCCGAGCGGTGGCGGTCCGAACGATGGGACTCGCTGGTCGCGAACGGACCTGCCTGGCACGACCGGTTCCCGGCCTGGAATTCGTCGATCTCGACCCGGACGCGTTCGCCACCAAGGACCAGGTCGCCGACTACTTCCTCGCCTACGCGCAGAAAATCGGCGCGCCGGTCCGCTGCGGCGTCGAGGTCACCTCGGTGCGCAAGAACAACGGGCGCCCCAGGTTCCGGGCCGAAACCACCGACGGCGTCATCCAGGCGCGCTATGTCGTGGCCGCCACCGGCCCGTTCCAGCGACCGGTGATCCCGCCGGTCGTCCCGGAGGACGCCGGGCTCCAGCAGATCCATTCCAGTTCCTACCGCAACCCCGGCCAACTGCCCGAAGGTGCCGTCCTGGTGGTCGGGGC
The DNA here is from genome assembly GCA_035248365.1 of Pseudonocardiaceae bacterium. GTDB lineage: Bacteria > Actinomycetota > Actinomycetes > Mycobacteriales > Pseudonocardiaceae > CAJCJE01. The sequence continues at coordinate 24,836 of DATFHN010000225.1, read as the reverse complement.
CGGATCATCGGGAGTGCAGATCGCCGACGAACTCCAGCGATCGGGACGGCGCGTGTACCTCTCCGTCGGCCCGCACGACCGTCCACCCCGGCGATACCGTGGGCGGGACTTCGTGTGGTGGCTCGGGGTTCTGGGCAAATGGGACGCCGCCGCGCCGCCGCGCCGCCGCTGGGCGCCGAACACGTCACCATCGCGGTCAGCGGCGCGCACAACGGTCGCACCATCGACTTCCGTGCGCTCGCCGCCGACGGCATCACCCTCGCCGGCCTCACCACGTCGTATGGCAACGGCATCGTGCGCTTCGCGCCGGACCTCGCCAAGAACATCGCGGCCGGCGACGCCAACTACCTGTTGCTGCTGGACGAAGCCGACGCCTACGTGACTCGCAACGGGCTCGATCTGCCGGCGGAGCCAGCAGCGCGAATCCTGGGACCCGACCCGGGCTGCGTGACCATTCCACTGGCCGAGCTGGATCTCGCCGCCGCCGGAGTCACCGCGATCGTCTGGGCGACCGGCTTCACCGCCGACTACGGCTGGCTACAGGTCGACGCCTTCGACGAGCACGGCAAGCCCGCGCACCAACGCGGCGTGTCTACCGAACCCGGCATCTATTTCCTGGGCCTACCGTGGCAGTCCCGGCGCGGGTCGAGCTTCATCTGGGGCGTGTGGCACGACGCCAAGTACCTCGCCGACCACATCGCCATCCAGCAGGGTTACCTCGCGCTGTGATCAGGTTTCCGCTCCTCAGTCCGCCACGCTTCGGCCTTGAAAGGGCCTGATCGTCGCCGGGTCAGCTCTTGACACCGTTCAGGCAGAGGCGGAACTCTGTGCCGAGTTAATTCAGTAGGCAGGCTTACTAAAGGAGCAGGTGTGGTGTCATCATCGGCCTCCGGTCACCGTTTACGGCGCGCGGGCGCTGCCGCGGTTGGTATCGCCTGCGTCCTCGGTGCGGTCACTGCGCTCGGTCCGGCCGCCGCGCAGGCTGCCGACGGTCCCGCCACGCCCAGCGCTCGAACGCCCGGCCAGGCCCGGCTGGTCACCCTGCCGACCGGCGACCACGTGCGGGTCAGCGGCACCGGAGCGCAGGCCCGAGCCGATCTGCTGGCCACGCCCGGCCACCGAGCCGCCGCGGTCACTAGTCGGGTCGACGGCCGGGCCATGGTCGTGCCGACCGATCAGGTCGGCCGGATCTCCTCGCTGGCGTCGTTCCAGGTCAGCGGCGACGATGCACCGACCGCGACACCGCGATACGCCATGTCCCTGCTCGACATCAAGGCCCTCGACCACGAAGGCGTCCCCGCGCGGGCCGCCGAGGTGCTCGTGGTCAACACCGACGACCCGGCCAGGGCGACCTGGGACGGCCTGATGACGGGCGGAGACGCCCGGATCGAGGTGCCGACCGGGAACTACGGCGTCGCCGTCGGCATCTTCGACACCGACGCCAAGGGCGATTCCACCGAGACCGACCTGCTCACCGCCACCGACGTCTCGGTGCCTGCCGCTGGCGCGACCGTCTCCCTCGACGGGCGTGCCGCGCACCAACTCGCCTTCCAGACCTCCCGTCCCAGCGTGTTCGACGCCGCCGCCGTCGGCTGGGATCGGGGCACGGCGGGCCATCTGCAAGAGCTGAGCGTCGGCGCCGCGGCCGGGACGAGGTTCTACATCGGCGCCGCCGGGCCGGCCGCGCACGGCGTGCTCCGCTACACCGTCGTCGGTCGCCAGCTATCGCCTGCGTCGCTCGGCACGCCCTACAGCTACGCGATCGCACTACCCGACGGCGACCGGATACCCGCCACCGCGACCTACCCGATCGCGGACTCGTCGCTGGCCACAGTGGACTCAAGCTATCCGACCGACCAGCCGCACCAGGACCTCCAACTCGCCGACGGCTGGCTGGAGCCCACCGCGGGTGACGCCCCCGCGCTGCCCGACCTGCCGGACGTCACGGTGCACGCGCCCGCGCTCGACCGCCGTTACATCTCGGCGCCGTCGAGCCTGCGCTACGACGGCCTGATGCTGCCGCTCGTCGCGTCCGCCGGTTTCCTGGAAGGCGAACTGGAACGGGACACCCGGTTCGCCCCAGGGCAGCACGCCTCGCTGGCCTGGCGCGCCGGCCTGACCGTCCCGGCGCCGTCCACCTACGACGGGCCGTGCTTCCTGTGCAGGCAGGGCAACACGATCCACGGACTGGATGTGATGGATACCGACAACGCCGGTGACGTCGGCCAGTGGAGTGACGGGCCAACCACGATCACCGAGGACGGCAAGCAGATCTACCAGGGCAACACCCTCGGCACGATCTTCGACCAAGCTCTGCCCGCCGCGAATCACCACTACGTCTACACCCTCGACACCACCCATCCCACCGCCACGACCCAACTCGCGCAGCACAGCCGAATCTCCTGGGGCTTCGACTCGGCGCAGACCGCGTCCTCGATGCCGGTACCGATCCTCTATGGACAGACCAGCCTGACCGAGGACGCCCACGACTCGGTAGAGCCCGGTGCCAACACGATCACCGTGAACCTCCAGCACCAGCCACACGCCACCGACGCTGCCGTGCGCGGTGCGACCGTTTCCATCTCCTATGACGACGGCAAAGACTGGATCATGGCAGCGGTCTCCCTTGGCGCGCACCAGGTTCGCGGCACCTGGACCGTCCCGGCGACCCAGCCGACCGGCTATCTCGCGGTGCGCCTGCATGCCGTCGACGCGGCGGGCAGCACCCTGGACGAGACCGTCTACCACGCAGCCCTGGTGAACGCGCCCAACGGTATCGCCACCAGCGGCGACACCACCCCGCCGCCCACCGGGACCCGGGCGGCCTGCCCGGCGGCAGCGGCAGGCCACGCCCGCTGCTACGCGCTGAGCACCGCCGCGCGGTGGCAGCCGAGTAAAGCCGCGCTACCGGACGGGTACGGCCCAGCGGACCTGCGTTCCGCCTACAAACTGCCGGGCAGCGGGGGAGCGAGGGTCACGGTCGCCATCGTGGACGCGCACGACGACCCGACCGCGGAAGCCGACCTCGCCGTGTACCGCAGCACCTACGGCCTCCCGGCCTGCACCACCGCCAACGGCTGTTTCACCAAACTCAACGAGCACGGCAAAACCTCCCCGCTGCCGCCCTACGTGACCGACGACGACTGGAGCGACGAGGTGTCGCTCGACCTCGACATGGTCTCGGCTATCTGCCCCGCCTGCCACATCGACCTCGTCGAGGCCAACGATTCCGACACCGCGTCCCTGGGCACTGCCGAACGCGCGGCCACCAGCTCCGGCGCGGTCGCGGTGTCCAACAGTTGGGGCGGCGACGAAGGCTCCGGCGACGCGCCCTGGAACAGCGCGTTCCAGCACCCCGGCGTGGCGATCACCGCATCCAGCGGAGACAGCGGATTCCGCGAGGCGAGCTGGCCCGCGTCGCTGCCAACGGTGATCGCCGTCGGCGGAACCAGCCTGACCAAATCGTCCACGGCGGCGCGAGGCTGGACCGAGACGGCGTGGAAAGGCGCGGGATCCGGTTGCTCCGCGTACCAGGCTAAGCCGTCCTGGCAGCACGACCCGCACTGCGGTATGCGCACGATCGCGGACATCTCGGCCGTCGCCGATCCCGCCACCGGGCTCGCCGTCTACGTGCAGGGAAGCTGGGGCGTGTTCGGTGGCACCAGCGCCTCCTCACCGATCATCGCCGCGATGATCGCACTGGCAGGCAACTCGGCAGAACTGACCAGCGCGCGCTACATCTACGCGCACTCGTCCAAGCTGTTCGACGTAACCTCCGGCGCCAACGTCAACTGGAACTGCGGCGGCGACTACCTGTGTACCGCAGGCCCGGGCTACGACGGCCCAACCGGCCTCGGCACTCCCAACGGCCTCGGTGGCCTGTAAGCCTGCCGTGGCTGCGCGCCCGCACACGACGCTGCCCAGGCCCTCCCCGGAGGGTCTGGGCAGCGGTGGTGGAAGGACGGTCAGCTACGCGGCTAGAAGATGTCGTCGTTCTTACCGGGTAGGTTTCCGACCTCGTAGTTTTCGCAACGTTGTGGCTTTGACCTACGGGTTTTCGGCCGGACTTGTCTTGTTGTGTCTCGGTACGACCCGACGTCCCACGGCATGGAGACGGCCTGATCTTGGTCGCATTCCGATTGCGCCGGACGCCCGATCGAGAAGGATGATCAGCCTTGCCGGCATCCTCGCGGCCTGGCCGGAGGTGGCCGCCTCGCCAAGCCAGTGCGGTACGCGGAACCGTGCCCTCCCTGAGACCGGCACGACCGCCCGGCATCGCCCGCCGCACGTCGTGATGTCGCGTGGACGAAGCCGAGTTCACCGCGGACCGTCGAATTCTGGTCGAGTCGGGTGCGTCGCCGCCTCGACCGTCGCGCGGCTGTGGACGCGCCGCGCGGTCGTCTCGTGGTCGCTCCAGACGCCGTAGTGGGCCAAGCCTGCCTCGACGAGCGCGCGAATCGTGGTCTCGGTGCCTCCGAACAGGCGTAGCCGGTCGGCCTGGGCCGCGTGACCGTGCGTCGCCTGCCGCAACGCCGCCACGCCTGCCGGTGAAATCTGGGCGTCGTCGGCGAAGATGACTGCCACGGTGCCACAGCCCATCTGGCAGACCGCATCGAGTTCGGTGACGATGCGCGCGATCTCATCGATGCCGAGGCCACCTGACAACGTGAGCATGATCAGCCCATCGGTGACCTGGACCTGAACTTTGGGTATCCGGTGGCCACTACGCTGCGCTGACACGGACATGCTGCCAGCCGCGTCACCCTGTGCCGTGATCGTGGTCTTGATCGTTGTCTGCGCCTTTCTGCGTGAACGGGTAGTGACCGTTCTATCGGAGACTGGGTCCTCCCGCACCCTGGCGCCGATGTGGACTCAGGGTTCGCGCGGATCAAATCGTCGCGTCGCCCGCGTCGTTGGTTGGTCCGCGCCGATAGCTGGCCAGCCTGATGACCTGAACCGGACCGCTGCATACCGGGCATTCGATCCCGTCGCCGGCCGCAGCGGCGTTGCCGTCGACGTCATGTCGAAGCATCCGCCGATGCCCGCAATCGAGGCACGTCGCCTGGTAGTGCGCAGTGATTCTCTCCTGATTCACCGGATAGGCCGGGTCCTAACGACAATCATAGTTGTATTATGCAACACTTGCCGTGGGTATTGTCGTCGCGGGAGGTCGCGGGGACGCCATGCTGGAGAGGGTTCGAGGAGTTCCCTGATGGGATGCACGGCCGTGCGCACTGACCTCGCGGGGACTAGATCGCGGAGAGATGCCGGCACAGGGACACCGCGATCGCAAGGCCCACTGGGGGCAACGAGGTTCTCACCGGCACCGATCCCACCTAACTGCGCCTGACCCGCGATGACGTGCCCCCGTCCGAGGTCGGGTCCAGGTTCCGGCAGATGAAGGATCCTCACTCGACAAGCCCTCCATGGTGCTCGCCTGCCGTTCTCCGTGAACGAGCTGTTCCTCTCGCGCGCCGGTGATCCGGACGCCACAACCGAGCCGCTGCACCACCGGTGTGCCGAGTTCCTTCTCCGGCGCAGCGATCTGGTGCGACAGCCCGGACTGCGACATTGGCAGCGACGCGTCCGCTCCGGTCACCGAGCCCGTGTCGGGGAGAGCGACACACACTCCATGGCGCGCGTGACCATTCGCTGAATCTATCAATTCACTCGCCAACCGGACCAATTCCGCATACGACGAAGTTCTTACGGTCCCAGTACGAAAACCGGTCAGAACACCCTGGTACGCAAGGCGAAGGGGCACCGCGCGCGGCGAGCGAGCATTGCTCGACAACGTCAGGGTCGGAAAATTTCGTGCTCTTTTGCTAGAACTACAGGTATGTTTCGCCTTTTTCTCTCTTCACGCACCTCACCTGTTGTTGCGGAATTCCGGCTGGCGGACAGACCGTGACCAGGACACGAGTCATCGTCCACGCGTTCAGTTCGCTGACCACAGCCGGAGTCCTCAGCCTGCTCAGTACGCGGCCGGAAATCGAGGTGGTGTCCGGCGACAGCGCACAACCGCCGGATGCCGTTGTCGTCGTTGGCGAGCGCGCGATGCCCAACCTGGTCACCCGCGTGCGGCGGATCCTCTGGGGGACATCGGCGCCCTCGGTTCTGGTGGTCGACGACTTGAAGACCGTTGAGGTGGTGACAGCGGTCGAGCACCGGGTCAGGGTCATCATGCCAAGGGCCGGACTCACCGCGGATCGCCTTCTCAGCGGCGTACTGACCGCGGCGCAGGGCGGCGGAGCGATGTCGCCCACCCTGCTCGGCCCGCTCCTGGACTGGATGGCGCAGGCTGGACGGGACAGGCCAGAGTCAGCGGACAATCAATCCGGCCAGATCACGGCTCGGGAGGCCGATGTCCTCCGGCTGGCGGCGGAAGGGTTGCCGACCAAGGAGATCAGCGAGAATCTCGGCTGTTCCCAGCGGGTGGTCGCCGACGTGGTCCACGGTCTGCTCACCCGGCTGCGCCTGCACAACAGAACCCACGCCGTCGCATACGCCTTGCGCGCAGGGGCGATCTGACGACCCGACGGTGCCGGCCGGCACGTCCATGACCGAATCCCTTTGCTCACCTGGTCCGCGTTTTCGGGCAGAGAACACGTCATTTCGTTGTGCACGGACACGACCGCGGGGTCAACTACGTCTCGCTCAACGGACTCATCGGAATCCGTTCCTCTATCAGGGAGAACATCTTGAGAAGACCGATCCGTCTCGCCTCGGTCGGCGCCGCCGTGCTCGTTGCCGCGACGTTGTTCGCCAGTCCGGCGTTCGCGTCGACACAGTCCAGCCAGAACCCGGTTTTCGTGCAGACCGACAACCTCTCCGGCAACTCGATCGTCGCCTACGACGCGGCCGACAACGGCACCCTGACCAAGGCAGGCACGTACGCGACCGGCGGCCTCGGTGGCGCGCTCGGCGGCTCTGTCACCGATCACCTCGCCTCGCAGGGCTCGCTCAGTTTCGACTCGGGACACAATCTGCTCTACGCGGTCAACGCAGGCAGCAACACGATCTCCGTCTTCTCGGTGAGCGGGGACAAGCTCACTCTGAATCAGGTGATCTCCTCGGGTGGCGATTTCCCGGTCAGCATCACGGTATTCGGCGGCTTCGTGTATGTCCTGAACGCCAGGAGCGGTGGTTCGCTTCAGGGCTATGTTGTCGACGGGACGAAGTTGGACCTTGTCTCGGCGTGGCACCGTAATCTGGGGCTGAACACGGGTGGGTCGCCCGAGTTCGTCAACACCCCCGGCCAGGTCCTGTTCACCTTCAACGGTTTAGGTCTCGTTGTCACCACCAAGAACGCGAGCAACGCGCTGGACATCTTCGGCGTCGACAGCTCCGGTGATCTCACCGCGACGCCCGCCGTCGACTCACTGCCCGGCACCATCCCGTTCTCGGCCGCTTTCGACTTTACCGGTCGTCTCGTGGTGGCCGAAGCAGGTGCGAACGCCATCGGCACGTTCCTCATCAACTCCGACGGCACGCTGACCACGATCAGCCGGGCCACGACCGGAGAGTCCCTGTCCTGCTGGGTTGTCGAGGACGGCGATGCCGACTACGTCTCCAACAACGGTAGCGGCGTGGTCTCGGGCTTCTTCGACAACCAGGACGGCGCACTGTCGTCCCTGGGCAACACCGGCACCGACGCCGGCACCGAGGATCCCGCGGTCTCAGCCGACGGACATTTCATCTACGTCCAGACCGGCGCAACGGGAACCGTGGACGAGTTCTCCGTGAATTCTTCCAATGGTTCGCTCACCAGGATCGGCTCGGTCACCGTACCCGGCGGCGCCGGCGGCGAAGGCATCGCCATAGGTTGAGCTGAGTAACATGTCCCGCACACCCGACGCGCCGCGTTCCGTCCCTCGGTACGTCGGGTGTGCTGCTCAGATCAGCCCATCCTCTATCGCCCGCGCCACAGCATGCGTCCGATTCCGGGCACCGAGCCTGCTGTTGATACGGTGGATCATCGCCTTGACCGAACGCTCCGAATAGGACAGTCTCCTGGCCACCTCGGCCGTGGACAACCCCTCGGCGAGCAGAGCCAACAGCGCGCGTTCGCGGGAGTCGAGCGTCGTCTCCTGTTTTGCCGGGTTCGTCAAACAGTGTCTTCCCAGGCGGTGGCATCCGGCAGGGCGCGACGACCCGGCACCCGCTTGGTGGGCGAGCCGCACGAGTTCGGTCAAGGCGCCTCCGCTCATCGCGACGGGTGACCGGAGGGCGAAGACGCGACGCCCGGCGAGCCACCCGAGTTCGTCCTCGGTGATGTCGTCGAACAGGAGCACCGCCCGAGTACCCGGCGACTCACCAACCTGGGTGATGATCTCGGCCGCCTCGCCGGTCAGCCCGTAGTCCGCGACGACCGCGACCCGCGCCGTGTCCAGCTGAGCGGCGGGAACGAGCTCGATATCCCGGGCAGATCGTAGAATCGTCACGAGGCCCGCCATTGTCAACGGGTCACCCGACCAGATCATGGTCCGCAGACGCCTCCCGGAGGTCACTGGTCCGTCCATCCCGCGCGTTGCCACTCGTCAGTGATGATCTGGATCTCCAAACGCGGTGTGCGGTGCGCAGGGCACTTGTCGGTGATCGCGAGCAGCCTCCGCCGCTGCTCGTCGTCGAGGCCACCATCGAACCGGATCGGGCGCGGATGCCGCAGCGCCACGGTGACCTGGTCCCGCGGCCACTGTTTGCGCTTCGCGTACATTCGCACCGTCATCGACGTACACGCATGGCCCTGCTCGGCTGCCCGCGCGCTCCACGTCGGTACGGGCTACGCGGTCCGACCCCACCATCGTTGCCGCCTCCTTCGAGGGCACCCGTCAAGCAAGATCATTGGATTCTCCGGTCTCTCATCGCATCAGGGTGTTCCCCGGCGTTTCGCCCGACGCGATGCGTTGGTCGGCCGGTGATCCGGGTCAGCAGGGCGTTCAAGCGCTCGGTCGACGGCTGCGCGCGCCTGGTGCCCCCGCTCAGAGTGGCGAGGACGCGATTCCGGTCGTGCTCGATGGCGGTGATCGTCGTCTGGTAGGCGACGGGTCGATCGAACACCGCATCAACCGAGGGGAGCAGTGCGGGCGGCCTTCGCCCGTGCGCGCCCGCCCTGATACCTCGAGCCGTGGCGTCAGGCACGTCACACCAGATTCTATTGCCTTCCGAAATAGTTATATAGTGCAACAGTTGTGGTAGGCGAGTGTTAGCTGGGTCACGGATGAAATGCCGTGGGCCGGGACCAGTGGGCCAAAGGGTACGGAAGGCGGTAGAGCGTGGGATCCGACAGCAGCTCCGCGACGACAACGGAGCAGGCCGGGTCGCCGCGAGCCCTGCGGGGCCAGCTGGGTGGTCCGATCGCGTGGCTGCGGGGGAGCCGCTTCGGCTTGTTCGCCATCGCCCTCGCGGTGGGCCTCGGCTCGGGTTTCGGCGCGATCGGGTTCCGCTACCTGATCTACGGTTTCACCTGGCTGGCCACCGGTCAGACCCAGTTCGGCCAGGACGGTCGCGTCGGCAGCCCGCACCTGCCCTGGCTGGGCATCGCGTTCTTCGTCGCCATCCCGGTCGTCGGCGGACTGCTCTACGGGCCGCTGATCTACCGGTTCGCGCGGGAGGCTCGTGGCCACGGCGTGCCGGAGGTGATGATCGCGGTCGCCGAGAACGGTGGTCGGATCCGCCCGCAGGTCAGCGTGGTCAAGGCGTTCGCGTCGGCGTTGTGCATCGCGGTCGGTGGCTCGGTCGGCCGGGAAGGGCCGATCGTGCAGATCGGTTCCGCGCTCGCGTCCAGTCTCGGTCAGTGGGTGCGGATGCCGGAGAACCGGTTGCGGATCCTGGTCGCCTGCGGCGCGGCAGGCGGCATCTCGGCAACATTCAACGCGCCCATCACGGGCGTTTTCTTCGGCGTGGAGCTGATTCTGCGGGAGTTCTCCATCGAGGCGATCTTCACCGTGATGCTCTCCTCGATGGTGGCCGACGTGATCAGCCAGCTGTTCTTCGGCAGCGCACCGTTCTTCACCCAGTTGCCCGCCGACATCAGTTTGCACCACATCTACAACTACGCCCTGGTAGCGGTTCTCGCGGTCATCGCGGCGATGATCGGGCTCGGTTTCAAGAACGTGCTCTACAAGATCGAGGACCTCTGCGACAAGCTGTGGGGGAACCGTCCCGAATGGGCACGCCCCGCGGTTGGTGGAGTTGTCCTGGGGCTGCTGTTGCTGGCCCTGCCGCAGCTCTACGGAGTCGGCTACCCGGTGATGTACCGGGCGGTCGCCGGGAACTACACGCTCTGGTTCCTGCTGCTGTTGGTTGTGGGCAAGATGATCGCCACCAGCCTGACCATCGGCATCGGCGGCTCGGGAGGAGTGTTCGCGCCGTCGCTGTTCGTCGGTGCCACCTCAGGGATGGCGTTCGGCGTCATCGTCGATCACGTGTTCGGGCCGGGCGCGGGTCAGCCCGCGTTGTACGCGATCGTGGGGATGGGCGCGGTGTTCGCCTCCGCCGCGCGGGGTCCGCTGACCGCGCTGGCCAGCGTGGTGGAGATGACCGGAGATTTCACCCTGACTCTACCGGTGATGCTCGCGGTCGCGATCTCCACGATGACCTCGCGGGCGATCAGCTACGGCACCATCTACACCACCAAGCTGCTGCGCCGCGGCACCGACATCGACCGCGCCACCCCGACCCACGCGTTCGACGAGCTCACCGTAGCCGAGGCCATGCATCCCTTCTCGCGCCCGTTGGCCATACCGGATCACGTCACGGGCCACAGCACCACCCCGGACTGGGACGCGTTGCTCGGACCGGTCACGCGGACGCGAGAGCCCCAGTTGCTCTTCGCCAACGACAGCCTCGCCCAGGCGGTACGCCAGCTGGCGCTCTACGGCCGGGACGGCCTGCCGGTGGGTTCCATCGACGGTCAGAGCGTGCAGGGGTGGTTGACCAACCAGAGCGTGATGCGCGCCGTCGCCCACCAGCTCACCAACGCCGAACCGGACATCGCGGCCGGGCAGCGCGCCGCCGAATGGGCCGACCCGCACGCCGGCACGGCCGGACACGCCCTGAACTCGCAGCTGCACGGCTACCACATCGTGGAGCGAACGTTGACCGAGAAATCCGGCGCGGTCGGGCGTACTCTCGGCGAACTCGACTGGCCGGTCGGCCACCTGCCGGTGTCGGTGCTGCACAACCGGCGGCTGCTTGATGCCGATCCGGCGGTGCGTCTGACCGCCGGCGACCGCATCAGCTTCCTGGTCCCCGGTGACCTGGAGGCCGCCGCGACGACAGCAAACCAGGGCATGCCGCAACGCGAACCGGTGCGGTGACAGCCGGGGTGAACGGTCAGATCCAGTCGGCTCCGCCGCCATCGGCCGTGCTCACAGGCGGTTCACCACCGGCCTCGGTGAATGCCTCCAGCGCGTCGACGAGTCCTTGCCGCTGCGGTTCGGGCATGCGACCCACGATCCGGGCGATATCGCGACGGCGTCGTTGCGTCACCTGACGCACGACCGCCTGTCCAGCCGGACTCAGCGAGAGCACGACCTCGCGTCGCGAGTTCGGGTTGATCTCCCGGTCGACCAGGCCGGTGCTGACCAGCCGGTCGACCATCCGGGTCGCGGTCGACGGTGCGACGCCGAGCTGCTCGGCCACCTGCATCAGCTTGACCGCGCCACGAGTGGAAAGCACCACCAGCAGGCGGAACTGCGGCAGCGTGATCGACTCCTCCACAGCTGCGATCGATCGAGCGGAGACCGCCACCAGCAATCGGGACGCGGTCAGCACCGCGTCCGTGACCGCGTCCGCGCTGGAGACACCCCGGTGCGCGGACGGCCTGGACGTCGCTTGCGAGTGGGCAGCGCTCATGTTCCCGTGTACCTCACTACTCCCTGATCACGACCCCAGAGGGTGCTGGCGACGGGATACCCCTGGCCAGTTTCAGGATAACGCCTCACCCACGGGGCAGGCGGACGTCCGTGCGCACACCGGATGGCTCCGACCGAACGGTAGACCTGTCGAATTGTTGGATACCGCAATTGACCAGGCCCCATACGGCTTCGCTGGCGACCAGACGCATGAGGTACCACGAGATCGCGCCGACCGGACACGGCCGCCAATGCTCGATCGTCTGGCGACACGACAGGACCGGGATGCCTGAAGGGACAGTGCCACGGTGACCCCGTTACCGGCGTCGCAGGCGGCTACCCGCCCTGCCCGTCCTGGTGTCGCTCGTGATCGCGGCTGCCGCCGTGTGGGCGTCGGGCCAGCCCGGCAGCCAGAACACTGTTCCCGCCCGAGGCCCTTGACGGATGCCGAGGGCCGGGGCGCGGCTGATCGTCGAATCGACTGCCGCAGCCGACGGACCGGGCCCATCATCAAGCCCTCTCGTGTGCGGACGAAGGTATCGCGCGATTATCCGGTGCGGCCCGTTTCTGTTGTCACCGACCGAGGACGGATGCATGCACGAACTCGGCGATCTCTCGCCCGAGAATGCTCCCGGCATCCTCTTGCAGGAAGTGTCCGGCTCCGGTGATGACGGGATGGGACTGTCCTGCGGCACCAGGCATCGCTCGCCGCAGGATCGGTGCCATGGCGCTGGTGATGGGATCGCCATCACTGAACGCGACCATGAACGGCATGGTTGATCGGGTCAGCCTGTGCCAGGCGGCCCGGTTGGCGTTGCTGGCTGGATCGTCGGGCCTGGTCGGTACCAACCCTGGCATCGCACGTGGGCCTGCTTTGAAGGACTCGTCGGGAAACGGCGCGTTGTAGGCCGCCAACGCTGGTGGCGCGAGCGTGGTCCGGCAGCCGCTCTGTACGAGTCGCCCGATGTCCAGCGTTGACGCGTTCTCCACCGCTCGACGAAACCGCCACCACACCTCGGGCATCGCCGTATCACCGGTCGGCAGTCCGGTGTTGGCGGCCACCACCGCGGCGAACCGGTGGGGCTGCTCGGCGACCAGTCGCAGGCCGATCAATCCGCCCCAGTCCTGGCCGACGAGCGTGACCGCGTGCAGGCCCAACTGATCGACCAACGCGCCCACCCATCGCACGTGCCGCGCGTAGGTGTGGTCGGCGACGCTGACCGGCTTGTCGGAGCGCCCGAAGCCGACCAGGTCTGGGGCGATCGCCCGTAGTCCGGCTCCGGCCAGCACCGGCATCACCCACCGGTACAGGAACGACCAGCTGGGCTCGCCGTGCAACAGCAGAACGACCGGTCCGTCGGCCGGGCCGTCCTGCACGTAGGCCATCCGGACCGCCGCGCCACCATCCGGATCGGGGACCTCGACATAGTGGGGCTGGTAGTCGAAGTCGGGCACGTCGAGAAAGCGTTCGTCAGGAGTTCGCAGCACCCGCACACGGGTCACGCTACCTGCCGAAAGCCGGGAGAGCGATCAGCCACGCGGGCGGTGGGCTACAGGTCAACCACGTCTTTCCTGTCCGGGTACGGCATCCCGACCGTTACCTCAACGAACAGTTGCTCACTGCAATCGATTGTGAGGTGTGCTCTCCGTCGCCGGCGATGGTCTGCTTGCGGAGGTGTAAACATTTGTTTACCATGATGAACATGTGGTCACCCGAGGACGACCGGACAGCGCGCGCGAGAATCCGGGATGAGGCGCTGCGACTGTTCGGCGAACGCGGCCCGGACGCTGTAACCGTTCGGGCCATCGCCTCGGCGGCGGGCGTTTCACCGGCCCTCGTCCTGCGGCACTACGACAGCAAGGACGGACTGCGCGAAGCGGTCGACCGCCATGTGTCGGCGGTGTTCGAGGCGATGCTCGCCGAGTTCGTGGGTTCCACCGCCACGCCCGCCTTCGACCAGGACCGGGTGCCGACCCTTGCCGAGATGGTGGCGACGAGGTTCTCCACCGACACCGCGATCCCGGCCTATCTCGGCAGGATGCTGCTAGCGGACGGAACGGCGGGCTCCACGCTGTTCCGGCGCCTTTACGACGTCAGCCTGAGCGCGCTGGCCCAGATGACCAGGGCCGGTCTGACCGGGGTCGCACCGGACCCGCCGGTGCGCGCGGCCGTGCTGCTCGTCAACGATCTGGCGGTGCTGATCCTGCGCGAGCGCCTGCGCGAGGTGCTCGGGGTCGATCCGCTGTCCGCCAGCGGTATGCGGCGGTGGGGGGCAGAGGTGATGTCGATCTATAGAGACGGGATCGGACCAGCCGACAACGGTTGACCACCAATCTGTTGACCAAGAATGAAACGAGGTGCGTCAATGTCGAACACCGCCGGATTGCCGGGTAAGTCGACCGCCATCGGTCGAGTGGGCGCTCGGGTACTGGCGAATCGCCGGCTGATGCGCACACCGGTCTGGCTCTACCGGGCGAGGCTGGGATTTCTGTTCGGTAGCCGAATACTGATGCTCGAACACATTGGACGCACAACCGGCGCCAAGCGCTACGTCGTCCTCGAAGTCGTCGGCCATCCCTCGCCCGACGTCTACGTGATCGCGTCGGGATTCGGGGACCGCGCCCAATGGTTCCGCAATCTGATCGCCAACCCGCGCGTGCGAGTGTCCGTTGCCGGACGCGGACCACGCGTGGCCACTGCCCGAAGGTTGCCGGGAGCCGAAGCCGACGCCGCGCTCGCCGACTATGTCCGCCGCCACCCTCGTGCCTGGGCGAAGTTCAAGAATGTCTTGGAAAACACGCTTGGGACGACCATTGACGAGCGGAACACGCAACTACCCCTGATCGAGTTGAACCTGGCAGCAGGGAAGGGAAATCGTCACGTGTGACCCCGCGACCGAGTAGACCACCGAAGCTCGGAAGGCCACGACGATCGATGACCACACCAGAACATCCTGGGCGGGACGTTACACGCTGCGCCGGAACACTCCACATCGGATGATCGAATCATTGAAGAGAAAGGAGAGGCGATACGGATGAAGGTCGTGATCTGCGGGGCAGGGATTGCCGGACTCACCCTCGCGCACCGGATGACCGCCCTTGGCTGGGACGTGGTCGTACTGGAAAAGGCGCCCGGCCCTAGGCAACAGGGCTATATGATCGACTTCTTCGGGCCTGGCTATGACGCCGCCCAGGCGATGGGCGCACTGCCTTGGCTGGAGGAGCACGCTTACGAGGTCCAGGAGGCCAGCTATCTGGACGAGACGGGGCGCCGCCGGGCAGGCATACGTTACGCCCAGTTCACCAAGGCGCTGGGCGGACGGGCACTGAGCATCATGCGTCCCGACATCGAACGGGCGCTGCGCGAACACCTTCCCGACAACGTCGATCTGCGCTTTTCCAGCGGCCTGACCGGTGTCGAGAGCAGTCCCGATCAGGTACGCGTGACACTGTCCGACGACACCACGCTGGAGGCCGACCTGCTCGTCGGCGCGGATGGCATCCACTCGACGGTCCGCCGCCTGGTCTTCGGCGAGGACCGACAGTTCTTCCGCTATCTCGGTTTCCACACCGCCGCATTCGTCTTCACCGACCCGGACATCCAGGCACAGGTCCGCGGCCGGTTCTGCCTGACCGATACCACCATGCGGCAGATGGCCTTCTACGGACTGCGCGACGGACAAGTCGCGGTGTTCGCCGTGCACCGCACTCCCGACCCTGTCCTGCCCGACGACGCGCAGGCGGCACTGCGGCGGGAATACGCCTCACTCGGCTGGATCGTGCCCCGGGCGCTGGCCCAGTGCCCACCGGCCGCGCAGATCTATTACGACCAGGTTGCCCAGATCGAGATGCCGCACTGGACCCACGGCCGGGTCACCCTCATCGGCGACGCGTGCCAGGCCGTGTCGCTGCTGGCGGGGCAGGGCGCCTCGCTCGCGATCGGCGGTGCCTACGTCCTGGCCGACCAACTGACCCGGGCAGGCTCGATCGACGCCGGGCTGCAGGAGTATGAACGGTTGTGGCGGCCGCTGGTCGCCGACAAGCAGCGAGTGGCCCGCAGCATGACCCGATGGTTTCTGCCCGAGTCACCGTGGCAACTGCGGGTGCGGCGCATCGCGGTGAAACTCTCCCGGCTACCCGGACTTGACCGGGCCTTCGCCGCCACCCTGGCCGGTAAGCCGAGCACGCTGATCACCCAACTCCGTGCTGCCCCGCCACCGGAGACAACTCGGACAGACCGCACGCGGGCCGATCTTCGAGATCAGAGGTAGGTGACGGTAGCCGCAGGCCCGGGCCGCCGTGACATCCTCGGGCTCTGGGTCGGAGACGGTGGCGAAGGGCGCCAAGCGTCCTCATCAGTCTTGCGACAATAAGCTCCGGGTTCAGAGGACTTTGGGTGTGGATGGCGGCGCGCGTTGGTCGTGCTCACCTTGGCAATCCAACTTCGGACCGTCCGCGGTGGGGCGGGCCTGGGCCAAATGATGCAGGCTCGGGTGGATGAATGGCCAGGCCCGTCCACCTGCTCAGTCGTATCAGCGACGAGCATTCGACCTCGCTTCGTCAATCTTCGATGCGGCGGTCGCAGATCAGAAGATCCGGCAGAACCCATGCCGCGACAAGTCGATCCGCCGACCCGCCTCAGGTCCCACAAAGGGTTGTCCCCTGGCAGGAGTCGAGGATCCGCGAGATCGAACTCGCCATGTCGACCCGGGACCAGATTGTGATCCCCATCGGCGGCGGTCTGGGACTTCGCCAGGGAGAGATCCTCGCGTTCTCGATGGACAACGTCGACCGCGACAAGATGATTTACGGTTGTAACCGGCAGGTAGTCAAGATCGGCAGCCAGCTGAAGTTCAAGCTGCCCAAAGGGCACAAGGAACGTGACGTTCCGCTTGGGGGGCTTACCCGAGCAGTTGGACGCATACGGCGACAACTACCGGCCAGTCAATGTGACCCTGCCGTGGGGCGAGTCGGACAGCCGTGAAGAGCAGACGGTCAACCTTCTGCTGACAGATCCTGCTTCACGCCCGTACACCGCCAACAAGTTCAACAACACCGTGTGGGTTCCGGCCTTCGAACGTGCTGGCTTCCAGTACCACCGTGACAACACCGACGGCATGCGCGCGCTGCGTCACCTCTTCGCCTCGTCGACGCTTCAGCAAGGTGTATCGCTCAAGGAGCAGGCGGCCTTCCGGGGCCACGCCGATGAGGCGTTCACGCTGAGCACCTACGTGCACTTGATGCCCAACTCGTTCGACCGGGCCCGGCTGGCGGTCGATGCCATATTCAAGCCGAACTCGCAACCCACGATGACTGCCAGTTGACGGTCGATCGTGGGCTGTTGAATCCTCAGACGGCCTGGAGACGGCCTGATTATGGTTTTGAGCCCCTAAATCGGCTGTTCACGCATTTCAGAGGCTTGCGGCTAGAAGATGTCGTCGATGATGTCCTCGCCGATGGCGAAACCGGCACCGGTGGCGATGGCCTGGCCGAAGCTGCCGTGCAGGAAGCCGCCGAACCCGCCGCCGCCGTAACCCTGTTGGTAGACGGGCTGCTGGTACACCGGCTGCTGATAAACGGGCTGCTGGTAGACCGGCTGTGGCGGCGGGGCCTGCTGGGCCTGTTGCTGCTGCTGGGTCTGGTTGGCCACGAAGTTGTGGATGGCCTGCAGCAGGAGGGTCACCTGGCTCTGCTCCGACTGGAAGCCGATGGTGATCTCCTTGAGGTCCAGCAGCCACTCGCGGGCGTTCGGATCGCCGTTGTTGGCCGCCGTCTGCAGCTTCTGGGCCAGCGCGGTGATCAGCCCGACCGTCTGCTGGCTCTGCTGTTGCAACTGCGCGTACGTGTTGTCGATGGTTTGGGTGTCCATCGGGGTCGCCTCCACTGATCGAACTGCTCACCAACGATCCTGCCACGTTTGGTGCGACCGCCGCCGTGGTGACGCTGCGTGGGCAAGTCCACATCAAGAGAACCGGAACCGAATGGCTCGTTTCCCGGTTACCTCAAGTTAGTGTCGGTGTTATGCACACCTGGTTGTCCCATTCGGTCCCGACGGTTCCCGGCACCCCGCGTCCGCTGCGGCTGTACGACTCTGCGACGGGGGAGGTGCGCCCGACCGCGCCCGGCCCGACCGCGCGCATGTACGTCTGCGGGATCACCCCCTATGACGCGACCCACCTCGGTCACGCCGCCACCTACCTGGCCTTCGACCTGGTCCATCGCCAGTGGCTGGACAACGGGCACCAGGTGCATTACGTGCAGAACGTCACCGATGTGGACGACCCGCTGCTGGAGCGGGCCGAGCGCGACCACGACGACTGGGTGGTGCTCGGCATGCGCGAGACCGCATTGTTCCGAGAGGACATGCAGGCGCTGCGGGTGCTGCCGCCGCAGGACTACGTGGGCGCGGTCGAAGCGATCCCGGAGATCGTCGAGGTCATCTCCAAGTTGATCGCCAGTGGCGCCGCGTATCGGGTTGATGACGACCAGTATCCGGACGTCTACTTCGACCACTCCGCGACCGGCCAGTTCGGCTACGAGTCCAATTACGACGAGCCGACCATGGTGGAGCTGTTCGCGGAGCGCGGCGGTGACCCCGAACGGCCCGGCAAGCGGCACCCGCTGGACGCGCTGCTGTGGCTCTCCGCGCGCGAGGGCGAACCCTCCTGGGACAGCGAACTCGGCCCCGGCCGACCCGGCTGGCACGTGGAGTGCGCCGCGATCGCCATCAACCGGCTGGGCAGCGGGTTCGACGTCCAGGGCGGCGGCTCCGACCTGGTGTTCCCGCACCACGAAAACAGCGCGGCGCACGCCGAGGCGCTGACCGGTGACCATCCGTTCGCCCGGCACTACACGCACGCGGGCATGATCGGCCTGGACGGCGAGAAGATGTCCAAGTCCAAGGGCAATCTGGTGTTCGTGTCCAAGCTGCGCGCGGCCGGCGTCGACTCGATGGCGGTGCGCCTGGCCCTGCTGGCCGGGCACTACCGCTCCGACCGGTCCTGGACCGACGACCTGCTCACCGAGGGTGAGGCGCGGCTGGCGCGCTGGCGCGAAGCCGTGTCGCTGCCTGCCGCACCTGCGGCCGAGGACACCGTGCGCAGGCTGCGCGACCACCTGGCCGACGACCTGGACACGCCGGCCGCGCTCGCCGCGGTCGACGCCTGGGCCCAGGAGGCGCTGAACCGGTCCGGCACGGACGCGGGCGCGCCCGGACTGATCCGGGACGCGGTGGACGCGCTGCTCGGCATCGAGCTGTAGGAACGGAAGGTGCGGGGCCGCCTGGGGTGCGGTCCCGCACGAAGTTCGATCAGCCGCCGAGCGCCAGCGACCGTTGCGCCCGCGGGCGCTGGCCGAACGGGTCGCGGATCAGCAACCGACTCGTCCCCGGGGTGCCCGTCGTTCGACCCCGTACCGCGGGGGAATCATCGGCGACGGGCACCGTGGGCCTTATGCTCCCGCGGCCGGTCCGTGCCCTGGCCCGCGACCACCCTGGCCGCGTCTGCGCAGGTAGCGCTCGAACTCGGCGGCGATGGTGTCGCCGCTGGTCTCGGACAGGGTCAGCTCGTCTCCGCGCTCTTCCAGGGCGCGGACGTAGTTGCGCACGTCCTCGTCCTCGTCGGCCATCTCGGTGACCGTGCGCTCCCACTCCTCGGCCTGACTGGGCAGCGCGCCCAGCGGCACCTCGACGTCGAGCATCTCCTCGACCCGGTGCAACAGGGCCAGCGTGGCCTTGGGCGATGGCGGCTGCGACACGTAGTGCGGCACCGCCGCCCAGATCGAGATCGCCGGGATGCCTGCCTGCACGCACGCGTCCTGGAACACGCCGACGATGCCGGTCGGGCCCTCGTAGCGGGAGCGTTCCAGCCCGAACTTCTCCGCGGCCTCCGTGTCGTAGGCGGTCCCGGTCAGCGGCACCGGCCGGGTGTGCGGGGTGTCGGCCAGCAGCGCGCCCAGCGTGATCACGGTCTTCACGCCCAGCCGCTCGATGTGCTCCAGCAGCTCCTGGCAGAACCGCCGCCAGCGCATGTTGGGCTCGATGCCGTGCACGAGCACCACATCGGTGTTGCACCCCGGCGGCCTGCACACGGTCAGCCGTGTCGTCGGCCATTCGACTCGCCTGGTCACGCCGTCCACCAGGTGCACGGTGGGGCGGGTGACCTGGAAGTCGTAGTAGTCGTCCGGGTCGATTTCGGCCAGCGGGGTGGCGTCCCAGCTCAGCTGCAAATGCTCGATGGCTGTTGTCGCTGCGTCGCCGGCGTCGTTCCAGCCCTCGAATGCGGCGACCAGCACCGGCTCCACCAGCGGGCCCATCTTGTGCGACCCGTGCTCTCTGCCCTGGTCAGGATCGGTCATGTGATCACCTCATCGGCCTTGCCGACCGTCTGCAATGACGACCCTGCGTACTCGCTCACCCGCCAAGCCTACGACCGAGCGGGTCCGTACGGAGACCGTAGGCTAGGACCATGGTCGATCGCGTGTCGGACCCGGAGCATCCACTGTTGACGGCACTGCGCGAGCGCGTCGTTGTCGCAGATGGCGCCATGGGCACGATGCTGCAGGCCAAAGACTTGTCGCTGGACGATTTCGCCGGTCTCGAAGGCTGCAACGAGATCTTGAACGTGACCAGGCCGGATGTGGTCCGTGCGGTACACCGGGACTATCTCGAAGCCGGTGCGGATGCCATCGAAACAAACACTTTCGGGGCAAATCTCGCAAACCTTGATGAATACGGCATATCCGACCGAATTCACGAGCTGGCCGAGGCGGGCGCGCGGCTGGCCAGGGAGAGCGCCGACGAGTTCAGCCAGCCCGGGCGGCCGCGGTTCGTGCTCGGCTCGGTCGGCCCCGGGACCAAGCTCCCTACCCTCGGTCACGCTCCGTTCACCGCATTGCGTGACGCGTACGTCGAACAGGTGGGCGGGCTGCTGGCCGGCGGCGTCGACGCGGTCATCGTCGAGACCTGCCAGGACGTGCTCCAGGCCAAGGCCGCGCTGATCGGCGCCAAGCGCGCGATGGCCGCCGAGGGCCGCACCGTCCCACTGATCGCGCAGGTCACCGTGGAAACCACCGGGACCATGCTGCTCGGCACCGAGATCGGCGCCGCGCTCACCGCGCTCGAACCGCTCGGCATCGACCTGGTCGGCCTGAACTGCGCGACCGGCCCGGCCGAGATGAGCGAGCACCTGCGCCACCTGTCCCGGCACGCCAAGGTCGGCATCTCGGTCATGCCCAACGCGGGCCTGCCGCAACTGGGCCCGAACGGCGCCGAGTACCCACTGCGCCCGCACGAGTTGGCCACCGCGCTGCACGGCTTCGTCACCGAGTTCGGCGTCGGCCTGGTCGGCGGCTGCTGCGGGACCACCGCCGAGCACATCCGCGAGGTCGCCGAGGCCGTCGCCGGCCTGAAGCCGAAGCAGCGCAGGCCGCACCTCGAACCCAGCGTGTCCTCGCTCTACCAGGCGGTGCCGTTCGCCCAGGACGCGAGCGTGCTGATGATCGGCGAGCGCACCAACGCCAACGGCTCCAAGGCGTTCCGCGAGGCGATGCTGGAAGGCCGGTTCGCCGACTGCGTCGAGATCGCCCGCACCCAGACCCGCGACGGCGCGCACCTGCTCGACGTGTGTGTCGACTACGTCGGCCGGGACGGCGCCGCCGACATGGCCGAGGTCGCGTCCCGCCTGGCCACCGCGTCCACCCTGCCGATCATGCTCGACTCGACCGAGGTCGACGTGCTGCGCACCGGCCTGGAGCACCTCGGCGGCCGCTGCGCGATCAACTCGGTCAACTACGAGGACGGCGACGGCCCGGACTCCCGCTTCGCCAAGGTGATGAGCCTGGTCGCCGAGTTCGGCGCCACCGTCGTCGCGCTGACCATCGACGAACAGGGCCAGGCCCGCACCGCCGAGCACAAGGTCGCGATCGCCGATCGGCTGATCGCCGACATCACCGGCAACTTCGGCCTGGCCGAGTCCGACATCATCGTCGACTGCCTGACCTTCACCATCGCCACCGGCCAGGAGGAGAGCCGCCGCGACGCGCTGGCGACCATCGACGCGATCCGCGAGCTGAAACGCCGCCACCCCAAGGTGCAGACCACCCTCGGACTGTCCAATGTGTCCTTCGGATTGAACCCGGCGGCGCGGCAGGTGCTGAACTCGGTGTTCCTGCACGAATGCGTCCAGGCCGGTTTGGACACCGCGATCGTGCACGCGTCCAAGATCCTGCCGATCGCCCGGATGCCGGAAGAGCAGCGGAAAGTCGCGCTCGATCTGGTCTACGACCGGCGCCGCGAGGGCTATGACCCGTTGCAGCGCTTCATGGAACTGTTCGAAGGCGTGACCACGGCCGCGTCCAAGCAGTCCCGCGCCGAGGAACTGGCCGCGCTGCCGCTGTTCGAACGACTGGAGCGGCGCATCGTCGACGGCGAACGCAAGGGCCTTGAAGCCGATCTCGACTCGGCCCTCGACGAGCGGCCCGCGCTGGAGATCATCAACGACACACTGCTGTCCGGCATGAAAACAGTCGGCGAGCTGTTCGGGTCCGGACAGATGCAGTTGCCGTTCGTGCTCGCCTCGGCCGAGGTGATGAAGTCCGCGGTCGCCTATCTCGAACCGCACATGGACACCACCGACGATGCCGGCAAGGGCAAGATCGTGCTGGCCACGGTCAAGGGCGACGTGCACGACATCGGCAAGAACCTGGTCGACATCATCCTGTCCAACAACGGCTACGACGTGGTCAACCTCGGCATCAAGCAACCCATCACCGCGATCCTGGACGCCGCCGACGAACACCGGGCGGACGCGATCGGCATGTCCGGGCTGCTGGTCAAATCGACGGTGGTGATGAAGGAGAACCTGGAGGAGATGAACTCGCGCGGCGTGTCCGCGCGCTGGCCGGTTCTGCTCGGTGGCGCCGCGCTGACCAGGGCCTACGTCGAGAACGATCTCGCCGAGCTGTATTTCGGCGACGTCCGCTACGCCCGCGACGCGTTCGAGGGCCTGCGCCTGATGGACGCGGTGATGGCCGCCAAACGCGGCGAGTCCCCGCTGATCGACCAGGAAGCCAAGGCCAAGGCGGAGGAGCGCCGCGAACGCCGGGCCCGCTCGCTGCGCATCGCCGAAGCCCGCAAAGCCGCCGCCGAACCGCAAGAACCGCCGCCGGCCCGCTCCAATGTGGCCACCGACGTGCCGATTCCGATCCCGCCGTTCTGGGGCGATCGGGTGACCAAGGGGATCGCGGTCGCCGACTACGCGGCCATGCTCGACGAGCGCGCCACCTTCCTCGGTCAGTGGGGCCTGCGCGGTTCGCGCGGTGGCGGGCCGACCTACGAGGAACTGGTGGAAACCGAGGGGCGTCCCCGGCTGCGTTACTGGCTCGATCGCCTGGCCACCGATGGCGTCCTGGCCAACGCGGCCGTCGTCTCCGGCTACTTCCCGTGCGTCGCGCAGGGCGATGACCTGGTCATCCTCACCGAACCGAGCATCGACGCGCCGGAGCGCACCCGGTTCACCTTCCCGCGCCAGCACCGCGACCGGCGGCTGTGCCTGGCCGACTTCTTCCGGCCGCTGTCCAAAGAAGGAGACTCCAAAGAAGGAGACACTGTCGGCGAGGTCGATGTGGTGGCCTTCCACCTGGCCACCATGGGCCAGCCGATCGCCGACTACGCGCAGGAACTGTTCACCGCCAACGCCTACCGCGACTACCTCGAAGTGCACGGCCTCGGCGTGCAGTTGACCGAGGCACTGGCCGAGTACTGGCACAAGCGGATCCGCGAAGAACTGCGGCTGCCCGGCGGGGGATTCGTCGCTGATAGTGATCCCGCGAACATCGAGGAGTTCTTCTCGCTGGGTTACCGTGGAGCCCGGTTCTCCCTCGGTTACGGCGCCTGCCCGAACCTCGCCGACCGCGCCAAGATCGTCGATCTGCTCGGGCCGGAACGGATCGGCGTCAAGCTGTCCGAGGAGTACCAACTGCATCCGGAACAGTCCACCGACGCGATCGTGGTGCACCACCCGGAAGCCAAGTACTTCAACACCTGAGACACCGAAACAACCGAGGGGAAAACCGTGACGCCTCGACCGGCGGCCGTGCTGTGGGACATGGACGGGACGTTGATCGATTCCGAGAAGCTGTGGGACGTCTCCCTGCGTGAGCTGATCATCCATCTCGGCGGCAGCGAATTACGGCAGAGCGTGCGCGAGGCGCTGATCGGCTCCAACATGCAGCGGACCTGCGAGGTGCTGCTGGAAGAGGCCGGTCGGCCGATCACGCCGGAGGCCATCGACGAGGCCGGTCGCTGGCTCACCGAGCGCACCCGCGAACTGTTCGCGACCGACCTGCCCTGGCGTCCGGGCGCCCAGGAGGCGTTGAAGGCGGTCCGGGCCAGCGGCGTGCCGACCGCGCTGGTCACCTCGACCGAGCGGGACCTGACCGAGGTCGCGCTGGACACGATCGGCCGCGAGTACTTCGACGTCACCGTGACCGGGGACGAAGTGGACGGCCGGAACAAGCCGGACCCGTGGCCCTACCTGACCGCCGCGCGGCTGCTCGGCGTCGACCCGGCGCGCAGCGTGGCCATCGAGGACTCGGCCACCGGCGTCGCCTCGGCCGAAGCCGCCGGTTGCGCGGTGCTGGCCATCCCGTGCGACGCGCCGGTCCCACCCGGCCCGCGCCGCACCCTGCGGGATTCCCTGGTCGGCGTCGACCTCGACCTGCTCGGTGGCCTGCTCGCCTCCAGCGTGAGTTGAGTCATGTTTGACCCACATCGTGGGAGCACGCGGGGGTAGCTCGATCGGTGCGGCGGCGCGACTGGCAGGATTGCCCACGTGAAAACGTTCGACGAGCTGTTCGCCGAACTCCGCGATCGTGCGGACCAGCGCCCCGCCGGATCGGCAACGGTGACGGCGCTGGATGCCGGTGTGCACGCCCAGGGCAAGAAGGTGCTCGAAGAAGCAGGCGAGGTGTGGATCGCCG
>DATFHN010000224.1:0-60423 GCA_035248365.1 Pseudonocardiaceae bacterium | reverse complement strand
TACCTGTGGGCGACCGTCCCCGGCCTGTGCGTCGCCGCGCTCGGCACCGCGTTCGCGTTGCTGAACAACGCCTTCGACGAGATCAGCAACCCCGCCCTACGCCCGGTTCGGAGGATCCGTGTCAAGCGCGCCCATTCTTGAAGTCAGGGACCTGGTCGTCGAGTACGCGGCCCCGCAGGGTCAGGTCGGCGCGGTCGATCACGTCAGCTTCGACCTCGCCGAAGGTGAATTCCTCGGCGTGGTCGGCGAATCCGGCTGCGGCAAGTCGACGCTGCTGTTCGGGATCGCGCAACTGCTCACCGCGCCCGCCGCGATCACCGGCGGCGAGGTCGTGTTCAAGGGACGCAACCTGGTCGGCCTGACCGACAAGCTGCTAGCCGCCTCCCGCTGGCAGGACCTCTCGGTCGTGATGCAGTCCGCGATGAACGCGTTCAACCCGGTGAAAACCATCGGCGCGCAGTTCAAGGACGCGATCAAGGCACACCAGAAATGGTCCAAGGACAAGATCCGGGAACGCTGCGCCGAAGTGCTGCGGCTGGTCGGCATCGACCCGGTGCACGTGAAGTCCTACCCGCACCAGCTTTCCGGCGGCATGCGGCAGCGCGCCATGATCGCGATGGCGCTGCTGTTCACCCCGGAACTGATCATCATGGACGAGCCCACCTCCGCGCTGGACGTGGTCGCGCAACGCTCCCTGATGGTGCAAATCAAGGAACTGCAACAGAAACTCGGGTTCGCGGTCATCTTCGTCACCCACGACATGTCGCTGGTCTCGCACTTCTCCGACCGGCTGGCCGTCATGTACGCGGGGCAGATCGCCGAGGTCGGCGCGACCCGCGCGGTGTTCGACTCGCCCGCCCACCCCTACAGCAAGGGCCTGTTGGAGGCGTTCCCGTCGATCCGCGGCCCGCGCGTGCACATGACCGGCATCCCCGGCAACCCGCCCGCGCTGCTCGACCCGCCACCCGGCTGCCGGTTCGCGCCGCGCTGCCCGGTGGTCATGCCGCGCTGCCACGACACCCAACCGGACCTCTACCCGGTCGGTGACGTCATGGTGCGGTGCCTGTTGCACGAGAACGTGAAGGGTGCGGCCCATGTCTGAGCTGTTGCGGACCGACAAACTCACCCGCCACTTCACCATCGGCAACCTGTTCTCCCGCACCAACCTGCACGCCGTGGACAACGCCGACCTCGTCATCAACGAACGCGAGATCGTCGCGCTCGCCGGCGAGAGCGGCAGCGGCAAATCCACCATCGCGCGCCTGCTCGCCATGGTCTACAAGCCGACCTCCGGCGAGATCTACTTCCGCGGCAAGCCGCTCTCGGCGTTGCGCTCCCGCGGCGACGTGCTCGGCTACCGCAGCGAAGTGCCGATGGTGTTCCAGGACCCGTTCGCCTCGCTCAACCCGGCGCACCGGATCTCGCACGGCATCATGCGCACACTGAAACTGCACCGGCCCGAACTGGACGCGCGGGGCCGCCAGGACGAAGCCGAACGGGTACTGACCGAGGTCGGTCTCACCCCGGCCCACGAGGTGCTCAACAAGTACCCGTACGAGTTCTCCGGCGGGCAACGGCAACGCGTCGGGTTCGCCCAGGCGCTGGCCGCCAAACCCAAACTGATCCTGGCCGACGAGCCGGTGTCCATGTTGGACGTGTCGATCCGGATCGGGCTGCTCAACCTCATGGCGGACCTGCGCGAACGCGAAGGCGTGTCGCTGCTCTACATCACCCACGACATCGCCAGCGCCCGCTACGTCTCCGACCGGCTGGTCATCATGTACGCGGGCAACATCGTGGAGACCGGCCCCACCGAGGACGTCCTGCACAACCCGAAACACCCGTACACCCAGCTGTTGCTCTCCGCGGTCCCGGACCCGCGCGCGCCGTTGAGCGTCACCGCGCACACCGACCGCGGCGAACCGCCGAAGGTGATCAACCCCAAACCGGGCTGCCGGTTCCGCGCCCGTTGCCCGCTCGCGATCGACATGTGCGAACGGGTCGACCCGCAGCCCCGGTTGCTGGGCATCAACCATTCCGCGGCCTGCCATGTGGCCACCGCCGACGCGAACACACCCAGAGTCGCGGTCGGCGCTACCGAACAGGATGGGCACGAATGAAGCTCGTTGTCGTTGGCGGCGGCTCCACGTACACCCCCGAACTCGTGGATGGCCTCGCCCGCCTCTCCGGCACGCTCCCCGTCGAGGAACTCGTCCTCGTCGACCCCGACGAACACCGGCTCGACCGGGTCGGCGGAGTGTCCGCGCGGATCATGGCCGCCTACGGCCACAACGCCACCGTGCGCGGCACCACCGACCTCGACGACGGTCTCGACGGCGCGGGCGCGGTGCTGCTGCAACTGCGCATCGGCGGCCAGGCCGCCCGGCACCGCGACGAAACCTGGCCGCTCGCCTGCGGCTGCATCGGGCAGGAAACCACCGGTGCAGGCGGATTCGCCAAAGCGCTGCGGACCGTGCCGGTCGTGCTGGACATCGCCGAACGCGCCCGCAAACTGGCCGCGCCGGACGCCTGGATCGTCGATTTCACCAACCCGGTCGGCATCGTCACCCGCGCCCTGCTCGACGCCGGGCACCGCGCGGTCGGGCTGTGCAACGTCGCCATCGGCTTCCAGCGCCGCTTCGCCGCCAAACTCGGCGTCGACCCGGCCCGCATCCAGCTCGGCCACGTCGGCCTCAACCACCTGAGCTGGGAACGCGACGTGCTGCTGGACGGCGTCGACGTGCTGCCGCGCCTGCTCGACGAGCACGGCAGCTACATCGCCGAGGACATCGGGCTGCCCCTGGACGTGATCCGCGAACTGGGGGTCGTCCCGTCCTACTACCTGCGCTACTACTACGCCCACGACAACGTTGTCCAAGAGCAGCGCGGCGAACCGACCCGCGCCGAAGTCGTGGCCGGGTACGAAAAAGAACTGCTCGACATGTACGCCGACCCGGAACTCGACCACAAACCGGAACTGCTCGCCAAGCGCGGCGGCGCGTTCTACTCCGAGGCCGCGGTCGCGCTGCTCGCCTCCCTGGTCGCCGACACCGGCGACGTGCAGGTGGTCAACCTGCGCAACAACGGGTCCCTGCCGTTCCTGGCCGACGACGCCGTCATCGAGGTACCGGCCCGGATCACCGCCCAGGGGCCGGTGGCCGAACCGATCAGCCCGCTCGACCCGCTCTACGCCGGGCTGACCGCCCACGTCAGCGCCTACGAGGAACTCGCCGTCCAGACGGCGTTGCACGGCGGCCGCGACCGGGTGTTCCGCACCCTGCTCGCCCACCCCCTCGTCGGCCAGATCGACATCGCCAACCAGCTCACCGACCGGTTGCTCGCCGAAAACCACACCTACCTGCCCTGGACGTCGTGAGGAGGACGCACCGAGACGGACGTGACAACCAGGGATCTTCAGGAGGGGTTTTCGTGAACACGGCGACGGCACCTGCCGCGGTGCTGGCAATCGATGGCGGCAACAGCAAAACCGACGTGGTCCTGGTCGGCGCGGACGGCGCCGTCCTGGGCAGCGCCCGGGGACCCGGCACCTCGGCCGAACAACACCGGTTCGAAACATCCAAGGTCGTGCTCGACGACCTGGTCGGCATGGTCGCCCGCCAGGCCGACATCGACCCGGGCGGCCTGATCGCCGAACACACCTCGGCGTTCATCGCGGGCGTCGACCTCCCGCAGGAGGAGGAACGGCTCGCGGCCGAACTGAACACGCGCAGCTGGAGCCGCACCACCCGGGTCGGCAACGACACCTTCGCGGTGCTGCGCGCGGGCACCCAGCGCCCGTGGGGCGTCGGCGTCACCTGCGGCGCGGGCATCAACTGCGTCGGGGTAGCCCCCAACGGCGAACTCACCCGCTACCTCGCCCTGGGCCGGTTCACCGGCGACTGGGGCGGCGGCCTGGACATGGGCCTGGACGTGATGTGGTGGGCGATGCGCGCCGAGGACGGCCGCGGCGAACCCACCGCCCTCGCGGGCGCGGTCGCCGACTACTTCGGGCGGGCGTCGGCCACCGAGGTCGCCATCGGCATCCACCTGGGCGAGATCGACGAGGACGACCTGATCCGGCTCACCTACGTGCTGTTCTCCGTGTCGGACGCGGGGGACCAGGTGGCGATGGACCTGGTCGACCGGCTCGGCCAGGAGATCGCGGCGATGGCCCTGGTCGCGATGCGTCGCCTGGACCTGACCGGCCTGGACACCGAACTCGTGCTCGGCGGCGGCATGCTGATGGCGCGCAACGCGCGGCTGATCAACGGCATCGCCGAACGCGTGCACGCCGAGGCGCCGGCCGCGCAGATCAGCGTCGTCGACGTGCCGCCGATCGCCGGCGCCGCGCTGCTCGGTCTGGATCACCTCGGGCTGGACAAGGCCGCGCAGGACCGGTTGCGCACCGCGTACGTGAACGTGGACGCGAGCACCGGGCTGGGCGTCACGTACGGCTGAGGTCGATCTTGCGGAACTCGATCGGCTCGGCCGGTCGCCCGGCCTGGATCTCCCACGCTCGACCGGTCTCGCCGCCCGCGACGATCTCCAGCACCACCTGCGCGACCTCGCCTGGTCGCAGCAGCGCGAGGCCGTGCTGGAGCAGGGCGTCGCGGGCCGGGGCGATGATCGGCGTGTCGACGAAACCGGGGCAGATCGCGTTGAGCCTGATGCGGTCCTTGGCCAGCATCATCGCCATCGACCGCATCAGGCCGATCAGCGCGTGCTTCGCGGTCGCGTAATAGAGGTCGGCGGCCGGGCCGTAGCCGGCCAGGCTCGACGTGAACACGATCGCGCCGCCGGCCTCCTGGCCGCGCATGACCGAGACGGCGGCGTTCGCGCCGTAGACCATGCCGTCCAGGTTGATCGCCATGGCGCGCCGGTAGAGGTCGGGGTCGAAGCGCGCGCCGATCCCGGTCCCGCCGCTCACGCCCGCGTTCAGGCACACCACGTCCAGGCTGCCGAACCGCTGCGCCGCCTCGGTGATCGCGGCCCGGTCCGCGTCGCCGTCCGCGACATCGACGTGGCGGAACACGCCGCCGATCTCGTCCGCGACCGCCTGGCCGTCCGCGTCGTTCACGTCGGCCACCAGCACCTGATCGCCCTGCGCGGCGAACGCGCGGGCCAGGGCCGCGCCGATCCCGCTCGCGCCGCCGGTCACCAGCACGCCCCGCCGCTGCGCCATCACCCCAGGCTAGTCGCGATGCGCCGCACCGCGTCCTCGGTCTGCGCCGCGAGCACGCCGACCAGTTCCGCGGCGCTCGGCAGGTCGGTGATCAGGTCAAGGCCCTCGCCCGCCCACACCGGGTTCGGCGGGAACACGCCCGCCGCGACCTGCTCCGCGTAGTCCCGCACCGCGTCCGGATCGGCCGCGAGTTCGTCTTCCCGGTCGCGCCACTCGTCCAGCACCGGATGACCGAGCGTGCGAGCCGTATAGCGGGAAGGCCAGGCCGAACCGCGGGCGATGTCCAGGGCGCGGCTGCGTTCGGTGTCCGCGCCGCGCGCGTCCAGGATCGCCTTGACCGCACCCGGATCGACCAGCGCTTCCCGCGTCGCCAGGAACCGGGTCCCGAGCAACGCGCCGGCCGCGCCGAGCGCGAGCGCCGCCGCGATCCCGCCCGCCGCCAGCACCGGAGCGGGCGCCGCGAGATCGGCGACGACCGGGACGAACGGCAACGTGGACAGTCCGCGCGCCGCGCCATGCCCGCCGCTCTCGGTGCCCTGCGCGACCAGCACATCAGCGCCGACCTCGACCGCGCGCCGCGCCTCGTGCAGATCCGTCACCTGGACGATCACCGTGGCGCCCGCGTCGCGCACGGCGGGCACGAACGGTTCCGGGTCGCCGAAGGACAGCAACACCGCCGAGGGCCGGTAGGTCAGCGCGTGCTCGACCGTGGGCACGTCCACGCCCCAGCACAGAAACCCGACACCCCACGGCGCCTCGGCGCGCTCGGCGACGATCGTCAGCTCGCGATCCAGCCAGGCGCGCTCACCGGTGCCCGCGCCGACCAGACCGAGGCCACCGCCGTTGGACACCGCGGCCGCCAGCGCGCCACCGGCCGCGCCGCCCATCGGCGCCAGCGCGATCGGCTGGCGCAGCGCGAGCAGGTCGGTGAACGCGGTCCGCATTGATCACCAGGCTAGCGGGTCAGCATGCTCGCGAGCGCGGGCAGTGCGCGCGTGTTTTCGGCGGCCACCACGAAGTTCGGGAAATCACGCCAGTGCGCGATTTTGCCCTCCCGCACGGTCAGCACCCCCAGGCTCGCGGTGAACGCGAACGGCTCGCCGGTCTGTTTCGACGTCCCGGCCAGTCCCAGTTCGAACACGACCACCTCCGGGTCGGCGGTGTCGCGCACGGTCGCGGTCCGCTCGGTCACCTCCAGCGTGGCCATGGCGGCGGCCAGGGGATCGGTCATGCGTCGCGCGAAGTGCGCGTTGATCGCGTCGACCCCCTCGAATCGGCGCGAACTCGGCGCCGCCCTCGCCGTAACGGCCCGCCCGCATCGACTCGACCACCTCGCGCGCGCTCAACATCTGGCACCTCCCGTATATTCGGAGAGATCTCTCCGGTTCACCGCTAACTATACGGAGCGGTGGTTCCGGTTAGCAATGGAGGGTGCTCGTGGGTGACAAGCCGCTGCGGGCCGACGCGCGCCGCAACCGCGAACTCGTGCTCGCCGCCGCCCGCGACCTGCTCGCCGCCGACGGCGCCGCGGTCTCGTTCGACACGATCGCCCGCGCGGCCGGGGTCGGGGTGGGGACCGTCTACCGGCATTTCCCGGACCGGCAGGCCCTGTTCGCCGCTGTCATCCTTGACCGAATCGTCACGTTCGCCTCGGACGCACGCGGCGCGACCAGCGCGAACGACCCCGGGGAAGCCTTCGTCGCGTTCTTCGAACGCCTCGCCCGGCAGGTCGCGTTCAACCAGGCGCTCTGCGACGCGATGGACGGCGGCCTGCTCGTCCCGGAGGACCTGCGCGCCGAATTCCTGGCGGCGCTCGGCGACCTGCTCAGCCACGCCCAACAGGCCGGCGCGATCCGCGCCGACCTGGACGTCGCCGACCTGCTCGACCTGGTCATCGGGTTCGCCGCCGCCGCGCGGCGCGGCCGGGCCGACCGGATCCTCGCCGTCGCCACCGCCGGGCTGCGGGTCAGAGCATCGTGAGCGTGCCCGCGTCCGCGTCCAGCTCAGCCTCGGCCCCGAGCGGGATGCTGGCCTGACCGGGGCAGTGCCCGAACCCCAGCTCCCAGCCGACCGGCACACCCAGCCCGGCAAGCCGATCGGTCATCAACGCCCGCACCTCGTCGAGCGGGCCGCACTCGGTCCACGAGCCGAGCGCGATGCCCGCGACCCGGTCGAACCAGCCCGCCCTGGCCAGCTGGGTGATGATCCGGTCCAGCCGGTACGGATCCTCGGTGACGTCCTCCAGCAGCAGGATCGCCCCAGGTGGCGGCGGGTCGGCGTGTGGCGATCCCAGGATCGCGGCCAGCAGGCTCGCGTTGCCGCCGAAGGTCACCCCGCGTGCCTTGCCGCCGGTGAGCGGGCCTGCGGCCGCCGTGGTCACCGGTTCGATCGACGCCGGTTCGAGCAGCACGCGGCGCAGCTTCTCCGCCGCGATCGGGTCCTCGGTGAACGCGACGCTGGCCACCATCGGCGAGAACACCGTGGCCAGGTCGAGGCGGGTGTTGAGGGCGTGGTGGATCGCGGTCACGTCGCTGGACCCGGTGAACACCTTCGGCCGGGCCGCCGCGATCGCGTCCCAGTCGAGCAGGTCCAGGATGCGCAGGCAGCCGTAGCCGCCGCGCGCGCAGAACACGCCGTCGATCTCCGGGTCGCACCAGGCCTCGGTCAGCGCGGCCGCGCGGGCCTCGTCCGTCCCGGCCAGGTAGCGCAGGCCCGGGTGCAGGTCGAGCACGCCCGGCGCGACCGACACCTCCAGGCCCCACGAGCGCAGCAGCGCGACGCCCTTGTCCAGCAACTCGGCCGGGATCGGCCCGGCCGGAGCCACCACGCGGACCCGCGAACCTGGCCGCAATGGCTCTGGCCTGCGGAAATCTCCGATCAACGCGACAACCCCAGCTGTGGTACCCCAGGTGTGGTGAATCCGAAGACCTGGCCGTAGAACGACAGTTCGGCCTCGTAGGTCACCCGGATCGTCTCCGCCTTGCGAAAGCCGTGCTGCTCACCCTCGAAGGTCAGGTACGCGTGCGGGATGCCGCTGCCGTCCAGTGCCGCCATGAACTCGTCGGCCTGCACGGGCGGGCAGATCTGGTCGTCCAGCCCCTGCAACATCAGCACCGGACCGGACACCGAACGCGGATCCCGCGACGGCGACCGGTCTCGGTACCGGTCCGGATGCTCGGCCAGCGACCCGACCAGGCCCTCCACGTAGCGCGACTCGAAGTCGTGCGTCTGGCCGCCCTCCGCGGTCCAGCCGCGCAGATCCAGGATCGGGAACATCACCGTGCCGCACCGGTACACCTCGACCGAGGTCAGCGAGGCCGCGCTGGTCCAGCCGCCCGCGCTGCCGCCGCGCACCGCCAGCCGGTCACCGTCGGCGGTGCCCTCCCGCGCGAGCGCGGTCGCGACCGCGGCGCAGTCCTGCACGTCGACGATGCCCCACTGTTCGCGCAGCCGCTCCCGGAACTCGCGGCCATAGCCGACCGATCCGCCGTAGTTGACCGCGACCACGCCGAACCCTCGGCTGGTGAAGTAGGTGAAGCCCAGGTCGAGCACGGGGGAACTGGCGCCGGTCGGGCCGCCGTGCACGTGCACCAGGAACGGCGGGCGTTCGCCCTCGGGCGCGGCGAAGTCCGGGTTGGTCGGCAGGTAGACGAAGGCGGGCACGTCGCGGCCCTGCGCGTCGGTGAACACCCGTTCCTGCGGCACCGGCAGATAGGCCGGGTCGGGCAGGCCGTCCGGCTGCGGGGTCAGCTCGGTCACCTGCACGGGGGAGGCGCCCAGGTCGACGCGCAACGCGGCGGCCTCGCGGCGCGGTCCCATGCCCACCACGGCGACCACCTCGCCGTGCGCGCTCAGGCCGCCCGCCACCGGCCAGTCGGCCACCACCTCGGCCACATCGCTGAGGGTGCCCGACCGCTCGTCCAGGATCGCGAGCTTGCCGTGCCGGTTGACCGCGTACCGGCCATCGCCCAGTTTCACGACGTATCGGCCGCCGACCCGCCACAGCGGACCGCCGAGTTCCTCCTGGCAGGGGTGCAAGTTGAGTGTGGTGCCGTCAAGGTTGACGCGGTAGACGTTCCACCAGCCGTCCGGGTCGGTCACCGCCAGCACCGCGTCCGGGGAGTCCCATTCGACCTGGCAGACCGCCTCGGTGGGGCCACCGGCCAGCACCCGGTGCGGCCCGAACCCGTCGCCGGTGATCTCGGCGACGCACAGCTCGGTGCCGTCCCACGGCATCGCCGGGTGATTCCAGCCCAGCCACGCCACGTGCCGCCCGTCCGGGCTCGCCTTCGGCCCGGTCAGGAAGTGGTGCGAGGCCGCCAGCGAACGCACCGCGCCCGAACCGTCCAGCGGGATCGCGACCAGGTCGCGGCGGATGTCGGTGGGCAGGTCCCCGGTCACCGTCTCGCGCACGCACCACACCTCGGTGCCGTCCGGGCTGGCCAGCAGGTCGCCGTAGCGCAGGCCGTGCCGCCGCTGCGGTTCCGGCGTGAGTGGCGCCGGCGCGGCATCGTCGTCCGGATCCGTGACGTAGACACGTTGATCGGCCCAGTTGGTGAACGCGACCCGCACCCCGGCCTCGGTGTCGATCACCACGAACGGCCGGCCGCCGTACTCGTGATGGCGGTTGCGCACGTTCCACGGCGCACCCAGCACCGCGTCCGTACCTGCGCCCGGCCGGTGGCGGCACAGCTCCAGCCGGCCATCCTCGTCCGGGCGGCTCTCCGCCCACCACACCTCGGTGCCGTGCAGGTCCAGCCAGTTCGGCCCGGCCCCGGCGGACGCCACGTCCCGGGCATCGATCGGCGAGGTCCAGGTCCCATAGGAAGCGATCTTCACCACAGTGCGGCACTTTAACCGGTTGTCCTGGGGCTTTGGCAAAGATTTTCCTCCGTTTGGCCCTCCGGCCGCACGCGGTGGCACAGAATTTCGGGGTGCACACGGCCACCCCGAGCCGCGTGCCTTAGGGTCGAAGGTGCCATGGCTCGTGTCATTCACATCTTCCGCGAACCCGACCGCTTCGTTGCGGGCACGGTCGGGCAGCCCGGAGACCGCGCGTTCTACCTGCAGGCCTCCGAGGACATCCGCACCGTCAGCGTGCTGCTGGAAAAACGGCAGGTCGAAGTGCTCGCCGACCGCATCGGCTCCCTCCTGGAGGAGGTAGCCCGCCAGTTCGGCGCCGACGTACCCGAACGCGCCCCCGACGACCTGCTCGACAGTGATCCACTGCGGGTGCCGGTCGAGGAGGAGTTCCGGGTCGGCACCATGGGGCTGGGCTGGGACGCGGAAAGCGAAGCCGTCGTCATCGAGCTGCTCGCCGCCACCGAGGAGGAGATCGACGAGTCGGTCGTGCTCGGCGACACCGACGAGGGCCCGGACGCGCTGCGCGTGTTCCTCACCCCGGCCGCCGCGCGGGCCTTCGCGCAACGGGCCGGCCAGGTGATCAACGCCGGCCGCAGGCCCTGCCCGCTGTGCGAGGAACCGCTGGACCCGGCCGGTCACGTCTGCCCTCGGCTCAACGGCTACCGCCGCAGCGACGACAGCGAAGGCTAGGGAACCCGGTGCAGCCACGGGACGCCGACGCGTTGGAGTTCCTCACCCGAGGCCGCCTGGAAATCCAGGGCAGGCTGGTCGACGCGTCCAACGCGACCCTGTTCTGTTCGATCAGCGCGGACGGCGTCGACGCGGAATGCGTGTACAAGCCGGTGTCGGGGGAGCGGCCGCTGTGGGACTTCCCGGACGGCACCTTGGCCGGTCGCGAGGTCGGCACGTTCCTGCTCTCCGAAGCGTCGGGCTTACACGTGGTGCCACCGACCGTGCTGCGGCCGGGCCCGTTCGGACCGGGCATGGTGCAGCTGTGGGTGGACACCAAGGAAGGTGACGACCTGGTCGACGTGGTCGCGCCCGACGAGATCGGCACCGGCTGGCGGGTCGTGCTGCACGCGCACGACCGCTTCGGCGATCCCGCCGTGCTCGCGCACGCCGACCACCCCGGTATCCGCGCGATGGCCGCGTTCGACGTGGTGGTGAACAACGCCGACCGCAAGGGCGGGCACGTGCTGCACGCCACCGACGGCAACGTCTACGGCGTCGATCACGGCATCTGCCTGCACAACGAGAACAAGCTGCGCACCGTGCTGTGGGGGTTCACCGGCGAACGCCTGCCCGACGAGGCGATCGAGGCGCTGAAAAAGCTCCGCTCCGAGCTGCACGGCGGCCTCGCCGAGGACCTCAACGACCACATCACCCGGCGCGAGGTGCGCGCGATCATCAACCGCACGCACGCGCTGCTCGACGACCCGGTCTACCCCGAGCCCAGCGGCGAGTGGCGCGCCGTGCCCTGGCCCGCCTTCTAACCCAGCTTCTTGGTGAAGAACACGATGTCCGGAAAGCGCCCGATCGGCAGGTCGGTGAACCCGAGACGCCGGTAGAACGCGTCCGCGTTGGTATTGGCCTTGCCCATCGCCAGATGCACGCCGGGCACCCCGTGCTCGGTGAGCGTGTCCAGGAACCGGGTCATCAACGCCCGCCCGAACCCGCCGCGCTGGTGGCTGGGCAGCAGGTCGATGTGCAGATGCGCCGGGAACTCGGCCAGTTCCGGGTGCACGAACCGCTCCTGGTGGTGCAGCAGATACCGGACCCGCTCGGCCGGCGTCTGGATCTCCCCGGTGACATCCGGGTAGCGCTCGGACACCCTCGGCAGCCACTCCGCGCGCAGGCGCCGCACGAAGGTCGCGGTGTCCGCGGTGCCGACGATGTAGCCGGCCGCGCGCTGCCCGTCGTCCACCACGAACGTCAACTCCGGCTCCAGCACCGCATACGGCGCCGCGAACACCGTGCCCAGCAGTTCGGGGTCGCCCGGGTAGAGGTCGGTGGCGTCCCGGCCGTTGTCGCCGGTGCGCAGGCAGATGTCGTAGAGCGCGGGCAGGTCAGCGGGCCGGAAAGCGCGGACGGTTCCGGAAGCGGTCACGCTCAACTGCCGGCGATCTTGCTGGGGATGACGAGCACGGCGACGCGGCGTTCCTCGCGCATCACCCGGTCGAACACCTGGAAGTTCTCGTGCTTGCCGCCCGCGGCGGTGAAGATGTCGCGGTAGAGCTTGGGCAGCAGTTCGGGGTCGAAGTCCTCGGCGGGGTCGTCCGGGCCGAGGATGCGCAGCGCGCCCTCGACCGAGGCCCACTGCCAGCCCGCGCGGAACACGACGGTCGCGCGACCGTTGCGGCGCAGGTGTTCGAGCTTGCGGGCATCGCCGTTGATCACCATGCCGACCACCGGCTCGCCGGTCACCGGGTCGTCGAGCACGCCCGCGTTGACGACGGAGGCGTGCACGGAATTGTCCTTGCGGGTGGCCAGCACGACGAGGCCGTGATCGGCTTCGACGAGTTTGCGCACCTTCTCCAGATCTGCTGCCACCCGCACACCGTAGCGGCGTGGCGGGCGGAGGTCATTCGCTGGAGCGGCTACCGTCGGGCATCGTGCGATCCCAGGACTACCGCCGTGACATTCTCGCTGGTCCGCGCCGCCGCGCCATCCCCGAGGTGCCCGCCGAGATCGGTGTCGTCGCCGAAGATCCCGCGTCCGGTTTCTGCGGCGCGGTCGTCCGGTTCGACGGCGACCGGGTGGTGCTGGAGGACCGCAAGGGCGCCCGGCGGCTGTTCCCGCTGCGACCGGCGGCGTTCCTCATCGACGGCCAGGCGGTCACGCTGGTCAAACCCGCCGCGACACCGGCGGCGCCGACCCGCTCAGCGTCGGGTTCGCGTCGGGTGGAGGGGTTGCGGGCCCGCACCGCACGCGCGGGCCGGATCTGGGTGGAAGGCATCCACGACGCGACCCTGGTCGAACGCGTCTGGGGCCACGATCTGCGCGTGGAAGGTGTCGTCGTGGAACCGCTGGACGGCGTGGACGTACTCGCCGAGCGGGTCGCCGAGTTCGGCACCGCACCGAACCGGCGCTTAGGCGTGCTGGTCGACCACCTGGTCACGGGCAGCAAGGAATCCCGCATCGTCGACGACCTGCACGACGAGTACGTGCTCGTCACCGGCCACCCCTACGTCGACATCTGGCAGGCGGTCAAACCGCAGGCGCTGGGCATCCGGGCCTGGCCCGACGTGCCCAGGAACGTGCCGTGGAAGGAAGGCGTGTGCGCCGCGCTCGGCTGGGGCGAACCGATCGACGGCTGGCGGCGCGTGCAGGGCGCGGTGCGCAGCTACCGCGAACTGGAAACCCCGCTGATCGGCGCGGTGGAACGCCTGATCGACTTCGTCACCGCCGAATAGCCGCCAACCGGTCGGCCAGTTCGCGGGGCCTGCTCAACGCGACCAGGTGACCGCCGTCGATCTCCTCCGGCACGATCCCGAGCCGGTCGGCGACGACCCGGCGCATGAACGCCGCGGGAAGGAACCGGTCCTGGCGGCAGAGCAGGAACGTCGTCGGCGTCGAGGGCCACGCGGACAACGGCCACGGCGTGCTCATCGGCGTCGCGGATTGCCTGCGGCTGTGGGCCCGCGCCTGGTCGGCCAGCTCGGGTGGGACATCGTTGTAGAACAGGGCGTCCTCGTCGTCGGGCCGCCGGCCGTCGAGTTCGTCCTGCTCCTGGCGGGCTTTCGGGTAACCGGTGTTGGCCCACCAGTCGCCGGGGGCTTCGCCCGGTCGCGGGATCATCGCCGAGACCAGCACCAGCCGCCGGATGGGGGCGCGCTCGCACACCAGCGGCGCGGTGAACCCGCCGAACGAGTGCGCGACCAGCACCGTGTCGGCGGGATCGCCGAGAACCGCGGTCACCGCGTCGGCGTACTCGGGCAGCCCGGCCGCGTCGTCGTCGCAGGGCAGGTCGGGGGTGGCCACGCGGTGGCCGCGGGCGCGCAGGTCGTCGGCGACCAGGTGCCAGTACCAGGAATCGGACGCCGCGCCGGGAATGAGGACATACACGAACTCGACCGTACCGAGCATCTCAGACAGTTGAGTCCCGAATCAGCCTGCCTCGGGTTCGGTTTCCTCGTCGGATTTCTTCGGGCGTCCGCGCCGGGGGATCCGGCCCGCGTCACGCGGCATCCGGTTCGCGTCGTGCAACGCCTTGCGCAGCAGGAACTCGATCTGGGCGTTCGTGCTGCGCAGCTCGTCACCGGCCCACCGGGCCAGGGCATCGTGCACGGCGGGATCCAGCCTCAGCAGGACGCCTTTGCGCTCGGCCATGGGTGCCTCACCCGGCCGGTCAGTGGTAGAGCGATCCGGTGTTCACGACCGGCTGGGTGGCGTGATCGCTGCACAACACGACGAGCAGGTTGGACACCATGGTCGCCTTGCGTTCCTCGTCCAGCTCCACCACGTCCTCCTCGTCCAGCCGGTTCAACGCCATCTCGACCATGCCCACCGCGCCCTCCACGATCTGCCTGCGCGCGGCCACCACGGCGGCCGCCTGCTGGCGGCGCAGCATGGTCTGCGCGATCTCCGGCGCGTAGGCCAGCCGGGTCAGCCGCGACTCGATGATGTGTACCCCGGCCGACTCCACCCGCTCGGCGATCTCGGCGGAGAGCTTGCCGGTGATCTCCTCGGCGTTGTCCCGCAGCGAAAGCCGGTCGTCAGAGGCCGAGTCGTAGGGGTAGCTGGTGGCGATGTGCCGGACCGCGGTCTCGGCCTGGGTGTCCACGAAGGCCACGAAATCGTCCACTTCGTACACTGCCCGCGCGGTGTCCTCGACCTGCCACACCACCACGGCGGCGATCTCGATCGGGTTGCCGTCCGCGTCGTTGACCTTGGTCACCGCGGTCTCGTGGTTGCGGATCCGGGTGGACACCCGGCGCCGCCGGGTCAGCGGGTTGAACCAGCGTAGGCCCGCGGTGCGCGCGGTGCCCACGTAGCGGCCGAACAACTGCAACACCCTGGCTTGGCCGGGCAGGATCGAGGTCAGCCCGTTCAACGTGATGATGCTCGCGATCAGCAGCAGCGGGCCGAGCACGATCAGCACGATCCCGGCCGTGACCTTGTTCGCGGTCAATGCGATTCCGCTGCCCAGCATGGCGAGGGCGAGGAGGATCAGTGCGATGCTCACCACCAGCATGGCCAGGCCCGGCCTGCCGTTGACCACTCGTTCCCCGATCCGCGGTTCCGGCATGTCGACCACCGGGGTGTTCTGCATCGTCTGCTGCGTCGTGTTCTGCGTCATGACACCGACCTCCTTGCGCTATCCGCTACCGTAAGCCTAGCATAGTGATATCAGTTTTTCGGAGGGGATGAGAACAATGGCCGACAGTCGATTGGAGATCGACGCGCTGTTCAAGCGTTACGGCGACGTGGTCGCGTTGCGCGACATGACGTTCGACGTGCGCGCCGGGGAGTTGTTCGGTTTCGTCGGCAGCAACGGCGCGGGCAAGACCACGACGATGCGCATCGCGCTCGGCGTGCTCAGCGCCGATTCGGGGGAGTGCCGCTGGGACGGCAAACCGATCGACCTCGACACCCGACGCCACATCGGCTACATGCCTGAGGAACGTGGGCTGTACCCGAAGATGAAGGTCGGCGAACAGCTGATCTACCTGGCCCGGCTGCACGGCATGAACGCCCGCGCCGCGCGGGCCGCCATGCAGGAATGGCTGGAACGACTCGGGGTGGCCGCGCGCCGCGACGACGACGTGCTCAAGCTCAGCCTGGGCAACCAGCAGCGCGTGCAGCTGGCCGCCGCGCTAGTGCACCGCCCGGACATCCTGGTGCTCGACGAACCGTTCTCCGGCCTGGACCCGGTCGCGGTCGACGTGATGATCCAGGTACTGCGGGAGAAGTGCGCGCAGGGCGTGCCGTGCGTGTTCTCCAGCCACCAGCTCGATCTGGTCGAGCGCCTGTGCGACCGGGTCGGCATCGTCCGCAGTGGACATATGGAAGCCTGCGGCAGCATCGAGGAACTGCGCTCCAGCGGCACCGACCACCTGATCGTCGCCGGCCCGTCCGGCCAGGGCTGGGCGGCCGGCCTGCCCGGTGTCACCGTCGTGGAACACGGCGGCGAGACCACCACGCTGCGCCTGGACCCCGGCACCGACGACCAGACCGTGCTGCGCGCCGCGCTCGCCGCCGGCCCGGTGCGCGAGTTCACCCGGCAGCGCCAAACCCTGACCGAACTGTTCCGCAACGTCGTCACCGACCACGTCGCTTCCACGGAGGTGGCAGCATGAACATGCCCCTGGACTCCGGCGGCACCTGGCGGCCGGTCGGCCTGGTCGCCCTGCGCGAGATCACCACCCGGCTCGCCTCGCGGCCGTTCCGCATCCTCACCATCATCACGGCGCTGGTCATCCTCATCGTGATCGTCGTGCTGAAGTTCATCAACTCCGGCGGGCC
Organism: Pseudonocardiaceae bacterium; assembly: GCA_035248365.1. GTDB lineage: Bacteria > Actinomycetota > Actinomycetes > Mycobacteriales > Pseudonocardiaceae > CAJCJE01. Next base: position 43,913 of record DATFHN010000224.1, on the reverse strand, counting down.
CTCCGCCGACAACGTCGGCATCACCGACGCCGCACTGGCCAAACCGCTCACCGCCAGCGCCAGCGCGGTCGGGCTCAACGTGCACACGCACACCGTCGACGCCACCGACGGCCAGAACCAGGTCGCCAGCGGCAGCCTGGACGCGCTGATCGCGGTCGACCAGGACGGCAGCCTCAAGATCACCGTCAAGAAGAGCGTCGACACCCAACTGCAATCCGCCACCAACGTGCTGGCCCGCCAGGTCGCCCTGGACGAGCAGATCACGAAGCTGCACGGCAACCCGGCCGCCGTCGACCAGGCCGTCGCAGGCGCCACCCCGCAACTGGTGATCCTGCAACCCGCGCCGAAGATCAACGGCCAGGCGCTGGGCATCGGCATCGCCGCGGGCGCGCTGATCTACATGACCCTGCTGACCCTCGGGCAGATGGTCGCGCAGGGCGTGGTCGAGGAGAAGTCCTCGCGCGTGGTCGAACTGCTGCTCTCCACCGTGCGGCCCTGGCAGCTGATGGCGGGCAAGGTGCTCGGCATCGGCGCGGTCGGCCTCATCCAGGTGTTGATCTACGGGATCGTCGGCGGTGTCGCCGGCGCGATCACCGGGGTACTGCCCAGCATCGGCGGCACCAGCAACGCGATCATCGGCCTGATCGTCTGGTACATCCTCGGGTTCCTGATGTACTCGCTGGCCTTCGCCGGCGCGGGCGCCCTGGTGTCCCGGCAGGAGGACGCGGCCGGCGTGGTCATGCCGATCCTGATGTTCGTGATCGCCGCCTGGGTCGTGGGCATCTCGGTCATCCCGAGCGACCCCACCAGCTCACTCGCCGCGATCATGTCGCTGATCCCGATGTTCGCGCCGACCCTGATGCCGATGCGCATCGCCATGGGCGTGGTCCCGGCCTGGCAGTACGGGCTGGCGGTCGTGCTCGCCGTCGCGTTGATCCCGGCACTGCTGTGGCTGGCCGGCCGGATCTACCGCAACGGCGTGCTGCGCACCGGCGCGCGGGTGAAGCTGTCCGAGGCACTCAAAGCCGCGTAACCACCACACCTGCGGTGATCGCCGTGGTCGAGCGTTCGGCTCGGCCACGGCGATCATGCGGCGATCATCACGCCTTGATCTCTCCTGCGATCTTCCGGCCCCGCCACTGGGTACTCGCGGTCACTTTCTGCCACGATGGAGGCATGGCCGCTATCGTGTGGCTGATCATCGGGGTCGTGCTGGTGATCGCCGAAGTGCTCTCCGGGGCCTTCGTGCTGGTCATGCTCGGCGCGGCCGCGCTGGTGGCCGCACTCGTCGCCGCGGTCGGCCTGGGCCTGCCGATCAGCGCGGTCGCGTTCGTGGTGGTCGCGGGCGGGGGAATCACGTTGGCCCGGCCCGCGCTGGTCCGCAAAATGCACACCGAGCACCACAAGACCAACGTGGAAGCCCTGGTCGGCAAGCGCGCAACCGTGGTCACCACGGTCGACGCCCAGGCCGGGCAGGTGAAGATCGAGGGTGCGTTGTGGTCGGCACGGGCCTACGACGAGACCGAGGTGCTGGAAATCGGCCGCTCGGTCACCATCATGAGTATCTCGGGGGCTACCGCGCTCGTCTGGGGCGGGCCGTAACGTGGAGGCCGGTTTGATCGCCGTCATCGTCATCATCGCCGTGGTCGTCATCCTCGTGTTCACCGTGGTCTTCAAGTCGCTGGTGGTCATCCCGCAGGCGCAGGCAGCGGTGATCGAGCGGCTCGGCCGCTACCGCACGACCGCCGCCCCCGGCCTGAACTTCCTCGCGCCCTTCTTCGACCGCGTCCGCGCCCGCATCGACCTGCGCGAACAGGTGGTGTCCTTCCCGCCGCAACCGGTGATCACCGAGGACAACCTGACCGTGTCGATCGACACCGTCGTCTACTTCCAGGTCACCGACCCGCGCGCCGCGGTCTACGAGATCTCCAACTACATCGTCGGTGTCGAGCAGCTCACCACGACCACGCTGCGCAACCTGGTCGGTGGCATGAGCCTGGAAGAAACCCTGACCTCCCGCGACAACATCAACCAGCAGTTGCGCGGCGTGCTCGACGAAGCCACCGGCCGCTGGGGCATCCGGGTCGCCCGGGTCGAGCTGAAGGCGATCGAGCCGCCCGCCTCCATCCAGGACTCGATGGAGAAGCAGATGCGCGCCGAGCGGGAAAAGCGCGCCATGATCCTCACCGCGGAAGGCACCCGGGAAGCGCAGATCAAGACCGCGGAAGGCCAGAAGCAGTCGCAGATCCTCTCCGCCGAGGGCGCCAAACAGGCCGCCATCCTCGGCGCCGAGGCCGAGCGACAGTCCCGGATCCTGCGCGCCCAGGGTGAACGCGCCGCCCGCTACCTGCAGGCACAAGGCCAGGCCAAGGCGATCGAGAAGGTGTTCGCCGCGATCAAGGCCGGCCGCCCCACCCCGGAAGTGCTGGCCTACCAGTACCTGCAGACGCTGCCGCAGATGGCGCAGGGCGACGCGAACAAGGTGTGGCTGGTGCCCACCGACTACGGCAAGGCCCTGGAAGGCTTCGCCAAGATGCTCGGCGCGCCCGGCGAGGACGGCGTGTTCCGCTACGAGCCGCCGCAGTACGACCCGAGCGAGACCGCCGCCGCCGGCGATGATCACGACGAGTCGATCGCGGACTGGTTCGACACCTCTTCCGACCCGAAGGTCGCCGAGGCGGTCGCCGCCGCCGAAGCGGTCGCCCGGCAGGAGGTGCCCGGCCCGTTGACGCCGGTCCGGCCCGCCATGCCGCAGCAGGCGATCCGCCGTCCGATCAGCAACGGCCCCTCCGCCGCCGAAACCACTGGTCAGCTGCCCGCGGTCGGCCAGTCGGCGCCACCCTCCAGTGTGGAACCGCACAACGGATCGACGGAATTGTCCGACCAGCCCCCGGCAGAATCCTGAGTTCGACCTAGACTGGATACATCTGGGGCACGTTCTTCCGCCCGCGGCGACGAGGAAGCCGCCGGTGGCTCTGCGGTTGGGGGTCAGCGGCGGGGCCGCGAGCGGGAGCCGACCACGGGTGGGCCGCGAACTGCGTTCGCGGCCCACGCGTTTTATGTGGTCAGGTCCGGTGGGCGGCGGTGCGCCCAGGGCCGGGCCGATTCCAGTTGCCGCGACACCGCCAGCACCGTCGCCTCGTCGTCGGCCCGCCCGACGAGTTGCACGGCCAGCGGCAACCCGTCCTCGGTGAACCCGGCAGGCACCGAGGCAGCGGGCTGACCGGTCACGTTCCACAACGCGGTGAACGAGACGTAGCGCTGCACCGGCAACGTCGCCCGGACGATCGAACGACTCGAGAATTCCCCGATCCGCAGCGGCAGCCGCGGCGTCACCGGCGTGAGCAGCAGGTCCACCTCCCGGAGGTACTCGGCCGTCACCGCGGTGATCTGCTCGCCCTTGCGCGCCGACGCGGCCAGCCACGAGGGCCGCATCCACCGACCCAGCGCGGCGACCTGCCGGGTGATCGGATCGAGCCTGCGCGGCTCGTCGAGCGCGGCCGCACCGGCCGCCGCCGCGTCCAGATAGCGCGGCGTGAACGCCACCAGGCTCAACGGATCCGGCACCTTCACCTCCCGGAACACCACCTGATGCCCGAGTTTGGTGAGCAGCCGTGCCGTGTCGCCGACCGCGTCCCGCACCTGCGGCGCCACCGGAACCCCGATCGGCCACGGCCGCAACGACACCCCGATCCGCAACGGCGCGGGCTCCGCGATCGCCGCGAAATTCGTCGACCCGGCCAGCACATCGGTCATCAGCGCGGCATCCGCGACCGTGCGAGTGATCGGCCCGACCACCCCGAACCCGTGCCACACCTCCTTGGCGGGCGCCAGCGACACCCGACCACGTTGCGGTTTCAGCCCGTAGAGGGACGTGACCGACGCGGGCAACCGGATCGACCCGCCCCCGTCACTGCCCAGCGCCCCCGCCGCCAGCCCGGCCGCTACCGCGGCCGCCGACCCGCCACTGGACCCGCCCGGCGAATGCGCCAGCGACCACGGATTACGCGTCGCGCCGGCATGACCCGATTCGGTGTAGGGCACCAGGCACAACTCCGGTGCCCGGGTCCGGCCCAGGAAGATCGCGCCCGCCGCCCGCAACGCCGCCACCGGCGCGTTGTCGTGCTCCGCGACCCGGGTCACTGCGGCCGTGCCCATCGTGGTCGGCCAGCCCGCCAGGTCCTGGTCTTCCTTGATGGCCAGCGCGATCCCGAGCAACGGCAGCTCCTCGCCGTGCGCGCGGCGCTCATCGGCCTGCGTGGCGTCCAGCATCGCCTGCTCGGCGAACACGTCCCGGTACGCGCGCAACCACGGGTTCGCCACCTCGATCCGGGCCAGATAGGCGGCCACGAGTTCCCGCGCGGACAGCTCCTTGGCCGCCAGCAGCCGCGCCTGCTCGACGATGCCCGCGAAACACACGTCGCTGAGGTCCATGGCCAGTCAGCGTAGGCCTCAATCACAAGATCGACCCCAGTTGATCACGCACAGTTGATCGACGCTACAGTGCACGAACTATGGCAGGCACACGGGATGAGCTGGGCGAACGGCGATCAGGCTACCGATCGCGACGGCCCCTGCTCGCCGATGCCGCCATCGCCGTGCTGGCTCGCGAGGGCGGCCGCGGCCTGACTCATCGCGCAGTGGATCGCGAGGCGCACGTGCCGGAAGGCACCACCAAGAACTACCACCCGACCCGGCAGAGCCTGCTCGAAGCGGTCGCCGCCCGGATGGCGGAAACCCACCGCGCCGCCGTCGACCGGTTGCGGGAGACCACGCCCGCCTCGGCGACCCCGAGCCAGCTGCGGATGCTCTACCCGGCGTTGATCCGCCGCGCGGTGGACGGCGACCCGACCCAGACCCTCGCATTGTTCGAGCTGTACCTGGAAGCCGTGCGCCGCCCCGAGATCCGCGCGGCGCTGGGGGAGATGGTCGCGGCCAACGCGCGCGCCATCGCCGAACTGCACCGGGCCGCGGGCGTGCACAGCAGCGTGGCCGACGCGGGCCTGCTCGACGCGACCCTGCTCGGCGTGCTGGTCTCGCAGCTGGCGCTGTCCGAGGAAACCCTGGCCGACATCGGCCTCGACGACGTCGACGCGGTCGGCACCCAGCTCTTCGACGCCACCACCCACTACGCCGCCGCGCCCTTCCCGGCCGCCGCGAACTAGCGGCGCAGCTGGTCGACCGGCAGCGGGCCGCGACTGAGCACGGTGCGGATCGCGAACGTGCTGCGCGCGTCGATCACCACGTCGATGGCCAGCAACTGGTCCAGCAGCAGTTCCTCGTACTCGTGCAACCCGGGCACGACCGCCTCGACGAGCACGTCGGCCTCGCCGGAGACGATGTAGCAGGCGACCACCGACGGGATCTGGGTGATCGCGTCCAGGATCCGCACCGACGTCTCCCGCGAATGCTGGTTGACCCGCAACGACACGAACACGGTCAACCCGAGCCCGGCCCGCTCCCGGTCCAGCTCGGCCCGGTACCCGGCGATCACCCCGCTCGCCTCCAGCGCCTTGGTGCGGCGCAGGCACGAGGAGGGGGAGAGGTTCACCTTGTCGGCCAACTCCACGTTCGCGATCCGCCCGTTGCGCTGCAGCTCGGTCAGTATGGCGCGATCTGTCTTGTCGAATTCAATCTCTGGCACGACATGCAGCATATCCGCCATCACGTGACACAAAAGTGCACAACAGAGATCCACATCGGTTGAACTTGCCATCGCGTGCCGCGCGATCCAGCGCATCCTTGAGTCATGACAAAAGGGTCCTCACCAGCGGAAACACTCTCCACCACCCGGGGCGCCGCGCTCTACATCGGCGCCCTGCTCGGCCCGAGCCTGCTGCTCCTGCCGGGCCTGGCCGCCGCGCTCGCCGGCCCCGCCTCGATCCTCGCCTGGGTCGGTCTGCTGGTGCTGTCCGGTCTGCTCGCCTGGGTGTTCTCCGCGCTGGGCACCAAAGTCGCCGCCAGCGGCGGACCGGTCGGCTACGTCACCGCCGCGTTCGGCCCGCGCGCGGGCCGCGTGGTCGGCTGGTGCTTCCTCGGCGGCGTCATCCTCGGCGCCCCGGTCGTGTGCCTGATCGGTGGCCGCTACGTCGCCGTGCTGCTGGGCGGCAGCCGCACCGTCGGACTCGTCGCCGCCGTCGTGCTGCTGGTATTGGTGCTGGTCCTGACCATGAGCGGCGCCCGCGCCGGTGGCGCCGTACAACTCGCCCTGGTGTGCGTGCTCGTCGCCCTGGTCGTCGTCGCCGTGCTCGGTTCGGCGCCGTCGGCACAGTGGGCGAACTGGACGCCGTTCGCGCCGCACGGCGTCGGCTCGATCGGCAGCGCCGCGTCCGCGCTGATGCTGTCCTTCGTCGGCTGGGAATCGATCGCCCCGCTCACCCGCCGCCTGCGCGACCGGGAACGCCAACTGCCGCGCATCATCGGCATCGCGTTCACCGTGACCGCGCTGATCTACCTCGCGCTGGCCGTCGCCACCATCAGCGTCCTGGGCCGCGACGCGGGTAGCGACGCCCCGCTCTCCGCGCTGCTGCGGGTCGCCATCGGCCCGGCCGGACCGGCGATCGCGGCACTGGTCGCGGTCATCGTCACCCTCGCCGCCACCAACGCCTACCTGGCCGGCGCCGCCGAACTCGCCGCGTCCCTGCGCGGCCGCGCGGGCCGCGGGCGCGGCCTGCAACTGGCCATCGGCCTGGTCGGGTTGCTCGTGCTCGGGTCCGCCGCGCTGGGCTGGACCGACACCACCGCGCTGGTCACCGTGCCCACCACCATGTTCCTGCTGGTCTACCTGGGCTGCACCGCGGCCGCCACGCGCATCCTGCCCGGCCGGGTGCGGATCGCCGCCGCGATCTCCTGCGCCGTGGTCGCCGCCGTGCTGCTGTTCGCCGGGTGGTCGCTGCTGGTCGGCGCGGTCGTGATCACCGCCGGGTTGGTGCGGCGCCGGTCAGTTCGCGAGCCACTTCTCCATGAAGATCAGCTCGTCGGCGGTGTAGCCGTGCCGGTCGTAGAAGGCACTGACCGCGGCGTTGTCCGGCTCGATGAGCAGGTTCACCTTCCGGCAGCCCTTTGTGACCAGGCGCCGCTCCAACTCGCCCAGGATCGCGCTGCCCTGCCCGCTGCCGCGCTGATCCGAGCGGGTGGCCAGCCGGTTGACCCAGCCACGCCGCCCGTCGAAGGAACCGAACACGGCCGCGGTGAGCCCCCGCTCGTCCTCGGCGACCAGCACCAGCTCCGGATCGCGGGCCAGCACCGCGTCCAGCTCGACGGGGACGGTCTCGGCGCGGAAGACCAGCCCGGCTTCGCGCCACAACTCGACCAGCGCGGGCGCGTCCGCGCTGGTGGCCTGGCGAATACGCATGCGGTTCAGGATAACCAGGCTGCCGAAATCGTCGGTGGGTCGAAGTAACGTCGCGGCATGCCGTTGTCCATCGCAGATCGAGAAGCCTTCCTGGCGCAACCGCACATCGGCGCGCTGGCCATCGCCGCCGGCACCGAGCGCGCCCCGCTCACGTTGCCGATCTGGTACCAGTACGAGCCCGGCGGCGAGCTGTGGTTCATGGTCGAGAGGCGCTCCCGCAAGACCCCGCTGATCGAGGCCGCCGGCCGGGTCAGCCTGATGGTCGACCGCACCACGCCCACCGTGCGCTACGTGTCGATCGAAGGCCCGGTGGTGACAACCGAACCCGGCACGCTCGACCAGCTGCGCGAGATGGCCACCCGCTACCTCCCGCCCGACAGCGCCGAGCAATACCTCGCCTTCGCCGCGAGCGACCACGCCGACCAGCTCACCGTGCGCGTGCGCCCCGAACGCTGGTACTCCTCCGACCTCGGCGCCTTCTGACTACCCGGTTTGGCGTCAACCGCCCACGACGCCATCGGCCAGCTCCCGCAACACGTCCAGGTGCCCGTTGTGCCGCGCGGTCTCCTCGATCATGTGCAGCACGATCCAGCCCAGCGTCACCATCTGTCCATCCCGGACAGTGTTCTTGGCCGGCATGTCCAGGTCGAGCCGGGCGACGAGTTCACGGTTGCCGGCGCACTGCTGCTCGTACTCGGCGAGCAGGTCCTCGATCGGGCGCTCGGTCGCGATCCGCCACTCGCGGTCGATGTCGTCCTCGGTCCACGGCGCGTTGTTCGGCAGATCCTGGAAGATCACCTCGAACCACCAGTTCTCCACCCAGCGCAGGTGATTCACGATCCCGGACAACGTCATCAGCGGCGAGGTGGCCAGGGGAGCGTTGCGGGCGTCGGCCGCGGCGAGGTCGGCGCACTTGGCGTGCACGGTCGCGCGGGTGTAGTCGAGCATCGTGGTCAGCATGGTCCGCTCGTCGAAAGTCGCGGGCCGGTCGGTGCGTGTCATGCCGCGGATCATGACCGGCCGCGTCGCGGCTGTCGAATCGATTAGGACTGCTCGCGCTGCGCCTGCCAGCGTTTCAGGACCTGGGGGAGTTCCCGGCGCAGGTAGGAGAAGAAGTCCCGGGTCTCCTCGACCCGTGCGCCCGCCGCGCTGTCCGCGCCGAGCACGGCGACGCCTTCGCGCAGCGTCGCCTCCATGCGCGCGTAGACCTGGTCCTGGTTGAGGGTGGCCTGCATCCAGTTGTGCTCGGAGACCCGCACGACGTCGCGTCGCGACCCGGCCTCGCGGGCCCGGGTGACGAAGTGGATCAGCACCAGGTAGCGCACGGCGCCGGAGATCGCCGCGGGGGAGACCTGCAGGGCGTCGGCCAGTTCGGCGGCGGTCAGTTGTCCGCTCTCGCTGACCAGCAGCACCGCGAACACCCGGGCGGGCATGCGCGGGAAGCCGTTGTCGGACAGGTCCGACGCGAAGCGCTCGACGAACTTCTGCACCGCTTCCTCGTCACGCGACTCGGTCACGACGCATCATCTCCTCGCCAACGCTCGTTCGGGTGATCAGGTGAGAGTTTATACGCTTCACTAACTTCACGAATTTGTGAAACAAGTGTAGCTTGATGTCATGACCACCGCCATCTCAGTGTCCGGCCTGCACAAGGCGTTCGGCCGGACACACGCGCTCGACGGTCTCGACCTGACCGTCACCACCGGAGAAGTGCACGGCTTCCTCGGGCCCAACGGAGCGGGCAAATCCACCACCATCCGCATCCTGCTGGGCCTGCTCCGCGCCGACGCGGGGGAGACCCGCCTGCTCGACGGCGACCCCTGGCGCGACGCCACCACCCTGCACCGCCGCCTCGCCTACGTGCCCGGCGACGTCAACCTCTGGCCCAACCTCACCGGCGGCGAAACCATCGACCTGCTCGGCAGACTGCGCGGCGGCCTTGACCCCAAACGCCGCGCCAGCCTGCTGGAACGCTTCGACCTCGACCCCAGCAAGAAAGGCCGCACCTACTCCAAAGGCAACCGGCAGAAAGTCGCCCTGGTCGCCGCCCTCGCCTCCGACGTCGAACTGCTCATCCTCGACGAACCCACCTCCGGGCTCGACCCGCTCATGGAAGAGATCTTCCGCGAAGCCATCACCGAGGAAAAACACGCCGGCCGCACCGTACTGCTCTCCAGCCACATCCTGTCCGAAGTGGAAACCCTCTGCGACCGCGTCAGCATCATCCGCGCAGGCCGCACCGTCGAATCCGGCACCCTCGCCGAACTACGCCACCTCACCAGGACCTCCATCACCGCCGACACCGCCACCCCACCCACCGGCCTGGACCTCCTCCCCGGCGTCCACGACCTGACCGTCGACGGCGACCGCGTCCGCTGCGAAGTCGACACCGCCCACCTCGACGAACTCATGCGCACCCTCGCCCAGGCAGGCATCCGCAGCCTCACCAGCCAGCCACCCACCCTCGAAGAACTCTTCCTGCGCCACTACGAAGACACCCTCACCCCAGCGGGCACCCCAGCGGGCAGCGTGAAATGACCAGCCTCACCGGAACCCGCACCCTCATCCGCCTCGCGCTGCGCCGCGACCGCATCATCCTGCCCATCTGGGTCTACGCCTACCTGATCGTCGCCTACACCAACCCCGTCAGCATCCACAAGCTCTACCCGACCCAGGCCGCCCTCGACGCCGCCGCCAACGGCATCGGCACCAATCCCGCCCTCGTCGCCATGGCCGGACCCGCCGTCGACCTCAACAGCCTCGGCGGCTTCTCCGCCTGGAAATTCGTGCTCTTCGCCGCCCTCGGCGCCGGACTGATGAGCATCCTCACCATCACCCGCCACACCCGCGCCGAAGAAGAAACCGGCCGACTCGAACTCCTCGGCGCGGGCGTCCTGGGCCGCAAAGCCCCACTCACCGCCGCCGTCACCCTCGCCCTGCTCGCGAACCTCGCCCTCGGCATCGTCACCGCGATCGGCGCCACCCTCGGCGGAACCCCCTTCACAGGCTCCTTCGCCTACGGCGTGTCCATCGCCGCCGCAGGCTGGGCCTTCACCGGCATCGCCGCACTCACCGCCCAACTCAGCCAATCCGCCCGCACCTGCACCGGCATCGCCATCGCCGTCCTCGGCGCCAGCTACGTCCTGCGCGTCATCGGCGACACCGCGGGCCCCCACGGACCCGGCTGGCTCACCTGGACCAACCCCATCGGCTGGGCACTGAACTTCCACCCCTACAGCGGACCCCGCTGGTGGATCGTGCCCATCGCCCTGGCCACCACCGCCGCCTGCACCGCCCTGGGCTACGTCCTCACCAACCACCGCGACTTCGCCGCGGGCCTGCTCGCCGACCGACCCGGCCCCACCACCGCCACACCACGCCTGCGCAGCCCACTCGCCCTCGCCACCCGCCTGCACCTCGGCCTGTTCACCGCCTGGGCCATCGGCTTCGCCCTCGCCGGCTTCGCCCTGGGCACCATCACCAACAGCATCGGCTCCATCATCAGCGGCAGCCCCCAAGTCGCCACAGCCCTCCAACACCTCGGCGGCCAGACCGGCCTCACCAACGCCTACCTCGCCGCCATCCTCAACCTCACCGGCATGATCGCCGCCATCTACACCGTCCAAGCCACCCTGCGCCTACGCGGCGAAGAAACCAGCGGCCGCATCGAACCCCTGCTCGCCACCACCGTCAGCCGCACCCGCCTCGCCGCCAGCCACCTCACCTACGCCTTCGCCGGCACCGCCGCCCTCATGGCCATCGTCGGCGTCACCACCGGCATCGGCGCCGGACTCACCACCCACCAACTCGGCAGCCAACTCGGCCACGACCTCACCGCAGCACTCCTGCAAACCCCCGCCGCGTGGACCCTCGCCGGCATCGCCATCGCCATCACCGGCCTGCTCCCCAGCTACAGCAACACCGCCTGGGCCGCCATCGCCATGGTCATCCTCATCGGCGAACTCGGCCCCGTCATCCGCCTCAACCACTGGGCCATGGACATCTCACCCTTCACCCACCTGCCCAAACTCCCCGGCGGCACCATCACCGCGACCCCGCTCATCTGGCTCGTCCTCATCGCCGCCGCCCTCACCGCCACCGGACTCACCGCGTTCCGCCGCCGCGACATCAGCACCTAACCGAACCAGGCCCGAACCAGGGGAGCGGCGCGGGAAAACCGGTCGCCGAAACGATCACCCGCAACTAGCATCGCGCGAATGCCCCGCGCCCTCCTCATCGGCGGCACCGGCCAAATCGGCACCGCAACCGCCCACCGCCTACTCCAACACGGCTGGACCGTGCACCTCACCGGCCGCGACCCCGCCAACATGCCCACCGACCTCACCGAAGCAGGCGCCACCTTCACCACCGCCCACCGCGACAACCCCAGCCAACTCGCCGACGCCCTCGGCGACGGAGCCGACCTGCTCCTCGACTGCCTCTGCTACACCACCGCCGACGCCCAACTCCTGCTCCCACTGGCCGCCAACGCCACCTCCACCGTCATGATCTCCAGCAAAGCCGTCTACGTCGACGACCACGGCAACCACTCCAACTCACCAACCCCACCCCGCTACACCCACCCCGTCCGCGAAACCCAAACCACCCTCGCACCCCGCACCGACATCCCCTACAACACCCGCGACGGCTACGGCCCCAACAAAGTCGCCGCCGAACACACCCTCCTCGACAGCGACCACCCCATCACCATCCTGCGACCCTCCCGCATCCACGGCATCGGCGCAGGCCGCCCCCGCGAATGGCACTTCGTCAAACGCGCCCTCGACCAACGCCCCGCCATCCTGCTCACCAACCGCGGCACCGGCACCGTCCACCCCACCGCCGCCACCAACATCGCCGCCCTCATCGAAACCGCGGCACACCAACCAGGACAACGCATCCTCAACAGCGCCGACCCCGACGCACCCACCGCACTCGACATCTCCCGCACCATCACAAACCACCTCGGCCACACCTGGGACGAAATCCTCCTCGACGACACCGCCCCCACCCACCTCGGCCACCACCCCTGGGAATCCACCGCACCCGTCATTCTCGACACCACCGCAGCACTCCAACTCGGCTACCAACCCGTCGGCGACTACGCGACCACCGTCACCCCACTGGTTGACTGGCTCAGCAACAAAGCCCAAGGGGGAGTGGGGGAGAAAACCCTGCCCGGTCTCAACGACCCCTACTTCGACACCCTCTTCGACTATTCGGCCGAAGACACCTACCTGGCGGTACGCAGCACGGAGCAAAATCCGACACGCTAAACGACCGTGTCGGTACAAAAGCATCTCAACCAAGCCCTGATGCGAATACCACGCCGCGCGGAAAGTACCGACCGCGCCCTGCTCGCCCAAACCTACGTTTCCGCGGGCTCCTTCTCGGCAATTCTCAACTCCGCCGACCACCAAATCCTCTACGGCCGCAGAGGAACCGGAAAAACCCACGCCCTGCTCTACCTCAGCGACCTCGTCGAACAACTCGACGACATCGCCATCTACCTCGACCTGCGCACGATCGGCTCCACCGGCGGCCTCTACGCCGACAACACCATGACCCCCGCCGAACGCGGCACCCACCTACTCGTCGACACCATCGAAGCCATCCACGAACAACTCCTCACCATCGCCATCGAACGCGACATCACCGACGACGCCGCACTCCTACCCGCCCTCGACGCCGTCGCCAACGCCGCCACCACCATCGAAGTCATCGGCCAAGTCGAACACGAAACCACCCACGGCGAAGACCACCAAACCACCACCCAACTCGGCCTCACCGCAGGCATCAACCCAGCCACCCAACCCCACCTCACCGCCACCAGCAGCCACAAACACACCAGCACCGCCCACAACCGCCAACGCCGCACCGGCATCGAACGCCACCGCGTCCTGTTCGGTCCACTCAGCCGCGCCCTGCGCGCCGTCACCAAAACCCTCGACGGCCGACGCCTCTGGCTCCTCCTCGACGAATGGAGCAGCGTCCCCCTCGACCTGCAACCACTCCTCGCCGACCTACTCCGCCGCAGCATCCTCCCGGTACCCGGCATCACCGTCAAAATCGCCGCCATCGAACGACGATCCCGCTTCGCCATCCCGAACGCGGGTGACTACCTCGGCATCGAAGTCGGCGCCGACGCCGCCTCCGCCGTCAGCCTCGACGACTTCATGATCCTCGACCACACCGCCGACAACGCCCAAGAATTCTTCCGCCAACTCTTCTACAACCACACCTCAACCAAAATCAGAACCATGTTCGGCGGCTGGCTCGGCAACCCCGAAGCGCTCATCAACGAAATCTTCTCCCGCAACTCCTTCCCCGAACTCGTCCGCGCCGCCGAAGGCATACCCCGCGACGCCATCAACGTCGCCGCCCTCGCCGCCCAGCACGCCAACGAAGCCCAAATCGACCTCATCGACATCCGCCGCGGCGCCCGCGACTGGTACCTGCGCGACAAACTCACCGCCATCAACGCCAACGAAGGCGCCCACCAGGTCCTGCAAAACCTCGTCGACGAAGTCGTCGGCCGCCGCCACTCCCGCACCTTCGTCCTCGACCACGAAACCAGCGCGCGACACACCACCGTCAACGAGCTCTACGACGCCCGCCTGTTGCACGTCCTGCGCCGCGGCCTCGTCGACCACCAGCATCCCGGGCGCCTCTACGACGGCTTCGCCATCGACTACGGCTGCTACGTCTCACTACTGGAAGGCGACACCCGCCACCGGCCCCGCGACCGAGGCGGCTGGCTCGCCTCCCTCAAAGGCGTCCCACCCGACGGCTTCAACCTCAGCAAAACCGCCATCGACATCAGCACCCTCGAACGCAGATAACAGCCCAGGGGAGAGGCACCCCTACTCGTCGCCCGCGATCCGCGCGTGCACATGCATGTCGTGCCAGCCATCCGCATGCAACCCCGACGACCGCGCCACACCCTCCGCCACGAACCCGGCCTTCACCGCCACCCGGCACGACGCCGCGTTCAACGTCGAATGCGTCAACTGGATCCGATGCAACCCGGCGTGCGCCATCATCCACGCCGACGCCGCGACCGCTGCCCGCACCGCGACACCCCGCCCACGCGCCGCAGGCAGCGTCCAGTAGGAGATTCCCGCACAGGCGTCCCGCCGATCGATCCGCCGAAACCCGACATGACCGACAACACCGTCATCGTCGGTGACAGCCCAGTCCGCGCCGGAACTCGCGGCCCATTGGTCAGCCCAGAAGCGGATCCAGTCCCGAGCCTGCTCGTGCGTCATCGTCCGCACATGCCAGCGCCGAATCGCCGGATCCGCGAACGCGGTGACCACCGCGTCGACATCGGTCTGCCGCCAGGGACGGATCACCAGCTCGTCCGCGGCGACTACCGGCTGCGTGGGGAGGGCCATCATCACCTCAACTTAACATAATGTACATTATCGGCATTATCTGAAGCCCCTGGGAAGAGGGGTTTCGATCATCAATTCACACTGAAGTCGACCATCCACACGGCCAGTGTCCCGCCCAAACGCCGACGTCTGTCGCTTGAGGCGGCGGCAGACCGCGCAGAGACCGTGTATCGGCCGATTTGGCGACGTCAGAGGCGCCGGATCAGTCATCCAGGCCGTCCCAGGCCGCCAGAAAGACTTCGTCCAGTTTCATGCATAATGTCGCTTATCCAGCATAAGTGCGCAGCGGAACCACGAGACCCTCCTCAGCGGCGAGCACGTCACCGCCGAACTCCGCCCGCGCGGCAGCCACAGCCGCGCCACGATCATTCCCCGGCCAGAAGTGCGTCAACATCAACCTGCGCGCACCCGCCCGACGCGCCCAGTCCCCTGCCTCACCAGACGTCATCAGATTCCGTTGTGGCCGCTCGGTTTCGCCAACGCGGTCGGTTGCTTCGACGATGAACAGGTCAGCGTCGCGGCCGAGTTCGGCGAGCGCCGGGCTCGGCCCGGTATCCCCCGTGTATGCGACGACCACCCCGTCGGCCGCCAGCCGTACGCCCGCGTTCGGCACGTAGTGCGGCAGTGTCAACCCGGTCAGTTCGAACGGCCCGACCCGATAAGTGCCTGGCAGTTCCCGCACCTCGAACACCGACTCCAGATCGACGTCCGGTTCGAGTCCGCGCAGCCGATCGAGCACGCCTGGCGGGCAGTACAACGGAAGCCGGGTGATGGCTGCTCCCCCGTAGTGCCGCATCCGGAACAGTCCGTGCAGGTCGATGCAGTGGTCGGGGTGTTCGTGGGTGATCACCACGGCGTCGAGGTGGCCGTCCGGCCAGAGCTGGAGCAGGCGTGGCAAGGTCGCGTAGCCCAGGTCGAGTACCAGCCGGAACCCGTCCCAGTTCACCGCGTATCCGCTGCACGCCCGTCCGGGCTCCGGGTAGGCGCCGCAGCTGCCGAGGACGGTGAGTTCACGCGCCGACATACGTGGCCAGATGTTCGCCGGTCAGCGTGGAGCGCTTGGCGACCAGTTCGGCTGGGGTGCCTTCGAACACGATCCGGCCACCGTCGTGTCCGGCGCCGGGCCCGAGGTCGATGATCCAGTCGGCGTGGGCCATGACGGCTTGGTGGTGTTCGACGACGATCACTGATTTGCCTGCGTCGACGAGTCGGTCGAGCAGGCCGAGGAGTTGTTCGACGTCGGCGAGGTGCAGGCCGGTGGTCGGTTCGTCGAGGACGTAGGTGCCGCCCTTGTCTCCCATGTAGGTCGCGAGCTTCAGTCGTTGCCGTTCGCCGCCGGACAAGGTGGTGAGCGGTTGGCCGAGGCTGAGGTAGCCGAGGCCGACGTCGGCGAGGCGTCGCAGGATGGCGTGGGCGGCGGGGGTTGCGGCGTCGCCGGTGGCGAAGAACTGTTCGGCTTCGGTGACGGACATGGCGAGTACTTGGCTGATGTCGCGGCCGCCGAGGTGGTAGTCGAGGACGGAGGCGTCGAATCGTTTGCCGTCGCAGACGTCGCAGGTGGTGGAGACGCCGGCCATCATGCCGAGGTCCATGTAGACGACGCCTGCGCCGTTGCAGTTGGGGCAGGCGCCTTCGGAGTTGGCGCTGAACAGGGCGGGTTTGACGCCGTTGGCTTTGGCGAAGGCTTTGCGGATGGGTTCGAGGAGTCCGCTGTAGGTGGCGGGGTTGCTGCGCCGGGAGCCTTTGATCGGGGTCTGGTCGATCGAGACGACGTCGGCTCCGGCCGGGATGGATCCGTGTACGAGGGAGCTTTTGCCGGATCCGGCGACGCCGGTGACGACGACGAGTACGCCGAGTGGGATGTCGACGTCGATGTTGTGCAGGTTGTGCAGGTTGGCGCCGCGGATTTCGAGGGCTCCGGTGGGTGTGCGGACGGTGTCTTTGACGGAGGATCGGTCGTCGAGGTGTCGTCCGGTGCTGGTTTTGCTGGCGCGGAGTCCGGCGACGGTGCCTTCGAAGCAGACGGTGCCGCCTGCGGCGCCTGCGCCGGGGCCGAGGTCGACGACGTGGTCGGCGATCTCGATGGTTTCGGGTTCGTGTTCGACGACGAGGACGGTGTTGCCTTTGTCGCGGAGTTGCAGGAGCAGGTCGTTCATGCGGGCGATGTCGTGGGGGTGCAGGCCGGTGGTGGGTTCGTCGAAGACGTAGGTGACGTCGGTGAGGGATGAGCCGAGGTGGCCGATCATTTTGACGCGTTGGGCTTCGCCGCCGGAGAGGGTGCCGGAGGGGCGGTCGAGGGAGAGGTAGCCGAGGCCGATTTCGGCGAAGGAGTCCATGGTGTGCCGCAGGGCTTGCAGGAGGGGTGCGACGGATGGTTCGTCGAGGTCGCGGATCCATTCGGCGAGGTCGCTGATCTGCATGGCGCAGACGTCGGCGATGCTGAGTTTTTTGATCTTGGAGGAGCGGGCGAGTTGGCTGAGCCGGGTGCCGTCGCATTCGGGGCAGGTGGTGAAGGTGACGGCTCGGTCGACGAAGGCGCGGATGTGGGGCTGCATGGCCTCTTTGTCCTTGGACAGGTAGGACTTCTGCAGGCGTAGGACGAGGCCTTCGTAGGTCATGTTGATGCCGGCGATCTTCATTCGTTCCGGCTCGTGGTAGAGGAAGTCGTTGAGTTCTCGCTTGGTGTATTTGCGGATGGGTTTGTCGACGTCGACGAAGCCGGATTCGGCGTAGAGCCGGTAGTTCCAGCCGCCTGCCTGGTAGCCGGGGATGGTCATGGCGCCTTCGGCGAGGGATTTGGTGTCGTCGTAGAGCTGGGCGAGGTCGATGTCGGAGATGGCGCCGCGGCCTTCGCAGCGTGGGCACATGCCGCCGATGATGCTGAAGCTGCGTCGTTCTTTGACTTGGCGTCCGCCGCGTTCCATGGTGACGGCGCCTGCGCCGCTGATGGAGGCGATGTTGAACGAGTAGGCCTTGGGTGAGCCGATGTGGGGTTTGCCGAGTCGGCTGAACAGGATGCGCAGCATGGCGTTGGCGTCGGTGGCGGTTCCGACGGTCGAGCGTGGGTCTGCTCCGAGCCGCTGCTGGTCGACGATGATGGCGGTGGTGAGTCCGTCGAGCACGTCGACTTCGGGGCGGGCGAGGGTGGGCATGAAGCCTTGGATGAAGGCGCTGTAGGTCTCGTTGATCAGCCGTTGGGACTCGGCGGCGATGGTGCTGAAGACCAGTGAGCTTTTGCCGGAGCCGGAGACGCCGGTGAAGACGGTGAGGCGTCGTTTGGGGATCTCGATGCTGACGTCTTTGAGGTTGTTCTCGCGGGCGCCGTGTACTCGGATGAGGCCGTGGCTGTCGGCGACGTGTTGCTGGGGTGTCGCAGGTTGCTGCTGCGTCTTGTTCCGCGTTGCCATGCTGGTCAGGCTAGTTGTGGTGCGATGGTGTCGCTTCTCGGTTTCTGATCTGTTGAGTTGATCTTGTCGGGGGTGTGCGGTAAATGATCTCCGTGCAGCTCGTGCCGGCTCAGGAGGCGTTCTTCGCGGCGCGGCGGACCCGTAAGGATTCGCCGCATACCACCCTGGCCTATCGCCGTGACTTGGCCGCGGTGACCGAGCATCTGGCCGAAGTCGCTGGCTGCTCCCCCGCTGATCTGCTCCTGGAGGATCTCTCCCCCACGAGTCTGCGGGCCGCGTTCGGCCGGTTCGCGGACACGCATGCGAAGAGTTCGATCGCGCGGGCCTGGTCGACCTGGAACCAGTTCCTGACCTTCTGCGTTGCCGATGGCTTGCTCGGCGGGAACCCGATCGGCGCGGTGGCGAAGCCGGAGGTGCCGAGGGCGACGCCGAAGCCGTTGCGTGGTGAGCAGACTCCCGAGCAGTTGCTGTCGTCGGTGGCGGGTGGGCGCCAGGCGCGCAAGCCGTGGCCGGAGCGGGATGTGCTGGTGGTGGCGCTCGGTCTGGTGGCGGGTTTGCGGTCGACGGAGATGCGTGAGTTGTTGCGGTCGTCGATCGTGGGCCGGTCGGGTGATCAGCGGTTGCATGTGCGCGGTAAGGGGTCGCGGGAGCGGTCGGTGCCGATCGAGCGGCCGTTGGAGGTGGTGATCGAGCGGTATCTGGCGTCGTGTGAGGTGCGGTTTCCGCATGAGCGGTTCACCGATGCCACTCCCCTGTTGCTGACGCCCAGTGGCGAGCCGATCGGTCGTGGGGCGCTGGATTATCTGATCAAGTCGTGCTATCGGTCGGCGGGGATCCATGACCGGGTGCCGTCCGGTGCGAGTCTGCACGCGCTGCGCCACACGTTCGCGACGCGGTTGGCCGAGGACGGGGCGAACGCGATGGAGATCATGACGTTGCTGGGTCATGCGACGTTGACGACGTCCCAGAACTACATCGAGGCGACGGGCCGGGAGCGGCGGGCGGCCGCGGCGAGCAATCGGACGTATCGCGCGCTGGACGGTTTGTCCGACTAGCCAGGACGACGCCGATTCCGGACACGATCATGCCGATGATGACGGCGCTGGTCAGCGGCTGGTGCAGGAGCGGCACGGCGAGCAGGGCGGTGACCGGCGGGACCAGGTAGAGCAGGCTGGTCGCCGCGCCTCCGGTACGGGTGCGGAGCAGGGTGAACAGCACGATGAAGGCGCCGATGGAGTTGATGGTGCCGAGCCAGGCGAGGCTGCCGAGCGCGTCCGGGGTGAGGGGCAGGTGCAGGCCGCCGTGCAGGGCGGCGAGCGGGAAGCTGGTGAGGGTGGCGCCGAGGAGTTGGACGGCGGTGCCGGTGCGCAGGTCGACCTTCTGACCGAAGCGTTTCTGGTACAGGGTGCCGCCGGCGAAGCCGATGAGCGCGATGCCGGTGAGGAGGTAGCCGGCGAGTTGCTGGTGGTGGCCGGTCAGTTTGGGGCTGAGCGAAATGATCACGCCCGCGAGGCCGATGACCAGCCCGATCCACTGGCGGCCGACGAGTCGTTCGCCGAGCAGTGGGACGCCGGCGGCGGCGACGAGCAGTGGGCTGGCACCCATGATGACGCTGGAGAGCGCGGCGGGGACGCCCGCGCCGAGGCCGAGGTAGACGCACCCGAGTTGCACGGTTTGCAGCAGGGCGCCGGTGATGAGCAGGTGCAGGTAGGTGCGGGGGTTGGTGGGCCAGGGTGCGCGGGTGGCCAGGCTGACCAGGGTGATCACGGTCAGCGCGATCAGGAATCGCCAGGCGAGCAGGGCGAGTGGTGAGCCGGCGTGCACGCCGATGGTGCCGACGAGGTAGCCGCTGCTCCAGATGAGGATGAAGGTGGCGGGGAGGAGGGCGGTGCGCAGCATACGACTCCTCGGTAACGGGTGATGGCGTTACCAAAGAGTGTAACGGGTCGAGGGGTAACATAGAACCGTGGCGGACAGTTCCTGGCGAATGCCCTGGTTGCACTGCGACACCGGTGCGCGATGGCTGGACCTGCTCGCGACGCAAAGCTCCGCCTACGGCCCGGCCCCCATCGAGCGCCTGACCGACGTCGACCGCCTGACCTGGTGGCTCGACGTCGAAGACCTGCTCCCCCAGACCCCGCCCACCGACCGCGATCTGGCCGACGCCCGCGCCCTGCGCGACGCGCTGCGCGCCGTTGGCCTGGCCACCGTCCGCGACACCCCGATCCCCCACGCCGACCTGGCCACCTTCAACGACGTGCTGGCCGCCGACCGCTCCCTCACCTGGCCGCTCACCGCCCCCGCGACCACGCGCGAAGCGCTCGGCCGGGTCGCCCGCGAAGCCGTCGACATCATCGCGGGCCCGCGCCGCGCCGAACTACACCAGTGCGCCGACGCCTCCTGCGGCCTGCTGTTCCTGGACGCGGGCGGCCGGCGGCGCTGGTGCGCCGCCGAGGTGTGCGGGGTACGCAACCGGGTCCGCTCCCATCGGGAACGGACCCGGGCTCAGCAGTAACGGATCAGCACGTACCGACGTGTTCAGTGGTCACGTAGCCGTGATCGGCCGCGATGTAGTGGCTGTAGCAGTGGCCGGTGTCGTCGTCGCCGACGAAGCGCTGCCACTGGTTCCCGTCCGCCGCGACGGTCTGGCCGTTCGCGCGCTGGTCGTTGCCGTTGGCCGAGACCTCGTCGCTGGACGCGGTGAAGCCCGGCCGACCGAGACCGCCGGTCGTGGTGTCGGACAGCACCCGCTTCATGTCGACGCTGCCGGAGAGCGTGAAGTTGTTGTCGTCGGTGACCTGGGCGTTCTCGGTGATAGTGATCGGGTAGGACCAGGTGTGCAGCGCGACGCTCGGCAGCCCGCCGCCGGTGCGCAGCGAGCGGGTCCAGCCGCCGTCGGTTTGCACGATGTGCTGGCTGAAGCCGCCGTTGGTGACCGTGTCGGTGTTGCGGTAGTCGACGTGCTGGGTGACGGTCGTGCGCACGACGCCCGAGGAGGTCCGTACCCAGCCGCTGATCGACCAGTCCCGTCCGCTGGTCACCGTGGCCGTGGTGGCGTTGTCGGCGCCGCTGCTCTCGCTCGTGTTCGTGACCGGGATCCGGTTGAGATTGTCGCTGGTCAGGGCACCGGAGGTGCTGGAGGCGTGCGGGTCGGTGTAGAGCAGCAGGTTCGCGCTGAGGTTCCACACGTCGCCAAGATCAGGCACGGACAAGGCGATGTCGTGACTCGCCCCGTTCACCAGCTCACCGACGAACGGCGTGACGTCGAGCAGCTCCGGGCTCATGTCGAAGGTGCCCACGGCCGGGATCGGCCGCCATAGGGTCGGCACGATCCCGCCGGTGTAGATGTAGGGGAAGTACTGCGTGACACCGGCCGGCTGCCCATCGATGGCGGCATCGACCTCCCGGTACGGCCCGCTGCCGCACATACCCGCGGCCGGATATTTCGCGGCGACGTCGTTGGGCACGTCGGTGAACCACTGTTCGTCGCAGCCGTTGCCCTTGATGTACACCTCGAGGTACGCGCAATCGATGTTGCGCGGCAGCCCGGCCGCGGCCAGGTGCGCGACCGGCGTGTGCGGGTCCAGGTTGGGGCTGCCGAGCCCGACGATCGTGTTCGGTTCGGCGGGCGCCGGATACCGGGGGGTCGCCTGGTAGTAGGTGATCGTGACGGTCTGGTCGTAGTTGCCGGTGTAGACGCTGCTGGTGTAGTTCACGATGCCGCCGGTGAACGGCTGGGCACCGTGCAGCAGCGAGCTGTATTCGGTGATGTCCTTGGCGAAGTGGTAGGTGATGCCGGCCGGGTCGGGCTCGTAGGTGGTGCCGAACCAGACCTGCGTGGTGCCGATGTCCAGCGACCCGGACCGGTCGTACTGGCGGCCCTGCACGCTGGTGGTCCAGTCGAGCACGACCTTGCTCCACGGACCGGCGCAGCCGGCGGGCGGCGTCAGTGTGCCGGAGAAGTTCTGGGCGGCGCCGGTGGTGGCGTTGTTGGACAGGAAGTTCGTGGCCAGGGTTTCGGTGCACGAGTGCGTCGGCGGTCGGCTGACCGGCGGCTCGGCCGTCACCGGGTTCTGCGAGTTGATCTCCAGCTGCGGCGCGGTCGCCGCTGTCGCCGCGCCGGGCACGGCGACAGCGAGTAACGCGGCGGCGATGAGGCCGATGACGGTGCGAGCGCGGTACACGGCAGTCTCCCCCTGGGCGGCCGAGGGTTCGGGGTTCCTCGGCGGGTCGGGTGAGCACTGTAATGGCCGCGACCGCCGTTGGGCACCGGCCAGGTGGCGGGATAATCCGCCTAACTGCCGCTCTCTTTCGCGTCCCGGGCGGTCAGCGGCGCGTCGACTTCGGCCCGTCCCGCTCTGGCCACCGGCGCATCGACTTCGGCCCGTCCCGCTCTGGCCACCGGCGCATCCAGTCGCGCCTCGGCCCGTAGCGCCCGCCCCAGCAGCGCATCCGGCTGCGTTTCAGCCCGCTCCGCCCGAGCCAGCACGGCTGGCGTCGCCGTCTCCCCCGCCATGATCAGCAGCGCATCTGATGTGCGTTTCGGGGTTCCCGGACATCTCGCGGAATATCCAACGGAATAGCCACTGACCAGCGCTGACGACACCCCGAGCGCTGATGGCGAGTGCCGCCCGAGATGATCTCGATCGTCGAGTTGGTGCACGGGTTGGCGGTGTCTGGTGGCGACGCAGTTCTTCTCCGCGAGCGAGATCGGTGAGCTGGAGTCCTGGCCGTCCGAAGTCGGCCGAGACGAACTGGTGCAGTACTTCCAGCTGGCTGTGGAGGACGTCGAGTGGGTGCACCGCACGACCCGCGGGGCGCCGAACAAGCTGGGTCTGGGGTTGCAGCTGGCTGCGTTGCCGTGGCTGGGGTTCGTTCCGGCCGACGTGCGCGCGGCGCCGCCGCCGGCGGTCGCGCGGGTCGCGACCCAGCTCGGGGTGGAGCCCGGCGCGCTGGCGCACTACGGGCGCCGGGAGCAGACCAGGTCGGATCATCTGCGACTGGTCGCGCAGCGCCTGGGCTGGCACACCGCCGAGGACGACGACCGGGCCGGATGGAAGAACCTGCGGGAGTTCCTGGTCGATCGCGCGATCGAGCACGACGTGCCGAGCGTGCTGTTCCGCCTGGCCACCGAGCACCTGGCCTCGCGAGACGTACGCATCGTGCGGCCGGGCGTGGTGTCCCTGATGGAGGAGATCGCTCCGGCCCGGGAGGTCGCCGAGCGGGAGGTGTTCGCCCGGATCGAGCCGTTGCTGACCGAACGTCGGCTCACCGACATGAGCAGTGTGCTGGAGGTGGCTCCGGAGATGCCGGTGTCGCGGCTGACGTGGCTGCACCGCGGCGCGACCAGCTATTCGCCCTCGGCGATCCGAGCCGAGGTGGACAAGGTGCTGTTCCTGCGTGGTCTGGACGTCGACACGCTGGACCTGTCGTTGATCCCCGAGGCGCGCCGGCGGCGCCTGGCCGGGCTGGGGCGAAGGCTACGCAACCAGGCGCTGCGTGGGCGCCGGGCGGAGAGCAAGTATCCGATCCTGCTGTCCACAGTGGTCGAGTGCTACGTCGAGGTGCTCGACGAACTGGTGCAGATGTTCGACCAGGCCCTGTCCGGGATCGAAAACCGGGCGAAGGCCAAGGTCAAGGAAAAGCTCGCCGCCCGCGGCCGCGAGTCGGTCAACAAGCTGGAGCTGCTGGAGGAGATCCTCGCCATCGCGGCCGACACCGCCATCCCGGCCAATCAGGTCGGCGGCCTGTTGCGGGAGCGGGTCGGACTGGAGCGGATGCGCTCGGCGCGGCGAAACCCGAAGGACCGCCCGTATCAGGATCACGGGCACCTGGACACGGTGGAGGACTCCTTCACGTATCTGCGGCAGTTCGCGCCGCTGGTGATCCGCCACCTCGAGTTCGCCGGAAGCCTCGACGCGCAGCCACTGCTCGCGGCGGTGGAGATCCTGCGCGGCCTGTACGCCAAGGGCACCCGCCACGTGCCCGCCACCGCGCCGGCCTCGTTCGTGCCCTTGCGGTGGCGGGGCTACCTCGACCGGGCCCGCGCGGAGGCGGATCCGGTGCGGTACCGGCACTTCTGGGAGCTGTGTACCCTGCTCGGGCTGCGCGACGGCCTGCGCGCCGGTGATGTGTGGGTGCCGGGTTCGCGCCGGTACGCCAACCCGGTCGCGTTCCTCATGCCCGCCGAGAAATGGGCGGTGTCGAAGGTCGAGTACTGCGCGCTGGTCGGCGCCGCCCCGTCGGCCGAGTACGCGCTGGCCGAGGCCGAGGAGCAGTTGGAGACTGCGTTGCTGGCCGTTGAGCCGCTGCTCGCGGCGGGAGAGGGCCCGGTCCGGCTTTCCGAGCAGGGACAGCTGTCGATCAACCGGTTGACCGCTGAGCAGCTACCCGACCAGGTCGAGGCGGTGAAGCTGGGTTTGGTGGAGCTGCCGCCGCGGATCCCGATCACCGAGCTGCTCATCGAGGTCGACCGCTGGACCGGGTTCTCCGACCGGCTCGTGCACGCCTCGGGCAAGACCGCGCGGGATAACCGGCTGCGCCAGCAGCTCTACGCCGCGATCCTGGCGCAGGCGTGCAACTTCGGCACCACTGCGATGGCCGAGGCGTGCGGGCTGACCTACGACATCCTCGCCTGGACCGGGCAGTGGTACCTGCGGGAGGAGACGCTGCGCGAGGCGAACGCCGCGGTGGTCAACCACCACCACACGCTGCCGATGGCCCAGGCCTGGGGCGGTGGGACGATGTCCTCCTCCGACGGTCAGCGGTTCCCGATGAAGGGCAAGTCGCTCACCGCCCGCACTTTGTCGCGGTATTTCGTCGACGAGGGCATCTCGACCTACACGCATGTCTCCGACCAGCACTCCACCTACGGTACGAAGATCATCCCGGTGTCCGACCGGGAGGCGGTCTACGTCCTGGACGAGATCCTCGGCAACGCGACCACGCTGCCGATCTCCGAGCACGCGGCCGACACCGCCGGCCAAACGCTGACGGTGTTCTCCCTGTTCAAGCTCACCGGGCTGGTGCTCTCGCCGCGGATCCGGGACCTGGGCGGGATCACGCTGCATCGGCTCGGTTCGAAACGTGACCTGCTGGGCCGGTTTCCGAACGCCGGGCAGCTGCTGACTGGCACGATCGACACGAAGCTGATCGGCGAGCAGTGGAACGAGATGCTGCGCGTCGCGGCGTCGCTGAAGTACGGGCACGCGACCGCGTCGCTGGTGGTCGGGAAGCTGCACGCCGCCTCGCGGCGCTCGGCGGTTGCGCAGGCGCTGGTCGAGTACGGCGCGATCCAGCGCACCCTGTACTCCCTGCGGTATCTCGCCGACGAGGCCTACCGGCGCCGGATCACCCGCCAGCTCAACAAGGGCGAGTCCCTGCACTCGCTGCGCCGTGACCTGTTCTTCGCCCACGAGGGCTCCGTGCGGCGCCGGCATCTGGACCAGCAGACCGACCAGGCGCTGTGCCTGAGCCTCGTGGTGAACGCGATCATCACTTGGAACACCGTCTACCTCGAACTCGCCCTCGCCGAATACGTCCGCGCCCACGGCCCCGTTGCTCCGGAGGTGCTCGCGCACCTGTCCCCGGCGTTGATGGAGCACGTCAACCAGTACGGCACCTACACCTTCCCCATCGAGAAAGTCCTGGCGCGCCGAGGATTTCGTCCGCTGCGCGCACCGGACGCCATGATCCCTGTGCTGGACTGAACAATGCCGGCCCGAGTGGCTCGTGGAACACGACCCGCACGCCGTAATCGGCCCCGCCCTGCACTGAACCCCGGGCAGGCGAGCTTGCCGCCCCAGGCGGTGTGGGCCGGGTCGTGGTGATGCCGTTCGGCGAGATCGATCGGATCAGGGTCCGGCTCACCACTGCCGTGCCGTGCCGCGGCACGGCGCCGGGATCACCACCCCGGCCAGCCCACCGCTGCGGGCGGTGGACGATCCCGATCGAGGTCACCGGGGTGCGAGCCAGGCCACCTCCGTCGTGTGGATCATCCATCGGTCGGGTTGCCTGCGGTGGGAGTCCCGGCTGTGACTGGGGTTTACGAGCGAGTGTGCTCTGCGGCCCAGCGGGAAAGCAGGTCCGCGATGTCCTGGCTGTTCGTTTCGATCATCATCATGTGTCCGTTGCCTGAAATTCCGTGGTCTTGCAGCCGGATGTGCGTGTTGGGTACCCCGGCTTGGGTGAGGAACCTGCAGGTCCAGGGGTCCACCTGGGTGCGGTAGGAGGCGGCGGCGGTGACTATCGCGACGGGGGTGCTGGCCAGCCGGGGCAACCGGCGGGCGGGTTCGGCCTGGAGCCAGCCCGGTGGATGGTGCGGGCTGGCCGGGGGCGTCATCACGGGGCGGAGCTCGTCCGGGTGCACGGCCGGAGGGTCGTATTGCAGCGGCTGGCGGGTCAATCCCCAGGGGCGGCCTGTCTCGGGCGTGGCCTGATACCAGTCGGGGGCGCCGGTGTGGGCGAGGTCGTAGAACGGCGGTCCGTTGGGTTCGACGGTGATGTGGGCGTCGACAAGGGAGGGTTCGCGGTCGCACAGCTGAAATCCGAAGACGCTGGATTGGGAGTGGGTGAGCAGTACCGCGCCACCGATCTTGCGCAGCAGGGAGGTGAGGGCGTTGGTGTTGAGTTCCTCGGCGAGCGCGAGGTCGCCAAGGGACGCCACCTGGGAAGCGGCGAAGGCGTCGAACGCGGGATTGCCGCGGACTCCGGGCCCCGCCGGCCACCGCGTGTGTTCCTCGCTGCCCGGGAACCGCTGGTGGGCTGCGGCCCCGGTGAACAAGCCCTCCAGCTCGGCCACGGTCCAGCGGGTGAGGGGGCCGTGGCGGAAAGCGTCGTACGCGGAGCGGCCGCGGGCGACTTGGTCGACGACGTAGACGTCCCAGCCGCGTGCGGCGAAGTCGTAGGCCCAGCCGGGTCTCCCGTCAGTGGTCTGCAGGAAGCACAAACCGGTCTGGTCCGTTCCGTGCACGAGGACGATCCGCCGGTGGCCGGGTTGCCTCGCGTCGCGCACGCGCTCGACGTAGATCTGGTCGACGATGCGGGTGCCGTGCTCGTCTGCGATCAGCCGGCCGCCGGCGTGGAACCGGACGATCTCGAACGCGTGGCCGCCGGTCACGGTCGCTGTGGTTCCCGGCCCGGGAAGGATCCCTCGAGGGTGACGGTGTTGGTCAACGTCCCCACTCCTTCGATGGTGATCGAGACCGTGCTGGGGCGTGCGCGCAGGTCGGCGGATGCCAGCGGGCGGTGCGGCGCGCGGCCGGTGCCGATGGCCGTGCCCATGGAGACCACGTCGCCGGGCAGCAGCGTCTGGTACCGCGAGATGAACGACACGACCTCGGCCGTGCCGTACCGGTAGCTGCTGGTGCGGTCTTCCTGGACGAGTTCGCCGTCGACGGTGCAGCTGATCGCCAGGTCGTCGGGGTCGCCCATCTCGTCCGCGGTGACGATGACGGGGCCCAGCGGGCCGAAGGTGTCGGCGCTCTTGTAACGGCCGGCGTAGGTGGTGTGGTGTTCGACGGTGCGGAATCCGCCGGGTGCCCCGGCTGTGGCCTCGTCGTCGGGGAGGGCGAAGCGGAAGTGGAAGTGGTCCTCGACGCGCATGCCGACCGAGGTGACGTCGTTGAGGATGGTCACGCCGAAGATCGCGGCGCGGGCCTCGGCGGGGCTGGCGTCTTTGAGGCGGGCACCGATGACGACGGCGAGCTCGGGTTCGGGATGGGTCAGTCCGTAGTCGGGCCGCACGACGATCGCCTCGCCGTGCCCGATGAGGGAGGACGGCGCCTTGAGGAAGAACGCCGGATGCTCAGGCGCGCTGATGCGGTCCCGGTCCATTGTCCGGTTGTTCAACGCGACGCAGCAGATCTTCGACGGCCGCACCGGTGGCAGCCACCGCGTGGCAGCGACGTCAACGACGGTGGCAGGAGCGTTCACCTGCGCGAGGCGGGGGGCGATCTCCTGCCACTGGGGAATCAGCGCCGCCAGGTCGCCGCGGCGGGCGGCGGCAACATCGGCGGCCGCGCCTCCGGCGGCTTCCAGGAGGGTGCCGAGATCGATCAGGGTGCCCTCGCCATTCTCGATCGCGACGAGGGGCCCGGCGTCAGTGCTGACAGTTGCGAGTTTCATGGTGGTCGTCCTGTCTCACAGGCCCAGCAGGTGCTGGCCGTTGACGGCGCAGATGGTGTGAAGGTCCTCGGCGGACACGCCGCGCTCGAGCAACCGGCCGACCAGCAGGTCGTAGGACTCGACGGGGAACGGGTTGCCGCCTTGGCCGAGGTCGGAACCGAGGATCGTCTGCGACGGCCCGGCGGCCTCGAGGTAGGCGAGCAGGTCCTCCAGCGTCGCCTGGTACAGGTGGGAACGCTCGTCGTACATGCACAGCGAGTGCTCCATGACGGCGCCGCGCGCGGCCCACGACCGGCACAGCTCCAGATCGGCGCCCACGACAAAGTTCGGATGGTTGACCACGATGCGCTCCACGCCGAGGGCGAGCGCGCCGTCGATGAGCGCGTCGATCGTCTGCGCGTCGGAGTGGCCGGCCATCAGGATCGCGTCGTGCGAGCGGATGAGCTCGAGGATCTCCCTGGCCGCGGGCAGCAGCTTGCCGTCCTCGTCGAGCACGGGCACCTCGTCGGGCGCCCGCATCGCGATGGCCGGGTCGGGGAAGTTCAGTTCCTCGTGCAGGCACAGGTGCTTGGCCGAGGAGATGGTCGGGAACCAGACCGCTTTGCCGCCCATGGCGAGCGTCATCTCGACCGCGTGGACGTTGAGCCCGCCGACGGTGCTGTTGAGCGGGATCCCGGAGTAGACCGGCAGCGGCAGCCCGCCGACCGCCTGATCCACGGCGATGACGTCGGTGACCATCGAGTGGTGGTGGGACTTCACCACGATCGCGGCGAAGCCGGCCGCGGCGGCCTGCGTGGCCGCGTCGAGCAAGGTCAACCGCCGGGGAAAGGGCGAGGGCCCGGGGTGAACGTGCAGGTCGACGGCGCCTTGCAGGATCTGGCTCACGTCATCGGGCGCAGCGGTACGCGGGGTCATGGCACTCCTTATCCAGGTGATCTCCCTAATGTCCTACCACGCGAGACGTGTTCTATCTAGAAGGACACTTTGCGGTCTCAACGTGTTGACATGCGCGAATGCGTGCCACATCCTGGGCGCTGTTACCCAGGAGAGGACGTTGGATGAACATTCAAGTCGTGGAGCGCGTGGCGGAGATCCTGGACGCCTTCAATGACGAGACCCGCGAGCTCCGGCTCGGGCCGCTGGCTCGTGACCTCGACGTCCAGCGTTCGACCCTGCACCGCTACCTGAACTCGATGGCCAGTGCCGGCCTGCTCGAACGCACGGCCGAGGGCACCTTCACCCTCGGTCCGCTCCTGGCCCGCGTCGGGGCGCTCGCGCTCGACGTGAACCTCGACTTCGCGGTGCTGAGCCAGCTGATGGAAAGCGTGTCGGACGAGACCGGCCTGACGGCGGTGCGCAGCGTGTGGAACGACGTGAGCCCGGTCGTCATCCAGGTGCACAATCCGCCGACGCCCACGCACGTGAACGTCCGGGTCGGTACGCGGCTGCCGGTGACCTCGGCGCAGACGCTGGTGTTCCTGGCCTACCGCCACGCACCCGAAACCGCCGACCGCGTGCTGTCCCTGCTGCCGCAGCGTGACCGCACCGACGTCGAGGCTGCCGTCGAACGCACCCGGCGATGGGGAATCGCGATCGGCGGACGGGTCGATGAGGGTGTGCGCGCGTTGGCTGCCCCGGTTCTGGACCGGACCGGCGCCGTCGTGATGACTCTCGCCCTGGTCGGTACCGAAGCGGCGGTCAGTCCCAACCCGGACTCGCGTACCGCGCAGGCCCTGGTACGCACCGCCGCCACGATCAGCACCCGGCTCGGTTTCCACGGTGAGCACCCCGCCTTGGCAACCGACGCCGCGGCACAAACGGCGGGCTGAGCCCTCCCGCCAGCCCGAACCACCAGCACGCCTCGTGCACGTCGCGCACCGAGGCCAGTTCCTTGCACCCAAAAGTCAGGATGACGACGATGTCACACTCCGTGCCCCACCCAGTACCGGACGATTCCCAGCGCAGGAAAGCGATCAAGGGAGCCTGGCTGGGCTTCTACGTCGACGCCTTCGACATCTACCTGCCCGTCCTCGCTCTTGTGCCCGCGATGGTGTACTTCACCAAAGGCCTCAGCGCCACCGGCAGCACCCTGGTCGCGGCGTTCACATTCGCGGCCACCCTGGTCGGCCGGCCCCTGGGCGCGATGGTTCTCGGCCACTTCTCCGACACGATCGGCCGCCGCCGGATCGCCATCTTCTCGGCCTGGGGATTCGGGATCTCCACCCTGTTGATCGCGGCACTGCCCGGCATCGAGCAAATCGGCGGATGGGCCATCGGGCTGTTGATCTTTTTGCGCGCCGTGGACGGATTCTTCCTCGGCGGCGAGTACACGGCGGCCACACCGCTGGCGCTCGAGCAGTCCCGCAAGCACGAACGCGGCCGCGTCGGCGGGCTGATCGGATCGGCGTTCCCCACGGCCTACTGCACCCTCGCCCTGATTGTGTTCATCGTCCTCAAACTGGTCCCGGGTGGCGCGATCGGTGCCCCGTACACGCAGTGGGGATGGCGCATCCTGTTCGTCGTCGGCGCTGTGATGGCCATGGCCTTCGCGATCTGGTACACCCGCAGCGTTTCCGAGTCCGGCGCGTTCCAGCAGGCCCAGAAGGCCGAACACACCACCTCGGCTCCGTTGCGGGAGTTGTTCCGTGGCGAGGCGCTGCGCAACTTCCTGCAGGTCTTCGTGATGATGACCGGGGTGTGGCTGGCGGCGAACATGCTCAACGCCGTCCTGCCCGATCTGCTGAGCAAGCGAGCCGGGTTGACCGCCACGCAGCTGAGCGGCGTTCTCATCGTCACGAACCTGATCACGATCGGCGGGTACATGGCCGCCGGGGCGGTCAGCCAGCGGTTCGGCCGGCGCACCACGCTCACCGTCGGCGGCATCAGCACCGCAGTCTTCGCCGCCGTGTCGCTCGGCGTGATCGCCAGTGGCTCGATCCACAGCCTGGTGGCGCTCACGGCACTGTCCACGGTCACCGCGGTCACCGTCGGCATCGCGTTCGGCGTCGTGCCCTCCTACATCAACGAGCGATTCCACACCGGAGTCCGTGCGTCCGCCTACGGCCTGGGCTACTCACTCTCGATCGTCATCCCGTCCTTCTACGCCTTCTACCAACTGGGCTTGAGCACCGTCGTGCCCAGCGAATACACCCCCGCCGTGCTCGTGGTGATCGGCGGCGCCCTCACCGCGATCGGCGCGCTGCTGGGACCTGAGACCAAGGACGCCGACTTCACCAGCCAAAACGACGCCCAGCCAGCCGAACACGCACAGCACTGAGCACCGCCCGTCGCGACTGGTCCCGCATCGGCCGTGGACCAGAGGCGACGACGGCGGCACAGCCATTGACCCCCTCAGCCGATACGGAGAAACACCCGTGACGCACACGCCCGACATCTCGCCCCTCTGGCACGACCACGGCGGCACTCTCGGCGGACTGCGCGTGCTCGACTTGTCACGCATCTTGTCCGGCCCCTTCTGCACGATGACGCTGGCCGACCTCGGCGCCGACGTGGTGAAGGTCGAGGACACCCGCGGCGGCGACGACACCCGATCCTGGGGGCCGCCGTTCCAAGGCGAGGACGCGGCCTACTTCGTGAGTGTCAACCGCGGCAAACGAGGCATCGCCGTCGACCTCAAGGATCCCGAGTGCCGCGCGCTGGTCCAGCAACTGGCGCGCACCGCCGACGTTGTCGTCGAGAACTTCCGGCCCGGCACCGCGGCTCGCCTCGGCCTCGGGTACGAGGCGATCGCGCAGGACAACCCCGGCATCGTCTACGCGTCGATCAGCGGCTACGGCCAGACCGGACCGTTTCGCGACGAACCCGGCTACGACGCCATCGCCCAAGCCCTCTCCGGCGTGATGAGCGTGACCGGCGAGGCGGACGGACCCCCGGTCCGGTTCGGTGTGTCCGGCGCTGACCTCGCCGCCGGCATGTGGGCCACTATCGGCATTTTGGCGGCCCTACGCGAGCGCGAGCGCACCGGTCACGGGCAGTGGGTCGACATCTCGTTGCTGGACGGCCAAATCGCCTGGCTCACCTACGTCGCGGCCGGATACGCAGCATCCGGAAAAGTCCCGGCCCGCTATGGATCCGCGCACCCGACAATCGTTCCCTACCAGGCATTCCCGACATCCGACGGTCATCTCATGGTCGCCGCCGGCAACGACAGTCTCTGGCGCCGGTTCGCCACCGCCGTCGGCCTGGGCGACCTGGTCGACGACCCTCGATTCGTCAGCAACCCCGACCGCGTACGCAACCGCGTCGAGCTGCTCGCCCTGATCGAAGACACGCTCGCGACCCGGCCCGCCGAGGAATGGAGCAAACTGCTGTCCGAAGCGGGCGTGCCCTCCGGCCGAATCAACAACGTCGCCCAAGCCCTGGCACACCCCCAGGTACAAGCCCGCGACATGATCGTCGAACTCGACCACGCCACGGCCGGAACCGTGCGCACGATCGCCTCACCCATCAAGCTGTCCGCCAGCCCCGCACAGGTGCGCACCGCCCCACCCCAGCAGGGACAACACACCGAACAGGTGCTCCGCTCGCTCGGCGTCACAACCGACCAGCTCGCCGAACTGCACGCCCGCGGAGCCGTGCGATGACCACGGGAACCACCCGCCCGGGCGAGCTCGTCACCGTGGCCACGCACGGCCCCGTCGCCGAACTCGTCGTCGGCGACGGAACCAAACGCAACGCCTTGACCACCAACGGCTGGACCGCAATCGAGCGACACATCCGCGCACTGTCCACCGACGATAAGGTTCGGGCGATCGTCGTCCGCGGCCGCGACGGCACCTTCTGCGCCGGATCAGACCTCGGCGAATGGGTGGGCGCCTCCCCGGAGCAGGTCACGCAATCCTTCACCTCCATGGAATCCGCCTTCCGCGCGATCGAGGCCTGCCCCGTTCCCGTGGTAGCCGAGATCGAAGGCATCGCCGCCGGCGCAGGATGCCAGCTCGCACTGGCCTGCGACCTGCGATTCATGGCGGACTCGGCCCAGATCGGCATGCCGATCGCCCGACTCGGCATCCTGGCCAGCCCCGCGTTCGCCGCGCGCCTGGTCGCCCTCGCAGGGCCGGCCCTCGCCTCGGAACTGCTCTACACCGGCCAATTGCTGGGCGCACCCAGCGCAGCACGCGCGGGATTGATCAACGAGCACCTACCCGAGAAGCAACTCCGCGCCCGCGTCGAGGCCACCCTCGCGAAAATCTGCGCACAGCCGCCGCCCGCGGTCCGCGCGGCGAAGACAGCGGTCAGCGCAACGCTGTCGCCACTACGCGCTGCCAGCGCCCGCAACCCCTCACGCGCGGTCTCACTGCCACATTTCACCACCGCCATCCGCGCGTTCTTCCGGTAGACACACACCTCCAGCGCCTCAGCGCCGTTCCCGCCCGCCGCACACGCCGGTATACGCCGTAGCGAGTGCAGTGTCTCGCCCGTGTTCAGCAGCTAGCGGGTGATCCGCCGCCGGTACACCCCGTCCGCCAAGTACCGCAACGCGTGCCGCCCACCAGCGACGCAGTGGTGTGCCCGTACTTCAGGCTGGCCGGCAACCTGAGCGTCTCATCCCACTGCTCGCGGATCAGACGGCTGTCGGCGCGCTTCGTCGACGATGCGTCCGGTTGCGGGATAACCTTCGTTATCTGGCAAGATCGGTCCCGAGGGTGTTCGGCGAGCTGGGCCGACACCTTGCGGCGTCGCCGGTTCGATTACCGGTTATCTGGCAACTCGGAGGATGAGGGCATGACGTCGAACGCCGGCCAGCTCGACCGGGCACATCCGCTTGCCCGGCACATCGGCGACTTCCTCGCCGACCTGGCCAACACCAACGCCTCCGCGCACACGATCCGCGCCTACAGCGGCGACCTCGCCCAGTTCGCCGCCCACCACGACTGCGCACTCGCCGAGCTGAACGCGAAGCCGGTCCGCGCGTACCTTTCCGATACCGCCGGGCTCGCGCCCTCGACCCGCAAACGCAAGCGCGCTGCGGTTGCCTCGTTCTGCAAGTGGGCGGTCCGGCACGAGGAACTCGACGCAAACCCGATGGACCGCATCGACACCATCAAGGTGCCCAAGACGCTGCCGCGCCCGGCCGCCGCGAAAGACGTGCAGACCGTGCTCGCGACAATCTGCGCACGTCGGCCGCGCAAGGACGTCGCACTGGACCGGCTGCGCGACCGGGTGCTGTTCGAGACCGCCTACGTCTGCGGCGCCCGCGCGGCCGAGGTGTGCGGGCTCTACGTCGAAGACTTCGACCTGCGCCTGGACGACGAACACGTCCAGATCCACGGCAAAGGCGGCACCATCCGCACCGTCCTGCTCGACGACCGCGGATACGTCGCCCTGGTCAAGCTCTACGTCGCCCGCTCCGGATACACGGCCGGGCCGATGTTCCGCGCCAGCATCAACGGCAGCGGCGGCCCGCTGTCCTACGACGCCGCCCACCACCGCTGGAACGGCTACTGCGCCGCAGCCGGGCTCGACATCGAGATCCACCAGCTGCGCCACGCCCACGCCACCGAACTCATCAACTCCGGCGTCTCCATCGAAGCCGTCCGCCGACGACTCGGTCACGCCTCCACCGAAACAACCCAGATCTACACCCTGCTCGCCGACAAAGTCGCCGACGACGAGATCCGCGCCGCCCGCCGCCGACGCGAACGCGCAGGCCACTGAACTGGATTCGCGCTGGTCAGCGGCTATTCCGTTGGATATTCCGCGAGATGTCCGGTAACCCCGTTTCAGCGCGTTGCGCCCCCAGGCTGCGTTTCATCGCGTTCCGCCCGGCCCAGCGGCACGTCCAGTTGCGTTTCAGCCCGCTCCCCCCGTGCTAGCAGCGCATCCGATTGCGCTTCGGTCCGTTGCGCCCGGGCCAGCAGCGCGTCGAGTTGCGTTTCGGCGCGTTCCGCCCGGGCGAGCATCTGCGCCTTCGCCTCCTGCACCGCGGTCAGCCGCTCGTCGGCGGCATGCTGCGCCCGCCGCACCGCTTCGGTGGCGTCCGCCCGGACGGTCGCGATCTCGCGTTTCGCCTCGTCGAGACGGTCGTCGGCCTGCTGCCGGATCCGGTTGGTCTCCGCGCGGGCCTCGGCCAGTTCGCGGCGCAGCCGGTCGGCTTCGGCGCGGGCGTCGGTCGCGGCTTGCTCGGCGCGTTCGGCGTTGCGTTGCGCGGTGCTGGCCTGATCGAGCGCGTCATCACGATCGCGTCGCGTCTCGGCGACCTGGTCGGCTGCCTCTCGCTGCGCCGCCGCGAGCTGCTGCTGGAACTCGGCTTCGGCACGGGCGATCTGCTCGGCGGCGGCCTGCTTGATCGCGGCGACCTCGTCCTCGGCCCGGTGCCGCGCCTGCTCGACCAGGTCGGCGGCGTCCCGGCGCACCGCGGCCACGGTGTCCTCGGCTTCGATGCGGATATCGGCGATCTCGGTCTCGGCGCGCAGCCGGGCTGCTTCGGCTTCGGCCAGCGCGGCCTGGCGCGCCTCGTGGGCTTCGATCGTGGCGGTTTCGGCCGCTTCGGCCGCGGTGATCGCGTCCTGGGTGGCGGCCTCGGCGGCCCGCAGCGCGCGGTCGGCCTCACGCCGGTGTTGTTCGGCGCGGGCGGTGTCGGCGTTGGCCTTGGCGACCTGGCGGGCGGCGTCGGCTTTGGTCGCGCTGAGTTCGGCTTGGACGACGGCCGGGTCGGCCATGGTGTTGAGCTGCTCCAGGGCGCCGGTGAGCGAGCTGGTCAGTTCGTTCGCGAGCAGCCGCAGCCGATCGGTCAGTTCCGCCGCGCGTTCCCCGGCTTGTGTCGCCGGCGCCACCGGAAGTTTCGTCACCGTGACGTTGCTGGCCGGGGTGGTGGCCTCGGCGTCTTTGATGCGTTGACGTTCCCGCCAGGCCCGCCAGCGGGTGTGTTCGGGCAGGTCACAGTATTCGGCCGGGCGCCCCGGTCCCCCGGTGCGCAGGATCGGCCGCTCGCATCCCGGATATCCACAGGTCAGCGCCGGACTTTTCGCTTCGGTCTCCACCACCAGAATATCGTAGCATATTACGTTACTAACGTTAGGCGACGCTACTAAACAATAATTCTGACTACCGATAAGTGAACGTTATCGGTAGTCAGGTCAACGAGGCAGCTGTGACGGAACCCGGCCCGGAGCAGGCTCAGCGACGGGAGTAGTGGGCGATGATCACGCCCTTGCTCGTGGTGACGCTCCCGGTCAACT
Source organism: Pseudonocardiaceae bacterium (assembly GCA_035248365.1). Classification (GTDB taxonomy): domain Bacteria; phylum Actinomycetota; class Actinomycetes; order Mycobacteriales; family Pseudonocardiaceae; genus CAJCJE01. Next base: position 7,429 of record DATFHN010000224.1, on the reverse strand, counting down.
CCAACTCGCGCAGCGGAGCCGGACCCTCGAACAACCGCGCCCCCGAGCCGAGCGTCAGCGGATGGATCAGCAGCGTGTAGTGGTCGATCAGGCCTGCGGCGTGCAGGCCGCGTACCAGCGAGACACTGCCGTTGATCGCCAGATCCTTGCCCGGCTGCGCCTTCAACGCGGCCACCGTCTCGACCGCCTCACCACGCAGCAGGACCGAGTTCGGCCAGGCGTGCGCGTCCGGCAACGTCCGCGACACGACATACTTGGTGGCCGCGTTCATCAGCGCGGTGAACGGATTGCCGTCGGTGGCCTGACCCCACGCCTTGGTGAAGTCCTCCCAGGTCCGTCGGCCGAACAGCAGGTCCCCCGGCCTGGCCATGCCCTTGCCCAGTTCGCGGCCCATGACCTCGTCGTTGTACGCGGGCCCCCAGCCGCCGTGGGTGAAGCCGCCGCGGGTGTCCTCGTCCGGTCGGCCGAGCGCCTGCGTGACGCCGTCGAGAGTCATGAACATGATCGCCGTGATCGAACGCATCGGGGTGGTCCTTCCGTGTCGCGGGCTGGTCACCCCCTACACGAACGGCCACCGACCGAATCGACAGCGCGGCAGAACTATTCGGCGAGCCAATCGGCGTGCGCGGTGCGGGCCGGGTCGCTGCCCGCGTCGTAGCTCCGCACCCACTGCGGCGTGATCACCGCGACCGCGAACCCGGGATCGGCCACCCGCGAACCGGGAAACCGCGCGAGATAGACCTGCTCGTAACCACGCCGCTCCTCCCCCGCCACCAGCCGGATGTGCCCCTCCACCTGGATCGACACGTCATCGGCCCAGCCGATCACCACCGCGACCTGGTTGTTCCGCTCGATGTTGGCCAGCTTGCGCGCCGAGCGCGCAATGTCCACCACCAGCTCGCCCGACTCGGTGACCGCGACGCCGAGCAGCGCGGCCTCAGGCTTCCCGGCCGGCGACGCGGTGGCCAGCACGGCCAACTCGGCGGCCCGAACGAACTCCACGAACCCGGAAAGGGACAAAACGTCACGCACCCGGCGATCGTAACCGGTGTGGCCCGGCACGGGACCGGGCCACACCGCGGCATTCAGACAGCACTCAGACGCTGTTGGCGGCCTGCTGCGCCTCGGCCATGTACTGCTGATAGGCGCCGTTCTGGTAGGTCGTCCAGGGAGACCAGTCGTTGCCGGACGAGGAGATCGTGAACGCGGCCTGCGCCGCCTCGGGCGGGTCGAACGCCTGCGCATCCGAGACTTCCGAATGCCAGTAAGAGTTGATCTGCCACAGGCCGCGGTCGCGGCTGCAATCGGAGTCGACCAGCACGGCCTGGGTCCAGCCGCTGCTCTCGGCCAGCGACACGGCGATCGAGATGACCAGGCCCTGACCGGAGAAGCCGCCGTCGTACTTGGCGACCTGCGCGATCTGCACCGCGCTGTAGTGATCGCCGGCGAGCGTGCTGGTCACCGTGCACGTGTCGGCCGGATGTGCGCCGGCCGGAATGGTGCCCGCCGATGCGGATGTGACGGCCAGTCCGGCGAGCAGGAACGCGGCCGGAATAGCGGGTAACAACCTGCGGATGGACATGTTTCTCCCCGATCGGAAAGGAGCAGGAAATGCGCGTGGACAAATCTCAAAGTGGACTAGACCATTGCGGTCGTCAAGGCGGTCGCATGGTTCTGACCACACCGGTCAGGTTGTTGACCGTTGATCGGGAGACTGAAATCGGCCAATTTTCAGGCACGATTGTCCGCACGATCGCGAAATCGTGGAATCAATGTCGGAGGCGAACCTCGGGCACGATAGAACCCAATGTCCGATAATGGGTTTCGAGTGTCAACATTTCACGCTTGACTCGACCTGGCACAGTGATGGACATGGATCACCTGCCGCACTTTCGTCGCGAGATCCGCGACTTCACCGTCGCCGCGCGCTCGGTCACCGGAGACGCGCCCGCGCTGCCCGCGTGCCCCGGCTGGTCCATGACCAACATCGTGATGCACCTGGGCTGGGTGCACCGCTACGTCGCCGACATCATCGGCACTCGCCGCACCGAGGACACCAAACCGGCCGACCTCACCTTCCTGCACCTGCCGCCCGAGGCGACCGCCTGGCCCACCGACCCGGACGGCGGCCCGTACCTGGGCCCGATCCCGACTGGTTCAGCGACGGCGCCGACACCCTGGCCAACCTGTTCGCGAACACCGACCCGGCGACGCCGGTCACGACCTGGTCGGCCGAGCAGAGCGTCGGGTTCTGGCTGCGCATGCAGACCATCGAGGCCGCCGTGCACCGCTGGGACGCGCAGACCGGGCTCGGCACCCCGGCCCCGATCGACACCGACCTCGCCGTCGACGTGATCGCGCAGAACTTCGAGGTGATGGTGCCCGCCCACCACAGCTGGGCCCAGGCCCCCGCGGGCCAGGGCGAGACGTTCCGGTTCCACGCCACCGACGCCGACCGCGCCTGGACCGTCCGGTTCGACGGCGACACCCTCACCGCCACCGACCAGCAGGCGCGGCACGAGTTCACCGGCACGGCCAGCGAACTTGCCCTGTTCCTGTGGCACCGCATCCCGCTCGACGCCGCCGACCCGGCCGCTGCGGACACCTGGTTCACCCTCGCCCCGCCGCGTTGACCAGGATGAACACCGTGACCGACTTGCGCGCGGACTGCGCCCGGTGCTTCGCGCTGTGCTGCGTGGTGCCCGCCTTCGCCAAATCCGCCGACTTCGCCATCGACAAACCCGCAGGCACCCCCTGCCCGAACCTGCACGCCGACTTCCGCTGCGGCATCCACACCGACCTGCGCGGCCGCGGCTTCACCGGCTGCACTGTCTACGACTGCTTCGGCGCCGGCCAGCACGTCGCCCAGGTCAGTTTCGGCGGCCAAGATTGGCGCACCCACCCGGAACTGCGCGACCAGATGTTCGCGGTGTTCCCGATCATGCGGCACCTGCACGAACTGCTCTGGTACCTCACCGCCGCCCGCGCCCTCCCCGCCGCCGCGCCCGTGCACACCGAACTCGACCACGCCATCGCCGACACCCGCGCGCTCACCAACGACGACCCGGCCGCCGTGCTCGAACTCGACGTCGACGCCCACCGGCAGCGCGTCAACACCCTGCTGGTCCGGGCCAGCGACCTGGCCAGGGCGAGCGTGCCGAAACGCAAGGACCGGCGCGGCGCCGACCTGATCGGCAAGGACCTGCGCACCGCCGACCTGCGCGGAGCGAGCCTGCGCGGCGCGTACCTGATCGGGGCCGACCTGCGCGGCACCCACCTCAGCCTGGCCGATCTCACCGGCGCGGACCTGCGCGGCGCCAACCTGGCGGGCACCGACCTCACCGAGACCCTGTTCCTCACCCAGGCCCAGCTCGACGCCGCGCATGGCGACCACGCCACCCGGCTGCCGGCGGTACTGGCGCGGCCGGCGCACTGGTCCTGACGCCGGCCACGCCCCTGCTCACCGCGTCACCAGATCAGTGCTTCACCAGGGTGGCGACTTGGATGTGCGGCCAGTCGATGTCCAGGAAGTTCAGGTTCACCGTCTGGGTGTACTGCAACTGCAGGAAGTGGCCGTCGCCGTCCTCCCGCTGCACCTTCTCGATCCAGAAGATCGCGCTCATCTTGGTCGCGCTCGCGTTCTTCACCGTGAACGGCATGTTCTCGATGCCGCCGGTCAGGCCACCGATCGGCGTGGTCGTGTCGATGATCAGCACGGTCGTCTCGACGATCTTCTGGTTCTTGATCGCGTCGGTCAGCACCAGGTTCGGGTTGGCGATCGCGCCCTGGGGAATCCCCGGTGGCACCGCCGTGTTCGTGAACGGCGCCAGGTACGCGGCGGGCAACGGCGTGCCCGGGGTGGCCGAACTGGTCGGCGTCGAACTGACCGGCTCGATGTCCGGCCCGCTCGGCACCACCAGCGACCGGCCCTGCGCCAGCAGCGAGTCACCATGCGGAATGGTGGCCAGCCGCACCACGCTCGCGTCCGCGACCGGGTCGGTCGTGGCCGGCACGTTCAGCCACAACCCGGGCTCCAGGTGCAGCGACCCCTTGGTGACCGCGTCGCTGATCTGCTGCAGGTAGTGCACGCCCAGGAAGAAGATGTCCGGCTGGCCCGAACCCCGGTTCGGGATCGGCGCACCGATCTCGGTGAACGACAACGTCTCGTGGGTGGCGTTGACCTCAAGGAAGAACGGCAGCGTCCCCCCGAACTGCGGACGCGAGATCAGGCTGAATCCGGTGCCGAACCAGGTCCCCGGCAGCTCGGCCAGCGGCCCGAGCAGTGGTTTGGTCTCCTCGACGGGCGAACTCGCCCGGAAAACGGCGGTCATGATGCGATTTCTCCCCTGTCCCCTTGATTTTCTTGATTGAGAAAGAAAACATTCTCAGCTGCTCGGCGCGCTTCCCGATTCCGGCGGCGCACATCGGCGGCAACCACCAGCACCGCGGCGAGCAGAATGATGTCCTTGAACACGTACTGACCCAGCAATGTGGGCGCGTGGTACGGCCCGCTGAACAATTCCCCGGTCAGCAGGACCAGCGGCGACAGAATCGCCAACACCCACACGACGATCGGATAAATGACCACCCGCAGTCCCCACCCGGTGATCAAGGACAGCCCGATGACGGCCTCCACGGTCGCGAACAGCGGCAACGTGACCTGGTCCGGGATCAACCCGAAGGTCAGGATCCGGTTCACCGCGAGCACGATTCCCTGCGCCGGACTGACCCCGGGAAAGTACTTCAGGACCCCGAACCCGAGAATCACGATTCCCAGGCACACCCGCAACACGGGCACGCTGTAGCGGTCCAGCCAATGATCAACCGCCGCCGAAACGGCGGATCTCCCCCTGTTGTGCATTGTGCTTCATCCCCCGATGAATTGACTTACTCCCCACAGGATGTCCAACGGAATCAGCAGATACCAATCCTGCTCAACATCACACGATCGAGAGCTGACCCCGTCACGACCCCGATAACCTGATGACGTCCCACGGTCGGAAAAGTTCCCGAAACGACCAGAAAATAAATTCAGGTGCCCGAGTGGCCGCTCGCGCGTACCCTCACGGACATGCCGTTCGGTTGACCCGATTGACACCGCATCCCCCGGCCCGCCCGCAGGCTGGTCCGCCTGGTCCTGACCTGTGCGTTCCTCACCGAGGCGGTGCCGTTGTTCTCGCTGTACTCGCTGTTGTTCGCGAGCAGCGGGCTTTCCGGTGCGCAGATCTCGGCGTTGTTCGTGATCTGGTGCGTCACCGGCATCCTCAGCCAGGTCCCGACCGGCGCGCTCGCCGACCGCTATTCACGCCGGTTCGCCGTGGCGGCGGCCGGTCTGCTGCAGGCGGGCGGCTACACGGTCTGGACGCTGTTCCCGCACTTCGCCGGGTTCGCCGCCGGGTTCGTCGGCTGGGGCATCGGCGGCTCACTGTTCACCGGTGCGCTGGAAGCGCTGCTCTACGACGGCCTCGCCGCGCACGGCGCCCAGCAGCACTACGCCCGGGTGTGGGGCTGGGAGATCGCCACCGGCCTGCTCGCCCAGGCCCCCGCCGCCTGCGCGGCCACCGTGCTCTACGACCTCGGCGGCTTCACCCTGGTCGGGTGGGTCAGCGTGGCCGGCTGCGCCCTCGGCGGTTTGGTCGCGTTGCGTATCCCGGAAGCGCCGCACGGCACCGAGCGAGATCCCGCCGAGCTGAGCTACCTGGCCACGCTGCGAGCCGGGTTCCGCGAAGCCATCGCCCTGCCCAAGGTCCGGCTGGCGATCCTCGCGGTCGCCGCACTGGTCGCGTTCGACGGCACCGAGGAGTATTTCCCGCTGCTGGCCAGGGACTGGGGTGTGCCGACCGGGTGGGTGCCGCTGGCGGTCGTGAGCATCCCGCTGCTCGCCGCCGGTGGCGCCGCGCTCTCCGGTGCCGCGGCCAAGCTGAGCGAACGCTCGCTCGCGGTGCTGCTCGCGACCGCGTTCGTGCTGTTCGGCGTGGCCGGGGTGCTGCACGCACCAGTCGGACTGGCCGCCATCGCGCTCGGCTACAGCGGCTACCGGCTGGTCGAGGTCACGGCCAGCGCCCGGTTGCAGGACCGGATCGAGGGCGCGCGGCGGGCCACGATCACCTCGATCGCCGGACTCGGCACGGACATCAGCACCATCGCGCTCTACGCGGTGTGGCCGCTCGGCCAGCTGGTGCTGATCGCGGTACTCGGATTGCTGGTCGCCCTCGCGCTTCCGCGCTGGCTGCGATGATCCAATAGGATTGTGAACATGATCGTCGACGAACTGCCCGGTGAGGTGCGGGCCGAACTGGCCCGCCGCGCCGACCGCGGTCTCGTCGACGCCGCCCAGCTCGCCGCCGTGCGCAGCCGCTTCGACGACGGCCAGGCCGAAGCGCTCGCCCGCTACCTCGGCACGTCGCAGTCCGCCAACACCGTGCGCGCCTACCGGTCCGACTGGCGCGGCTGGCTGGCCTGGTGCGCCGCCCAGGGCCGCACCGCACTGCCGGCCGACCCGCTCGACCTCGCCGTCTACCTCGCCACCACCGCCGACCTGCGCAAACCCGACGGTGTTACGTGGCTGCTCTCCCCGGCGACGCTCGAACGCAAAGCCGCCGCGATCGCCGCCGTGCACGCCGCCGGTGGCCTGCCCTCCCCGACCCGCTCCGACGTGGTCCGGCTGACCCTGCGCGGCATCCGCCGGGCTCGCGGCGCCCGCCCCAACCGCAAACGGCCGGTCCTGCTGCACACGCTCGGCGACATGCTCGCCCAACGCCCCGACGGCGGTTGGCCGGGCGGCATCACCCGGCGCCGTGACACGCTGCTGCTGCTCGTCGGGTTCGCCGGTGCGCTGCGCCGCTCCGAACTGGCCGCGATCAGCATCGACGACGTCCACGTCGACACCGACCCGCGCAGCGGCGAACCCGTGCTCATCGTCGAACTCGCCACCACCAAAACCGACCAGACCGGCGTCACCGGCCAACAGGTCGTGCTCCCACGTGGACAGCGCCCGGACACCTGCCCGGTCTGCGCATTCGCCGACTGGACCGCCCTGCTGGAAACCGACGACGTGCGCGGCTGGCTCGCGGCCCAGACCGAGCAGAAGATCCACCGCTGCCACGACTACCCGGGCACCCGGCTCGCCGACGGCACGCGCAGGCCGCTGTTCCCGTCGATCAACCGGCACGGCGGCATCGGCGCCACCGCGATCACCGGACGAGCCGTCGGCGACCTGGTCAAACGCTATGCCGAACGCGCCGGCCTTGACCCGGCCGCGTTCGGCGGGCACTCGCTGCGCGCCGGGTTCGCCACCCAGGCCGCGCTCGGCGGCGCCAGCGACCGCGAGATCATGCGGCAGGGCCGCTGGTCCAACGCGGGCACCGTGCACCGCTACATCCGCACCGCCAACCCGCTCGACGACAACGCCGTCACCAAACTCGGCCTC
>DATFHN010000223.1:0-10504 GCA_035248365.1 Pseudonocardiaceae bacterium | reverse complement strand
CTGCCGGGCGTCGGCAAGGTGCGCGCGGCGCAGATCATGGAGCGTCTTGAGATTGCTCCGAGCCGCCGGCTGCGTGGCCTGGGCGAGCGGCAGCGCAAGGCGCTGCTCGCCGAGTTCAGCGGCGAGTGACAGGCACCGGGTTGGGGGTGGGCGGTGGCGCTTTTGTCGTCCGCCCCCGACTCATCGTGGTAGCTGGCCCATCCGGCGTCGGTAAGACGAGTGTTCTCACCGAACTCCGGCGGCGTTACCCGGATTTCTACTTCAGCGTCTCGGTCACCACTCGGCCGCCACGGCCGGGCGAGGTGGACGGCGCGCACTACCACTTCGTCGACAACCTGACGTTCGACAAGCTTGTTGGCGACAATCAGCTGCTGGAGCACGCCGAGTACGCGGGCAACCGCTACGGCACCCCTCGCGGACCGGTCGAGCAAGCGCTCGATCAGGGCAAACCCGCTCTCCTGGAGATCGAGGTGCAGGGGGCGCGGCAGGTGCGCAGGGCGTGGCCCAGCGCTTACATGGTGATGATCCAGCCGCCCTCCTGGGAGGTTCTGGTGGCCCGGCTGAGGGGTCGGGGCACCGAGAATCCGGAGGTTGTCGAGCGCAGGCTGGCCGCCGCCAAGGACGAACTTTCCGCCTCGGACGAGTTCGACGCGGTCGTTGTCAATGCCGATGTGCAGGCAGCCGCGGACGAGTTGCTAACCTTGATAGCGGAGTCCCGAGCCTGAATTCGATTCGGGAACCCACTTCGAACTTGTTTTCGACCCGCAGGAGAGTTGCGCGTGACCAACCCCATCCAGCTGGGCGCCCACATGGACACCCCAGAGGGCATCACCAACCCGCCCATCGACGACCTGCTTGAGCAGGTCAGCAGCAAGTACGCGCTGGTCATCTACGCAGCCAAGCGGGCGCGCCAGATCAACGACTACTACGCGCAGCTCGGTGAGGGCCTGCTCGAGTACGTCGGCCCGCTGGTCGAGCCGGGTCCGCGCGAGAAGCCGCTGTCGATCGCGATGCGCGAGATCCACGCCGGCCTGCTGGAACACACCGAAGGCGAGTAGGTCCATCGAGTAAGCCAGGTCACGGGCGACAAACGCGGGCAACCGTGCGATTGTCGATGTTGTGACAGCGAGTACTTCGCCGAACAGTTCGGCTGACGACCCCACCAAGCCTTTCGTCATTCTTGGCGTTGGCGGTGGGGTCGCCGCGTACAAGGCGTGCGAAGTTCTGCGAGGTTTGACCGAAACCGGACATGAGGTCCGAGTTGTCCCGACTGAGTCGGCTCTGCACTTCGTCGGGGCGGCGACGTTCGAGGCGTTGTCCGGTCAGCCAGTACAAACCGGAGTGTTCGCCGACGTCCCCGACGTGCCGCACGTGCGCCTGGGCCGCAAGGCCGACCTGGTGATCGTGGTCCCGGCAACGGCGGATCTGCTGGCCAGGGCCGCGCACGGCCAGGCCGACGACCTGCTCACCGCGACCCTGCTGACCACGAGAGCGCCGGTCGCCCTGTTCCCGGCCATGCACACCGAGATGTGGGAGCACCCGGCCACCCAGGCCAACGTGGCGCTGCTGCGCTCGCGCGGCGTGATCGTGCCCGAGCCCGCCAGCGGCCGCCTGACCGGCCCGGACACCGGCAAGGGGCGGCTGGCCGACCCGGCCGAGATCGTCGACCTGGCCCGGCTGCTGCTGGCCGTGCCGGACGCACTGCGCAACGACCTGGCCGGGCTGAAGATCGCCATCTCGGCCGGTGGCACCCGGGAACCGCTCGACCCGGTCCGCTACCTGGGCAACCGCTCCTCCGGCAAGCAGGGCTACGCGCTGGCCAGGGTGGCGGCCGCCCGCGGCGCGCAGGTCACCCTGGTGGCCGCGCACACCCACGCCCTGCCCGACCCGGCCGGGGTCGACCTGGTGCACGCGGGCACCGCGGAGGAACTGCGCACGGCGATGCACAAGGTCGCCGCCGTTGCGGACGTCGTGGTGATGGCCGCGGCGGTCGCGGACTTCCGCCCGACCCATCGGGCCGAGTACAAAATCAAGAAAACCGACCACGACCCTGACCCGGTCGAACTGACCCGCAATCCCGATATCCTGGCCGAACTGGTGGCAAACCGGAAACCCGGCCAGTTCATCGTGGGTTTCGCCGCCGAGACCGGTGACTCCCGCGCCGACGTGCTCGACCACGCCAGAGCGAAACTGCGCCGCAAGGGCGTGGACCTGCTGGTGGTCAACGCCGTCGGCGAGGGAATGGCGTTCGAGGTGGAGAACAACGCGGGCTGGCTGTTGTCGTCGGACGGGTCGGAAACCACGGTTCCGCTCGGCTCGAAATCCGCACTCGCGGCCACACTGTGGGACAACGTGCTCGCCGCCACTCGACGTTGACCGGCTCTCGACCGAGGCCGGATAGTCTGGTGGTGCTGTGGGTTGAAGTGGTGAGTAGTCGGGTACCGACGAGTTGATATGGGGTGTTGTAGTGAGCGAGAGCCGCAGGCTTTTCACAAGTGAATCGGTGACCGAGGGCCACCCTGACAAGATCTGCGACGCGATCAGCGATTCGATCCTCGATGCATTGCTTGCCAAGGACCCACGCAGCCGGGTTGCGGTAGAGACGTTGATCACCACCGGCCAGGTGCACGTGGCCGGTGAGGTGACCACCGAGGCGTACGCGGACATTCCCACGATCGTCCGGGAGAAGATCCTGGACATCGGCTACGACTCGTCGGCGAAGGGCTTCGACGGCCATTCCTGCGGCGTGAACGTCGCGCTGGGTTCCCAGTCCCCGGACATCGCCCAGGGCGTGGACACCGCCTACGAGTCCCGGATCGAACTGGCCGAGGACGAGATCGCCCGCCAGGGCGCGGGCGACCAGGGCCTGATGTTCGGCTACGCCTGCTCGGACACGCCCGAGTTGATGCCGCTGCCGATCGCGCTGGCGCACCGCCTGTCCCGCCGCCTGACCGAGGTGCGCAAGACCGGCGTGCTGCCCTACCTGCGCCCGGACGGCAAGACCCAGGTCACCATCGAGTACGCGGGCGACCAGCCGGTGCGGCTGGACACCATCGTGGTGTCCACTCAGCACGCCGATGGCATCGACCTGGACAAGATGCTGGGCGTCGACGTGCGCGAACACGTGGTGACCCCGGAACTGGGCGAGCTGAAGCTGGACACCACCGGGGTGAAGCTGCTGGTCAACCCGACCGGCCGGTTCGTCATCGGCGGCCCCATGGGCGACGCGGGCCTGACCGGCCGCAAGATCATCGTCGACACCTACGGCGGCATGGCCCGCCACGGTGGTGGCGCCTTCTCCGGCAAGGACCCGTCCAAGGTGGACCGCTCGGCCGCCTACGCCATGCGCTGGGTGGCCAAGAACGCGGTTGCCGCCGGTCTGGCCACCCGCATCGAGGTGCAGGTCGCCTACGCGATCGGCAAGGCCGCGCCGGTCGGTCTGTTCGTGGAGACCTTCGGCACCGAGACGGTGGACCCGACCAAGATCCAGGCCGCCATCTCCGAGGTGTTCGACCTGCGTCCGGCCGCGATCATCCGCGACCTGGACCTGCTCCGGCCCATCTACGCGCCGACCGCCGCCTACGGCCACTTCGGCCGCACCGACGTCGACCTGCCGTGGGAGCGGACCGACCGCGCCGAGGCGCTGAAGGCCGCGATCTGACGCTGACCTGACGCTGTTCCCATGATGGCGGGGCCTGGCAGACTCGGGATATGACCGAGCCAGGCCCCGCTGTTCATGTCGAAGACCCCAGTTGCGCCGTCGCCCACGGCGCCGTCCCGCCACCAGTCGCCGAGAAGACCTTGGTCGCGGTGTTCGCGTCGCCGGTCGCGCGCTATCTGCTGCGATACGGGGCGGATCTGGGCTTCCGGGTGATCCTGGTCGAACCGGATGCTGATCGGAGAGCGGACTTTCCGTATCGAGACGCCGAGTTCGCCAAGACGGTGCCGGAGTTGGATGGTTCGACCGACGTGGTCGCGACCGACCATCACCGGCCGGAACTCGGCGTGCTGCTGCGCGATGCGTTGCAGACCACCACACGCTGGATCGGCGTGCTCGGCAATCCCCGGCACGAAGGCCCGCACGTGGAGATGCTGCGCGAACTCGGCGTTGCCGAGGCGGAAGTGGCGCGGGTGCACCGGCCGGTCGGGTTGAACATCGGCTCGCGCACGCCACCGGAGATCGCGATAGCTACGTTGGCTGGTTTGCTCGCGGATCGGAACGACCGGCCGGGCGGCTTCGAGTTCTAGGTCTGAAGTAGACGGTGGGCCAGGTCGACGAGATCGGCGTGACGCAGGGTCTGCGTGCTGCCGGGTAGCGGGACGTGCAGCGGTTCGGTCCAGCGGGGCGGGATGGCGGGCGCGCCGTAGACCGCACCGGCCAGGCCGCCCGTGACCGCGGCGACCGTGTCGGTGTCACCGCCGATGTCGATCGCGGCGCGCAGCGCGTCCTCGAAATTGTCGGTGGTGCGCAACGCCCAGACCGCACAGCCAAGGCAGGGCCAGACCGCGCCGTTGGGTTCGGTTGCCACGTCGGGATGCCAGTTGGGGCGCAGCACGACCGCGTAGCGTTCGCGCTGGGCTGAATCCACTTCGGCCAGTGTGTCGTCGATCGCGTCGAGCGGATCGGCCGCGGCCAGGGCGACCCGGACCAGTTCGTGGTAGATCGCGGTGCCTTCGCCCGCGGCCGGGTCGCCGTGGGTGAGCGCGGAGATCTGCCTGGCCGCGTCCATGCTCGCGGTGCGGCCGTATTTCGCGAAATAGACGGCGGAGGGTGCGGCGCGCATCAGCGAGCCGTTGCCTGCCGCGCGCATGTTGTGTTCGAAGTGGACGGTTGCGGCGCGGTCCCACGGCTCGCCGTTGCTCAGGACGGTTTCGGTCTGGATGCCGATGTCCTTGGGCTCGTCGGCGGCCCAGCGCTGGAAGCGGGCGAAGATGTCCGGCAGATCGAGGCCGTTGTGGTCGAGCAGGGACTGGGCGACGTGGATGGCCATCTGGGTGTCGTCGGTGGCCTCGCCGGGATTCCAGCCCCGGCCGCCGCACATCTCGCCGCCACGCGGAAATCGTCCGGAGAACTCGCCCGCCAGACCGAACTCGAACGGGGCGCCGAGGGCGTCGCCGACGGCGGAGCCGACCACCGCGCCGACCGCGCGCTGAACACGATCCATGCGCGCGAGACTAGCCGCGCGAGTGGGCACGTCGGTGCGTTCTGGTAAACCTGGCGCCATGACCAGCAGGAACGCGCCACGTCGCGGGGAGCGGCGACCGGCCGCGGCCCTGTCGGTGGCGCGGGTCTGCGTCGACGTGCCGCTCGCGCACCTGGATCGGCCCTTCGACTACCGGATTTCCGAGGACCTGGACGAGAAGGCGGTGCCGGGCTGCCGGGTGCGGGTGCGCTTCGCCGGGCAACTGGTCGACGGGTTCATCCTCGAACGGGTCGACGAGTCCGGGCATCAGGGCAAGCTGGCCTACCTGGAACGGGTGACGTCGTCCGAGCCGGTGCTCTCACCGCAGCTGGCCGAGTTGGCCCGGGTGGTCGCGGATCGGTATGCGGGCATGCTGATCGACGTGCTGCGGCTGGCGATTCCGCCGCGCCACGCCAAAACCGAGGCCGAGCCGCCCGGCGAGCCCGCGCCGATTCCGGACGCGCCCGAGGTTTCCGGCTGGCAGCGGTATCCATGGGGGCCGAATTACCTGGACGCGATCCGGGAAGGGCGGCCGAGGGCGCGCGCGGTGTGGCAGGCCTTGCCGATGGAGGACTGGCCCGCACGCCTGGCCGAGGCCGCGGCCACAGTGGCGTCGACCGGGCGGGGTGCGCTGCTGGTGGTGCCGGACCATCGCGATGTCGACCGGCTGCATGCCGCCTGCGTCGCGCTGATGGGTGAGGCGGGAGTTGTCGCGCTGTCGGCCGATGCGGGGCCTGCCGAACGGTATCGGCGCTGGTTGCGGGTGCATCGCGGCACGGTCCGGGTGGTGATCGGGACGCGGGCGGCGATGTTCGCGCCGGTCGCGGATCCGGGGTTGTTCGTGGTCTGGGATGACGGCGACGACCTGCATGCCGAGCCGAGGGCGCCCTATCCGCATGTGCGTGACGTGCTGGTGCAGCGGGCGCACCTGACCGGGGCGGCGCTGCTGGTCGGCGGGTTCGCGCGGACGGCCGAGGCGCAGTTGCTGGTGCAGAGCGGGTGGGCGCACGAGGTGGTCGCGGAACGGGCGACCGTGCGGGCGACCGCACCGAGGGTGACGGCGGTCGGCGAGACCGACGAGCAGCTGGCGCGGGATCCGGCGGCGCGGGCGGCGCGGTTGCCGTCGATGGCGTTCGACGCGGCTCGTGCGGCCCTTAAAGCCGAGGCGCCGGTGCTGATCCAGGTGCCTCGGCGCGGCTACATTCCGGCGCTGGCCTGCGCGCAGTGTCGCGTGCCCGCGCGGTGCCGGCACTGCGCTGGTCCGCTGGCGTTGCCGGGCGGGCAGGCCTGGCAGGAGGCGCGACCGGCCGCGTGCCGCTGGTGTGGGCAGACCGAGGCGGCGTTTCGCTGCCCGGCCTGCGGATCGCGGCGGCTGCGCGCGGTGGTGATCGGCGCGAAGCGGACCGCGGAGGAGCTGGGCCGGGCGTTTCCTGGCGTCGCCGTGCGCACGTCCGGTGGGCGGCGAAGCGATGCGGACAGTGGGGTGCTGGCCAGCGTGCCGGGCGGGCCCGCGCTGGTGGTGGCAACACCGGGAGCGGAACCGGTGGCCGAGGGCGGATATGGCGCGGCGCTGCTGCTGGACGCGTGGGCGATGCTGGGGCGGGCCGAGCTGCGCTCCGGTGAGGAGGCGCTGCGGCGGTGGATGACCGCGGCGGCGCTGGTCCGACCGGGGCCGGAGGGCGGCCGGGTGATCGTCATCGCCGATTCGACCCTGGTCGGGGTGCAGGCGCTGGTGCGCTGGGACCCGGTCTGGCATGCCGCCGGTGAGCTGGCCAGCCGCGCCGAGCTGGGTTTCCCGCCCGCCATGCGGATGGCCGCGGTGGACGCCAACCCGAAGGCGCTCGGCGACCTGCTCGACGCGCTGCGGTTGCCGGAGGGCGCGGAGATCCTCGGGCCGGTGCCGATCGAGCCGCCGCCACACGCGCACCAGCCCGGCCAGCAGCCAGAAGAACGGGAACGGGCCTTGATCAGGGCACCCCGAGACCAGGGTGGTGCCCTGGCCGCGGCGCTGTTCGACGCGGTCAAGCTGCGCACGGCGCGTAAGGAGACCGATCCGGTCCGGGTTCAGCTCGACCCGCTGGAGCTGGTCTAGGGGTAGGGACTCAGGGTCCGTCTACGCCTTGAGGATGACCCGTATACACCCGGTGTATGCCCAGGTCGGAGGGTAGGACGAGACCTGCGGGCGACGCGCGGGCGGGTGCCGGGGCGAGATCGTGGAGTCACACCGGAACGGAGGACATCATGACCACGATCGCTCACCCCTCATTCGCCACCGCTGCTCCCGCCCACGACAAGGCCCCGGTCGCACCGGCGGTCGGCAACGCGCTGCTCACCGCGGGCAAGTTCGTCGGCAACTTCGCCGTCGCGCTGGCCACCGTCGTACTGCTCGGCACCGACGCGGACCTGTGATCGCTGTTTGGCGACTCGCCTAGACTGGGCTGGATGAGTCGTTCAGCCTGTCGAAGGAGTTTCCCAGCGTGACGGTGCAGCCGATCCGGCTCTTCGGCGACCCGGTGCTGCGCACGCCCGCAGCTGAGGTCGTTGATTTCGACAAGGAACTCCGGATCCTGGTCAAGGATCTCCATGACAGCATGGAAGAGCAGGGCGGAGCCGGCCTTGCCGCTCCGCAGATCGGCGTCGGCCTGCGGGTGTTCACCTACCACGTTGGCGAGGACCAGCACGGCCACCTGGTTAACCCGACCTGGAACGTGATCGGCGACGGCTACCAGCTCGGACCGGAGGGCTGTCTGTCCATTCCGGGCCTGGCCTGGGACTGCAAGCGGCACGAGCACGTGGTGGCGACCGGCTGGAACATGCACGGCGAGCCGGTTACGGTGGAGGGCACCGAGAAGCTGGCGCGCTGCATCCAGCACGAGACCGATCACCTGGATGGCGTGCTGTTCGTGCAGCGGCTCGATCCGGAGACGCGTAAGCGCGCGCTCAGGGAGATCCGCGAAGCCGAGTGGTTCGACGGTGGCGTTCCGGTGATCAAGCAGAGCCCGCATGCCATCTTCGGGCGGGTCAACTCCAGATGAGGCTGGTTTTCGCCGGCACGCCCGATGCGGCGGTGCCGTCCCTGCGCGCGTTGGTTGATTCGCCCGATCACGAGGTGGTCGCGGTGGTGACCCGGCCGGACGCGCCGTCCGGTCGTGGCAAGGCGATGCACCGTTCGCCGGTGGGCGTGGTGGCGGACGAGTACGGCATCGAGGTGTTGCAGCCGCGCAAGGCGGGCGATCCGGATTTTCTGGCCCGGCTGACCGAACTGGCCCCGGACTGCTGCCCGGTCGTGGCCTACGGCAACCTGCTGCCGAACTCGGCGCTGGCGGTGCCGAAACACGGCTGGGTGAACCTGCACTTCTCGTTGCTGCCCGCGTGGCGCGGCGCCGCTCCGGTGCAGGCCGCGATCAAGCACGGCGACGAGATCACCGGCGCGACCACCTTCCGCATCGTGAAGGAACTCGACGCTGGTCCGACCTTCGGCATGGTGACGGTCGGGATCGGCGCGACCGAGACCGCAGGCGAACTGCTGAGCAGGCTGGCCGTTGTCGGCGCCCAACTGCTGGTCGATACGGTGGACGGCATCGCGTCGGACGGACTGCGCGCCCAGGAGCAGCCTGCCGACGGGATGAGCTACGCCGCGAAGGTCACCGTGGACGACGCGCACGTCGATTTCACCGCGCCCGCGCTGGCGGTGGACCGGCTGTTGCGGTCGGTCACGCCGGAGCCGGGTGGCTGGGCGGTGTTCCGGGACGACCGGATCAAGCTCGGCCCGGCGACCGTGGCCGACGATGCTGATCCGCTGCCCGCTGGTGAGCTGCTGGTGCAGCGCAAGCGGGTGCTGGTGGGCACCGCGACCGCGCCGGTGGCGCTGGGCGCGGTGCAGGCCGCGGGCAAGAAGCGGATGCCCGCGACGGACTGGGCGAGGGGAACCCGGATCGAACCGGGGGAGCGGCTGTCGTGAGCGCGGGCCCGGTGACATTGAGGAGCAGAAGGTGACCACACCACGGCGGCGTCCGTCCCGGCCGAGGACGCCGCATCCGCCGGGCCGCAGAGTCGGTCCGCGCCGGCCCCCGGTCGAGGATCCGGCGCGCCAGGCCGCGCTGGACACATTGCGCGCGGTGCGCGAGCGCGACGCCTACGCCAACCTGGTGCTGCCCGGTTTGCTGCGGCAGCGCCGGATCATCGGGCGCGACGCCGCGCTGGCGACCGAACTCGCCTACGGCGCCTGCCGCACCATGGGCCTGCTCGACGAGGTACTGGCCGCGTGCACCGACCGTCCACTGTCTACTGTGGATGGACCGGCGCTCGACGCGTTGCGGCTGGGCGCCTATCAGTTGCTGCGCACCAGGATTCCGGCGCATGCCGCGGTCGCGGCCACCGTCGATCTGGTGCGGGGCACGGACGGTTCGCCGATCGCCGGGTTCGTCAACGCCGTGCTGCGCAAAGTCTCCGAAAGCGACGAACCGGCCTGGGTGGCCAAACTGGCCCCGGACGCGACCGAAGACCCGGTCGGGCACGTCGCCTTCGCCACCGCGCACCCGAAGTGGATCGCGCAGGCCTTCGCGGTCGCGTTGCGCGACACCGGCGAGGGCCTGGCCGCCGCGCTGGCCGCCGACGACGAGCGGCCGGTCGTGCACTTGCTGGCTCGACCGGGCGAAGTCAGCGCGGAGGAACTCGCCGCCATGACCGGCGGCGAGGTCGCGCCGTACTCGCCCTACGGCGTGCACCTGGAACCCGGCGCCGGTGACCCGGCCGACCTCGATCCGGTGCGCGAGCACCTGGCCAACGTGCAGGACGAGGGCAGCCAGTTGTGTGCGCTCGCGGTGTCGCGAGTGCCGGTAGAGGGTTCCGACGAGCGCTGGCTGGATCTGTGCGCGGGCCCGGGCGGCAAGGCCGCGCTGCTCGCCGCGCTGGTCAAGTTCAACGGCGGCACCCTGGACGCGGTGGAACGCGCGCCGCACCGCGCCGAACTGGTCCGCGCGGCAACGCTGGAACTGCCGGTCACCGTGCACGTCGACGACGGCCGCGACCCGGACCTCAAACACGGCAGCTTCGACCGCGTGCTGGTCGACGCGCCGTGCACCGGGCTGGGCGCGCTGCGGCGGCGGCCGGAGGCGCGCTGGCGGCGCAAGCCCAGCGACGTGGCCGAACTGGCCAAGCTGCAACGCGAACTGCTGCTCTCCGCGCTGCGCCTGGTCCGGCCGGGCGGCGTTGTCGCGTACGTAGTCTGCTCGCCGCACATCTCCGAAACCAGCGGCGTCGTCACCGATGTGGTGCGGCGCAGCGGCGCGGAAACCCTGGACACCCGGGAGTACTTCCCC
>DATFHN010000222.1:0-20527 GCA_035248365.1 Pseudonocardiaceae bacterium | reverse complement strand
CGCGGGTCACCGTGCCATCTCAGCGCGCGCCGTGGTGACAGACTGCGACGGGGCGCCCTCGCTCTGGACGCCGTGCGCTCTACGGCCCGTATGGCGACCGCCTGGGAGCCTCCGGGTGTTATGGTCGCTCGCCGCTGATCGGAGGTTCTCATGCACAAGATGGTGGTCCTGTATCCCGAGCCCGCCGATCCCGACCACTTCCGCGACTACTACGTGAGCAACCATCTTCCGCTGGTCAGGCAGATGCCTGGCCTGCTCGCGTGGCGCTACAGCTTCGACGTGGCTGCGGCGCCGGGACAGACGCCGTACTTCGCGGTCTTCGAAGCCGAGTTCGCTGACGCTACGGCAATGACCGCGGCGAGGACGTCTCCGCAGGGCCAGCGGGTGTCCGCCGACGTCGCCAACTACGCCACCGGTGGTGTGATCGTCATCCACTATCCGGTGCAGGAGGGCGTCGTCTGACGCCTGGATCCCGGACGCGGCGTCTGGTACCTACACCAGCGCTACGTCGGCCACACCTTTCGAGGGCTCGGTGACAGCTACCAATCCGACCAGGCGTCCAGTTCGCCAAGCACGCCATTCTGATCAACTGCCGCCGGCACGGCGCCACGTCGGCCGGGTTGGTAGCGGTGTTCAGCGGACCGGAGTCAGCCGGGTCTCGCCGGAGCCGATCTGGTAGCTCACCCTTCCGCCGGACTCACCGAGCAACCGGGGCGCGCCGTCCCGGCAGGTGTATCGAACGCCTGAGACAGACGGCAGCGCCACGGTGACCGACATGTTGTCGGGCACCCGGATGTCCAGGGCGACGCCATCGCGCACCCGTTGCCAGGAAACCCAGATCTCGCCGCGTTCGGTCCATTCACCACCGCTGGCCGAGCCGAGGCCGGAGGCCGGTGGGGTGACCGTGACCGTCGACGCACCGGCTCCGGCCACCTGGATGCCGAGCAAGCCTTCCAGGATTCCGGTGATGCCAACCGATCCCCAGCCGTGCGAGAGGCTGTCGGTCTTGCTCTGGTCGATCCCGGCGCCGACACAGCTCGCGGTCGAGTCACCGGCCGCGCCGCCCGGTGCGGTACAGCCGGGATCCCATTGCTCCCACATGGTGGTACCGCCCTCGGCGAGGATCTTCGCCGGGCCGTCCGCGTTCGGATCGGTCAGCAGCCGGACCAGTGCGTCGGTGCGGCCGGTGTCGATCAGCCCGGCTTCGAGCTGGCCGAGGTCCATCGGCCCCTGCCGCATGCCCTGCGCGGCAAGGAAATCGCCGAGCTGCGGGAAGCTGGTCTGCGGTGCGACGCCGTAGGCGAGGGCGAAGGACTGGTCGTGCTCGGAGGCGTTGCCGATCTTCGGATTGCCGGCCGCCGCGGTGAGCCCGTCGTCGTAGAGACCGTTCGCGTCGAGGAGTTTCGTGTTGATCGCGGTGGTGAGATTGGACGCCTCTGCGCGGTAGGTACTGGCCGAGGCGGTGTCGCCGAGTACGCCCGCGGTGTTGGTCAGCGCGCGGAACACCTCGACCGCACGCAGGTTCACCACGGTGTCGACGCCCGAGTTGAGTACTACGGTGTCGTAGCGATCGGTCGGCGGCCAGTCCACGATCCCGTATCGGTAGGAGCCGGTGCTGCCGCCCGCGAGCTGATAGACCAAGCCGGCGTCCTGACCGCTGGTGGCGATGTTGTCGCCGACGTAGGTGGCGATGGCGCGCATGGTCGGGTAGGCGGCGGCGAGCGTGTCGCGATCACCGGTGAGCTGGTAGTAACGCCACACCCATTCCGCGAACATCTCGGTGTAATCCGGGATGTCCCGCTTGCCGTCCCCGGTGGGATAGACCGCGTTCATGTCACCGTACTGCGATCCGGGTCCGGCCGGCGTGGCCAGCCAGTAGCGTTGCTGGGACGCGATGAAGTTCTCGATGGCCTGCTTGGTGAGCTGCCGTTCGTCAAGCGATTCGGTGGTGGCGAAGGACTCGTCAACGGCATCCCCGAGGAACTGACCGGCCTGCCGGTCCGGTGAGTCCTGGAACTCCATCTGCCCGGACTGGGTCGCGGCCCGTTCCATGAGCGTGAAGACCGCGTTCAGGGTGGGATTGTCGCTGGTGAAGGTCGCGGCCCGGCCGGAAGGTGCGTCCTCGTTCTGGGCCACCGCCCAGATGTCGCCCGGATCGACGTGTTCGCCTGCGCCGGAGATCTGCAGGTATCGCAAGCCCTCGCCGACGAAGAAGTTGGTCTGCTGCGGCCCGCCGGACTCGGTGTAGGCGAAGGTCAGATCGGTGCCTTGGGTGTCCAATGAGGACGTTCCGGCTCGCGCGCCTTCGATCCACACCCCGGTGGCGTGCGGCTCGCGCAGCGGCGTGCCGAGCGTGATGGTGTCGCCGGACACCGATGCGACCGTGCTCCGTTCCGGGTGGCCCGCGCCGTAGCCGTCGGCGGGGGCGTCGACCGTGATCGGGTCGCCTGGCTGGAAACCGGCCACGCCGGTCACGGTGATCGCGCTCGCTCCGGCAGTGGTGGCCGCGGTGCTGGTGGTGTTGTTCAGCCGGTAACTGCCCAGCAGCGTGACCTGCCGACCGGGCACGCCCGCGCCGAATCGCGCCACTGGCACGCCGACGAAGTCGGTGCCGAAATCCGCGATCTCGGTGCCGTCGGCGAGCGTGCGCACCGAGACCGGATGGATCACTCGATACGCGAGGGAGGACAGCATCGGCGCCAGGTGGGTGAATCCGCACGGTGCCGACTTGCTGAGGTAGTTGGCGCAGCTCGACGGCTCCGGCATCGGCGCCCGGCCCAGCACGGTGGCCGGCGCCCAGGACGCCGAGGGCTGGTAGCCAGGCCGGTCCCAGCCGGTGATCCGTTGCCGCGCGTCGAGGTATTCCACGTACGTGCCCGCGTTCTCCACGCTGCGCCGCTTGACCGTGGTGGTCAGCTCCTCGGTGTCTTTGGACAGCGACCAGCTTCCGTCCGACACGATGGCCTGTTCGCTGCCGTCCTGATGGTCGACGATCACCTTCACCAGCAGCCCGGTCGGTCCGTTCTCGGACACCACGGTGGTGCCGGCCGGTTGCGCGGCGGGGAGCGGTTGGCCGAGGGCGACGGTGTTCGCGCTGATCGCGGTGATCGGATCGACCAGGAACGTGGCGCTGCCCGGCGTGCCGATGGCCAGTCCCTCGCCCGCGACCAGTCCGGTCGCCGAGGCCACGCTGACCGTCGTCGCGCCGGCCGGACTCGGCGCGGACAGCGTGCTGCTCACCGGAACCGGGCCCTCCGGGCGGCCACCGCCCTCGGTGGTGGCCCAGGCGCCGTACTTGACGCCGACCGTCACCTGACCGCGGTCGGCCGAGATCGCGTCGCGCACCGCGCCGGTGATGTCCTCGGTGTCGTAGTAGGTCTCACCGGGCATCTGGTAGTCGTCCTGGGTGTCGACGACCTGCCCGTTGAGATGTAACTGCCACTGTCCTTCGGCCGCGACATAGGCACGAGCCCGTACGACAGGGCTCGCCGCGTCGGCCACGGTGAATGTGCGCCGGGCCAGCGTGTAGTCGACGACGCTGTCGTTTCCGGTGGTGACCCGCCTGATCCAGTCCGCGCCGGACCACTCGTCGTCGCCGATGCCGGTGTCGAACGAGGCAGGCGCGGCCCACGGGCTCGCGCTCCCCTCCCGGTTCCAGGTGCGCACCGTCCAGTCGTAGGAGTGCCCGCCGGCCAGTGCCGGGCCGGTGTAGTCGATGTCGGACTCCGCGCCGGATGGCACCCGGCCGCTGTCCCAGACCGGCCGGTGGGTCAGGCCGTCGGTGATCTGGATCTGGTAGCCGGTCTGGATCTCGTCGCTCGCGCGGTCGCGCGGGATCCAGCCGAACGCGGGCGTTCCGGTGACGTCCAACGAGTGGGCCGCCTCGTCGACGGCGAGGCCGGTCGGTGCCAGCGGCGCTCCCCCGGCGGCGGACGCGGGCAGCACGCCCGCGATGGTCAGCGACACCGTCAACACCCCGATGATCGCGGCATTTCTCCTGCTATCCGGCCGGTTCGACATCGTTCTCCGCTTCGTCGCAGATTGAAACGTTTCATTCATTCGGCGGATTGACCCCTGAGCACTGTGCCGGTGAACATATATCAGATTTCATACGCGATGTACCAGGGGGCAGACATGACCGGTGCACGCTTCACCCTGATGGCGGCGGTTCTCGCGCTCGGCCTGAGCGCAGCGCCCGCGATCGGCGCACCCGCACCCGCCTCGGCGCCGGGAGTCGTCGGCTGGCACGCCGATCCCGCACCGTTCCGGCTCACCTACACCAGCGGCGGCCGGACGGTCACCGGTGAGGCGGCCGGCTCTATCGCCGGCCCCGGTGGCTCACTCGCCTACCAGACCGGTACGGGCTACCACCGGCTGACCAACCTGATCACGAGCCAGGCGATCCCCGCCGGGATGTCCTACACGGTCGGCACCGACGAGCCCGGCCGCACCGCGACCGTCGCCGTCACGCACACCTCGCAGGGACTGCGGGTGCACTGGTCGTTCACCCCGGATGCCGGCGTCGACGCGGTCTTCGAGGCGCTCACCGCCGGTCCGGCCGAGCACTATCTCGGTGGCAGTTCGGCGGCCTCGGTCGACCTGCGCGGGCACGTGCGCGGCTGGAGTCCCGGCAAAGAGGGCAACGAAGCCGGCGACGACTGCCAGAACCAGGAGCAGAGCGCCACCCCGTTCTACCTCAGCTCCGGCGGCTACGGTTTCTACGCCGACACCGACCACATTGGCCGGTTCGCCTTCCCCGGCGCCACCCAGGTCGCGGACGGGCCGACCTGTGGCAGGACACCATCGGTGCCGGCAGGCGACGCGACCCCGTTGCCCTGCCCGGTCGCCGCGACCGCACAGCCGGACCGGGTGCAGATCTGCTTACGGGACGACCAACTCGACTACGACGTCTTCGTGGGTTCCCCGCAACAGGTCACCGCAGGCTACTACCGGACCGTCGGCCTGCCCAGCCTGCCGCCGCCGACCGAGTTCGGCCTGACCAAGTGGCGCGACGTCAGCGCGGACGAAGCTCAAGTACTGTCCGATGTGGACGAATTCCGCCAGTTGGGTATCCCCTTGAGCACGATCTTCATCGACAACCCGTGGGAGCAGCAGCCGCCGGGCAACACCGTCCGTAAGAACGGTAGCGCCTGCACCGGCAGTCTCCGGTTCGATCCGACCTTCTTCCCCGATCCGCAGGCGATGATCGATCAGATCCACGCCGATGGCGTGAAGTTCGGGCTGTGGCTCGGCTCGCAGGCGTCCACGCCGAACGCGTCGCAGGGCGGCGGCTCGTGTGCCGGCATCAACGACGTGTGGGCGAAGAACAACTGGCTGATTCCCGGCACGAACTACCTCGACTTCAGCAACCCGGCCGCTCGCCAGTACTACGTCAGCCAGCTCACCAAACTGGTGAGCATGGGCGTGGACATGACCAAGGAGGACCGCGCGGAAGAGTACCGCTTGCAGACCGCGACGCTCGCCGGCGGCTCGGGCGCCAGCCTGTACCTGCGCTACCCGGACCTGTACCAGTCGGCGGTCACGCAGGCGCTGCGCGCCGTGCACGGCAACGACTTCGAGACGCTGGTGCGCGCCGGAACGCCGTGGACCGCGCACGACACGCACGGCATGTGGGGCAGCGACACCTACCAGACCTTCGCCGGGCTGCGAGCCATGGTGGATTACGGCATCAGCGAGTCGCTGTCGGGCGGACCGGCGTGGGGTTCGGACACCGGCGGCATCGATCCGAAGTCACCTGCCACGGCTACGAACAGCCCGACCCCGACCTTGTTCACCCGGTGGGCGCAGTTCAGCTCGATCAGCCCGGTCTTCGAGGTCGGCGGCGCCGGACTGAACGCGACACCGTGGCAGTACCCGGCCGGCACGGTCGACGACTTCCGCGACAGCGCGATCCTGCACTACGAACTGTTCCCGTACTTCTACGCGCTGGCCGAACAGGCCGCGTCGACCGGCGTGCCGATCCTGCGGGCGCTCGGCTACCAGTATCCGGACGACCAGCGTGCCTGGGCGGCAAGCAGCGAGCTGATGGTGGGGCCGGACCTCCTGGCCGCCCCGGTCAGCGCGGACTCGGCCGAAGCCGACGGCGAAGCGGGCCGGCCGACCGACGTCAGCGTGTACCTGCCCGCCGGTGACTGGATCGACCTTTTCACCGGCACCATCGTCCATGGCGGACAGACGATCTCCCGCTCCACCGATCTGTCCGAGTTCCCGCTCTACCTGCGGGCCGGCAGCGCCATCGGCTTCGACGAGCGCGCGGGAATCTGGCCGGACAGCTGGAGCGGCAACGAGCTGAGCAAGCCGGGTCTGGCGGGCTGGCTGGTCGCGCCCGGTGCGAACGGTGGCATCGCGATCAGTTCCGACGCCGGTCGGCTGGACGTGACGAAGGCCGGCCTGCGGTTGACCGGAGCGCCGCCGCAGGCGCAGATCCTGGTGCTGGCCCAGCACGCGCCAACCCGGATCACGATGAACGGTCACCCACTCCCTGAAGCGAGGTCCGTTGCCGTGCTGAGCGCGCAGCCGACCGGCTGGACGTTCACCAGCGGACCGTTCGGCGGAATCCTGCTCAAACTCCGGCCCGATCATGGTGCCGCACAGTTGACCATCACCGCTTCGCCGGCGAACCCTTCTTGACTTCGGCTGGATTGGCCTGGTCGTGTTGGATGGTGGCGTGACGAGTTTCGTGGTGATCGGCGCGGGATGGCGCGCCGAGTACTTCTGGCGTATCGGCGCGGCCCTGGACGGCCTCGACTGCGTCGGGATCGTCGCACGCAGCCCCAAGAACGACCTGCCGGTCCCGGTGTACCTCTCGCTGGACGAATGCCTGCGCACGGCGAAGCCGGACTTCGTGGTGACCGCGGTGCCGTGGCAGGTGACGCCGTCGCTGGTGGCCGAACTCGTCGAACGCGCGATGCCGGTACTGGCCGAGACGCCACCGGCGCCCGATCTCGACGGCTTGCACGCATTGTGGGCGAAGGTCGGGGCCTCGCGGCTGGTTCAGGTCTCCGAGCAGTACTCGCGGATGCCCGCGCACGCGGCGCGGATCGCGCTCGTCCGCTCGGGCGTGATCGGCGCGCCCACCAGGGTCGACGTGTCCTCCACGCACCAGTACCACGCCGTGTCGCTGATCAGGACACTGCTCGGGACCGGTCGCGGACCAGCCGAGGTGCGCGCGGTCCGCACCAGCGCGCCGCTGGCCGATCCACTGTCCCGCGCGGGCTGGGCCGACCCCGTGCCGACCAGGCAAGCGGCGACCACCCTCGCCACGATCTCCTTCGACGACAGCGGGCTCGGCGTCTACGACTTCACCGACAACCAATGGCACAACCAGTTGATGATGCGCAGGCTGCTCGTCCGCGGCACGCTCGGCGAGCTGCGCGATCAGGACGTGGTCAGGCTGACAGCCGAGCGCACGATCGTGCGCTCGGCGATCGTGCGCCGCCAGACCGGCTACGACCTCGATCTCGATGGTTTCGACACCGATCACCTCACGTTCGGGTCGGACGTGCTGTACCGCAACCGCTACCAGGGCCTGCGCTGGAACGATGAGGAGATCGCGATCGGCACACTGCTCGCCGACACGGCGGCATGGGTAACGGACAGCGGAGCCGAGCCGTATCCGCTCGCCGATGGCTGCCACGACCACGCGATCGCGCTCGCCATCGAACACGCGGCCGAAACCGGAGCAGCGGTGCGGGTCGGCGACCAGCCCTGGCGCTGACGCTTCGCTACCGGGCTCGGGTCGTGGCAGCGGGCGGAGCGAGGCGGCCTGGCTGAGCGTCTCGTGCCGGCCGGTCGATCAGGGGACGGTCAGTTCCTCCAGCATGGGCGGGGTCTGCGCGGTGGCGCCGGTGATCTGGATGCCGACATACCGGGCCGTGGCCGGGGTGAAGGTGAGCGTGTCCTGGGTGCCGGTGGTGCGGCCGTGCACCTGCGCGACGACCGTCCAGTTGCGGCCGTCCATCGAGGTGACCAGCCGGTAGTCGGTCGCGCGCAGGATGGTCACTGGTCCGGGAGGCGGCGGAATGTTCGGGCCGGGCGGGCCGGGCCACTGCCGGCCCCACACCAGCGTCGCCGAGTTGATCGTCGCTGGATGGGTGAGTGGCACGGTCAGGCTGGACGCGATCTGGGTCGGCTGCCAGTCGGTCGCCGGGCTGCCGTCGACGGCCGCGAGCGGATCGGCTCCCGGCTGCGCTGTGGACGCGGTGGCGGGCTGGCAGCGAGCCAGGTCGGTGGTCGGCGTCCGGTCGGGGCGCCGGGTCGGCACGGTGAGCGGATGGCCGGCCGCGACACTGGCGGTGTGGCTTCCGACCTTGACTGGCACCGAAGCGCCACTGTCCAGCGACACCTGCGTCGTCCGAGGGCCGATGCTGACCGTGAATCGGCTGCCGTGCCAGGCCAACCCGTGCAGGACGACGCCGCCGACGCCACCGGCCAGGCTCGGGTCGAGCGAGACGCCGCCGCCGGTCCAGCGCAGTCCCGAGTAGCCGTACAGGAACTCCTGCAGGAACCCGCCGATACCGGTCATGAACGTGAACGCGCCGCCGGTCCTGGTCTCGGAGAACTGGTCGAACGCGTCCCGCATGAACGGTTCGATGCTGCGCTGTGTGTACACATAGGACGAACAGCCGGGCGAGCCGAGCGCCGCCGTGTCGATGGTGTTGATGGCGTCGTCCATCGACGGGCCACCGGGATCGCTGCGCGGCACGTAGTAGTCGATGTCGTGCTGCGCGGTGCCGGGCGACATCGGGTACGCCCACGGGTACTGCAACATGGTCACGTCCGCCTGTTTGACCAGCTGGCCCGCATAGCCCGCGAACTCGGGATGCGTGTCGGTGCTCGCGTCGTAGCGCGGCGCGAGGCCGTTGGCGATCGTCGCCCAGGATGCGGGTGCGCCGATGCCGAGCACCCGCGCCGCCTCGGTGGCCATGCGCAGCGTCGCGGCGGCCGCGACGTTGGTGTACGCCTCGTCGTTGACGTCCGGATTCTCCTCGTCCGGACCGGTCACGTTGTCCAGGTGGTAGCCGCCGTTGGCGCCGGGCACCGCGCGGCCCGCCCAGAACGTGGCCGCGCCGGACAGCACCGGCCAGCCCCTGGTGCGCAGCCAGGTCTTGTCGCCGGTGGCCAGGTAGTACTGCCACTGGGCGAGAGCGACGTCGGCGGTGATGTGCTGCTCGTAAAGGCCCTCGCTGTTCACGGACACCGGCGGCGGGATCTGCTCGGTGCCGTCCAGCGCGCTCTCCCACGGGAATCGGGCGCCGGTGAACCCGGTCTGGGTGGCGTGCGCCTGCGCGGCGCCGAGCCGTTCGTAGCGATAGTTGTCCATACCGACGGCCAGATCGGGATGCTGCGCCAGCAATGTCGGGTACATCCAGGTTTCCGCGTCCCAGAAGATGTGTCCGTCGTATCCGTTGGAGGACAGGCCGGCGGGCGAGATGCTCCAGTTCACGCCATCTCTCGTGCTGGACCACAGGTAGAACTCGCTCGCGTTGACCTCCGTGGCCAGCGTCGGATTGCCGAGGATGTCGACGCGGTCGGCCCACAATGTGGCCCAGGCCGCCGTGTTCTCGCCGGACACCGCGTCGAAACCGGCCGAGGCGGCCGCAGCCGACTGCCGGCGCGCCGAGGGACCCGGTGCCGAGGTGTCCTGCGACGTGGTCACGCCGACGTATTTGGTCAGGGTGTACGTGTCGCGCGCGCTGACCGGGAACGCGAAGCGCTGGCCGACGGACTGACTGGCGTCCTGGTCGACCGGTGTGGCCGTCGCGTTGACGTTCGGGCCTGGTTCGACCGTGCTGGCCAGGCCGGCGACTATGCCCAGGCCGGTCGTGCGCACCGTCTCCCAGTCCTGGCGGTGTGCCGCGTCCCAGCCCTTGCTCACCTCGGTCGTCTCGTCCGCCGGGGTTCCGTCGATCAGGTCGGTGACGGTCGCGGTGCCGCTCCACTCGGGCGTGAGCGACAACCGCACGGTCGCCACATGCGCCTGGTTCCGGTCGGTGAACACTTCGTACCGGACGTCGGTGACGTGGCCGTTGGGCGCTGTCCACCGGGCCGTTGTGGTGACGCTGCCGTCGTGCAGGTTCAACTGTTGGCGCCAGCCGGTCATGGTGCCCGCGCCGCCGCCGAAGTCCTGTCCCCCATCGGTGAACGTGAAGGTGGACCAGGTCGGAATGTTCGCGCGCTGCTGCGGTTGCCCGCTCGGCTGGGCGTAGAAACCGGCTACTTCGGACTGAGCGGGCACCGTGCCA
Source organism: Pseudonocardiaceae bacterium (assembly GCA_035248365.1). Taxonomy (GTDB): domain Bacteria; phylum Actinomycetota; class Actinomycetes; order Mycobacteriales; family Pseudonocardiaceae; genus CAJCJE01. Next base: position 10,262 of record DATFHN010000222.1, on the reverse strand, counting down.
CCGGCATAGCCCTGCCCGGCGGGTGGAACACGCACGCCGAGATATCCGTTGCCGGTGAACGTGGGCGCGTAGTCGCTGCCGGTGCCGGTCGCGGTCAGCACGTAGGAACCGGCCGCCTGCGGTGTCGCTGTCGCCTCGGGGGCGGGCAGCATTGCCGCTACCGTGGTGCTTCCGACCAGGAGGATCATCAACCTACGTGATCGTGCGCTCACCAAGGGCATGTGAACTGTTCTAGCGCCACGCTCGGAAAACGACAATCGCCCGACGGGTTCAGTGCAGAAATGGTCGCCGCGACTGGTGAGTGGGCGGGGCTGATCTCGAAGCCTGCTGAGCGCCACTATCGACGCCGCCAGCGGCTAACTGAGCCGGTGGGCTGAGGCTTTCCGGTCGACGTCGCTAACGGAGGTGGACGACGGTGATCCGGTCCCCGTCGGTCACCGCGAAACGCCCATTGGCCTGGTCGACGGCTACCCGGGCGGGGCCTGAGAAGGATTTGTCCCACACGATTGAGCTGTCGGCGTGGCCAGTCGCCAGGTCCGGCCATTCGCCGATCAGATTGCCGGTCGCCGTCGCGTAGAGACGCGGGTGATCGTGCAGGGCCAAGATGTCGCCGGCAAACGGGACGAGGTCACCGGCGGTCAGGTCGAGTTGCCGGCGCCAGGAGAACGTCCGGGTTGCGGGCGACCACAGCGCGAGCATGTTGGGCGCCAGATCGTCGGGGCTGTTCGGATCGTTGGGCTCCGAGGACGTGCTGATCGCGATGTCCTCGTCGACGAAGCAGGCGCCGGCGACCTCCGCTTGTACGAGGCCGCGCAGATCGAACACGTCACCGAAGGAGTCGAGCGCCGCCGGTTCGATCAACGCCCGCGCCAGGTCATAGACCGCCAGGCTTCCCCAGGGGTGCCAGAACCATCCGGCGCTGAGCAGATACCGTCCGTTGGAGGAGACCGCCAACCGCGAATGGAAGAAGTCTCCCGGCTTGCGGTTGGCGCCCGCGGTGAGGCGCTCGCCGGTCACGGCGTCCTCGATCTCCAGGCGGTTGTAGTCCTCAGGACAGTGCACCATGCCCGTCCTCCCGTCCGGCAGGGTGCACAACACCAACGGGTATCGAAATGCTTCGGCGCAGTAGTAGCTGCGGTTGACTTCGCGGATCAGGTGGCTATCGGACGCCAGCAGCAACGCCTTGGTGCCGGTGCTGGCGAGCAACGCCACGACGTCACCGCCTGGCGAGATCGTCGCGGCGTCGAACTGGTCGCCGTAGCCGCTGAACCTCGACGAGCCCGGTGTCCCGTCGAGTGGGAACGATCGCCAGCCGGCAGCGACGTCGTAGAGCGTTTCTCCGACCCAGACCAGTGATTTGGCCCCTGGCGCGTCGATCACATCTCGCCGAACTTCTCGCACGAGCCCAGTCTTCCCTACGTTGCCCCGACACCGCCGCCCGTTCGTCCAGCAGCGTCGCGCCGGGCGGCGACTGCCACCCGACGCGACACCCGTGTTGGGCGGAACTACTTCGAACGCATCTGGGCGTTCAGGTACTCCTGCACCTTCGCAGCGGTGAAGTCGCTGGAGGCGCTGAGGGTGAAGTCCGTCGTCGTGGTCTCTCCCTGGTGAATCTTGGCGATCTTCATCACCGGGGTGTAGCCGTCCTTGGCGGCGATGACCTGTAGCGGGTTGAAGCCCTGGTTGAGCCACAACTGATACCCGCCGCGACCATCCGTCTTCAGCGTGTACGTCGTTGGACCGCAGGCCCCGGTCCGGGTGTCGTACATCGTGCAGATGGCCACCGTGGCCCCGGCGATGGGAGCACCGCTACTGTCGGACACCGTGCCGGTGATCTTGCCCCACTTGGCCGGCGGGGTCACCCGCAGCACGACGCCGACCGGTGCGGCAGTGCCGTAGGGAGAGTCGGTCTGCGCGACCAGCTCACCCTGGTACGTGCCTGGCTGCGACAACACGGACGAGTCCGTGGTGATTCGCACGCTGACGGTCTGGCCGGGCGCCACGTCGAAGCTGGTCTTGTCCTCCGACATCCACGGGACATCGCCGCCGCACTGGTCATAGCCGGGCAGGTACTCGGTGAACGGCACCGGCTGGAATCCGCCGAGCGCACCGCCGACCTTGTAGGCACCGCATGCGGCGCCGCCGCGGTAGGTGGCGTTGTTGGCGTTGGGTAGCGCAGACCAGCTGTTGGTGCTCGGGTCGTAGCCGAAGCCCTGGTTGGTCACGGCGGCGCCGTTGTCGATGGCGCCCCCGATGACCTCCAGTCGACCGTTCGCGCTGGCGGCCGCGGCTCCCCAGTCGTCGACCGGGAGATCGGCCTCCTGGGTCCAGCCGCTCGCCCCCGGGGTGTAGGCGTAGGTGCTCTTGGTCGTACTGCCCGACACCCCGCCCGCGCAGATCACTTTCGCGGTGACCCCGCCGCAGGCGGCATAGGCCACGGCCGTCGGGTAGGCCGGTTCCTGGGTCCACAAGCCGTTGCCGGGGTCGTAGCTGTAGACGGCGGCCGTGGCCGCGCCACACGTGCCGGTGCAGCCACCGATCACGTACAGCTTGCCGTCGACAACCGCCACGCCTGCCGCGGCGACCGCGCTGGGCAGGTCGGCCACCCTGCTCCAGGTGTTGTCGGCGAGGTCGTAGGCGTAGGCATGCGTGCTCGGCCCATAGTTGTTCCAGCCGCCGACGACGTAGAGGGTGTCGTCGACGAATCCGGCGGACGCCGCCTGGACCGGTTCGGGCAGGGCGGCGATCGCGCTCCAGGCGTTGGTTGCCGGGGTGTAGACGTTGGCGTCCTGGAGTTTGTAGGTGCCGTCGTAGCCGCCGACCGTGTAGACCTTGCCGCCGTGTGAGGCGACCGCCGGGTCCATCACGGCCGTCGGGTAGTCGGCGACGTCGGTCCACGGCCCAACTGCGGCGCTGGCCGCCCGGAGTGTCGGGCCAGTCGGTGCCGGGCTCGCCGAGTTGGCGCCTCCGGCGGTCGAATCCTTGCTGGTCGTGGTCTTCACCACCGTGGTGGGGGCACCGGCGGCGCTGGCCGGGGCCTGCACCGCGCTGCCCAGCGGGGTGAACCCGGCGTCGGTCTCGCCGAGGTCGACGTGCACCGGCGCGGTGCCATCGTTGCCGAACTTCAGGATCTGCGACTTCGTCGCACCGAGGACCTCGCTCACCGAGACGGTCGGCGTTGCGATGGTCAGGTGCCCGGCCGCGAGTGCGAAGTCGGTGTGGCTGACCGAGTCGGCAACAACGTTGATCGTGGCATGTCTCGCCGCGTACTTGCCGTCGGAGACAGTAAAAGCGGTCGGCCCGGTGTGCGAGCTGAACAGCCAGTAGTACCCGTCGCCCAGTCCCGGGTCGTCCGGCGTCGCGCCCGTCGTGCCGGAGGCCGTGGCATCGACATCGCTGGTGACCGTCGCGCCGTCCAGTGGCGTGCCGGTGTTGGCATCGGTCACGACACCGGCGACCAGACCGCCTGGCAGCGGTGCGCAGGAGCGGCCACCGATCAGCACGTCGTCGATCTCCCAGCGACGGCTCCAGCTACCGGTGAAGTGGAACCGCACCCGGACCTGGGACTGTCCGGCGGCCTGCGGGATGGGGATGTCGAAGTGACCGGGGTTGACGCCGTAGGGATTCCAGACGGTCGACCAGGTCGTCCCGCCGTCCAGGCTCAGGTCGACCGAGCCTGTCTGGCCGGGGAAGGAGATGTAGGTGCTGTCGATGCCGATTTCCGGGCTGGCATTGCCGGACAGGTCGACCACCGGTGAGACCAGCGAGCTGTCCTGGCTGCCGCCTTGGCCGTAGGCGTTGGAGTCGATGTCGGCGAAGTCGGCGTCGCCGCCCGGCGGACCCGCCCACCCGCCCGGGTTGTCGAAGCGCCAGGTCTGGCTGTTGCCGATGGCGTCGGTGACGGTCCACCCGTCCTGCGGTGTCGCGCCCTGCCATCCGGTGAACGTTTCGGTGGTGCCGGTGTCGTGGTAGGCGTAGCCGGGTGCGGTGCAGGTGCCGGCGTCGACCGGCATGGCGATGTCCCGCCGTACGTCCGAACCGGACAGTGCGACCGTCACGTTCTGTTTGGTGTAGCCGGACAGGTCCATCGGCGTGACGTGCAGCGTGTAGCTCGCGTTGTCGGGCAGGCTGACCGAGTACTTGCCGGTGTACGGGTTGGAGTAGATCGGCCCGTTCGGGTAGCCGTCGATGGTGATCTTCGCTCGCATCGGCCAGCCGTGCCCCGATCCGTCGGCGACGGCACCGGAGATGGTGTGGAACGCTTCGGCGCTCAGCGCGAAGTCCTCCGCGACCGTGGCGTTGGCGCTGACCGAGACACCGCTGACGGTCTTGGCGTCATAGCCGTACTTGGTCGCGGTCAGGTCGTAGCTGCCGGCCGGGACCTTGATGTCGTAGCCGCCGTCGGCTCCGCTCGTCACGGTTCGGCCGTCCTGAGTGGAAACCGAGGCCCCGCTGATCGGTTGCTTGGTCGCGGCGTCGGTGACGTGGCCGGCAATGTCGCCGTGTGGTCCCGTGGTCAGCGCGTCGACGCCGTTGGGGGTGCCGAGTCCGCTCGGGCCGTCCCACCCGGTGCCGCCGGTGCACAGGACGCTCGGCGTGCAGGAGCCGGTCGCGCCCGACGTGACATCGTTGATGTCGCTTGCCGCGTTCAGGTCCTCGTACGGGTAGCGCGAGGGATAGGTGCCCGGCACCGGAGTGCCTGCCAGCGCGTACATCGACGCGATCAGCGGCGAAGCCAAGCTGGTGCCGCCGTAGACGTCCCAGCCACCGTCGCTGTAGGAGTTGTAGATCGCCAGGCCGGTGCTCGGGTCGGCGTCGGCGGAGATGTCGGTGGCGGCGCGGGTCGGGCACGCCGAGATCCCGGCCTGCCAGGCGGGCTTGGTGACGTCGGCCGAGCAGCCACTGCCCGCGCCGTCCCAGACCGACTCCGACCAGCCCCGACTGGTGCCTGACGCGCGGTCCAGCGACGTGCCGCCGACCGAGACCACGTACTGCGAGGTCGATGGGTAGATCACACCCGCGTCGTAGCCGTTGTCACCACTCGACGCCGTGTACACGACGCCCGGGTGGGCGAAGTACTGTGCGTCCTGGGCGTTCTCGGTGCCGTCCTCGGCGCCGCCCCAGCTCATCGAGATGAACTTGGCGCCCATCGTGTAGGCGGTCTGGACGGCGGTCGGCAGGCTGGGGCCCGTCAGGTCGGTGTCCGCCTCCACCAGCAGGATGTGGCAGCCAGGGCATGCCGAGGACACGGCGTCCAAATCCAGGGTGATCTCGCTGACCCAGTCGTCGTTTGCCGGTGGTGGATCGGGGAGTTTCGTGCTGCCGTCCTGGCCCACCTTGGTGAAGCAGCCGTTGGCCGTCGTGCATGCCGGGAGTCCGTACTGCGCGCGGTACACGGCCAGATCCGACTCGGCGTTCGGGTCGTCGAACGCGTCGACGATCGCCACGGTCGGCGACCCGCCCGCCGCCGGGAGCCGGTAGGCCGCCTGGATGTCGCTCGGCCCGTACCCGGCCGGGGTCGTGTCGGCCGCGAGGGTCTTGGCCTTCGTGATGTCGGTGCGCTTCAGCGCGAAGCAGCTGAACCGGTCCGCTGCCGACGTACCGCAGGCGTGCGTGAAGGCGGCGGCATGCGAGCCCGTCGTCGGGGATGGTGTCTTGGCCGGCGGCTTGGCCGCTGCCGCTGCCGTGGCGGCTACCGGAGCAGCGGCCGGTGGCGAGGCGGCGGCGGTGCCGGTCGCGGTGAGAAACATGCCGGTAATGGTGATTGCGGTGATCGCGAGGGCCATGAGCCGTCGAAGCCGTAACGCGTGTTTCATCGGTGTTTCCCCTTACAGCGCGGGGTCATGGATGAGCCCGGTGAGTACTGCGCAACGAGCCACGTTGTCATGAATATGCCAGAATCAACAAGTAGTAGCCTGCTTCGGCTTTATGCCATGTGTCGTAAGTACGACGAGGAGAGACCATGTGGGAAACGGTCGGAATACCCGAAGCCGACGCCCGCGTCTACGAGGCACTCATCCCGCAAGGACAGTCCACAGTGGACGTTCTGTCCAGTCGTGTCAACTTCACCACCGCCAGGACCACCCGGGCGCTGGCCAGCCTCGTCCAGCGCGGGCTGGTGACCCGCACGCCCGGCCGTCCCGCCAAGTATGCCGCCGTGGAACCCTCGCTCGCCGGATCGGTGTTGATCGCCAAACGGGAGCACGAGCTGCGCCAGCTGCAGCAGCACCTGAACCGGCTGGACGAGACGTTCCGCACCGAGAGCGCCGCACACCACCCCGTCGAGCACGTCGAGGTGGTCGAGGGAGCGCCCAAGATCTGGCGGGCGTTCGTCCGGGTACAGCGCGCGGCACAACGTGAGGTCAGGGGCTTCGACAAGCCGCCCTACTTCGTGCCACCCGGCGAACTTGGCGACGAGGGACCGAATCTGGAGGAGCGACGGTTCCTGGCGGCGGGCACCGTGGGCTATCGCATCGTCTACGACCAGGAGTCGGTTGCCATACCCGGCAGGCTGGAGAACATCTGGGAAGGAATCCACCACGGCGAGCGCGCCAGGGTCGGCACGTCCCTGCCGGCCAAGCTCGTCATCTGCGACGACACGATCGCGATCCTCAGCGCCACCGCCGACTACCGCAACGGGATCGCCTACCTCATCCACCCGTCATCGCTGCTGGTGGTCATCGCCGAACTCTTCGAGGCCGTCTGGGACCGGGCGGTTCCACTCAACCGCACCGAATCGAAGAACAGCGAGACGATGAGTCCCCGCGACCGCCAGCTACTCGGACTCCTCGCGAGTGGCGCCACCGACGCGATCATCGCCCGCACCTTCGGGTGGAGCATCCGCACCGTGCAACGGCACGTCCACGAACTCATGCAACTGGTCGGCGCACGAACACGTTTCCAGGTCGGGATGGAAGCCGTCCGCCGCGGCTGGCTGTGACACCCGATCGCCGACGGCGCCACTCGGCGGCTGCCGCTTTCGGCAAGGAACTCCGCGGGCCCGTCCGCGCGGCGGTACCCGCCTCCGGACGGTGTGAGTCCGGGGTCCTTCAAATGCATGAACGGTGAGTCCGTCAAATGAACGATGCCGGGGCGCTGGCAGCTGCCTACCGTCGTGCCCATGCCATGTCTTGTCACGTCACCGCGCGCGTTGATCCTCGCTTCGGCATTCGCCGCTCTGAGCGTGGTCGCTGGGATCGTGCCCGCCACGGCGGCCACCACCTACAGCGTCGTCGCGACGGTGCCCCTCGGCGATGGCGCCTGCCCGCAGGCGGTGTCGGTCAACCCCAGCACGCACGCCGCCTACGTGGTCGACACCAACTGCGGCGGCCACCCGATCGACGGCGGCGCCGTGTGGGTCATCGACGAAACCACCAACCACACCGCCGGGACGCTGCCCCTTGGCGAGGGCCGATCTCCCCAAGGCAACCCGCCCCGCCCCGAAGATGTCGCCGTGGACCCGGTCAGGAACATCGCCTACGAGACCGTCAGCAACGGGCAGGCTCAGGTGTCCGTGGTCGACGCCGCCACCGACACACTCACCGCCACGATTCCCCTGAGCGGCGCAGGCAACCTGGCCGTCGACCCGGCCACGAACACCGTCTACGTGACCACCGCCAGCGGGGTCGCGGTCATCAGCGGCGCGACCGACCAGATCACCACCACGATCCCGCTCTCCGGCGCCGGGAGCATCGCCGCCGACCCCGCGACCGGAACGGTCGTCGTCGACACCGCCGCTTCGCTGACCGTGATCAGCGAGGCCACCGATCAGGTCACCGCCACGATCCCGCTGTCCAGCAACGCAGGCGCCCTCACCGTCGACACTGCCACCGCCACCGTCTACGTCGCGACCGGTGCCGGCGCGGTCGCGGTGATCAGCGAGGCCACCGACCAGGTCACCGCGACCAGCCCGCTGGGCTTCGTCCCGGCCGGGCTGGCCGCCGACCCCGCGGCCGACACCGTCTACGCGAGCAGCAACAGCTCCACCAACCCCGGGGTGTCGATCATCGACGGGACCACCAACCAGGTGAGCGCGACCGTCGCCATCGCATCGGGCTACTTCCCCACCCAACTGGGCGTCGACCCGTCCACCCACACCGCCTACGTGTCGGCCGCGCTCGGCGAATTGCCTCCCGCCGGGACCGTGTTCGTCATCGGCAGCAACAGCGGTAGTGGCGGCGGCCAGGCTCCGATCGTGACCACGGCGACGGCCAGCGGGCTGGCCGCCTCGGGCGCCATCCTCAACGGGTCGGTCAACCCGGAGAACCAGGCCACCAGCTATCGGTTCGACTACGGCGCCACCCTGAGCTACGGCTCCTCGGTGCCGGCCCCGGCCGGGTCTGCCGGCTCGGGCGGCAGCGCCGTGAACGAGGCCGCCAGCCTGACCGGGCTGGAGCCGAGCCACACGTACCACTTCCGGATCGAGGCCAGCAACGCGACGGGCACCAGCTACGGGGCCGACCAGACGTTCACCACGGCTGGCCTCGCGCCCGCCGTGACCACGAGCGCGGCCACCGCGGTGACCTCCTCCGGCGCCACCCTCAACGGGTCGGTCAACGCCGAGGGCCAGCCCACGACGTACCGGTTCGACTATGGCACCACGACCCGCTACGGCTCCGCGATGCCCTCACCGGCCGGATCCGCGGGATCGGGCGTCGACGCGTTCACCGAGTCGGCGGCCCTGACCGGACTCCGGCCGGGCATCACTTACCACTTCCGGATCGAGGCCACCAACGCGACGGGCACCAGCTACGGGCCGGACCGGACCTTCACCACGGCCCGCCACCGCTGAGCCGTGTGGGTTGGTGGGCCCGATCGTGGGTCCTGGCGGTCAGCGCTATGTCGTCATTGGACAGTCCACTACCGGCGGACCTGGCTGGGCCAAGGGAGGTTCCTTGGCCCAGCCGTGTGCGTTGTGGTTGGTGCCGGACGTCAGCCGGCGAAGAAGGCGCGGAGGTCGCCCGCCAGGAGGTCCGGGCGTTCCAGGGCCGCGAAGTGGCCACCTTCCTCGAAACGGCTCCAGTGCACGATGTTCGTGTTGTCGCGTTCGGCGAAGACCTTGATCGTCTGGAAGTCGTCCTTGAACACGGCGACCCCGGTGCGGGCGGTGTTCGCGCGCGGATCAGCTTGCGCACGCGCGTTCTCCAGGTAGCTGCGACTCATTCCGGACGCCGCGTTGGCGAACCAGTTCACGCTCACCTCAAGCAGGATCTTTTCGAGCGGCACCAGGGACGTGCCGTTGCCGAAGGAGTTGAACAGCTCGCTGTAGGCGAGTAGCGCGAGCGGCGAGTCGCTCAGACCGACGGCCACGGTCTGCGGGCGTGACGCGTTCATCGTGTTGTAGCCGCCGACGGACTGGAACCACTGCATGTGGGCGAGGCCAGCGTGGTCGGCGGGCTCCAGGCGCTCGAACTCGGCCGGGTCCCCGGAGGGGAACGAGAACAGCTGGAGAACGTGCAGCCCGAGGAATCCGTCCGGGTTGAGCAATCCCAGCTCCCGGGCGATCATCGCGCCGTTGTCCGAGCCGTGGATTCCGTAGCTCTCGTAGCCAAGCCCACGCATCAGGCGGTCGTACGCCGCTGCCACTCGGGCGGTCGTCCAGCCTGCCTCGGCGACGGGCTGGGAGAAGCCGTAGCCCGGCGCATCGGGGATGACGACGTCGAAGGCGTCCTCGGCGCGGCCGCCGTGCGCGACCGGGTCGACGAGGCGGTCGATCAGGTCGAGGTAGTCGACCGACGAACCGGGGTAGGTGTGCGCGAGCAGCAAGGGGGTGGCGCCGGGGTGGGCGGAGCGGACGTGGATGAAGTGGAACGTCTGGCCGTCGATCTCGGTGGTGAAGTGCGGCACGGCGTTGATCCGAGCCTCGGCGGCCCGCCAGTCGAAGGCGCGCCACGCTTCGAGTGCCGTGCGCAGGTAGGAGTTCGGGGTGCCAGCGTCCCAGTCGTCGGCCGGGGCCGGCTGCGGCAGGCGGGTGCGGGCGAGCCGGTCGTGCAGGTCGGCGAGTTCGGCGTCGGTGACGGCGATGGTGAAGGGGCGGAGGGCGAGGGAAGCGGTCGCGTTGGTCATGGTGATGACGATATGAGCTAATTAGGCGGGATCAGTTCCTAATAGAACGAGGAGTTTTCGGTGACCGATCCGACCGCACGGTTGCTGTCGTTGCTCGCCCTGCTCCAGACCGCGCGGGGCCGGACCGGCCGGGAGCTGTCCGAGCGGCTCGGCGTCTCGGCCCGGACGGTCCGGCACGATGTCGAGCGGCTGCGTGA